>NZ_JACYVT010000001.1:0-728040 GCF_014842725.1 Pseudomonas sp. CFBP 13602 | reverse complement strand
TAGCCTGGCGAGCCGGCCGCGCGCACCGTGCGCGCGTTGGCATCGACGCTCAGCCGGGCGCGCGGGCCTCCGGCAAGCAGCGGGGCCAGCGCGTCCTGAACCGCAGCGGCCGATAGCGTGCCGGTGTCGAAGGTGCGCGCCGCAGTGTCGTTGGCGCTGTCGACGAACAGCGTGCTGCCATCGAAGTACCAGCCAAGCCCGTTGGCGGTGCTCAACGCGGCGAGAAAATCGGCGGCGCTGTCGCCACGCACCTTGCCGCGAACCTTGCCCTTGACGGCGTCGGCGATGACCACCGCGATACCGAGGTTGCTGCCCATCTCCTGCAGCACGCCCCGTACATCCTGGTCGATGATGAGGTACGGATAGGGTTGCGCAGCCCAGGCCGGCGCAGCATCGGTTGTGGCCCAGGCGCTGGGCCCGGCCAGCATGCCCAGGATCACCAATACGCTGAGCAGCCCCGGCGTGCCGGGCGAGCGCTGGCTGGATCTGGCAATGATGTCTGGGCCGTGCTGGCTCATGCGCTGTGCGTTCCTGCCGATTGATTGAACGGGCCGAGTGTAGCCGCGCGCACTTTGCGTTTTTGTGACGGTCGGCAAACGCGCCACGCACTGCAAGCCTTGCACCCCATGCAAGTGCGTGTTGTCACCGGACTGTCATCTGGGTAGGGTTCACTCAGCCCTTTGTCAGCATTCAGGGGGAGGGGTGTAGTGGGTTTTTCAAGACCTGGAAAGTCTCTGCCGATCACGGTACTGGCGGCGGCCTGCGTGCTGTTGGGCGGCTGCGCCACGCAGGCACCGCCCAGCGATGACGGCGCGCGATTGATGCAACTGGCGGCCGAGGTCGATCGTCGCGGCGATCCTTCTTCGGCAGTGGCGCTCTATGAGCGTGCCGCCGTACTGTCCCAGGAGGCGCCCGAGGTCATGTTGCAGTTGGGTGAAGCGCGTTTGGCCAGCGGCGATCCTCAAGGCGCGGCGCGGGCTTTCCGTGGCGTGCTGGTCAACCAGAGCAAGGAGCCGCGGGCGCTGCTGGGCCTGGGCACCGCGTTGCTGCAGAGCGGCGAAGTCAGTCGCGCCAGTGACACCCTGGCGCAGGCAGCACCGCTGATCGGCACGGCCACTGCCTACAATCGCCTGGGTACTGCCGCGATGCTCGCGGGCCGGCAGGCGCAGGGCATCGCCGCGCTGCGCCAGGCCCATGAGCTGGCCCCGCAGAACCTGGATATCAGTACCAACCTGGCCTTGGCTCATGCGCTTGGCAGTCAGCCGAACGAGGCCGTCGAGCGCATGGCACAGGTGGTCCGCTCGCCACTGGCACGTCCCAGTCACCTGCGTCAGCAACTGCTGGTGCTGACTTTGGCCGGCCAGGAGCAGCGCATTGCTGCCGAACTGCCCGACCTGAGCGAAAGCGAGCGGATGGCGTTGATCGGCAAGGCACGGGCCATCAAGGTGCTGCAGGATCCGGCCGACCGCGCTCGCGCCCTCGGCATTCTCGCGCGCCAGGCTCGCTGAATCTCAGGGCGCCGGTGCGGCCAGACGTTCACGCTCCAACTCGCGCCTGCGCTCCAGATCGGCCGTTTCCCCAAGCAGGTACTGTTGCGCGGCGCGACCCACGGGCGCCGCCAGGGTCGGTCCCATGGCTTGCCCCTGGTGCAGGTCGCGGGTGTCTTGCACCATGCGCTGCAGGTTTACGGCATTGGCACAGCCCAGCGGCAAGCGCGCGCGGCCTGCGATGTTATCGGCACCCGTGCACGCTGCCGGCACGGTGCGCGCAGCGCCCGTCGACGGATCGTCGCGCAGCTGCAAGTAATCCACGGAGTCGTCCGCGGTGTCCAGTTCGGTGGCGCACCCGCCAAGCATCAGCAGGGACGCGACACAGGCCAATGTTCTGCAGCAGGCCATCCATCGACGATGAGCCCACGCAGGTTCACGCCCTACAGGTTCAGTCCACATAGAAGCCGAACTCCGTGTGGGCAGTGAGCGCAACGTTGCCTCCCGCCAGCCGCCAGGCCGGGTTGTCGCTGGCAGGGTCAAGCGGTGTGGCCAGGCTGCGATCGGCCACCGGCTCGACGATGTAGGGGGTGATCAGGATGACCAGTTCGGTTTCACTGCGCTGGAAGCGTTTGGACCTGAACAGATTGCCCAGCACCGGTACGTCGCCCAGCAGCGGCAGCTTGTCGATGTCCTGCGAACTGCTGCGCTGGAACAGCCCGGCGATGGCGAAGGTTTGCCCGCTGCCGACTTCGACCCGGGTGTCGGCCCGGCGGACCTGGAAGCTAGGGACGCTGAACCCGCTGATCTGTACCTGGCTGGTGGTCGACAGGCTGCTGACTTCCGGTCGGACCTGCAGGCCGATGCGTTTGTTGGGCAGCAAGGTCGGGGTGAACTGCAAGGAAACGCCGAACGACTTGTAGTCGATGCCGATCAACTGGTTGCCGACCGGGACGGGCACGGGAATCTCTCCACCGGCCAGGAAGCTGGCGGTCTGCCCGCTCAGCGCGGTGATGTTCGGCTCCGCGAGGATTTCCAGGAAGCCGTTGCTCTGCAAGGCGTCGAGCAGTACATCGACGCTGGCGCTGCTGGAGTTGAACCCGGCCGACAACAGGTTGGTAGCGCCGGCCACCGCCGAACTGGCCAGCGGGCCGCCAGTGATCAGGCCGAAGGAAAACGAGCCGCTGTTGATCAGGGCATTCCAGTTGACCCCGTAGCGCAGCAACTGCTCGCGGGAGACCTCGGCAAAGCGCACACGGATATTGACCTGGGGCGAGCCGTTGTAGGTCGCGGCGTTGATCGGCGGCACGCCCGCCGCTGCGCTGCTGACCAGCAAGGCGTTGAGTTCGATGGCGCTGTCGATGTCGGCCACCGCACCGTCGGCCAGCAAGCGCTTGCCCTGGCTGCGCACCTGCACCTGATTGTCCGGGTTGTGCTGCTGCAGCGCTGTGCCGATCGGCGGGCGGACGCTTACGCCCACGCTGCCCTGTGATGCTTGTTGGGCGTCTAGCGCAATCAGGTTGGTCTGGCCGTCTGTCTTGCCGAACACATAGGCTACGCCGGGCGAAACGATGCGAATGTCGGCGACCGCGTTGTCGGCGACGAACACCGATTCCACGGGCGCGGCAAAGCGCAGGATCCGCCCCTCACCCACGCTCAATTGCACCGTTTCACTGGGCGTCGGATCGAAGTTCATCCCCTGTGCCGGCCCGGCCAGCGCAAGCGCCAGCCATGCGCCGGCGCACGGCACTCGGCGCAGCAGACCACGCAGCCGGCGGGTGTGCATCGACAGCTGGTTCATGCCATGACTCCCGCATCGGGAGCAGCAAGCGCAGCCGCAGGGCTGCCGGGCAGGGCGATGGAGCGCAATGTATGCAAGGTGAATTCTCGGGTCAGGTCTTGATAGGACAGCACGGGGATTTCCAGGTCGTGGCGCACCAGCCACTGGCGCAGATAGCGGCGCAGATCGGCCGACACCATCAACACCACTTGAAAGTCGTCGTCCGTGCGGTTGAACGCTTGACGCAATTGCTCCAGCAGCGCCTGGCCGAGCGCGTCCGGCAGGCCGGCGCTGCGGCTTGCTTCGGTGCGCCGCAGCGCCTGGCGAATCGCGTCCTCGGCAGGTCGGGCGAGGACGAAGGCAGCGATGACCCGGTGCTCGTCGGCGTAGCGATGACAGATCTGGCGTGCCAGCGCGCCGCGGGCGTGTTCGCTCAGTACATGCAGTTCGAGATCGCGCGGGCCCCACTCCACCAAGGCCTCGAGCAGGCCACGCAGGTTGCGCAAGGCGATACCCTCGTCGAGCAGGCGGCGCAGGATGTCCGCCAGACGCTGGAGCGAAGTGTGCCGCAGGGCTTCGCGTACCAGCTCCGGATAGTCGGCTTCGATGCGGTCGAGCAGGCGGCGGGTTTCCTGGATGCCGATGAAGTCCGCAGCGTAGCGCGTCAACACGGTCTGCAGGTGCGCCCCCAGCGCCTGTTCCAGCCCATGAAAGCCGATGCCGGCCTGTTCCAGCGCCTCGCGGTGAACCTGGTCGACCCACAGCGTGTCACTGCGCCCCACCAAGGCCATGGCGGACTGCGGCTCCACGTCGAGTAACTGCACGTGCAGCGGATCGTCGCGCACCCACAGGTGGGCGGCAGGCAACGGACCGGCGCTGATCGGAATGCCTTCGAGCAGGACCGCGAACTGATCGGCGGCCATACCGGGATCGATCCGCGTTCCCACCTCGGGCAGCTCGATGCCCAGTTGCTGCATCACCGCCTGGCGCGCGTCCTCGGCATGCTCGCGCAGTTCGTCCGCAGTAAGGTGCAGGGCCAGGGTCTGGCCGACCTGCAGCATGATGCGCCGCTCGGGCTCCACCGGCTCCGGCAAGCGCTCCACCGAAGCGGTTGCACCGGCTGCACCTGACTGATCGATTGCCGTGGCGGGCACGCTCTGGGTCAGGGCATGGCGCGCCTGGCGCCGGTGCAAGGCCCAAGCGGCGGCACCCAGAATCGCCGAGATGAACACGAAGACCAACGCAGGGAAACCGGGAATGAACGCCACTGCCAGCAGGATAACGGCGGTCAGGGTCAACGCGCGTTGGTTAGAGCCCAGCTGGCCGATGATCTCGCTGCCCAGGTCCTGGTCGTCATCGCTGGCAACGCGGGTCACCACGATGCCGGCGGCGACCGCGATCAGCAGTGCCGGGATCTGCGCGATCAAACCATCGCCGACGGTCAACAGCGAATAGGTATGGCTGGCTTCGCTGAACGAAAGCCCGCGTTTGGCCATGCCGATGGCCATGCCGCCGAGCAGATTGACGAACAGGATCACCAGGCTGGCGATTGCGTCACCCTTGACGAACTTCATGGCCCCGTCCATGGCCCCGTACAGCTGACTCTCGCGCTCCAGCAGGGAGCGCCGCTGCTTGGCCTGCGCCGGCTCTATATCGCCGTTGCGCAGATCATTGTCGATGCTCATCTGCTTGCCGGGCATGGCGTCCAGGGTGAAGCGTGCGGCCACCTCGGCGACCCGCTCGGCGCCCTTGGTGATCACCAGAAACTGGGCCACGGTAATGATCAGGAACACCACCAGGCCGATCACCACCTCTCCGGCAATCACGAACTCGCCAAAGGCCGCGACGATCTCGCCGGCGTCGCCCTGCAACAGGATCAAGCGCGTTGTGGTGATCGACAGCGACAGGCGCAACAGGGTGCTGAGCAAGATGATCGGCGGCAAGGCGGAAAAATCCACCGAACGCGAAACGTAGAACGCCACTACCAGCACCAGCAGGCTGAAGGCGATGTTCACCGCAATCAGCGCGTCGACCATGATCGTCGGCAACGGAATGATCATCATCACCACGGCCAGCATCATGAAGGCGGCAATGACCACGTCACTGCGCTGCGATGCCAACAGCGCCAGGCGGTTGAGTGGGGCGAGGTTCATGGGTTCGAAGTCCTTGGCGGGGCAGGCCCCAGCAGGTGACGGGAAAAACACTCGCGTGCGCCGGCATGATCGCCGCTGACCCAAAGGGCGCGGCTGCGCAGCAGCGCATGGCACGGGTGCTCGCCTTCCAGGCCGATCAGGTAGTCGAGCGCATTGAGCGCCCGGCGTCCGTCACCCGATTGAGTGAACAAGGCGATCAGGCTGCGCAGGATATGGATGTCGTCCGGGCAGATGCGATAGGCCATCAACAGGTAGGTCAGGCCACGTCGCTCCTGGCCGCTGCGTGCATACGACTGCCCGCGGCTGTGCAGCCACTGGGCGCAGTCACGCGGCGACGGCGCCGCGGGGATCATGTCCATCTCGCCTGGCAGTTCGCGGTCAGCCGTCATGGTCAGCGCCGGCTTCCAGGTGAGCCTCGGTGTCGCGCTGCAGTTGCATCTCTTCGTGCAGCAACGCCAGCGCCACCGCTTCGGTTTCCGCATCAGCGCCCAAGTGCGGCACGATGACATCGATCAGGTGCTGGAGAATCTGCGCGGTGCGGTGCGGGCTGAATATCGTCGGGTCCTGAACCTGAACCTGAGTCAGCTGCTCGAGCCGTCCGCGCAGCGACTTGCCGATATCGGCACGCCGGTTGCGAATGGCTTTCTCGAAGGCCTCGCGGGTAGCCGTCGCGGCACTGGCGGCGGCTGGTTGCACCGGCTCGCTGCGCAGGCTGCCGGCCGTGGGCTCGGGCCCTTTGCGCGCCTCGACTTTCATGCCGCTGGCTCCCGCCTGGCCCGCAGATTCATAGGGTCAACTCGAATTCCTTGCCCTGGCGGGCAAGAATCAGCCGATCGTGTTCGATACGCTGCAGAACCCAGCCATCGGCCAGCGCCGCACCGGGGTAGAGGCGTTCGCCGCGCTCGCCTAGCACATAGGGTTGCGGGCCCAGCCAGACCGCCTGGAAATGCACCCGCGGCGGCACCAGCGGCGGTGCTGGCAGCACGTCGTTGCGCAGCACCGGCGCATTGCCCCAGGTCCGGTCATACCAACTCTGTACCTCGATCCAGCGGGTGCGCTGATCACTGTCGACCAGGCCACTGACCCGCAGCGTGTTGCCCTGGGTGTCGATGGATAACGGTTGCAGGCCGGCTTGATCCAGACGCTCGCGCAGCGCAGCCAGTGCCTGAGGCTGTGCGCTGGCGATTGCAGGCCGGGCTTCGGCAGTCGGCGCAGCGCCGTCGATGGCCAGCGCTGGGGCTGCTTCGGTCCATGGCCGCCACAGGTAGCCGACAACGATCAGCAGGCACGCCATGGCGAGCAGCGCCCAGCGAGCGGTTGCTGCCGAGCGCGGTGGTTCGCTGCCGGGTGGATGCGAGAGGCGCAGGGCGGTGTGGCCAACGCTCAGTTGCACCGGCAGGCTGCAGCGGTAGCCGTGTCCCTGGGCAACGCGCACCTCGCCAACCATGACATCGCCGCCGGTGGCCTCGATCGCCAGGAAGCGCCGGTGTACGTGCACGGTGAGATGGGTTGCATGGATCTGGGGGTCGCGCAGGACGATGTCGCAGTCTTCATGGGCGCCGATGCGACAGACACTGCTTTCGAGCGCAACGACCGCACCGGCATGGGGGCCGCTCAGCACGTTGAGCTCGGGAAGAAGGGGGTGGGCAGTCAGTGGCAGGGAGCGGTGTGCAGCAATCACAGGCATTCATCACTCGGCGTCGACAAGAACGGGCGGGTGGCGCAGCACGCCACCCGCCAGCGAATCAGTTCTGCGGACGCTGCTTGGCGGCGTCGAGCTCGGACTTCTTCTCGGTGGTGATCTCAGTCACCTTGGCCGATTTCTCGATGGCCGAGTCGAAGGCAGCGGTCATTTTCTCGATCGCTGCGTCGGCGCTGCTGGTGCTTGCTGCTGGGGTAGTGGTGCTCATGGTGTCTCTCCTTGTTGAGGGGATTAATGTCTGATTCGCTGCTACTGCACAGATGCAGACGGCATGTCACCACAGCCACCTTGAGGTGAGTCCCGGTGGCTGCAGGGGTACCCTACAGGCAAGGCGGTTAAGGAATTGTGTCAGCGGCGAAATGCGCAGCGCTCAGTTGTAGCCGCCATACGGTGGTTGTCGGATAATGACGCGCAGCCCCGCCAGCTTGGTCGGGGGATCGCCACTGAGGATTGTCTGATGGTAAAAGCGCGCCCGCGTCCGGCGGTAAATGGAGTCGCTTCGGCCGATCGGGTGCTCACGGTGCTTTCCGCGTTCGCCATCGGCGACACGGCGCTGAGTCTGGTCGAGTTGGTGAACCGTACCGGGCTGATCAAAAGCACCATCATGCGGCTGATGGTTTCGCTGGAAGACCATGGCTACATCACCCGCATGGCCGACGGACGCTATCAGCTCGCCAGCGAAGTCATGCGGCTGAACGCGGTGTATCAAGAGGCGCTGGACCTGGAGCGCCACGTGATGCCCCGGCTGCACCTGTTGGCTGAACAAACCGGCGAGACCGCCTCGTTCTACGTGCGCCACGGCGCCTACCGAATGTGCCAGTTCCGGGTGAACTCGGCGCATCGGCTCAGGCTCAACCTGCAGCCCGGCGACATGCGCCCGATGGACGAAGCGGCGGGAGCACAGGCATTGCGCGTGCCGGTACAGATCGGCACGTCGCTGGACAAACCCTATTTCTCCAAAGGCGCTACCGACCCACACGCCGCGTCGATTGCCTTGCCGGTGTATGGCGCGCAGCGCGAGCTGATGGGCGCGCTGGTGATCTCCGGACCTGCCAGCCGCCTGACCGAAGAAGCGGCTGAAAGCCACTGGGCGCTGCTGTTCGACACCGCGCGCGACCTCATGCGCAGCCTGGGTTTCAAGCCGGCGGACGAGCAGGCATCCAGCGCTGAGCCAACCGCCGTTCAATAGCGTTCCCCGCAGGGCCGCCCTTCATCGGCAGCGCCCGACGACGATCAATGGCCCAGCAGGTGGCGGTTGACCACGCAGCGTGGGTCCAGCTGCGCACCGTTCCAGACGGCCAGAATCTGCTGCAGCGCCACCAGGCCCACCCGGTCGCGTGCTTCGCTGGTGTTGGCGCCGACGTGGGGCGTGGCGACCAGCGTCGGCAGGTCCCATAGCGCGCTGTCCGCAGGCGGCGGCTCGGGGCTGAACGTGTCCAGCCCGGCACCGGCGATCTGCCCTTGTTTCAATGCCTCCACCAACGCCTGGGTATCCACCAGCTCGCCGCGCGCGGTGTTGATCAGCACGCTGCCCGGGCGCATGCGCCCCAGTTGCACCGCACCGATCAGGTGGTGGTTGCTGTCGGTAAGCGGGCAATGAAGGCTGATCACATCGCTGTCGGCCAACAGCTGGTCGAGGTTTTCTTCGCGCTCGACATGGGTCCGCTGCGGCAGCTCGCGCAGGTAGGGGTCGTAGACCTTGACGCGCATCCGTAGCGGCGCCACCAGGTCCATCAGGATGCTGCCGATAGCGCCCAGGCCGATCAGCCCCAGGGTTTTGCCGAACAATTCGATGCCGTTGGCCGATGACTTGTCCCAATGGCCGGCGCGCAGGCGTGCGTCCAGCCGGGCGGTCTGCCGCGCGACGCTGAACATCAGGGCAAATGCATGTTCGGCCACCGACTGCGCGTTGGCCCCTGCGGCAATGGTGACGGGAATGCCTCGCTCGGCGGCCGCCTGGATGTCGATGGTGTTATAGCCCACGCCGTGCTTGGCGATGATTTTCAGCGAGGGCGCAGCGTCGATCATTGCCCGAGTCAGTTGGCCCTGGCGGACGATGATTGCGTCGGGTTGTTCGCTCGCGATGGTCGCCAACAGCTCGGTCTCGGGCAGATAGGGCGTGGTGGCGATGATCCTGAGGCCCTCGGCGGCGGCCAGGCGCATGGCCTCGGGGGCAAGTTCGGGACCGGTCAGCAAGACGGTGTGGGGCATCGTGAATACCTTGTTTTTATGTGTGAGTGGTTCCAGCCGGGACGCGGTGTGCGACCAGGTCTCGACGGGCACTCGAATCTATCATAATGAAACGACGTTACGATAATTCTGAAAATAAAGTCTTGCTCCTCTGCAGGATAGATTGGATTGGGTGTTGATTTGGCATTTATGAAATGCAATTCTAAAAAACGCTACCTATCCATGACATCGAATAACACCAAGCAGAGGTATGTCACATGAGCATCGGTTTTCAGGTTGTGCAACGTTCACGCCGCGTGAGCCCGCAATGGGTCGAGCGCTTCCGTGAGCTTCCCGTGGCCAACGTCAGTGATTCGATGAATCGCATGACCGCCGCTGGCGCCCGCCTGCGGCCCATGCACCGTCAAGGCGTGCTGGCCGGACCGGCGCTGACGGTCAAGGCGCGGCCTGGCGATAACCTGATGCTGCACTACGCACTGGACATCGCCGAGCCGGGCGACGTGATCGTGGTCGACGCCGGTGGCGACCTGACCAATGCGCTGATCGGCGAAATGATGGTCGCCTACGCCATCAAGCGCGGCGTGGCGGGGATCGTCATCAATGGCGCCATTCGTGATGCCGCCAACATCGCCTCAGGCGACTTTCCACTATTCGCCGCCGGAGTGTCCCACCGCGGGCCGTACAAGGATGGCCCCGGTGAGGTCAACGTTCCGATCGCCATCGACGGCATGGTGGTGGAGCCCGGCGATCTGGTGATCGGCGATGAGGACGGCTTGCTGTGTGTGCCCTTCGAGCATGTCGAGCAGGTGTACGCGCGGGCGGCTGCCAAGTACGCCGCCGAGCACAAGCAGATGGAGCAGATCGCGCAGGGCAGCAATGACCGCACGTGGGTGATCGCGGCGCTCAAGGCCAAGGGTTGCGTGCTGCCGGGTCAGGCATGATGCATGCGTTCACCTGCGTGAAGCACTGGCTGTCCGCCAGTCATTAATCGCTTTTAAAATGGCGTTCTATTCTGCTAGATTCGAAACCCTGCCTACGTGCATCATCCGAAAAAGCTGACAGATACGCCCCGAACACGCTTGTTGCCTCACATAAAAACAACAGAGGAACACTTCATGAATCACTGCAAATCCGTTTTGTCCGCAACGCTCGTGGGTTTGGCCCTGAGCTCGTTCAGTGCTCACGCGGCCTGGCCGGAAGACCGTCCAATCGAATTTCTCGTGGCCTATGCGCCCGGTGGCAGCACCGACGTGATGGCGCGCACCATGCAGCCGTACCTGGAAAAACGTCTCGGGGCGAAAGTCGTCATCGTCAATCGGCCCGGTGCCGCTGGCGAAATCGCCTACACCGCATTGAGCAAGGCACGGCCCGATGGCTACACCTTCGCGTTCATCAACACCCCCGGTTTTCTCAGCACCCGAGTGCAGCGCAAGGTGGGCTATGCGGCCGACTCCATTCGCCCGGTGGCACGTATCGTCGACGACCCCACCGTGCTCGCCGTGCCCAACGATTCGCCCTACAAAACCCTCAACGATTTCATCCAGGCTGCCAAGGCTGCACCCGGCAAGCTGTCGGTAGGTACCTCCGGCGTGGGCACCGACGATCACCTGATGATGGTGCAACTGGACCAGCTCGCAGGCATCGAGCTGACCCACGTTCCCTTCGGTGGCGCATCGGAGTCCAGCACCGCCTTGATGGGCGGACACATCAGCGCGGCCGGCCAGAACATCAGCGAGCTGAGCGATGACACCAAGTACCGCGTGCTGGCGCAGTTTTCCGCCGAACGCATGCCCCAGGAACCCGACCTGCCCACGGCCAGGGAGCAGGGCGTCGACCTGGTGATGACCTCGGAACGCGGCATTGCCGCGCCTGCCAAAGTCCCGGTGGAGATCGCCGCGCGCATGTCCGTGGCCGTCAAGGAGGTGCTTGAGGATCCGGCCTTTCTCAAGCAGGCCAAGGACTTGTCGTTGCCGATCGCCTACCTGTCCGGTGAGGACTGGGCGGCCCAGATGCCTGCGCAGACGGAGCGTTTCCAGCAGCTCTGGAGCGCGTCGCCATGGGTGAAATGAGCTTGACCGCACGGGGCAACCGCCCCGATCTGCTGGCCAGCGCGATCTTCATCGGCCTCGGCGGGCTGGTGCTGTGGTCCACGCGCGACCTGCCGGCCGGCAGCGCTGCCATGATGGGGCCCGGGTTCATGCCGCTGATGATCGGCTCGCTGATCATCATCCTCGGCTTGGTCGTGGGGCTCATGGGATTGTTCAAACAGGTGGAGTCGATCGACCCGGTCAAGCTGCGACCGCTGTTGATCCTGCTGGCAGCGGTGGGCGGGTTCGCCCTGGCCGCCGAGCTGGCCGGGTTCGTCATCGCCGCGGCAGGGTTGATCATCTTCGGCAGCATGGCCGACAAAGCGTGGCGGGTCCGCGAGGTGCTCATCTCCAGTACCGTGCTGACCCTGTTCGGGCTGCTCGTATTCATCTACGGACTCGACGTCCAAATGCCGGTGGGGCCCTTCTGATGGACATGTTCGACGCGCTGTACCTGGGCTTTTCCGAAGCGTTGAGCCCGACCAACCTGGCGTTCTGCCTGATCGGTGCGCTGCTCGGTACCTTGATCGGCGTCCTGCCGGGCATCGGCCCGACGGCGACCGTGGCGATCCTGCTGCCGATCACCTACTTCCTGCCGCCGCTGGCCGCGCTGATCATGCTGGCAGGGATTTTCTACGGCGCTCAATACGGGGGATCGACCACAGCCATTCTGGTCAACTTGCCGGGTGAAGCCTCGGCGGTCGTCACGGCGCTGGACGGCCATGCCATGGCCAAGCAGGGAAGGGCTGGCGCGGCACTGGCCACCGCAGCGCTGGCGTCGTTCTTCGCCGGGACCGTGGCGACCGTGGCCCTGGCCGTTGCAGGGCCGCTGCTGTCGAAGTTCGCGCTGTCGTTCGGCCCTGCCGAATATGTAGCGTTGACCGTGTTCGGGTTATTGGCTGCGACCATCCTGGCCAGCGGCTCGGTGATCAAGGCCGTCGGCATGGTCTGCATCGGCCTGCTGCTGGGCATGATCGGCATCGACGTGAGCAGCGGTTCGACCCGGCTGACGTTCGGCAGCACCGACCTGTACGACGGTATCGATTTCGTGGTTATCGCGGTCGGCCTGTTCGGCATCGCCGAGATCGCAGTCAACCTGGAGTCCGGCGAGGCCAAGACCTCACTGGCCGGCAAGATCACGCGCCTGTGGCCCACCCGTGAGGATTTCCGCCGGGCCTGGCCGGCCACGTTGCGGGGCACGGCGCTGGGGACGTTTCTCGGTGTACTGCCGGGCGGCGGTGCAACGTTGAGCGCCTTCAGTGCCTATTCCCTGGAAAAGAAGATGTCGAAGACCCCGGAGAAGTTCGGCACAGGCCTGGTCGAAGGGGTGGCTGCACCGGAAGCCGCCAACAACGCCGGCGCGCAGTCTTCGTTCATTCCGCTGCTGACCCTGGGCATTCCGTCCAACTCGATCATGGCAATGATGCTCGGGGCCATGATGATCCACGGCATCACCCCCGGCCCGTCGGTCATCACCAACCAACCGGCGCTGTTCTGGGGGCTGATCGCGAGCATGTGGATCGGCAACGTCATGCTGTTGGTCATCAACCTGCCATTGATCGGCCTTTGGGTGCGTTTGCTGCGGGTACCGTACCGTCTGTTGTTTCCGGCCATCCTGCTGTTCTGCTGCGTCGGCGTGTACAGCGTGAACAACCGCGGTTTCGACGTGGCCCTGGTGATCATCTTCGGTCTGCTGGGGTATCTGTTTCGCAAGGCCAAGTGCGAGCCCGGGCCGCTGTTGCTCGGCTTCGTACTGGGGCCGTTGCTGGAGACCAACCTGCGCCGCGCGCTGTTGATCTCTCAGGGTGACCCTGTCGTGTTGATCGAGCGCCCCATCAGTGCCGTGCTCTTCGCCGCGTCGGCCATTCTGTTGGTGATGATGGTGCTGCCAGCGTTTCGCAAGAAGCGCGAAGAGGCCTTTCAGGACGAAGAGGTCTGAAGCGCTGAGGGGCCGCCGAGCGTCGACCGAGCACGCTTCAGCCGTTGAGATGGCGGCAGATGTGCTCGACGACGCAGGCCTCGACAGCGCCTTCGCTGGTGTCCTGGGCGAACGCTGCATAACTGGCGCAGACGTCACCCAGGCAGCCTCGGTACACCGCGACGACGCTGCCGGGCCCGGACCCGGTATGCCCTGCCAACACCACACCGCCGTCCACCGGACTGCGCATCAGCCCCAATGCATAGCCCGGTGCCCGCCAGGGTCTGCCGGCAATCGGGCCGCCCAAGGTGTGCGTTTCCTGCATCGCCTGCAGCAAGTCGCCAGGCAGCAGGTGTTCGCTGAACAGACGGTCAAGCAGCAGCACGGCCTGTGACAGCGGGCCGATCAGCAAGCCGTGATACACCCAACCTGGGTCGTACGTGGCGAGGCCGGTGCAGGCTTGCTGCAGATCGGCGCGATCGATGGCGAAACGCACGTTGGCGATGCCCAATGGCAACAGCACGCGCGTGTGCACTGCTTCGGCCAGCGGCAGGTCGGTGGTGCGTTCGATCAGCCTGGCCACCAGCAGGTAGCCGACGTTGGAATAATGCCAGCCTGCGCCAGGGCTGTAGCGAAGCCGATCGGCCTGCAAGCGCTGCAGCATCTCTTGCGCCGACCAGGCCGGCTCATGGTTGGCGACGGCGGTATGGTATTCGGCCAGCTCGGCATAGTCCGCCAATCCCGCCTCATGGCGCAGCAACTGGCGCAACGTGTAGTCGTGGCCCGTCAACGGCTCGTCCAGGTCCAGCCTCCCGTCACGGACCAGGGTCAGCGCGGTGGCGGCAAGCACCGTTTTGGTGAAGCTCCACCACGGCAGCATCGGCTCGGGGTGCTCTGCCAGCAGCAAGGGCTGGCCGTTGAGGACTGCGGAAATCAGCATGCTGGGCTCTTGGGCGAATGAGTGGGCGGATGCAGGCTTCGCGACTGGCGCATTGTGTTCGCCCGTCCCATGGTAGACCAGACCCGAGCGCACTGTGCCTGAACTGTCTGGTCATCTGCGAGCATGTCGTGGAAATCGTGTGGAGTTTTCGAGCGACTTAGCTTTGCGGCGGCAGCTTCGCTATCACCTTGATCTCGAAATCGAACCCATACAACCAGGTAACGCCCACGCAGGTGATGTTGGGGAAGGGGGCTTGTCCCCAGTATTCGGGCACCACTTCCCAGATGGTCTCGAATCGGGACTGCGGATCGACGATGAACACCGTGACGTCCACCACGTCATCGAATGTGCAGTCGGCTGCCAGCAGCACGGCGTTGAGATTTTTGAATGCCAGGCGCACCTGGTCGCGCAGGTCGGGCTCGGGCGAGCCGTCCTCGCGGCTGCCGACCTGGCCAGACACGAACAGCAGGCCATTGCTGCGAACGGCGGGGGAGTAGCGGTTGCGCTCATAAAGCGCCTGGCGGCCGGCTGGAAAAACGACGTCACGCTGGGTCATGGGATTGCCTCCTGGGGCGGGCCGGGTGACCCGTCATCTATCGTGCAGCCACAGTAGAGGCTTGCCAGGGCTGCATAAACGGGCAAGTCTGACCAGGACTGTTTGGGTTTTCCAAACAATGGCCAGTCAAGACGAGGTGACGATGGACCGTTTCGATGCCATGCAGGCCTTCGCGCGAGTGGTGGAGACGGGTAGCTTCACCCGCGCGGCGCAGACCTTGCACATGAGCAAGACCACCGTGACCCAGTTGGTGCAGCACCTCGAAGCGCGCCTGAGGGTGAAGCTGCTGAACCGCACCACGCGCAGGGTCAACGTCACCGCCGACGGTGCCGTCTACTACGAGCGAGCGATACGCCTGCTGGCCGATCTGGACGATGCCGAAACCGGCCTTTCCAGCGCCGCGATCGCGCCGCGCGGCAGGCTGCGGGTAGACGTACCGAGCCCGTTCGCCAGCCATGTGCTGATGCCGGCCATGCCCGACTTTCATCGGCGCTATCCGGATATCCAGATCGACATGGGCGTCAGCGACCGCATGGTCGATATCATCGGCGAGAATGTCGACTGCGTTGTGCGTGGCGGTGAACTGACCGATCAATCGCTGATGGCGCGTCGCTTGGGCGACCTGCAGTTGGGGGTCTATGCCTCACCCGGCTACCTGCAGCGACTCGGCACGCCGCAACATCCCAGCGAGCTCGACGCCACGCAGCACCGCGTGATCGGCTTCCTCTGGGCGCGCACGGGCCGGGCGTTGGCCTACACGCTGCGCCGCGACAATCAAAGCGTCACTGTACGTGGCCAGCCGGTGCTTTCGGTCGACGACGGCAACGCCTACCTGGCAGCCGGTCTGGCTGGCATGGGTGTGCTGTGGCTACCGGAATACATGGCCAGGGCGCCGCTGGCCCGCGGCGAGCTCGTGCCTCTGTTTCAGGAGTGGCAGCTGGACACCATGCCGATGTACATCGCCTATCCACCCAACCGGCACATCAGTTTAAAGTTGCGGGTATTCATCGATTGGGTGGTGGAGTTGTTGCCGTTCGAGGGGCCTGCGCCCGTGCCCCAGGCGAGCGCGCTCAGCCGATGATCACCGTACCCACCGCGATCACCGTACAGGCCAGCACCTTGCGCACGGTAAGGCTTTCACCGAGGAAAAAATAACCGATCAAGGCTGCAAACAGCACGCTGGTTTCACGCAGCGCCGAGACCATGCCCATCGGAGCGTCGGTCATGGCATAAATCACGATACCGTAGGCCAGCAGCGAGACCAGCCCACCGGCGGCTGCAGTTGCCATTCCAGAGCGCCAGGCGAAAAGGCTGCGCGCGCCACGACGTGCGATGTACACCGCTGGCATCAGCACACCCCACAGCGCGCACATCCAGACGGTATAGGCCATGGGCGCGCCGGACAGGCGCGCGCCGATGCCATCGGTGACGCTGTAGGCCGCGATGAAGGCGCCTGTGCCCAAGGCGTAGGGCAGGCTAGGCACAGCGAGTTTGCCCTTGCTGAACGCCAGTAGGATGATCCCGCCCGAGACCAGAAAAATGCCCAACAGGGCACTGGCCTGGATCTGTTCCCCGGCGAACAGGGCTGCGCCAAGGGTGATCAGAATCGGCGACGAGCCGCGTGCTACCGGATAGGTCTGGCCAAGATCGCCCGCCCGGTAGCTGCGCACCAGGAACAGGTTGTAGCCAACGTGCAGCACACCCGACAGCACCGCATACGGCCAACTCGCCTGGGCTGGCGCGACCATGAACAAAGCCAGGGTGATGCAGGTGACCGCCACGGCCAGGCACATGACGGTCATGGACCACAGGCGGTCTTGGCCGCCGCGCAACAGCGCGTTCCAGCCGGCATGCAGCAGGGCGGCAAACAATACGAGGGAGATGATGGAGATAGGCATGCGCCATGTTAGGCCGCCCATCAGTGGATGTAACAGAGAAGTCTGCTCATTGCGTCATGAGCAAAACCTCATGGGACATCACGATCGTAGGCCAGTTGTGCTTGCGTTGACTGTTCGCTCAACCACTTCCGGAATGAAACTACGTGGGGTTGGGTTTCGATACCTTTCGGGCAGACGAAGTAGTACGCCACTGGCGAGGGGAATGGCACCTCGAAGAGCCTGACGAGGCTGCCATCGGCGATTTGTGACTCGACGTGGCCGCTGCGAACCAGAGCAATGCCTTGTCCCAGCAGGGCAGCGTCAACGGTCATGTTGGTGTCTGCGAACCGGACATTTTCCTTGAGCGTGGAAATGCTCAGGCCGACGTGCTGGAACCACACTTCCCACCGTGGTACCAGATCGTTTCCGTCACGGGTCAGCAGCGGGTAGCGCAGCAGCTCGCCAGGGTGCTGCGGCAGCCCGAAGCGCGCGAGCAAGGCAGGGCTGGCGACGGGGAAGATATGTTCACGGAACAGAAACTCGGAATAAAGGCCGGGGTAGTTACCGGTGCCCAGGCGGATCGCAACGTCAGGGTCGGTGCCGGAGAACTTGATTGCCGTATCGGTGGTGTCCAGCGTCACCAATATGTCCGGGTGCTGCTGGGCCAGACTCGGCAATCGCGGCAGCAGCCACTTCAGTGCGTAAGAGTAGGTGGTACTGACCTTGAGCCGAACTCTTCCCTTATGCTCCCTCAGTTCGGCGAGCATCGCCTCCAGGTCCGCGAAAAAACCACGGACGATGGGAGCCAGAGCCGCTCCGGCGGGTGTCAGGGTGAGCGACTTGCCCCGTTCGAACAGCTTCAACCCCCACAGATCCTCCAAGTGCCTGAGCTGATGGCTGACGGCGCTTTGGGTTACATGCAGTTCTTCGGAGGCCGAGGTGAAGGTGGCATGCCGCGTTGCCACTTCGAAGGCGCGCAGGCTGGCGGTTGGTGGCAGGTCTTTCATGGCGGGCTCATGGCTGATGAACAAGCGGGCAATATGAGTGAATACTCATGATAGGTGTCTGGCGGAAACGCATCAATACGCGGGCTGGGACTGTTGGGCAGGGATACCGCGCACGTTGGTAAAACACAGTACGACGGGCCGTCTCTAAGCGGTTTCCAAGAAGATGGACCTGCAGTTGGACAAAGAGCGTAACCTGCCTCAGATCCCCGTCTCGTTGCCCACGAGGTGGGCCGAGATACAGAGCGTGAAACCTGACCCGAGAACGTTTCCATGCCGCCAAGACGCTTCGCCGCTCACGACATGGACTTCGATCTTGGCCCCGATGCCGCAGCCAATTGGTCTGACGTCATGCTCGAGCACCACGGCCTGTACTGCCGGTTCGACGACTCACGCGTGCAGGCTTCCACATCGAAAAGTTGGACATTGGGTCACATAGGCCTGACCCAGGCCGACCTGGCGTGCGTCGTGCTGGCGCCGGTGGGCGAGGAGCGATCCTCGTGGCAGGGCGATTGGCTGTACTTGAAGCTGATGACGCAAGGGCATGTCGACATCGAGGAAGCCGGGCAGCAGCACCGATTCGATGCCGGGAGCATGTTTTTCATCGACCCCGAACGGTCTTTTCAAGAGTCTTTCACTGAACGCGCCCAGATGACGGTGCTGCGTATTCCCAAGAGCAATCTGCGCGAACGCGGGCTCAGGCATTCCCTGCCCAGGCCGGTGATTACCGATTCGAGCTCGGCCGACACGCGCGCCGCCCGCGCCCTCATTCACTGCATCGCACAGCAACAAGTAGCGCCCAGCCCCATGATTCGCGATCTGATGGGTCGACAACTGCTGGAGTTGATCGACGCGTTATTGGGTGCGCCGGGGGACAAGGCCACTTCGCGCAGTGCGGAAGTCGTACTGCTGCGGGCCCGCCGCTACATCCACGCAAGCCTGGCGCACACCGGGCTGGACACTTCGGCGATCGCCGCCGCCGCGCACGTATCGGTCAAGCACCTGCAACACGTGTTCAGAAGCCAGGGCACTACCGTCATGGGTCATGTCTGGCACGTTCGCCTGCAGCACGCGCAGCGCTTGCTGAGCGCCAGACAGACGCTCACCCCCAGCGCTCAGGAAGTCGCCTGGCAATGCGGATTCGCGACCGCCGCCCACTTCAGCCGCGCCTACCGCGCCGAGTTCGGCATTTGCCCCTCGCAGGTCCGAGCCAGTACTCGCTGAACGCCTTTACCTTCGGCCTGCATTCTTCAAACGCATTGAAAAGCGCCTCACGGACAAGCAGCAAGCGCCTCTTGGGTAACGGGTCGGGGTTCTTCACGCCCTAGAATCGGTCGTGTCTTCGCAGACAGATTGTTTCCCCGGCGGCTGTGTCAGCGCCCTTGGTCGTACACCTGCACCTCCTTGCAATGGCTGGCAATGTCGTTCGTTGTCACCCGCTTGAGGGGTGTTCAAAGGCATCCACATGAACAGCTATACAAGCGCTATGCACACCGCAGACTTCTCGCGTCGTGTCGAACACAATCAACGTCAGTTGAAGGCCAGGCTGGCTGAGACCTATGACTACATCGTCTGTGGCTCGGGTACGTCCGGATCGGTGGTTGCCCGCCGCCTGGCGGAGAACCTCGACGTCAGAGTATTGCTGATCAAGGCCGGTGGCACGGACGAGGTGCCCAGTGTCACCGATGCCAGCCAGTGGTTCGTCAACCTGGGCGGCGAACGCGATTGGCAGTTTCAGGCACAACCCAACCCCCATCTCCATGATCGAGCCATTCCTCTGTCCATGGGCAAGGTGCTCGGCGGTGGTGCATCGATCAACGTCATGGTCTGGTCGCGCGGTCACAGCAGCGACTGGGACTATTTTGCCAGGGAGGCTGACGATCCAGCCTGGAACTACGCTTCGGCTCTGGCAACCTTTCGACGTATCGAAGACTGGCAAGGCGCACCGGATCCGCTGCGGCGCGGCACGGGAGGGCCGGTTTTCGTCCAGCCTGCGCCAGACCCCAATCCGGTTGCACCGGCCATGCTGCGCGCCGCCGCATCGCTTGGCCTGCCGGTCTACGACGATCAGAACGGCGCCATAATGGAGGGGCCCGGAGGCGCCGCGTTGGCCAATCTGTGCCTGGACGACGGCCGTCGCCGTTCGATCTTTCGCAGCTATGTGTACCCCTTGATGGCTCAGCCCAACCTGACCGTGCTGACGCATACTCATGTGCTGCGGGTGTTGCTGGACGGTAAGCGGGCGGTGGGGGTGGAGGTGCTTCACGAGGGCAAAGTCATCAGGTTGGGGGCTCGACATGAGGTCGTGCTGTCTCTGGGCGCCATCAATACGCCCAAGGTCCTGATGCTCTCCGGAATCGGCGACACGCGGCAGTTGAACGCGCAAGGTATCGATGTAGTTCAGGACCTTCCGGGTGTCGGTCAGAACTATCAGGACCACATCATGGTTTCCGGATGCATCTGGGAATATCAGCACCCCCAGCCACCGCGTAACAATGCCGGCGAGTCGACGTTCTTCTGGAAAAGCAATCCATCCCTGGATGTCCCGGACATCCAGACCTTTCTCGCGCAAATCCCCATAGCCACGCCCGAGGCCCAGGCCATTTTCCAGCCACCTGCGGCTGCGTGGTCGCTGCTACCTGGGCTGGTGCGGCCCAAAAGCCGGGGCGCGATCACCCTGGCGAGTGCCAATCCCATGGATGCGCCACTCATCGACAGTGCCGCGCTGTCGGATCCCGAAGACCTGCAGGCCCTGGTACGGGCGGTCGAGTTTTGTCGCGAGCTCGGCAACAGTTCGGCAATGGCACCGTTTGTACGGCGCGAAGTCATGCCGGGGGCCATGAGCCGCAAGGCGCTGGAGTCATTCGTGCGCAATACGGCCTCAACCGTGTGGCACCAGTCGTGTACGGCCAAGATGGGCAGGGATGCCATGTCCGTAGTGGATTCACAGTTGCGGGTCTACGGCATCAGCGGCCTGAGGGTGGCAGATGCCTCGATCATGCCGCGGGTGACCACGGGAAACACCATGGCGCCTTGCGTGATCATCGGAGAACGCTTGGGCAGTTTGCTGACCCAGACCGTGGAAGCCGAGCGCGAGACGGCAAGCGCCCGACCCATGGGTCGGGCGTTTGCCGTTCAGAGGGAGAGAGCCGTCGATTGACGGCCCGTGCGGCCTAGCCGAGGCAGCACTTCAGTCAGGCGAGTGATTCAAACGGTAACGTGCAGGCGAACCTCGATATTGCCGCGCGTGGCATTGGAGTACGGGCACACCTGGTGGGCAGCTTCGACCAACGCCTGGGCATCGGCCTGCTCCAGACCTGGCAGGTTGATGTTCAGGTCGATGTCCAGGCCGAACCCGCCCGGAATCTGGCCGATGCCCACCTGGGCAGTGATCGACGTGTCGGCCGGGATGCTGCGTTTGTTCTGGCCGGCGACGAATTTCAGTGCACCGATGAAGCAGGCTGAGTAGCCGGCAGCGAACAGTTGCTCGGGGTTGGTGGCTTCACCACCGGCGCCGCCCAGTTCTTTCGGCGTGGCCAGCGCCACGTCGAGAATCTTGTCGCTGGAAACGGCACGGCCATCACGGCCGCCGGTGGCAGTTGCAGTAGCGGTGTAGAGAACGTTCATGGCTTTTTTCCGTTGATGGCTGGAGGAGGTGCCGTCAGCCATGTATTCGCACGCTGACTGGCTGGGTTTAATCTATCGCGCTAATATCTAGTGCGCAAGATATATTTCGTGATGATGTAGTTTGCGTTGTGACGCTGGTTGCCAGGTGCCATGCCCGAAACTTGGCATGTCGCCGTTCAGTCGGATTTCCGTTCGCCAGGCTCGTCAGCGATAACGCCGCACTCACGGCCAATGCTCGCATTCAGGCTATCCCACAGCGCCATTATCTGATCGACCGCGGTGTCCAGCCTGGCAGCCGGCACACCGTCGCGCGCCAGGGTCGACAAGCCAAGCATGAAACTGTCGAACGTGGTGGCGAGCACCTCGGGGATCACCGTCTTCGTTAGTTCGCCAGTGCTGACGGCTCGCTCGACACACGCCACCAGACCGGCCCGGTTTACGTTTCTCGTACGCGCCAATGGCTCGGATATCGCCTTGCTTTCCTCGGAACATGCGCTCATGAGGCCCAGCGCGACCAGGCACCCTCTGGGGTGACCGGGCTCGCATTGCATTTTCGCCGAGCGGCGCAGAGTGAGCTCGATCGCCTTGCGCGGCGGGAGGGTCGTATCGAACAGGCTTTCGGTGACTCGACCATGGGTGTCGAGATAACGCTCGATCACCTCATGGAACAGCGCCTGCTTGGAGCCAAAAGCGGCGTAGAAACTGGGCGCACTGATGCCGCCCCCGATTCTGGCCTTGAGCTGGCTCAGCGAGGTGGCGTCGTAGCCATGCTCCCAGAACAGATGCATCGCTTGGGTGATTGCGGCATCACGGTCGAACGTACGCGGACGTCCCATCTGTGCCATGTCGAGTCTCCTTCTGCAAGACTTAGATACTAACCGATACATAAGTCGTTGACCACTGCACGCTATCGCCTTACATTTATACCGACCAGTATATAAATCGAAAGGGACAGGCATGACCACACATGAGCGACACAGCGAAAAGCTTCCGCTTGGCGCATTGCTGGCTTTGGCGATGACCGGTTTCATCTGCATCGTCACCGAGACATTGCCGGCCGGATTGCTGCCGCAGATCAGCAGCGGCCTGGACGTCTCGCCATCACTGGCAGGGCAGATGGTCACCGTCTATGCATTGGGTTCGCTGCTGGCGGCCATTCCGCTGACCATCGCCACCCAAAGCTGGCGACGCAGAACGGTGCTGTTGATGACGATCGTAGGGTTTCTGTTGTTCAACTCCATCACTGCATGGTCTTCCAACTATGAGCTGACCCTGGTGGCCAGATTTTTCGCGGGCGTCTCCGCGGGGCTGGCCTGGAGTTTGATCGCTGGCTACGCTCGACGCATGGTGGTACCGCGACTGCAGGGCCGTGCGCTGGCGGTGGCGATGATCGGAACGCCGATTGCCTTGTCGCTGGGCGTGCCACTGGGGACCTGGCTGGGCGGTTTCATGGGTTGGCGTATGGCCTTCGGATTGATGTCTGGAATGACCTTGGTATTGATCGTCTGGGTGCTGATTAAAGTGCCCGACTACCCGGGGCATTCGTCCTCGCAGCGGATGGCGTTGCGCGAGGTCTTTTCCACACCGGGCGTGCGCCCGGTGCTGGGGGTGGTGTTCACCTGGATGCTGGCGCACAACATCCTCTATACCTATGTCGCACCTTTCGTTTCCAAGGCCGGGCTGGCGAATGACGTGGATCTGGTCTTGCTGTCCTTTGGTGTGGCAGCGCTGGTGGGCATCTGGGCCACGGGACGGCTGGTCGAAGATCATCTACGAAGAACAGTCCTGGTCAGTTTGGCCACCTTTGCGGCGGTCGCGGTCTTTCTCGGCGTGTTCTCGGCGTCGGCATTGGCCATCTATGTCGGCGTTGCGATCTGGGGGCTGACGTTCGGTGGTGCCGCGACGCTGTTGCAAACAGCGCTGGCCGACTCGGCAGGCAGAGGCGCTGACGTCGCGCTGTCGATGAATGTCGTGGTGTGGAACAGTGCGATAGCGGGCGGCGGGTTACTGGGTGGCGTGTTGCTGGGCCACTGGGGCGTGAGTTGCTTTCCCTGGGTGTTGCTGGTGCTGGTATTGATCAGTCTGGGCATCGCCGCGCAGGCTCGGGTGCATGGCTTCGTTGGAGGAACCAGGGCGTCTGGCCAGACGGTCAGTGGTCACTGATGCACGGGCTGGGCGAGCAGGGGGCGCCGCGCCTGGAACGCCCCCGTGACTCGGCCCTTCGAGCTCAGGGCTTCAAGGCAGCGCTGACGGACGGTGCAATCGGTGTCGTGGGGCGTCCCAACAGTTGGCTCAACTGCCGGCTGCCGTCGTACAGATCGCCCTTGGCAGCTGCTGCATCCGAGTCAGCCAGCATTGCCGCCAATTCATCGGGTAACCCAATGCTGACGAGGGTCTCTTTGTACTGCGCCTGCGGCAAGTCGTTATAGGCAACCGCCTTACCCGATTGCTGCGCCACTTCTGCGGCCAACTCAGTCAAGGTGTAGCTGTCGTCGCCGGCCAGTTCGTAGATCTTGCCGGCCTGGCCGTCTTGGGTCAGCACACTCGCGGCGGCCTCGGCGTAGTCCGCCCGAGCCGCCGAGGAGATTCGACCTTGCTTTGCGCTGCCCAGGATCGCGCCATGCTCGACAGCCGATGCGACGCTGGCGGTGTAGTTCTCGTTGTACCAGCCATTTCGCAAAAGCACATGGCTCAAACCGGATTCGGCCAGTGCCTGTTCAGTATCGCGATGCTCCGCTGCCAATCCCAATGTCGATGTGTCTGCGTGCAGCAAGCTGGTGTAGGCCAACAATGCCACGCCTTCTGCCTGCGCGGCGGCGATAACGGCGCGGTGTTGTGCACGGCGCTGTCCCACCTCGCTGGAGGAGATCAGCAACAGGCGGTCAACACCTTTCAACGCGCTGGTCAGGGTTTCAGGCTTGTTGTAATCCGCCGCTCGGATCTCGATGCCTTTGGCGCGCAGATCGGCTGCCTTTGCCGGGTCACGCACCAGCGCGATCAGCTCGGCGGGATTGACGGTTTTCAGCAGCGAGTCGAGGACCAGGCGGCCCAGTTGGCCATTTGCACCGGTAATAGCAATCATGGAAGCACCTTCGTTCGGGTTAGAGAGCGACCGATGCTAGAATAGAAGCTTACGAAAAGTAAGTACGTACATAAAGGTAGGTGCAATGGTTGATCTCGAATCCGCTTCTCACCGCTTCTCCGAGAAAGTCCGCCGCGGCGAAGTGCTGCAGGCCGATTGTCCGTCTCGGGAAATCCTCCAGCACATGACCAGTCGATGGGGCGTTCTGGTGATGGTGGTCTTGCTGGAAGGTACGCATCGATTCAGCGAACTGCGGCGCAAGATCGGCGGCGTCAGCGAAAAGATGCTCGCCCATACGCTGCAACGGCTGGAAGGGGATGGACTGGTGCTGCGCGTGGCCCGGCCAGTGGTGCCACCGTATGTCGAGTACAGCCTGACACCACTGGGGGCGGCGGCGGCTGCGAAACTGGAGATCGTCGTTGATTGGATCGAGGACAACCTGTCTGCAATCCTGGCATTCAGAAGGGCGCACGAACCGGGTGATGAAGGCCAGGCATGACTTCGGGCAGGCCCTATGAGCCCTGGGTGTCGACCTCAAGCTCGGTCAGCAAGCCTGACATCGCCTCCCTGAGTCGTTCTTCATTGCGCCGGTAGTAGGTCCACTTGCCAACCTTGCTGGCCTCGACGAACCCTTGGTCGAGCAAGGCCTTGAGGCAGATCGAGGTGGCCGGCTGCGAGAGGCCGGCCTTGTCCTGAATCAGGCTGGCACAGACGCCATGCACACTGAAATCGTACAGCTGGCTGTAGCCTTCGAACGAGCGATGCGGGTCCTTGAGCCAGGTCAGAACGGCCCGTCGCGTAGGGCTGGATAGAACCTTGAGTGCCTCGTTCAATGCCGTCATTTCGCTGCCTGACCCTTTTGACCGGCGGGAGTGATCCCGCCGAGGAGTGGCTATTTTAGGGCGTCGCGAAGGGATAGTCGACGTAACCCGTCTCACCACCGCCGTAAAGCGTGGCGTAGTCGACGGGATTGAGCGGCAGGCCCTGTTCGAATCGCTTCGGCAGATCGGGGTTGGCGATGAACGTGCGACCGAAACCAAACAGGTCGCCATGGCCGTCGGCAAGCACGCGCTCGGCCTTTTCCTGAGTGTAGCAACCCGAGTACATGATCGGCCGGGTGAACGTCTCGCGCAGCGCCTTGCGAAACGACTCGGGCAGTTCCGGGGCGTTGTCCCAGTCGGCCTCGGCAATGGACAGGTAACCGATACCCAGCTCATTCAACATGGCCGCTGCCTGGATGTAGGTAGCCTGCGGGTCGCTTTCTACCAGGCCCAGGTAGACGCGTTCCTCAGCGGTTGTCTCGAACAGCGGCGCAAAACGTACGCCGACACGCTCGCTGCCGAACACCGAGATCACCGCTTCGGTCACCTCGCGCAAGAAGCGCAGGCGATTGTCCAGCGAACCTCCGTATTCGTCGGTGCGAAGGTTGGTGTGTTCCGAGATGAACTGATTGAGCAGATAGCCATTGGCTGAATGCAGTTCGACGCCGTCGAACCCCGCTTCCCTGGCGTTGACTGCCGCGACGCGATACAACTCGACCAGCGCCTGGACCTCCGCAGTTTCCAGGGCCCTGGGCATGCTCGGATCGGCCAGCGCACCGGCGTCAGGACCGGTTTCGATGAAGACCTTCACGGCCGTTGCGCGAATGGCGGAGGGGGCGACGGGGGGCTGGTTGTCAGGTTGCAGGCTGTCATGAGACACGCGCCCGACATGCCAGAGCTGACAGAAAATCACTCCGCCTTGTTCATGGACGGCGCGGGTGACCTGCTGCCAGCCAGCGATCTGTTCCTGGCTGTAGATGCCTGGCGTCCAGGCATAGCCCTGGCCACGCGGCTCTATCTGGGTGCCCTCGGTGATCATGAACCCGGCGCTGGCGCGTTGCCGGTAATAGTCGCTCATCAAGGCATTGGGCACGTCCCCGGGCTGGGTACTTCTGGACCGCGTGAGCGGGGGCAGGGCAATCCGGTTCTTGAGGGTCAGGCCACCGAGTGTGAGGGAGGTGAACAGGCTGGAGTCGATCATTTCAGTTCCGTAGGACAACGAGAGTAACTTCACATTAACACATTCGAATGCGTTTATGTGATGCGTATCGATATCCATGAGAAGCACGCGCTAGCTCGCCTTGGATGCAACCCCAGGCACCTGCGCGCGCGTGACCAGCGCGATACCGACACACACCAGCACCAGGGCTGCCAGGTTCTTCCATTCGAAAATGCTCTCGCCGAGGAACATCGCCGACAGCCCGGCCCCGAACACCGGCACCAGGAACGCGAACACACTGACCCTGCCGACGGGGTTGTATTTGAGGAGCAGGCTCCACAGCGTGAACGCCACCGCTGACAGCAGGGCCAGGTAGATGAGTAGCAGGGTCGACGTGGCTGTCATGTGACCCAGGGTTCCGCCGGTCGCGTACCCGCCCACAAGCAATGCCAGGCCACCAACGGCCAGCTGCCAACCCGTCATCACCATCGCATCCATGCGGTGGGAGACATATTTGCCATAGATGGACGCCGCCGACAGCACGAAAGCGGCGATCACGATGAAGCCCTCGCCGTGCACGGACGGCAAGGCATCGAGCGGACCCGCGCCGGCGTTCACCGTCAATACACCGGCAAATCCGAGCAGGCAGCCCACGCTCTTGCGCATGGACAGTTTGTCGTTGTGGTAGACGAAGTGCGCCAGCAGCACGCTGAAGAAGGTGGTGGTGGCATTCAGAATCGACGCGCGGACGCCCGTGGTGTAGGCCAGGCCAATGTAGAAAAACACGTATTGCAGCCCCGTTTGCACCAGACCCAGCAGGGCCACCTGGCCAAATGTGCGTGGGCTCAGGCGCAGGACAGGTTTGCCCATCATGACCGCCAGCAGCAACAGGCACAGGCCGGCCAGGAGGAAACGATAACCTGCGAAAATCAGCTTGGACGGCACGTCGTTCGGGGCAATCTGCAGCAGCTCGTAGCCGTTCTTGATCGCCGGGTAAGAGCTGCCCCAAAGGGCGCAACACAGGGTAGCCAAAAGCAATACGGTTCTGGGGTCGGAAAGAAACTGCGACACGGGACGCGTGGCGGATGCGTTCATGGGTGGCTCGTCAAAGGGTAGAAAGAAGGGCGTCGCCGCACATGCCTGTCTGTGCGGCTGGTTAGAGTTTGGCTACTGGGGAGCCTGTAGCGAGACCAGCCCGGTTGCTACGAGGTGAAAGTCGTTCCACGCGTGTTCACGAACAGCGAGTAGATCGAATGACTGCTGGCCATGAACAGTCGGTTGCCTTCCCGTCCGCCAAAGCACAGGTTTGCGCAGCGTTCTGGCAGCGAAATGTGTCCGATCGCCTTGCCTTGGGGGTTGAACACGCGCACGCCGTCCAGTTTTTCCAGGTCGGCCTTGGGATCGCCATTGCCGCCCCAGCCGCACCACAGGTTGCCTTCTTCATCACATTCGATTCCGTCGATGGCGGCGTAGTCGAGCCCCTCGATATGCTTGCGGCGCTCGCCAAGGGTGCCGTCGTCCTTGACCGCAATGGCCCAGACCAGGCGGTTGGGTTTGGCCCGGCCTTCGACGACGTACAGGGTTTTTTCATCGGGGGAGAAGCACAGGCCGTTGGGGCCATCGAGGTTGTCGATGACCCGAGTGACCTTGCCACTGTCGCCGTCGATGCGGTAAACGCCATGGGGTTGAACCGGCGTGACCTTGTGGCCTTCGTAGTTGTTGTGGGTCTGAAAAGGCGGGTCGGTGAACCAGATCGAGCCGTCGCTTCTACAGACGATATCGTTGGGCGAGTTGAAGGGCTTGCCATCGTAGCTGTCGGCCAGCACGGTGAGCGTTCCGTTGTATTCGGTGCGCGTGACCCGGCGACCCTCGGCAGTGGTGGTCGACCCTTCGCAGACCAGCAAACGCCCTTGGCGATCGCGGCACATGCCATTGGAAAAGTTGGCGTGCTCGCGGTACACGGAGAAGCCCTCGGTGACTTCGTCCCAGCGCATGATGCGATTATTGGGAATGTCACTGACCAGCAAGTAGCGGCCATCGCCCACCCAGACCGGGCCTTCTGCCCACCGCATGCCGGTGGCGAGCTTTTCCACGCTGGCGTTGAACACATGCAACGCCATGAAGCTATCGTCGAGGGCGTGAACCAACGGGTCGGGGTAGCGCGAGCTCAGTGGTTCGGCGGCATCCGACAGTTGGGGCAGGGCGGCGGCGCCCATTGTCGCCAGCGAGGCAGAGACGGCGAGGGACTTATGCAGGAAGCTGCGGCGGGTGTTGCCTTGAGCAGTGCGTTCAGGCAAGGCGGACAAGGTCGAGTCCATGTAGCGATCTCCGTGATCTTGTTTTTTTTTGGAGATGCAGTAATACCGCGTGATAAGACATCGTACAAGTACGGATGGACTATGCCGGTAGTGCGCCGGTGCAGCCTCGCCTCATATCCGATGTTGAGCGAGCGAGAAATCCACGAATACCCGCACCCTGCAGCATCAATCCACCCGATACCGCAACGCCTCGACCAGCAACGCAAACGCCGGCGACGCTTGCCTGCGGCTTGGGTAATACAAGTGGTACCCCGGGTGCCAGGGGCACCAGTCTTCGAGTACGACCTGCAGTTGCCCGCTGGCAATGTAGGGCGCAGCCATGTCGTCTGGAATGAAGCTCAAGCCGAACCCGTCCAGGGCGGCGTCGAGCAGTTGGTACGCGCCGTTGTAGATGACCTGTCCAGACACCCGCACGTTGAGGGTTTCATCGTCCTTTTCGAACTCCCACGCATACAGTCCGCCGTGAGTGGGCAGGCGCAGGTTGTTGCACAGATGGTTGGGCAGGCAGCGCGGTGTGACCGGGCGCTCGCGTCCGGCGAAGTAGGCCGGTGAACCCACCACGAGCATGCGCATGTCGGGACCGATGCGCGTGGCGATCATGCCATCGGCGACGGCCTCGCCCAGTCTCACGCCGGCGTCGAAGCCCTGGGCCGCGATGTCGACGAAGGTGTAGTCGCAACACACTTCTATCGAAATGTCGGGGTACTTGGGCAGGAAGGTTTTCAGCACCGGGCGCAAAACCAGTTCCAGAGCATGGTCCACGGCGTTGATGCGGATGTTACCGGCGGGACGGTCGCGCAGTTCGCTGAGTGCCGCCAGCGCAACTTCGATATCGGCGAAACTGGGGCCAACCGTGCTGATCAATCGCTGGCCAGCCTCGGTGGGGGATACGCTGCGGGTCGTGCGCGTCAGCAGTCGCAAGCCCAGGCGCGCTTCCAGGGCTCGCATCGTGTGGCTGAGCGCAGACTGCGAAACGCCAAGCTTGCCGGCGGCCTTGGTAAAGCTGCGCTCCTTGGCAACCGCGAGGAAGGCAAGAAGATCGTTGGCATTGTCGCGAAGCATTCATGAGTCCAGTTCATTTATCCATGCTGATTATAGTGGCTAATCAGACGGACATCTAACGGGTAGATTGGAGTTCTTCGGCAAAGCACAGGAAGATTCTTGGTGAAATCACTCGCAGCCGCCGCGCTCTCATTGTCCTTGTTAACGTTTGAAAGCAAAGGAGCCCAGCCCATGAATGGCACTCACTCCCTCAATGTCACCGTAACGCCCGCAGGCTCGCAGCCGTCCGCGGTCGGGCCCGCCGAGTACTTTACCGGCAAGGTTCGGGTCGATGCCCCATTCAAAGGCACCGACGGCGCTCGCATCGGCGGCGCCACGGTCACTTTCGAGCCCGGCGCGCGTACCGCCTGGCACACCCACCCGCTGGGCCAGACGCTGATCGTGACCGCAGGTGCCGGCTACGTGCAGCAGGAGGGCCAGGGCCGCCAGCTGATTCGCCCCGGTGATACCGTGTGGATTCCTCCCCAGGTGAAACACTGGCACGGCGCACGGCCCGATACTGGCATGAGCCATATCGCCATTGCCGAGGCACTGGACGGCAAGGTGGTGGATTGGCTGGAGCAGGTCAGCGATGCGGAGTACGGCCAGGCCCAGTGAGGCCAATGTCCAGCGTGCATTGGCAACAATCGCCCGTGCACCGAACGGCTGCTGACTGCAAACCCGACTTGCTATAAAATCGATGCCAAAGTGCCATGCCGTTCGACGCTCAGTCGACCACCGGACAGCGGCACGTCTTTGCTCTGACAGGGCACATCGATAGCAAAGGCGGGGAGCCTTGGTATGCCGCTCAGTCGCCAGGAGTTGGGGAGAAGTTTCGCGCGCCGTATCTACGGGCCGCGCTCGATAGGGTGCCTGCTCAGTGCGCTCTTCATCGGTGCAGTGTTGCTGGATCAGCCCGGCACGCCCACGTGGGTATGGGCAGCGATGTTGGCCAACCTCGTGGCCTGGCCAACCGGTGCGTACCTGCTCGCACGCAATGCCTCGGATCCCTTCGCTGCCGAACAGCGCAACCTCATGCTGGACGCCCTGTTCGCCGGCGGCTGGGCAGGGCTGATGGCGTTCAACCTGCTGCCGTCGGTGCTGCTGCTTGCCATGGTCGCCATGAACGCGATGGCCGCAGGCGGTTGGCGCCTGTTACGGGCCAGCGTTGCGCTGCAGGTTGTGGGTGTGCTTACGGCGCTGAGCCTGAATAGGTTCGAGTTGTCGATGGCGACCACGGCGCTGCAGCAACTGGCCTGTCTGCCGATGCTGATCATCTACCCGCTGATCGTGGCCCGCGCCAGCTACGGCGTTTCGGTGCAACTGGCAGTGCACAAGAAGGCCTTCAAACTCATCAGTAAACTGGACGGCATGACCCGCCTGCTCCATCACGCTTCGTGGAGGGAAAAGCTGGACGAAATCTTTCCTCGCTGCAGGAGGGGTGAGGTGACGGCGATGCTGGCCTTGATAGACATCGACAACTTCAAGCGCATCAACGATGAGCACGGTCATCTGGTGGGCGATGCCATCATCGGCCGCCTGGCCAACCTGCTGCGTTCAGGGCTGGGGACGTCTGCCGTGCCGGGACGCTACGGCGGCGACGAGTTCTGTTTGCTGCTGTTCGATGTCAGCGTCGCGGAAGCGACCCGGCAGTTGGACGACATTCGCCAACGATTCGCCTACTGGGCTGACCTGACCGTGCCCGTAGAAGTGACCCTGAGCATTGGCCTGGTGCCTTACTCCCATGAATATGCCAGCGAACGTGATTGGATAAAGGCCACGGACGAAGCACTGTACCGGGCCAAGCGCAGTGGCAAGAATCGGCTTTGTGTGCAGCCGTGGCCGGCCAGCGTTGAGGGCTGATGGCTGCTCATACTGCAAGCCCGGTTTGCCTATACATCTGCAGTAACCCGGCATAGCCCGATCACAAATGCCTGCGTTGACATTCAATATCGCAACCTTCAACTAAGCGCGAGCTTGGGCAGTGAAACCGTAGGGTCGCCCAGGATTACTAAGGTCTGGCGATCCATAGCCACCAGTTGCCGATACAGCGCCCAGTTGCGCATGCCCGGTACGTTTTTATCGATCTGGTCAATCGCTTCTTGCCAGGCCCCGTAAAAGTGGCCTGCTTCTTTATAGACCCCGCTCAGGGCATAACCTATCGGCGTGCGCGGGGCCTGACGATACAGGGCCGGGTAAAGTGCATCACACACCGCGTAGGCCTGCGATTGGCCTGTCAGAGGGTCCTTGAGGGTCCAATCGAATGTCGGCTCTACATGGCCCACGAATGCGCGTAGCGGCGACGGTGCTCCAAGCAAGGCACGCGGCAGCGGTGCGATGCTCGGCCCGGCGCCCTCTGCGACGGCATTGAGCATTTGGCCGATGCGATTATCCGCATCAAACAGGCCGCGATACCGGGACTTCCCGTCTGCACCGGCGGAGCAACAGGCGTGTGCGTACCAGATCGCGCCATTGGCCTTCCAGGGTAAAAGACCTGCAAGCGCGATGGGGCTGCCTGTTACATCCACGGGCAGCCCAAGCTGCGCGGCCAACGCGGTTTTATCGTCGAGTGGGCCGGTCATACCATGGCTGGTAGTCACCACCAACCCAGGCTGCCGTTCGCTCAGCGCAGCGTACAGCGAGGCGGCAGTGGCCGCGTCTTCCTTGAGCTGATGACGCCTGGGCAAGTCTGGATCGCTGCCGAAGCTTTCCCAGACCTTGTCCGCCACCACTCGGCACATAAGAGCCGTGATATCCCCCGCGCCTTGATTGACCTGCCAGATCAAGGGTGCAGCTGGATCGCAAGGTTGATGTTCCGCCCAATCGCCAATCAGTGCATTGACGTAGTTCGCCAGACCCTCACCGGTCAAATCGAGGCGTCCTACGAACGTCGACAGATTCAAGGCGTACTGTACGGCCCAGGGGATTTGCCGCGGGTTGGCGTAGATCAACAAGTATCGAGGTATGTGACCTTCTTTGATCCCCGGTTTGAGCGAAAGCAACGAAAGATCTTCTGGTGATTTGCCGTTGGCGTAATACCGGCGCAAATAACCTTGCTGCAAGTCCTGCCGCCAGCGCAGGACCGGCGAGCCGGGTCTCGATGCCAGGAGCTGCTGGATAGGGAGTGGCGCATCTTCGGCGCCTGCTCGCTCGTGAGGCGACAGGTCGTCATTTTCGGGTAGCACCAACCCCCAGCCTACTTCTGGATGTCGCCACTCGCGCAGGTCGACCTCGCCAGGCGCCGCCAGCCACTGCGGCGGCTTATCGCCTTGGCGACGCTGGGCGAAAGGCGTGGTGGCACTCAAGTCACCTTCGACAGTGTGCTTGCCGCTCCAAGCGTTCACCTGGAGGGTTGAAGGCCGCTCGATAAGGTTCATCAGAGATTACCATTGAGGTCAGGCCAAAGCCGCGCAGGTATCGATGGTTCGTTGGCAAGCAAACCAAGGACATCGGAACGCAGTTGTGGTGGCGTTTCGGATGAAAAACCTTGCAAGACCTTTGCGATAGCGTCGATGCGTGTCTTGGTCTTCTCGTCTATCTGCGTGATTTTCAATGGGATGTCGCGCAGATAGACTATCGGCAAGCACCACCGGGCGAAGCCGTTGGGCAGGTCACTGTTCGCACGCGCCGTTTCGTACAGCACCCCGCGTGCGGCTTTGACGGCCACGCTCAGGTCGATGATGATCGACTGACCTTGGGTGAGGCTTGCAGTGGCTTGATGAATGGTTTCAAGTGCATGTTTGTAAAAAGATTTGGCAAACAAGGTTGCATCTTGATAGTCGATGGGATCTGCCATGCCAATCGTGATGGGGGATACTGACTTGGCCAGTTTCGCGGCCATGGATGAAAGCTTGGACACCGACGCCGCGCCTGAGCAGCAGTTGAGCAGGGTTAACCAGGTGGTACCGGTCGCCGCCAGGCTTTGTTCAAGACGGTCGAGAGACAGGCGTATCGAGCCTGGATCGATGTCAGGATTATCAGGGTCCGCGTTTCTATCGTGATCGCTGATCGAAGCGAACTCGAGAAAAGCCTCTCCTTCACGGATATCACCGTGGGCCAAGAAGTGCAGGAGCTGGGCACGATCAGCCTTGAGGGACGCTTCAAACGCCAATGCATTGGCAGGGATAGGACGGAGCTCGATAGCCTGCGTGCCGTTCAATAGGTTGGCAGCGGTATCGAGTAGTTGCTGTTCACCTACATAAAGATACGTTCGAATGTTCAGGCCTGACTGGCGGGCGGTTTTCACCGCGTCGATCAGCACCTCGCATTCAGCGAGCGCTTCGATACCGCTGGCGGACAGATACGCACTGAATGTGATGGTGCCGGAATATTCGCGGGATTCGCTCAGAACAGGTGACCTGCCGCTGGCGATACGAAACATGCTGCAGTTGTTCTGGGCTGATAGAAAGCGGTCCGATACCGGATTGTAAAGTGCCTCCCAGCGATAGAGAGCTGCGGTCGAAGTGGTCATGTAAAGAGTCAGCGTCGTCGCAATTTCGTATTGGCTGAACAAGCCCGCCAACTCCAAGGCAATCGGTCCATGGGCGTTCAGCGCATCCAGAAGCGTCCGACCGTGGCCTACTGCATCGCCCAGGGTGCTGAGCGACATGGATAATGGCAACATTTGCGCCGGCATCGGTGCGAATCGAAGCATTTGATCTGGATCATGCAGGCCGTGCCCTGTAAGTAAACGTACGCCCAAGGACGCGCCCGAATCGCAGATTTCCACCGTAACGAGATGGCTCATGGTCAAGACTCCTTGTCGTCGTGTTTGATATAGGACGCCACTACTGAGGAGATTTCGCTCAACGTTCGTTGTAGGGTCGTCGTGTCCACTTCCGCGGCTGAGTGTTTCGCAAGTGCGCTTCTGGACAAGGTGTCGTGACTGGCGAGTACATCGGTCGAAAGTCTACGAAGCTCCTCGAGGGCCGTGGACTCCAGAAACCGTTGGTAGGCGATCGCCCACCCAGGAGCCTGTTCAGGGATCGCGCTGGCTTTCGAAGTATCGAGCGCCAAGCTGGCCCGTGTGGCAAGGCTGGGGAGCGACGCCCGCTCTATCAGGGCTGTGTTCGTCACCAGCGCGTCGAAAGACCAGGCTGCACGCTTTGACTTGTCTCTGTGGGTGAAATCGGGATGGCAATAAACGAACCCATCCTCAAGCTTGGGCACCTCGTAACTCTGCTGGTCGAACAACAGTTTGCAGGCTTGTCGATAGCCATCGCGGTTATTCAGGCGGTGATACATCACAGCCCCTGTCTGGCGCTGTGCGAAAGTGTCGGCAACGTTGGCCATGGACTGTGCATGTTCTGGGGCAGACGGCACGAATACCGTGGCCCAACTTCCGGCGCGGTTGAGCTGCAGATTCAGCTCATCGAGTTCCAGTGTGTGGTTGTACACCTGCATATCGCGTGAAGAGGGAGAACTCGATAACACCAGTTCTGCCGCCGATTCATTCCATCGGCTGCGCCCAACCAGATACACGACATCAAGTGTGCTTCCATTCAGGCCCTGGATAATCCAGTTGACCCAGGCAATCGAAGCCATAGGCATACCTGGAATGCTGAGATCCTGTTTGACCGCCTCATCACGTGTTGGCGCCAAAGAAGGGTCATGCAAGGTGATCTTGGGGTTATTGCCCAGTATGCATAGGCATTCGAAGGCTGGCGCTGCGGCGAACACATGAACATGGGTCACCTCCCTCGAGGATTGCTCGATAATTCCCAGGCAAATGGTTTCGATCATCGATAGCAGGGCCGTAGGATCGATAGGTGCGCAGGCATCCACGATAACTGCGCACTCGAGTACGTAGGGGCGCTGCGTTGGGCTGATCGGAGAGTCGGGCAGACGCAGGAGCGGTCTGCCCAATGCCGTACCGATCTGCTTCTCCCAATCCAGTGCGCCCAATATCCCGTAGGGCCTGCACAGGTCCAGCCAAAGTAGATTAGGTATGCCGTTCTCCAGGCTTTGCAGGCGGTAGCGAAGGTCCTCTTCGAGCGTGGGAGGAAGGCACAGGGTGTAGTTGCGTGCCTGATCGGCATTACGCTCGTGGCCGGCTTTCACAACGTCGGCGAATGGAAACTCCCAGGCAAGTGCTTCGGGCGTGTCATCGGACTCCGGCCTGGTTTGGCCGGGCGCGTACGGGCTGGCGGCCAGCTTGAAATGGAGCATGGCGGGCTGGGTGAGTGCCAGCTTGATTGACAAGACGCTGGAACCGAAGTTTTCCACCGGCTTTGCATCCCTGTAAGCGCTGACGGCATCCAGCATTTTGCGGCGTCTTCTGCTGCTCATGGTTGCACCCTCGCGCGTAGCTGCAGGTACAACAGCCACGCAGTGATTGGGGTTGCGACATCGCCATGACCGTTAATGCGTTTGTCGATGGTGCCATCGAGGGCGAGCGGAGGATCGCCAAGGTGGATGCGCAAGGAGGTATCACCCGCCTCAGGCACGTTAGCGTGCGGAGCATCCGAGCCAGGTGGCCCATATCCGCCCAGCGCAGCGTACTTGTTGGGAGGCTTACCCGCCCGTTCGGACGGAGAGGCGGGGCGAGGCGCGAATTCTCCTACATCCTTGTCTCGCAACAAAGCGAGGTGAAAGAAGTCATGCAGTGGCACATCGTGGCCGCTGTACGTGATCATCAGGGCTTGCCGAACGTTTGTCGCAACGTCACGGAAGGCACCATGTCGGTCGGGTTCGTCGGGTAAGACCCGGGCCATGCACAGATAGGAAATCGCTGGCTGCAACAACAACACGGATTCGATTTTCTCGCCCTGATAGGAGGCCAGCGCCGACATCACGACTTTGGCGCCGAACGAGTGGCCAACCAGATGCAGAGGTACGAGCGGCGCGGCGGCTTTCAACTGGCTGAGCAGGGCACTTACGCCATTGGTCCCTACCGTGCCAGCACGGTCTTTCATCTGATAGAGGGAAGCGATCCGGATCGCGTTGCGTGGATCGAAGATATCCAGGAGCCCGGCCGACTGCGGGTCGCCTAAAGAACCGATCAAGGCATGCGCCTCGTCATTGGTGTCATCGGCGCTAACGCTCGACATTGCCAGGCGCTGGACCGAAATGAGTGCCTTGAACAACTCGCCCGCGTCAGGCGCTGTACTTTCCAAAGCCTCAGGAACATGCCCTCTAATGTTGCTCAATGCCTGGCTAAGCAGATCGGTCAGTTGTTTGGCCTGTGCTTGATCGAGTCGGGCGCTGGCCAGTAGCGATATAAGCCTCTGCCGATCGGGCACGGCTAAGTTGGCTGCCCACTCTTCGGCCAGACGTTGGCTCAGTTGCTGTTGCAGATCGAGCAGCTCTGCAGCCACCGTTGCGCTCGCGATCTGCGGGCCGGTATCGAAGGACATCCATGTACTGGGCCAGATAACGCCGACGAACAACAATGGGATAGTCGGCGGATGATCTGCAAAGTGTCGCTGAAGCTCAAAGAGAAAACGACGGTACAAACCGGTTGCATCGTCGTACTCGTTGTTCCAGCCGTGGGAAAATAAAACAATGGCAGGTGGAGAAGTGTCACGCAGATGTTGTAGAAGTGCCTGTTGCGTCTTTTTCGATTCGCAGTTGCCGTGCTTATCAAACTTTAACAACCACGTTTCGAAATTGACCCCATCAAGTTTGACGGATCCGATGATTGGATCGGACATGGTCCGAACTCCTTCGATCGAAGGCAGCGTCCAGCTGTCGTGGACTGCGCGTATTTCGGGCGTCGCATATTCCAGAAATGATCGACATGCCAGACGTGCGCTTCATGAATCACGTAGAGTCATGGCGAATGGCGCTGGGCGTGTATCTGGCATGCTGATTATAGACAGTAGTTCCACATAGCAACGGCGACCGGCTGTCACGCTGACCAACGGTTACAGTGACTAGACAGCGTCTCCCGCTGAATGCCGCAGGCTGACCCTCGATGCGCAATATTTACATAGCTGCCGGATCTTCCCCCACCGCAAACTCGGGAAGCACATACTCCTGCAGTTCCGCGATCACTTCCAGCGCCGGGCGCCGTGTTGGCTTGAGGTTCAAGGCAACATGGTTGACGCCGGCATCGCGTTGGCGCGCGAAGAAGGCCTTGAGGGCATGACGGCCGCCGTGCAGCACTCGACCGGTCTGCAACGGTGCGTTGGCATCGGTATCCAGGTCGAACATCGCGCCATAGCCGAATGGTACGAAACCACGCGACGCGGTCACTTCACGCCAGTGCGGCACCACCTCCGACATACGCTGGGCATCGCCATGCCAGATCCAGGCGTCGACGTGTTCGCCCAGCCACTCCAGGCTCTGGCCGGCACGGCCAATGGCGATGATGGGGATGCGTGACGCCGCAGGCTTGGGCACCAGGTCGATGTCGCCGCGCAGATGGCCGAAGTGTTCGGTTTTCAAACGCGGGAAGGATACCGAGGTCAGGGTCTTGATCAAGGCGACCGCCTCGCGATAGCGCTCCACGCGCGTGGCGAAGTCGACCCCGAAGGCCGGGTACTCGGTTGGCCGGTCACCGGAAGCCATGCCTGCCAGAAAACGTCCGCCAAGCAGTTGGTCTGCAGTGGTGATCTGTTTGGCGGTGATGACAGGTTCACGCAGGGGCGTGACGAACCCGGCCGTGCCGATTGCGATCCGTTGAGTGAGCGCGGCCAGCCAGCCGGCGTACACCAGCGGGTCCAGCACCTGGCCGGTGTCGCCGAACGACGGGTCGTAGAAGGGTACATCGCGCAGCCACAAGGCTGCAGCGTCACTGCGATCCAGGCTTTGCACGATCTCGGCCTGGTCCGACAGGCCTGGAAAGGGGCTGTCGGGGTAGCCACTGGCCGGGGAAATGAAACCAATGGTCAATTGACCGTGTTGGAAGGTGCGGCTGAACGCGTCGTGGCCAGCCAGATCGTGTAGAGGTTTTTCCGGATTCATAGTGCCTGCCCAAGATCCAAGAGATATCACCAGTTTAACGCCAGGGTGGATGCCTTTTTCGGACCTTTCGGATCGACTGTGATGAATTACTTTCCCCAATCTAGGGTGGAAATCGACCCAGGATGCAATGATGCCAAAAAGACATTACCCAGCCTGAAAAGTTCAAAACCTTTACAGAAATAAAAATATGTACAAGTTTTTGTAAAGTTATTGGGGTTTCTACCGATAGGGACGTTTGACCGCAGAATGATTGCGGTCAGCCTCATGGGCCACGCAGAGCTCAGGCGTCCGAGAAATGGACCGTTCTCACCCCAAGACCCATTACGAACCGTCCCATTTCGGGCTGTGAGAACCTCATGAACATCCTTGCTCCTGCCGTAGCACTGGCCAACCGATTACGCTTTCCGACGAAATTTGCGGTACTGGCAATCATCGTTCTGATCCCCCTGGCGCTGCTGGGCACCCGTTTCATCGTTCAAATCAACGAAAGCCTTGCCGTCATCCGTTCGGAGCAGGCAGGCCAGCGTTACCTGCTGGACGTCACGCCCATCCTGCGCTTGTCCATGATGCAGCGCGCCCTGAGCAATCGCCTGCTCAGCGGTGATTCGACTGCGCAAGCCGATGTACTGGCCAACCAGGCGAAGCTGGAGGACGCATTCTCGAAACTGGCCGCCACTGACCGCCAGTTCAACGAGCCGCTGGAAACCGGTGACCGCGTCCAGGATCTGCACGCAGCAGCCACGCGGTTGATGGCGCAGGCCAAGCCGGGCGCCGACCAGAGCGGCGTGTTCGACGCGTGGAACGACCAACTCACCGAGACGTTGAATTTTGTCTACTACGTGTCGGCCACGTCGGGGATGGTGCTGGATGAGGATTACGCATCGCTGTTCATGATCGACCAGAGCACCTTGCGCCTGCCCCGCCAGATCAACATCGTCGGGCAACTGCGTGGGCTCGCCAGCGGCCTGCGTGAAGGGCAGGTGTTGAGCCCGGCTACGCGCGGCGTGATCAAGTCGATGCTCAAGAGCGAACTGCTGATCCACAAGGAACTGCAGCAAAGCCTGGCCTTGCTGCGTCGCCGTGAGCCCGCGCTCGCCGATCGGATCCAGGCACCGATCAACAGCGCTTTCGCAAGCCTCGAGGGCTTCCGTGCGGACCTCGACGCGGTGACGTCCTCGACCAGCGATACACTGGGCAACGTGCAGAACGTACCCGCCAAGGGCAATGCAGTGGTGGCTGAGTTGTACAAGGCCCAGGACACCCTGCAGGTGGAGTTGCTGAATCGGCTGGAACACCGTGTCGAGGAGAAGAATGCTCAACGCCAGTTCATCATTGGCATGTTCGCGCTCGTCGGCCTGCTGCTGGTGTACGTGTTCTGCGGCATCTACAGCGCCATGCGGCGTACCATTCAGGATGTGCTGTTGGCCACCCAGCTCATTGCCCAGGGCGACCTGAGCACGCGCGTCCAGGTCCGCGGCAAGGATGAAATGGCCGACGTAGGCAACAGCCTGAATCATATGGTGCAGGCCTTCAGTGGTTCTCTGGCTCAGGTCGAGCGCAGCTCGCAGTCGGTGTCTGACGCCGCCACGCGCATGGGTGTGTCCATCGACCGCGCCAAACGCTCGATGAACACCCAGCAAAGCGAAACCGAGCAGGTGGCCACGGCCATCAACGAAATGACCACCAGCGTTGCCGACGTCGCGCAGAACACCGAAGGTGCCGCCCACGCGGCCGAACAGGCCAGCCAGTCTTCCCATGCCGGGCTGGCGCAGATGCACGAAACCAAGGTCACCATCGAGGCCCTGGCCGACGAAGTGGAGCGCAGCGCGCAGAAGGTCTCGGCGCTTGCCCAGCACAGCCAGCAGATCGGTGGGGTCATCGAAGTGATCCGCAACATTGCCGACCAGACCAACCTGCTGGCCTTGAACGCCGCCATCGAAGCCGCCCGTGCGGGCGAGCAGGGCCGGGGCTTCGCAGTGGTCGCCGACGAGGTGCGGACCCTGGCATCGCGTACGCAAAACTCCACCGAAGAGATCCGCCGCATCATCCAGGAATTGCAATTGGCCACCGCGGCTGCCGTCGAGCAAATGAAGGCTGGCAAGCAGCGCGCCCAGGAATGCCTGCAGTCCGCGGATGCGGCCTCGACCAGCCTGGATGCCATCAGCGATGGCGTCGAGCAGATCGTCGGCATGAACACCCAGATCGCCAGCGCGGCCGTTCAGCAGCACGCCGTGTCGGAGGACATCAACCGCAACGTGACCGAGATTCGCAATGGCAGCCTGGCGTTGATGGAAGGTATCGAAGACAACGCTGTGACTGCAGAAGAGCTATCACTGCTTGCAACCGAGCTGCGCACCGTGGTGGCGCGGTTCAAGCTATAGGAAGGCGCCCCGAGGGAAGCGCCGATCTGCGCTCAAGGGCAAATCGGCGCGCTGTGGTCCATCGAAGCTGACAGTCGGAGCGCTACAGGGATGCAGCCAGCTTGGTGGCTGCATCCAGGGCGGCGTTGAAACTGGCCTCGGCCGTTGCGGCATCGCCCAGCGTCGCTTCCGACTCCACCGTGTCGATGGCTGGAATCCCCACCATGCGTGCCCAGGTTCTGAGGAATGCAACCTGATGGTCGTAATCCTCGGTGGGATAGTCCTCGCCCAGCACCACTCCGCGGGTGGCGAGCACCACCACCTTCTTGCCCTTGAGCAGGCCGCACATGCCCTGTTCGTCGAAATCGAACAGCACGCCTCGTTGCGACACCGAGTCGATCAGGTGCTTGAGACGGTAGGGCACGCCGAAATTCCACATGGGCACACTGAAAACGATCACATCCGCACGATGGAAGCGCTCGCCCAAGGCGTGGATCTGCTTCCACACCGCCGCCTGCTCGGCAGTCATTTCCACGCCTTCGAGGTCGGCGTACTTGGCATTCAACGCAGGACCGTCGAAAGGCAGCAGATCAGTGGTCCACACATCCAGCACGTCGACGGTGGCGTCAGGCTGATGCGAAGCGACGGTTTCGAGGTAGCGTGCGGCCAGTTTCAGCGAGGCGGAACGCTCGCCACGCGGAGAGCTGGCAATGTGAAGAATATGCATACAGGGGTTTCCTATGTGGCGCAGCTGCGCGGGGTTTCGATTTAGTCCTGTGCGCGAGCGCCGATGTTCAATTCTGCAACGCGTACCGTCGGCAATGCTCCAGGTACCCTTGCTCATGACTGCCCACCAGATGAACCACGCTGGACCATAGCCAGGACGGCGCGTCCAGCGTGTTCGAACGATTCGTCTGCAACTCGCGCATCCAGTCGGCCCTGGTCGAAAGGTCCATCTGCCGTGCGTGAGCGGCGCCCACCACTCTGGCCAGGTAGCTCGCCGCGCGCATGGCCTCGGTTTCGCTCAACTGGTCGAGCTCAAGCTTCATGTCCTGGGGCAGCAGTTCACGAATGAAGAAACCATGGTCGAGCATCCGCGTGGCCAGCATCCGATTGCCCAGGCCCGGAGACAGATGCCGGGCGCCTTCGACCACGCGCCGGCCGTTATCGCGCGGCATACCTGCGCGCACCGTGCGCGGTGCTGCGGCAGCGACCGCTTCCTTGACGTCCAGGAGACACAGTTCCTGGTCATCGTCGTCGCCCACGCCGAGCAGCACGGCATAGCGCTTGAGGCCCAGGGAGCTGCAACCCTTGACCCAATAAGCCGAATCCAGCAACTCGACACTGTCACTCCCCGAGCGGCCCTTGAGGGACGTGACCAGGGCATGGATCTCGTCGGTGGCGCACAAGGCCTTGATGGCGCTGCGCTCGGTTTTGGAGAGCGCCCAGAAATGCTTGCCCAACGGAATCGTCGGACGCATGTCTTCGATGCGTTCCTGCGCCAGATGCTTCCACGTACGCTGCACAGCGCTGCGCATGCCAGCCTTGACCTGCGCGGGACGCTGCGGCTGTTCTTCCTGGTTGTTCTCGAAGGCTTGCTCGTAGCCCACCATCATCTCTTCGAGCATGCGCGCGGTAGCCACGCCGGGCAGGTCCGAGCCGCGAGCCGCGGTCGCCAGCGACAAGCCGAGCCGGACCAGGTCGTGGACAGGGTTGCCGATCACCGTCTGGTCCAGGTCGCGAATATGGATGTCGATGCGACCCTTCAAATCGCCGGTCGGCCCGAGGTTGCCGGCGTGACAGTCGCCACAGATCCACACCGGCGGCCCACTGGGCAAGCGCCGACCGGACTGGGACTGCAGCCATTCATAGAATTGCACGGTGCTGCCGCGCACATAGGCATGCGCGGATCGGGCCATCTTCAAATTGCGCAGTTGCTCGAGGGGTTCCAGGCGTGCGGCAGGACGGGGCGTTTTCATGGAATAGTCTTTGGGGGAAAGACTATGGAGTGGTTATCCGAGGTGCATGTTTCAAAATGTTTCTAGTTTTTTCTCCGGGCAAAACACGACGAGAGGAGCATATGGCTTTGGCAGACGCTGAGCCGTTCTATGCCGGCAGGTAGCGGGCCACCGGCGCAGATGGGTGCAGGGTTCATCCAATACGCGTGGGCTTGGATTCCTCGATGAATACATCTGGCTTGGTATGGAAGCGCTGTGCCAGCGCATAGGCCATCTTGTGGCTGATGGGGCGCGTCCCGGCCAGCACCTTTGACACCACATGCTTATCGCCAATTTCGGGCAAATCCGAACCGGTAAGCCCCAGCATCTCCATGAAGTCACGCAACAGCTGCACGGCAGTGCTGGTGGGTTTCAAATGGGCGTTGATGGCCTCGAACTGCTGCGAATCACGCTCGTAATTCAGAAGCGCATCCTCGAGCTCGACCAGTACCTGCTCTTCATACTTGTTCAGGGTGTGGCCATCAGTCAGCTCGTCGAGCAACGCAGACGCAAGCGCGTATTCAGCGGGGCTATGGATGCCGCCAACGAACGACTCACGTAGCTGCTCAACCAATACTTGAAGGCTTTCCAAGGCAGCACGGATGCTTTGAGGATCTTGAAGTACGGTGGTCATGGTTTCGCCCCCTGGTTGTTTCTGGCATACCAGTCATTTGCAGCGTCATATTCAGCATGGGTATAGATGTGTTTGACGTACAGCTTTTGTCGCTTGTAATTGACGCCTGCGATCAATCTCAATTTGTTGCCGCCGATATCGATCACAACCCACCCCACCTGTGCCCGGGGCTTGAATAGATCCAACCGGCTCCCAAACAGGTCTGCCAGATCGTTGTAACAGCTGGGTTCCAATGCACACAGAATTCGATAGCAGGCTTTGAGGGCAGTGGCGCAGGTAGGGTGCCTACGGCATGCGTCGTCAAATCGATCCTTCTTCAGAACATCCATATGTTTTCCTGGCGTTTATCGTCATGATACGCCAGTTGTCATTTTTGGCAACCTCAAGCCGGCCGTAGCAGTGATGTGCAAGCTAGGTCCCCAAGCATTTGCATGTCAGCCATCAACCCTATGACGAGCCAAGTCGGAACTGCTCTCAACGAGGCCCGGACCGTGGCCGCTTTTGCCCAGCACTGTTCGCTTCGGGAACTGCACAACTGCCGTTCCTGCAGCGAGCACTGCCGTCCGGGTGGGGCAGCCAGGCCAGATGCGGACGCCAGCGGCAGAACAGCCGATAGCCAACGTTGAACAGGGGCCTGGCCCACCGCCAGGACAACGGCGCGGCCCATAGGCCAAGGCCCGCGGCGCGCCAGCTCCAGAGTGTCGCGTCCAGGCCGGTGACCCATGTTCCATCGCTGAACCGGGCATGAAGCAACGATTCCATGTGCGCCCGGGTGAAGCCCAAGGATTGAGCGTCGAACGCCGGATCGCTGATATCGATGAAATGAAGGCGTTCGGGCAAGGCACGCGCCCTCAGAAGCTTGATTTCGTGGGCGCAGAGGGGGCAGTCACCGTCGAAGTAGAGGGTCAGCGGCCACTTTATGCTGTCGTGCATCGATGAGTGTCCTGGGTGGGTGTGGGAATGAAATGTCTGAAATCGAGCGAGGTGTGCTTGATTGGAATAGACACCCGGTTCTCCCTTTCACTCGTTTTTTTCGTTGGCGCGCAGATTGTTTCGCGCAAAAGCGCGTTCGATCAGCGCCCAAGCGCCTTGCCCCACCCCTGATCCTTGGCGTGGCGCCAATCGCGGTCTTCCTTGCTGTCGATGCCGACATGCCGTTGGAAGTCAGCGATGGCGCTGGCTTGGCATTGCCGGAAGCCGTCGTCCCAGCCGGTGGCGTATTGACGATCCGAAAGGTAGACGGGCACGTTCTTGCGAAATTCGCCCAAGGCTTGCGCGGCGTGCCGACCACTGCCGCAGCCGTCCTCGAAGCCGCTGGCGAAGGGGGCAGGGTAGCCCTCGGCCAATAGCCGCTCCCGGGTCGTTTGGCAGGCGCTCAACACTACTGCCGATAAGGCTAGGCTCAGCAGCACCCCAGTTCGTCTGCCAGGTCTCCACAGGGCGTTCATCGCCGGTACCCGTCGGGCATCAGGGCCGCAGCCGGCACAGGTGAAGGCTGTGTCGAGGGGCGGTAGAGAATCCAGCGATAACACAGCACGCAAATGACCCAATCGATCAGCAGCGTCCAGATGTTATGGGAAAGGAAGTGCGCGCCTTGCGCCATTCGCCCCAGCGAAAAGACCGATCCCAGTATCAGCGCCACCGCCAGTGCGATGCTCGCAGTGCGTGGGCGACGATCGCGCCAGAAAAAGAACAGGGCGAGCAGCGAGAAGCCGCTCGACGCATGGCCGCCGGGCCAGCACAGACCAGGCTTTTCCGTTGCGGCGCGGGGGCTGAGCAACGGTGTATAGGTTTCCTGGCCGCCGAACTCTTTCAGGCTCCAGGGGCAATGCACGGCTGTCAGCACCTTGAGCGGCGTCACCACCGACGTAGTCAGCGCCATCGCCAGCACCACATACCCCAGTGGTCGACGCCATTGGCGCAGGCGCGTGGCCCACAGACTCGCCACGAAACCTGCGAGTGCAAGTACGGCAAAGGCGATCACCGCCTGCTTGGCGCGATCATGCAGAATATTTTCCAGCCAGTAGCTCTGGCGTCCGATGAAGCCAACCCCCGGCACGTAGAAGATCTGCGCCAGGGCGAAGTCGAGGGCGGGCGGATACAGCCACAGCATCGTTGCCATCAGCACGAGCGGAATGCCCAGCGCCAATCGAAAGTCAAAATGCCGGGACGCAGCAACAGGTAATGCGATAGCCATGACAGGCTCCGATCCAATGATGAAGAACAGGTGAAAGTTACGTGGGGAAGTAACGACGGCGGCCTGTCATCAATGATCTATTGGCCGCTTGCGTTACGAGCGACGATAAGTTTGCGCCGTTCAGAACGAAGTGAACGAACTGTGAAAAATACGTGGAAAGTAGTGCTCGCCTCGGCTGAAGGAAGCGATCGCATTGCTGTGTTCCAGCGCATGCCTCGAAACGGACTCGCAACGAGCTTTTCCTCGCGAATCTTTCACGAAAATTTGAATTATCCGCGTCTAGAGTCCGCGCCATCGACAACCGTAGCACGGCGCACGGCTCGCTTCTTTGCCCGACGGCAGACTCCCATGTTCAAACTCAAACCTGTACGCCCGGAAACCGCGACGGTGCTTGCCAGTGTCTTTCTGCTGGTGGTGTTCAATGTGCCCCTCTGGCAGCATCTGGCTGCAATCACCGGGGAGGGTGGCGCTGGAACACAACTTGCCCTTGCGTTTGCCATCATGCTGTTGGGCGTGTTCAATATCGTCCTGACGATAGTGGCGTTTCCATTCATATTCAAACCGGTATTGACGGTGCTGTTTCTCACCAGTGCCAGTGTCACCTACTTCATGAGTCACTACGGTGTGCTCATGGACGTTGGCATGCTTCGCAATCTGGTGGAAACCAATATCACCGAAGTACAAGGCTTGTTGTCTCCGATGCTCTGGGTCTATGTCTTGCTGTTGGGCGTATTGCCGTCGGTGCTGTTGTGGAAAACGCCCATCGCCTACCGCAAAGTGCATCGCCAGTTGGTCAGCAAGGCACTGGTCGGCGCGGGCTCTGCGGCGGTCATTGCCGTGGTCGCGCTGGTGGACTATCAGGGGCTGTCGTCACTGTTGCGCAATCATCACGAGTTGCGCCTGATGGTGGTGCCGAGCAATTACATCGGTGCCTCGATCGCCTATGCACGCGAACAAGTGTCCACGGCACGACAGCCATTCCGGGCCATCGGCGAAGACGCCGTGCGAGCCGTCAACGTGGCCAGCAATGCGCCCAAGTCACTGACGGTACTGGTGGTAGGGGAAAGTGCGCGCGCCGAGAACTTCGGCATCCTGGGTTACGAGCGCGAGACCACGCCGCAACTTGCCCAGGAACAAGGGCTGGTGGCCTTTACCGACATGCACTCCTGCGGCACCGAAACGGCTGTCTCTGTGCCATGCATGTTCTCCAACATGGGCCGCAAGCAGTACAAGGCGGACATTGCGAAAAACCAGGAAGGCTTGCTGGACGTGCTCAAACGCGCGGGGCTGGATGTGGTGTGGTGGGACAACCAGTCTGGCTGCAAGGGGACGTGCGACCGGGTCACTTTGCTGGACGTCAGCCATGACAGAGATCCCGCATTGTGCGCGGACAACGAGTGCGGGGACGAAATTCTGCTGCAAGGTCTGCAGGCCTTCATTGACCATTTGAGCAAAGATACCGTTCTGGTATTGCACCAGATGGGCAGCCACGGGCCCGAATATTTCAAGCGTTACCCCAAGGCGTTCGAGAAATTCACGCCGGTGTGCAAAAGCAATGCGCTGGATGCGTGCAGCAGAGAGAGTATCGTCAACGGCTATGACAACACCTTGCTGTACACCGATCACGTGCTGGCTCGGCTCATCGATGTACTGCGCAGCAACCAGGATCATCTGGCCACCGCGATGATCTATCTGTCGGATCATGGCGAGTCGCTGGGCGAGTACAACCTGTTCCTGCATGGCACGCCTTACATGCTTGCCCCCGATCAGCAGAAACACGTGCCGCTGCTGGTATGGCTTTCCGAAAGTTATCAGCGCGCGCTCACGGTCGACAGCCGCTGCCTGCAGCAGACGCGTCATGAACCGCTGAGCCAGGACAATCTGTTTCACTCGGTGCTAGGCTTGCTGCATGTGCAGACGCGTGTCTACGACACCGGATTGGATATGTTCGCCAGTTGCAGGGGGATCAACGGGCATGCGGCTGACGCGGCGAAACAACTGGCGGCCGGCCGCTGAGCGGGTGACCTTTTTCCGTTGTTCCGCCTGACACCACAAAGAGGGTTCCATGCGCATACTGGTTATCGAAGATCACGCCGATATCCTCGCCAACATCTCCGAGTATTTCACGCTCAAGGGCTGTGAAGTTACCGGGGCGCTGGATGGCGTCACTGGGCTGCACCTGGCGATGACCGGCAACTTCGACGCCATCATTCTGGATGTGATGCTGCCCGGCATGGACGGCAATCGGGTCTGTCACAAGCTGCGCTCGGTTTCCAGGCAGAACACCCCCATCCTGATGCTGACTGCACGTGACGAATTGGAAGACCGCTTGACCGGCTTCAGCGTCGGTGCCGACGACTACATCATCAAGCCCTTCGCGTTGTCCGAGCTGTTTGCTCGCGTCGAGACGGTGAGTCGACGGTCGACAGGCGTTCGGAAGAACGTGCTCCAGGTCCATGACCTGACCTTCGACCTGGATTCGCTTGAGGTGAAGCGGGCGGGCAAGCTGCTCAAACTCAACCCCACCACCCTCGTGCTGCTGGAGCTGCTGATGCGCAAAAGCCCCGCGATAGTGAAGCGTCGCGAGTTCGAACTGGCGCTATGGGGCCAGGAAACGCACGACTCCGACAGCCTGCGAACGGGCATCTACATGTTGCGCAGAACCATCGACAAAACCTTCGACGTGCCCCTGCTGCACACCGTGCACAGCATGGGCTACAAGCTGCAGGGCCCGTCCGGTGGCGAAGTGTCGATCGAACGGCACTGACCCCGGCCCAGGCCTCGCAGCGCCAGGCTCAGGCGAGCTCTAGCGCCTTCAGTATCTGCACCAGGCGCTCGTTGGACTGCCGGTCGAGCCCCTTGAGGGGAAGAGGCAGGCAATTGGCTGCTGCCTGGCCCATGATCTCGGCTGCGGCAGCGATGACCCGGACACTGCCATATTCACGGAACATTGCCCACAGCGGTTCAAGCCCTGCCGACAGTTCGACGGCGCGGCCCGAGTGTGCACCCTTCGTTGCCTCGATGAGCGCCAGCGCAGTTCGCGGAAACAGTCCGCCCAGCACGGAGTACCACAGCTCGCACCCTGCATTGAGGCCGGTCACTGCAAAGGCATCGCCACTGATGCCTATACTGACGTGGGCAGGGATGCTCGCCCGCAGGCGCGCCACCCGGGCCGAGGCTTGCGCTGGATCCAGGTTCATGCCGGGGATCTTGATCGAGGCGACATTCGGCAAAGCTGCAATGCGCCCGTGCAGCTCGTCCGTGAACTCGAAGTGCGTGGTGCCGGGGTTGTCGTAGACCACCAACGGCACCGAAACGTGGTGAGCGAGGGTTTCGTAGAATTCGAATACTTCATCGGCACCAAGCTTCTGGTAACTCACCGGCGGCAGCAACAGCGCGCAGGCCCCAGCGGCCTGCGCATCCTCCGCCAGCAGCAGCACATCTCGCGTGGCGACCGAGCCGATCCCGACGATAACGGGCACCTCACCGGCCACGCTGACGGCAAGCTGCGTCGCGAGGCGTCGTTCTTTCCGGTTCAGGTACGCGTAGCTTCCCGTCGAGCCCAGAACGCCGATGGAATCGACCTTTGCCGACGACAGGTTTTCAATCAACCCGGCGAAGGCCGTTTCGTCGACGACACCGTCACGCAGCGGGGTCAAAGGGAATGCGCTCAAACCTGTGAACATGAAAGAACTCCTCATTTTCGGACGAAATACGCAGGTTTGCATCGGCGACCGGCGTTGCTATAGGGTACCTGAGTACATTGCCAGCGACGCAACAGAGTGGGGCCCCTTTATGTCGTTCGATATTCACCATCTGCTTCTGGTGTTCGTCACCTACATTGTCGGCGCAGCGAGCCCGGGGCCCAGCAACATGCGAATCATGAGCGTCGCGATGCACCAAGGCAGACGCCCGGCGTTGGTGCTGGCGGCAGGCGTCATCAGTGGTTCGTTCTTCTGGGGTTCCATGGCTGCTACGGGTGTCTCGGCAGTGCTCGTGCAATACGCCGGCGCGCTGTTCATTCTGAAGATGGCAGGCGGCGCCTATCTGCTTTTTCTGGCCAGCAAGGCCTGCCGTTCCGCGCTGACGTCCAATCAACGCTTTGCCGATGAGTTGGCATCTTCACCGAAGGCATCCTGGCCGAGTCTGTATCGTCGGGGCTTGCTGATGCATCTTACCAATCCGAAAGCCCTGCTGAGCTGGATCGCTACGATGACCCTGGGCTTGGGCCCAGGCGCGACGAGCTCGACCGTGGCGATCATCCTGGCGGGTTGCGCCATACTTAGCGTGACCATTTTTGGCGGTTATGCACTGGTCTTCTCTACGGCCCCAATGGTGCGTGCCTATGGAAAGGCGCGCCGTTGGATCGAGGGCACCTTGGCGATGGTCTTTGCCGCAGCCGGCTTGAAACTCCTGTTCGCCAGGCCGTGATCCGCTGCAGGCCCTGATCGCGCTCGTTTCGCTATCGTCGTGAGCCATATCCGATAGCTGCCGACCTGCCCCATGCTCAAGATTCCTGCCGGCGGGCCGATGATGGTTGTCATCAACCCCCGATCGCAATGGAATCCTGCATGATCATCCGACGCCTCAATCTCGCCCCTCGGGCGATCGCTTTCTTCTCGGCCGTAGTCGCGGTCGTGATCCTTCTGGGCAGTATCTCCATCGTTCAGATGAACAAGCTCTACCAGGCCGAGCAGGACGTGGAAACCAACTGGATGCTCGGCATTCGCGATGCGGGTCAGATGAACAGCGGACTGCTGAGGTTGCGGCTCGAAAGCATGCGCGGTGCTACCACCACCGATGCCGCGCTTCGTGAACAGACGATTGCTGCGTTTCCGGGCTATCGCCGTACTTTTCAGGAAACCATCAAGCACTACGAAAGCACCGTTGCGAGCGACGATGACCGTAAACTTTACGAATCCATACGCTCCGATGCGGCAGCGTATGACCAACTGCTGGGTCAGCTCGAACCTATGCTGCGTGCTGCCGACACCACTGCGGCAACTGCGCTGATCAACACGGGCATTCGTCCGTTGACCAATGCCCTCGAAGGCAAGGTCAACCAGCTCATGGCGCTGAACGACCGCGGTGCCACGGATGCCGGCGATGCGGCGCTGGCGACGTTCGAGTCGGGACGCAACTGGGTCATCGGGCTGATGGCTGCGGCCGTGCTGGCTACCATCCTGCTCGCTGCGCTATTGATCCGCAGCATCACCCAGCCGATCAAGGAGGCCGTGCAGATCGCCCAGCGCATCGCGCGCAAGGACCTGACCGAAACGATCGTCGTGGTCGGGCAGGACGAGGCCGCCAGCATGCTCACCGCGTTGGCCCAGATGCAGGCCAACCTGCGCCAGACCATCGCGCACATTTCCGACAGTTCCAGCCAGTTGGCTGCCGCCTCGGAAGAGATGAGCGCCGTGACCGAGGAATCCAGCCGCGGTCTGGCGCGCCAGAACGACGAGGTCAATCAGGCTGCCAGCGCCGTCACCCAGATGAGCTCGGCCGTTGATGAGGTGGCACGCAATGCGGCAGAGGCCGCCGACGCGTCGGCAACCACCCAGTCCCTGGCCAGGGATGGGCTGGGCAAGGTCGAGCAGACCCTCACCGCCATTCAGGCACTGGCCACCAACGTGGGCAGCACCAGCACCCAGGTCAAGCAGCTGTCGTCACGGGCGCGGGAGATCAATACGGTGGTCGAGGTGATTCGCGCCATCGCCGAACAGACCAACCTGCTGGCATTGAACGCGGCCATCGAAGCGGCCCGCGCCGGAGAGCAGGGTCGAGGCTTCGCCGTGGTGGCGGATGAAGTGCGCGCCCTGGCTCACCGCACGCAGCAGTCGACCCAGGAAATCGAAAAGATGATCGGCTCCATGCAGACCGATTCGGTGCAAGCCGTGCAAGCCATGGAGCAGAGTCAGCAGATGGCCAGCGATTCGTCGGCCGTGGCGCAGCACGCCAGCGCATCGCTCAGTCAGATATCGGCATCGATCAACCTCATCAGCGAACGCAATACCGTAATCGCCACCGCAGCCGAGGAGCAGGCACAGGTGGCACGGGAAATCGACCGCAACATCACCAGCATCCGCGACCTTTCGATCCAGAGCGCAGCCGGCGCCACGCAAACGGCCACTGCCAGCGGAGAAGTGTCGCGGCTGGCGGTCGGGCTGACCGCATTGGTCGGGGCGTTCGCGATCTGACCGTGGCCGAGTGGGAGCGGCGCAACTGTAGCGTCAGCGATTATTGCGCAGAATCGAGAAGTTCAGCGCCGCTGCCACGCAGAGCCAGGCCAGGTAGGGGAACAGGATCAGCCCGGTGATGACGTCCAGGCGCATTGCCAGGGCAACCATGGCGGCGGTCACCAGCCACAAGACCACGATGATCACCATCCCGGCGAGCAGGCGATGGGCGCCGAAGAATACCGGCGTCCACAGGGTGTTGAGGGCGATCTGAGCGGCCCACAGCGCCAGGACGGTCTCGCTGCCCGGCAGTTGGGTCAGTCGATAGCCCGCCCAGGCGAGCAGCAGGTAGATGACCGTCCAGGCGACGGGAAATGCCCAGTTGGGCGGGGTGAAACGCGGCTTGACCAGCGAGGCGTACCATTCGCCGGGCTTGAAGATGACACCGGTGCTGGCTGCGGCGGCGCAGGCCAGCAGGAAGATGAAGAAAACCATGATGAGTCCTTGTGCAGGGGCAGGGGGACGCTGCAATAGCGAGATGTGCTATCAAGCTGACGCCTAAACGACGGAAAAGTTTGCGCGGGCGCGCAGTGCGTTCAGCCTTCCTCCCGCTGTCCTGCCTGGCCAACCGCAGCGCTCAGGCGACGAATGGGACGTAGCGGCACCAATCGAATCCCAGCTGAAATTGTGCAAGACAGCCCTGATCATTGTGGTAGGTTTCGATGATCCCTGCTGCCAAGCTGTTCAATCGACCCTGCGTTTCAGTCCGGAGAATCACCATGTCCCAGAGCAACGTTTCCAAGGCACCACGACAGACCCTGACCGAACAAGTCCTGCAGGCCAAGGCCACGCACAATCTGACCTGGGCGGCGCTGTCCGAGGGGACCGGCCTGAGTACGGTGTATGTGACGGCCGCGCTGCTGGGCCAACACCCGCTGCCGCAGGCGGTTGCCGAAGTGGTGGCCGAGCGTCTGGGCCTCGACGCGCAAGCGGTCGTTCAGTTGCAGACCATACCGTTGCGCGGCAACGCCGAAGACGTGTCCAACGACCCGACCATCTATCGCTTTCACGAAATGGTCCAGGTCTACGGCACTACCTTGAAGGCTCTGGTGCATGAGCAATTCGGCGACGGCATCATCAGTGCGATCAACTTCAAACTCGACATCAAGAAAGTCGAAGATCCCGAAGGCGGATCGCGTGCTGTGATCACCCTGGACGGCAAGTTCCTGCCCTACAAGCCTTTCTAGGATCCTCGCCATGAACCAGAAAAACCGCCCACCGTTGCCACCTTTCACCGTCGAAACCGCCATTCAGAAAGTGCGTGGCGCCGAAGATGGCTGGAACACCCGGGACGCCGCCAAAGTGGCGCTGGCCTATACCCACGACACCTACTGGCGCAACCGCAGTGAGTTCATCGAAGGTCGAGCCCAGGCCCAGGCGTTTCTCGAACGCAAGTGGCGCAAGGAGTTGGACTACCGCCTGATCAAGGAGCTGTGGGCCTTCGCCGACAACCGCATTGCCGTGCGTTACGCCTACGAGTGGCATGACGATTCGGGCAACTGGTTTCGCTCCTACGGCAACGAGAACTGGGAGTTCGCCGCCAACGGACTCATGCACCGGCGCTTCGCCTGCATCAACGACCTGCCGATTGCCGAGTCCGAACGCAAGTACCACTGGCCCTTGGGGCGGCGCCCCGACGATCACCCAGGGTTGAGTGATCTGGGGCTTTGAGGGCGCGCTGACGGCCATCGTCAGCGCAAGTGCTCAGGCCAGTTTGCCGCGCGACACGCCCGTTTGTTCCGAGGCCGTCACGCGGGCGGCGGCTTCGGCATCGACCGTGCGCAACGACTTGCCACGGGTTTCACGGGTCAGGCTGACGGCGACGATGGAGATTACCGCAGCCCCGACCAGGTACCAGGCGATGGGCGTGGAGCTGTTGTATTTGTTCAGCAGGGTGATTGCGATCAGCGGCGCCAGCGAGCCGGCGAAGATCGGCGCCACCTGATAACACAGCGACAGCGCTGTGTAGCGCACGTGGGTCGGGAACATCTCGGCCATGAGTGCCGAGTAGGGCGCATAGGTCATGGATTCGATGGCCAGGCCCAGAGTGATGGCCGCCATGATCAGCCAGTTGTTGCCGGTGTCCATCATCGGGAAGCCGACGAAACCCCAGAACGCCGTCAGTACCGCGCCGGTCAGGTACACCGGTTTGCGGCCGACCAGGTCGGACAGGTAGCCCATCAGCGGAATCATGAAGAAGTGCAGGAAGTGCGCGCCGAACATCAGCAGCAGAATCTGCGAGGTGTCCTTGTGAACCACCAGCTTGAGGTAGGTGATGGAAAAGGTCACCACCGTGTAATACAGAATGTTCTCGGCAAACCGCGCGCCGATTCCCACCAACACTGAACGCCAGTGATGGCGCAGTACTTCGACCACACCCAGCTGTTCGGATTGAATCGATGCCTGGCGCGCCTGGGCTTCCTTGAAGATAGGCGCATCGTCGACGCTGCTGCGGATCCAGTAGCCGATCAGCACCACAATGGCCGACAGCCAGAACGCCACGCGCCAGCCCCAGGCCAGGAACTGCTCCTCGGAAAGCCCGGTGGACAGCCCCAGCAAGGCGACGGTAGCGATCAGGTTGCCCGCCGGCACGCCCGCTTGTGGCCAGCTGGCCCAGAAGCCGCGACGGTTGTCTGGGCAGTGCTCGGACACCAGCAGGATGGCACCGCCCCATTCGCCGCCGAATGCGAAGCCCTGGATCAGCCGCAACAGCACCAGCAGCACGGGCGCAGCGTAGCCGATGGTGGCGAAACCTGGCAGGCAGCCCATCAGGAAGGTGGTGATGCCCACCACTACCAGGCTCAGTTGCAGCAGGCGCTTGCGGCCGAACTTGTCGCCGTAGTGGCCGAACACCAACCCGCCCAGTGGTCGGGCCAGAAAGCCCACTGCGTAGAGCGCGAAGGCAGCAATGATGCCGTCGATGGGGCTATCGGTCTGGCGAAAGAACAGCTGGCCGAACACCAGCGCGGAGGCCGTTCCGTACAGGAAGAATTCGTACCATTCGGCGACGGTTCCGGCCATGGCGGCCGCCACGACACGTTTGAGTCCCGCTGGGGTGGTCGCGTTGGAAGAAGTGGACATGATCAGGCTTCCTGGAGTGGCAATGACAGGTACCCGGGCCTGGCGGATGCGCCTGGCCCGGTCGTGATTCAAAGACCGACGTCGGGCAGGGTGGGGCGGTTGGCCAGGGCCTTGGCCATGATGCGTTCGACGAACAGACGGTCTTCATCCGGCAGGGCCAGGCGCGGTGGGCGAGTGAGGGCGCTGCCGCGGCCCATGATCGCTTCGCACAGCTTGATGCACTGCACCAGGTCCGCCCGGGCGTCCAGGTGGAGGATCGGCATCAGCCACCGGTAGATTTCCATGGCTTCGGCAAAGCGTCCGGCCTTGGCCAGGCGGAAGATGGTTTCGCCTTCCTGTGGGAAAACGTTGGACATGCCCGACACCCAGCCTTCGGCGCCCACTGCGATGCTTTCCAGGACGACGTCGTCGAGGCCGGCGAACAGCACGAAGCGGTCGCCCACTTCGTTGCGCACGTCGATGAAACGCCGGGTATCGCCGGAGGAGTCCTTGAAGCACACCACGTTGTCGCAGTCGGCCAGGGAAATGAGGATCTCGGCGGTGACATCGTTCTTGTAGATGGGCGGGTTGTTGTAGACCATCAAGGGCACGTCGGCGTGCTTGGCCACGTAACGGAAGTGCTCGGCGGTCTCGAAAGGCTTGGAACCGTAGACCAGTGCCGGCATCAGCATGACGCCGTCCACCCCAGCCTTGCGTACGGCATTGGCGGTTTTCGCGGCAGCGACACTGGTGAATTCCGCCACCCCGCAGATGACCGGCACGCGCCCACCGGAGGCGTCGACGGCCACTTCGGTGACAGCGATTTTCTCTTCGGCGGTCAACGAGGTGTTTTCACCTACCGAGCCGCAGACCACCAGGCCTGACACGCCGTCGCGAATCACATTGGAAATCACCTGATGAGTCTTTTCCAGGTTGATGGAAAAGTCATCGTTGAATTGAGTGGTAACAGCCGGGAATACGCCACTCCAGTTGATGCGCTTGCTCATTCGATTTGCTCCGCTGATTAATGGTATTTCGTATACGCTTTGATTCGTACGTTGTTTGCAAAGGGTGATGCGGTTCCAGCCATGTTGTCGCGAGTAGGCGATGTGCCCGCTCGTGTATGGGTAGCGCCTATTTGACCGACTTCAGGAACGCGGCCGTTTCCGGCTGCAAGGGGTTGCCGATGACTTGGTCCGGGCTGCCGATCTCATGCACCAGGCCGTTGCGGAAAAACGCCACGCGATCGGACACATCGCGGGCGAAACGAATCTCGTGGGTTACCAGTACCATGGTCATGCCGTCTTCGGCGAGCATGCGCATGGTGTCGAGCACTTCGCCCACCAGTTGCGGATCGAGCGCCGAGGTGGCTTCGTCGAACAGCATGTAGTCCGGTGACATGGCCAGCGCTCGGGCAATCGCCATGCGCTGCTGCTGGCCGCCCGAGAGCTTGCCGGGAAAGGTATTGAATTTGTCGCTCAGGCCGACATGGGTCAACTGCTGCACGGCCAGCGCCTCGGCCTGCTCCTTGCTCTTGCCCAGTACCTTGCGTGGCGCCAGCATGACGTTCTCCAGCACGGTGAGGTGAGGAAAGGCGTTCCATTGCTGGAACACGATGCCGATTCGCTGGCGCAGCTGGTTGAGGTTTGTGCTGCTGCCGTGGACCTCGACCCCGTCGACTCGAATACTGCCTTTCTGGATCGGCTCCAGGCCGTTGATGCACATCAGCAAGGTGGATTTTCCCGAACCCGAGCCGCCGATGATCGACACCACCTCGCCCTTGCTCACCGTCAGGCTGACGCCCTTGATGACCTCCAGTTCGCCGAAGGATTTGTGTACGTTGTCGATCTCAATCATTTTCCTGCCACCTTCTTTCCAGACGAGCGCCCAGGCGAGCGACCACCAGGCTCATGACGTAGTAGATGAGCCCGGCGATGCACAGCACCAGCAGCGGCTCCTGTATGCGCGTGACGATGGTCTGCGACGCGCGCAGCAGTTCGACGATACCGATCCACATCACCAGCGCGGTGTCCTTCATGACGCCAAGCACCAGGTTGAGCCAGCCGGGGAAGGCGACCCGGGTGGCCATCGGCAGGACGATGTAGCGCAGGTCTTGCCAATAGCTCAGGCCGAGCGAGCGGCTGGCCCGGCGCACCGATGGCGACACGGCAAGCACCCCGCTGCGGACGATCTCGGTGAAGTACGCCGCCGCGTAGACGCCCAGCACGATGCAGCCGACGCTGAACGCGCTGATGTTCAATCCGACGATGCTCTTGAGCGAGTTGAGCAGCACGAACTGGATCAGCAACGGCACGCTGCGGAACACGTCCAGCACCCACGCCAGCGGCAGGCTGGCGCGCGGTGCGAGGGCCCGCAGCAGGCCGCACAGCAAGCCGCCGAAGGAGCCCGCCAGGATTGCCCAGAACGTCAGTTGCAGGGTGACCCAGGCGCCATCGAGCATGTACAGGAGGTCTGTCGCGGTGAGGCTGGTGGAAAACATGCGCCGCTCCTCAGTAGCGAAACAGACGCCAGCTCAACAGCCGGGCGAGGCCGACGATCAGCTTGGCGATCAGGTAATAGAGCACCGCGGCCATCGCGAAATATTCGAAGGTGCGGAAGGTCTTCACGTTGTAGTCCTGGGTGACCCCGGTCAGGTCGTCGTTGAGCCCGACTACCACGCCCAGGGACGTCATCAGCACCGCCCAGACCATCTGGTTGCTCAGCGGGTAGAACACCACGCGCAACAGTTGCGGAACGATGATCATGCGGTAGGCCTGGAAGGCACTCATGCCCAGCGAGCGCGCGGCGCGCATCTGGGTGTCCGGCACCGCCCTGAGACCGCCGCGGAAATTTTCCGCCAGGTAGCCGGCGTTGTTGAAGGTGATGCCGGCCAGCAGTGCCAGCCAGGAGCTGACGTGCAGGCCCAGCGAGCCGAGGCCGAAGTACAGGATGTAGATCTGGAACAGCGACGGGGTGTTGCGCGCAATCGACACCCAGCCGTCGCCGATGCCGCGCAGCGCCCGGCCGCGGAACGTCCGTTCGGAGCCTGCACGCATCACGGTCAGAAGCAGGGCGATGAGCACACCGAAAATCATCGACAGCGCCGCGGTTTCGAACGTCACCCACGCGCCTTGCAGCATGTCGGGCAGGGCGCGCCACGCAGCCCGCCATTGGAAGGTGTAGTCAAACATGCTCCGCGCCCTCCGCTGCACAGGTGGCCAGCCAGGCGGGCGGTCGAGCGCTGGTGGCGCCGCTGCACGCGCTGTCGACACAGGTGCCGAGGCTGGCGAAATGAACGCTGCGCCCGACCAGGCCGGGCGCGTAGTGGGCGTACTTGCCCGAGTTGGTCATCAGGCTGCGCACACCCACGGGAATGACCGGTTCGCCCAGCATGCACCAACAGGTGTCGGTGATCAGCGTGGCGCCGAAGGCCTCGAGCACGGCCACATGACCCGCCGCCCGTGCCTGTTCCAGCACCGCTCGGCCACAGGTGATGGCCAGTACCACGTCCGGGTGCCTGCGCAGGCCGCGGCAGAGCTCGGCCAGGCGGGCGAATTCGGTCAGGGAGAAGTGCGGGTTGCCCAGGGATACCAACCTTACCTGCGTGTCCCGGGCGCTGTTGAGTTCCATCCAGCTGGCGTAGAGGTCTTGCAGAGAAATCGAGACGCGCGGCAGCGTTTCCGGTGAGTCACTCGAGTGCGCCGGGTTCAGGGCTTCCGGAGTGACGCCGGCGATATGAAACATGGGTGCAGCGCTGGTGGTGGCGAACGCGGCGCCGAATGCCTTGAGGTCGTCCAGGCTGGGCCTGAGGTGCTGCAGGCCGCTGATCAATGGAATGCGGCTGCCGCACTGGGTCCCGACGTGATAGCCGAGCAGCGGGTAGAAGCTGTCATCCAGTTCTTTCAACGCCGGTACGTCGATCAGCAGTTGGGCCCGACGTTGCTCCTGGAGATGGCAGCCGATCAGGGGCGCGCGGCCAGTCAATGCAATGCAGATGTCCAGGTAGTCCGGGTACTTGAGCGTGCGCGCACCGAGCACGCTGTTGGCGTATACCACCGCGTTGGACTCGGCCCACACCACTTGCTCGCCGAGCGCCGGTGCACTGTCGAGCAGATAGGGCGCGCAGGTGAAACTTGCGCGCGCACCCATGGCCGTGTACGCGTCGCCCAACGCGCTGGCAGGCTCGCCCAGGGCCGGATCGATGCCCAGTGCTCGCCAGCGCCGCTGGTCCACCGAGATGGCGTTCAGGGTAGTGGGCACCCGCACCCGCGCGCCCCATTGCACCAGTTGTTCGGCAAACCGCAGGCTGGCAGGGCCGGTGTAGATGCAGCCGTCGATGTGCGCCTGAGTGATATCGACCAGTTCCCGCGCGCCCTGTAGACGGGCCATGCGCAGGACGATCTGCATCGCCACCTGCGCCGCCTTGCCGTGGCTGCCTGCGAGCAACTCATGGTCACGGCTGTCGAGTGCAAAGCCGTCATCGAACGGCTCCGGCTGGCCGACGCCTGGCTGCGGCTGCCAGTCGTCCGCCGGCGCCTGGCTGTAGAGACCGAGCGTTGCCCCATCCAACCGAGCCCATGCCACGCCGCGCAGCGTATCGAAGGCTTCCTGGCCGATGCACAGCACCGGCAGCGAGCGGGCGAAGAAGTGCTGTGCCACCAGCACGCCCAAGCTGAGGATTTCATCGGCTTCGGCCAGTACCAGCGCTGCCGGCGCGTGGCCGTTGCTGATCAGTTCCATCATGACGCTGCTGCCAGTGCAGGACCCGCGACTGCCGGGAATCGCCAGGACCCGGCCCGCCACCCGCTGACCGCTGAGCGGGTGATGACGGTCGATCACCTCGCCACTGCTGGGGTCGACCCCGCCCCAGAAACTCAGGCCAGTGTCGGCAAACAACAGGGCGCCTTGTGCGCTGCCGTCTATCAGGCTGCGTCCACCGACGCTGCGTGGCATGGTCGTCACCTCAGTAGTAGACGTTGGGTACGGTGAGGTTGGCGGGCGCAATGTCGGTGCCGACCCATTTGACGAACAACTCGTTGTAGCGACCGCTGCGCACCTGCTGGTTGACGAACAGGTTGAGGTAGTTGAGCAGACCGTATTCGGTGCGCTTGGCGCCCAGGGAAACGTAGTCGATCACGTAGGGCGCATTGCCGGCGACCTTGAGGTTCTTGTATTTGCCGGATTTCAGAGTGGCGGCGGCCACGGTATTGGTGACCACGGTGGCCTGGATATGGCCTTGGGCGACGGCCAGAATGGTGTCGTTCTGCGACTGATACGCGCGGAAGCTGCCGCTGCCCCAGCCCTTCACGTCCTTTTCCAGCGCGATGGCCTCGTAGGTGCCGCTGGTGTTGCCCACTGCCTTGCCCTTGAGGTCGTCGAAGCTGTTGACGCCGGTGTCGTCGCGGGTCAGCACGACCATCTGGAAGGCGAAGTAGGGCACGCTGAGGCCGACGGTCTTGGCCCGTTCCAGGGTGTCGGAGGTGGAGGCCACGATTACGTCGGCACGGCCCGAGATGAGTGCCGGAATCCGGTCTGGAAACGGCGTCTCGATGACTTCGGCATCGACGCCCAACACCTTCGCCAGGTCGTTGCAGTAGTCGACGTCGAACCCCGCAGGCTTGTTGGCGCTGTCGCGCATGCCCATGGGCGGGAAGTCCAGGGTCACCGCACAGCGCAGCTTGCCGGAACCAATGATGTCGTCCAGCTTGTCGGCCTGGGCGGTCGCCATGAAAGTAGTACTGAGCACAGCGGTTAGGGCTACGGCGAAGGCGGGAGTTTTCATGGAGGCCTCGGAGTTGGGTGGGCACTGGAACTGTCATTGAGAATTTCGTATACGATATTTCAAATGCAACAGACGTGCCTGTTTTCGTTCGTGCTCGCGCTGTCGTCGTAAGCCCCTGAATCAGGGCGTATTCATCATGGATCGACGATGGTGGAAGAGTCGGGTATGACGCCGTGGGGTGTTACATAAGGGAGCACCGCCCCAATGATTGCCCGCTAACGGAACATCAGCGATGGCTTTCGCGGTACAGGCTTGGCGAAAGGTGCGTCAGCGCGCGGAACTGCCGGCTGAACGCACTGTGGTCGGTGTAGCCACAGCGCAGGGCGACATCGGTGATGGGCAGGTCTTCGTCGCGCAGCAGACGTGAGGCCTCCTCGAGGCGGGCCTTGTGAATCAGCTGGCGCGGGGTCAGGTGGAAGATCCGCTTGCAGTGACGCTCCAGTTGCGCAACCGACAGCCCGGCAATGGCGGTCAGCTCCGCGAGGCTGATCGGACGATGAAAATGGGTGCGGATGTGCGCGTCGACCGCCGCCAGTTTCGCGAAGGCCGGGTGGCTCGACTGAGGCAACTGCAGGTCGCGGGAAATGCCGGCCAGGCCGATGATCCGACCCTGTTCATCGTGCAAGGCGATCTTGTGGGTCAGGCACCACACGGGCTGGTTGCCATAATAGAGGTGCAGCTCCAGCTGATTGGCCAATTCGCGGCCGCTGCCAAGGACCTTGCGGTCCTGTTCGGTGTACAGCGTGCCAAAGCGTGCCGGGAACACTTGCTCGGCGGTCAAGCCCAGCAGCTGCTGACTGGTCTTGAAGCCGCAACGCTTGGCCAGGGTGGCATTGACGAAGGCATAGCGGGCGGCGTCGTCCTTGATGAAAAACACCACGTCGGCCAAGGCGTCGAGCAAGGGGGCCAGGGGGTGCAGGCTGCCCAGCAGGTTCGGTAGTTGGCACGGGCTGGCGCTGAGGAATGCGGCGAGCATGGGGTCGAGGTCCGGAAGTGACTCCTGCAGGATAGTGCTGCCGGGCTGCTGCGCAAAGCCCGGACAATGTGTTCAGGCGGGCGGGTGGCCGTCGAGGCGCAGCAGGGTCTCGATCCGTGCCGGGCTGAAGGGCGGTCGCGGTGCCGAGGGTTGCCAGCCGAACAGGTGCGCGGTGGCGGCGCCGCATACCCGCCCCTGGCAAGCGCCCATGCCGCAGCGGGTGGCGAGTTTGGCCTCGCGCCAATCGCAATGGGCGGCAAGCGCTGCAAACGGCACGTCTTCGCAGCGGCAGACCAGGGTGTCCGGCGCGCACAGGGCAGCGAGCGCAGGATCGAGGGCAAATGCCCGGTTCAGCACGGCGGCGAAGCCTTGCCAACGGGCCCGCTGCGGCCAAAGCCGCTGCGCCGCCGCCTGGTCGCCAGCGGCGGCGTGTCCGGCGATGCTGCCTTCCACCGAGGCCAGCTCGCTGCCGCCGAAGCCGGTGCATTCGCCTGCGGCAAAATGGTCCGCCAGGCTGCTCGCCTGCCAGGCATCGACGGCGATGGCCCGGTCCTGCAGCGCACAGCCCAAGGCCTCGCCCAGCTGCGTGTTGGGCACCAGGCCGAAGCCGCAGGCCAGCCGGTCACAGGGCAGTTCCCTGATTCGGCCCTGCTGCATCAGTCGTACGCCTTCCAGGCGGTCGTCACCCAGAGCGGCCAGCACATGGCTGCTGGTGCGATAGGCGGGCGAAAACAGTTGCAACGACTGCAGCCATTTATGTGGCCAGCGTGGCAGCTGCGTGGCAAATCCTGCCACGGCGCGGGTGCTGGCCTGCTCGGCGATGCGCAGGATCCGTGCGCCGTTCTTCGTTGCACTGTGCGCGCTGGCCAGCAGCAGCGGGCCGCTGCCAGCGACCACCACGCGTTCGCCCGCAACGGGGAGGCCGCCCTTGATCAACGCTTGCAGGCCACCGGCACCGGTCACGCCAGGCAGCGTCCAGCCGGGGAAGGGCAGCAGCAACTCGCGGGCACCGGTGCACAGAATCAGCTTTGCATAGCCAATGATCCAGCCGCGCTCGTCGCTCTCCACCAGTAACTGATGGGGCGCAGGCCGGGCGATCACCCGAGTGGAACCCTGGATCTGCACGTTGGCACACGCCTGCAGGCGCTCGCGCAGCCGTGTGGCCTGGGTGGGCAGCGAGGCCTGCGGGCCATCGCGCCAGATCTGCCCGCCGGGCAACGGATTGTCGTCCAGCAACACGATGCGCAGGCCGCTGGGTGCCGCTGCCAGCGCCGCATGGATGCCTGCCGGCCCGGCACCGATGATGAGAATATCGACGTGCTCGATCATGGCAGGCTCCGTACCTGCATGCCGTCGCGGCAGGACGTCTGGCACGCCAGGCGCCGCGCGCCGTCGATGGTCACACGGCATTCCTGGCAGATACCCATGCCGCACAGCGGCGCGCGCCGTTGGCCGCTGACCGAGGTGCGCGTGCAGCCATCACCGGCCATCGCGAGTGCCGCAGCGACGCTGGTGCCGACCGCCACCTGCAGCGTGCGTCCATCGACCGTCAACTCAAGCATGGCTGGACCCTCCAAGAAAACGTTGCGGCAGGTAGGGCGTTGCCGCCAGCGGCAGTGATTCGTCGAACAGTTGCGCCACCAGCAAATCGGCGGTCGCCGGCGCAGTGGTCACCCCCAGGCCTTCATGACCCACCGCCAGCCACAGGCCCGGACGCTGGGGATGCTCGCCCACCAGGGGCAAGCCATCCGGGCTGGCGGCGCGAAAACCGGTCCAGGCACGAATCACATTCAGCGTGTTCAGCGCAGGCACGTACTCTGCCGCGCGCCGGAGCATCTTGGCGAGCATCCAGCCTTCGACGTCGGGATCCGTGGTGTTGAATTGCCGCGAGGCGCCGATGAACAGTTGTCCGGTCGGGCGCGGCTGGATGTTGCAGGCTGTGGACGGCCCACTGGCGTTGTGGGCGCTGGTGACATAACCCAGTTCCACCAGCGTGTGGGTGATCTGCGCGGGGTAGCGGTCGGTGATTGCCAGATGGCCTTTCTTGGCCTGGATCGGCAACTCGGGGCACAGCTCGGTGGCCTGGATGCCGTTGGCTAACAGCACCATGCCAGCACTGAGCCATTGGCCGTCGGCCAGACGCACACGGTTGCCGTCTACCTGGGTGACCGTGGCGCGTTGCTGGCGGATCAATGGATGATCAAGCATCCACTGGGCGGCCGCCGGCGCATACACAATGCCGTCCCCCTTGATCAACAGACCACCCTCCAGCCCTTCGCGAAGCAACGGTTCGCGCTCGCGCAGGGCGTTGCCAGCGAGGATTTCGCAGGCCTCGCCATGCTCGCGCAACACCTCGAGCTTGTGCTCGGCAACGGCCATTTCCTCAGCGTTGGCGGCCAGCCACAGGGTGCCGTTGCTGCGGTAGGCACAACCGTCGGGCAACGACCCGGCGATGTCGCGCCAGCGCTTCAACGAGTATTGACTCAAGGCCAGTTCGGCCGCGTTGTCGTCGAGCACCAGCAGGTGGCCCATGCCGGCGGCCGTGGCACCGGGCGTGCCGGCGTCCAGCACCCGTACGCTCAGCCCGCGCTTGGCCAGGGCCTGGGCGCAGGCAGCGCCGACGATGCCTGCGCCGATGACGATGGCATCGGCCACGGCCGTGGGGTTCACAAGCGGATACCCCAGGCGAAGGGGTCGTCGGCCTGCAGGATCAGTGTGGCTTCGGCGCTGATGTAGGCCCGGCCGCGAATGGTCGGCACAACGGGCCCGTCGCTGCCGTGTTCCAGGGTTTCATAGGAACCCTCGAACTCGCTGCCGATGACGCTGGCCTGACGCCAGATCTGCCCGGGCTGCAGTTTGCCGTCGGCGGCCAGGCACGCCAGCTTGGCGCTGGTCCCGGTTCCGCAAGGCGAGCGATCGTAGGCTTTGCCGGGGCACAGCACGAAGTTGCGGCTGTCGGCCCGTTGGTCTTCGGCGAACAACTCGATGTGGTCGATCAGCCCGCCGTCCTCGCCGCGTATGCCTTGGTTCTCCAGCGCTTGCTGCACGGCGACGGTGTAGGCCGTCAGGGCGTCGAGGTTGTCGCCGCTGACCGCCAGGCCATGCTCGGCGACCAGGAAAAACCAGTTGCCGCCCCAGGCGATGTCGCCGGTGACCGAACCGATGCCCGGCACCTGCAGGGCGACGTCCTTGCGGTAACGATAGGCCGGCACATTGCGCACGCTCACCGAACCGTCCTCGTGCAGCGTGGCCTGGACGGTGCCGACCGGCGTCTCGACGGCGTGCACGCCCGGCCCGATTCGGCCCAGGTGGGCCAGCGAGGCGATCAAGCCGATGGTGCCGTGGCCACACATGCCCAGGTAGCCGGTGTTGTTGAAGAAGATCACCCCGGCGCAGGCGTTCGGGTCTACCGGCGTGCACAGCAGTGCGCCTACCAGCACATCGCTGCCCCGCGGCTCCAGTACACAGGCGGCGCGCCAGGCATCATGCCGCTCGGCGAGCAATTGCTTGCGCTCGGCCATGCTGCCGGTGCCCAGCTCGGGAAAACCGTCGATCACCAGGCGGGTGGGTTCACCACCGGTGTGCGAGTCGATCACTTGGATGCGGGTCATGGGGCCACTCGTCGGGTCGGTTAAGTGACCCTTAGAATGGCGCAGATAGCCAACTGCGGCTTGAGCTATTTAGCCCGCGACAATGACGAATTCGGCACAGTGCCAGGGTTCAGCGGGCGCTTGGCAGATGCTCGAACAGGGTCTGGCAGACGCCGACGATGTGTTCGTCGAGCAGGCGCACGGCCAGCTCCACGTTGCGCTCGCGGCAGGCCTGGAGAATCTCCCGGTGTTCGTGGTCGGCGCGATCCTTGCCGGCCGACAGGCTCATCTGCATGCGCAGGTAACGCTCCAGCTTGTCGTTGACCGAACGAATCATCCCCACCAGGAACGGCCGTTGCGCGGGCTCGTAGAGGCAGGCGTGCAGCGCCCAGTTCAACTCGGCCCAGCGGCCCACGTCGGTTTCACCGATGAACTCGCGGCAGATCCTCTCGGCGCGGGTAAAAGTGGCCTCGGTCATGTTTGGAATGGCCAGGCGCAGCACCTTGTCTTCGAGCAGCATGCGCACTTCGAACATCTGCGCCAGCTCCGACTCCGACAGGCGCGTGACCATCGCCCCGCGATTGCGCTGGAACATGACCAGACCCTCGGCTTCGAGGCGCTTGAGCGCTTCGCGAACGGGGATCTTGCTGACATTGAACTGGCGGGCGATGTCGTCCTGACGGATCGGTTCGTCCTCGGCAAAATGCCCGGCAACGATCGCGTCGCGCAGGTGCCGGGTGATGATCTCCGAGGTCGAGGGAGAATTGCCGAGGTCCGGCGCGTTGAGTTTGGTCTGGGCCACGATGCTGGGTCATTCGAGGGATTGAGTGCATATGGTATACAGTTTTGCGGCGGCCTGAACCGGCTTTGATCCGGCTAAGGCATCAGGCGCTGCCGCTGATGACGCCGTCGCAGCTTCATCAGCACCCCTGCCAGCAGCGCGCCGCAACCCAGCGCTACCGCTTCCACGCTTGCGCGCTGCCAGTCGCCGGCGACAGCGTAGCGCCACAGGTTCTGCCCCGTGGTCCAGTGATTGAGCAGCGGCAGGCACAGGCACAGCAGCGCCCCCAAGCCGAGCTGTTCGGCCCATGCGCGGTTGCGCGGCCGACACAATGCGTGCAGCAGGGTCGCCAGCCAGATCAGCAGAAAACAGCGTATCTCCCAGCTGGCCCGGTCCGGCAACTGCAGCGGCAGCAGCCGGTTGGCGTAGAAGTAGGCACAGCACGCCAGGCCAATGCCCACACTGCACGCCACGTTGAGCGCTTCGACACCGTGATAGAAGCGTCGGGTCGCAGCGCCGAATTCGTGCTGCCCCTTGATCCGTCGCTTGATCGAGAACAGCAGCGTGCCGGCGACCATCATCAGCGTGCCCAGCAGGCCGCTGGCGAAGTACACCCACCTCAACGCCCAACTGCCGAAATCGGCGAAATGCAGGGCACGCATCACGCCTTCGATGCGTGCGCCCATGGACACGCTGTCCGGGTCAGGCAGCCTGAGTTGCAGCACGTCGCCACTGGCTGCGTCGAACAGCACGCTGGCCTGGGGCGTGAACAGATCGGACGAAGGCTGGCCGGGGTCGAGACGACCGATGACGCGCACGCTGGCGCTGGCAGTGCCAGGCTTGTCCACCAACAGCATCTGCGCCGGCTGCCCGGTCAATGCATGGGCCTGTTCAAGCAGCCGCTCCCACGCAGGTGTCGGGGTGTCGAGCGCCGCAGTGTTGCGCACAACCGGAGCCTGCGGCGCCAGGTCGGCGCTGAAGCGTGCATGGGCACCGTCATTCGAGCCGTACACGGCGTACACCGGCCACGGCATGTAGCTGCTGGCGAAGATGCACAGGCCTGTGTAGGCGATCATCAACTGGAACGGCAAGGTCAGCACGGCCGCGGCGTTGTGTGCATCGAGCCAGGCACGCGGCCCGCGGCCGGGTCGGAAGGTGAAGAAGTCGGCGAAGATGCGTCGGTGAATCACGACCCCCGATACCAGTGCAACCAGAAAACCGACGGTCAGCGCGCCGACGATCCAGAAGCCCAGCGCCGGCAGTTGCAGCATGTAGTGGAACGACATGAAATGCCGGCCGCCTTCGGTCTTGCGCAGTGCTTGCGACATCACCGGTGTACCGCTCGCAGGGTCGAGAGCGATCTGCCGGGTGCCGCTTGCGTCGCGCCACAGCAGGTGCACGGCCTCGCCCGCAGAGGTCGGCAGCTGCACCCGCCACAGCCGCGCACCGGCGCCGTGTGCAGCCAGGTAGCGCTGCGCTTGCCAGGCAGCAGAGCTTTGATCCAGCGGCTCCCCGGCGTCGAGCGGGGCGATCGGCTGCGCCTCCATCCAGCGGGTGATGGGTTCGCGGAACACACTCAACGAGCCGGTCAGGAAGATCACGCACAGCAGCCAGCCGCAGACCAGGCCGCACCAGGTGTGCAGCCAGCCCAGGGAGCGGCGCAGGGAGCCGTTCAGCGCACTGATCCCGAGGTCGACGCGATCAGAAATCGCCTCGCAGGGTCAGCATGTAGCTGCGTGGCTCGCCGAACACGTTCGAACGGTCGACCGCTACCGCAGTGGTGTAGTAACGCTTGTCGAACAGGTTCTCGGCGTTGAGCTGCACCTTCCAGTGCTCGTCCAGCTTCCAGGCCACGCGCGCATCCCAGATCGCATACCCCTGACTGCCAAAGTCCAGCCCGGTGGTCGACGAGGCCTTGTAGTAGGACTGCGCCGACACGCCACCCCCGACGGTCAGCCGGTCCCAGGCACCGGGCGGGTTGTAGCTGGTCTGCAGGCGCAGCATGTGCTTGGGCGTCTCGTAGGCCACCTCGACGTCTTCGGTATTGTTGCGCAGCAGGTTGAAGGTGTAGCCACCGAACACCTGCCAGCCTGGCAGGATCTCGCCGCTGGCTTCGAGGTCGACGCCTTTGCTGCGCTTGATGGTGCCGTTGACGTAGCAGCTGCCCTCGGAGTCGTTGCTGGTGCAGTTGGTATTGGCCAGGTCGACCAGAGCGACGTTGGTCTGCTTGATGTAGAACAGCGCCATCGACAGGTTCAGGCGGTCATCGAACAGCGCGCCCTTGATGCCGGTTTCGTAGTTGTCGCCTTCGGAGGGTGAAAGCGGCGTACCGCTGGTATCGACGTAATTGCCTTGGGCATTGAAGATTTCCGCATAGCTGGCATACCACGCCCAGTCGTCGCTGATGTCGTAGATCACGCCGGCGTAGGGGGTGACCTTGCGTGTCACCTTGGACTCGTAGGGCAGGGCGGCGCCGCGCTTGATGTCGTAGGTGTAGTCGTACCAGCTGGTGCGACCACCCAGTACCAGGCTCAGCGGTTCGCTCAGGCGCAGCCGTGAGTTGGCGTACAGGCCCGCGCGCTCCTCGGTCATGTCGATATCGGTGCTCCATGCCGGCCTGGCAGGCTTGGCGATGGCATGGTGGTCGACATTGAAAATGTTCAGTGGCCGGTTGCCCAGGCTGGCGGTGGCCTGCTGGGTGTTGGCCTCCTGGCGCGACCAGGTGCCGCCCACGGTGACGTCATGGGTCAGGCCGAAGGCATCGAAATTGCCGCTGACATGGCTGTCCACCCCGGTGCTGGTGACCTTGTCCTGGCGAAACAGTGCGGCCTGAAACGCCGAACCGGTATTGGTCACCGGGCTGATGGTGCGTCGCGCATAGGCAATCTGTTGATCGAAGCTGCCTTCGGAAACGGTCACCGAGGTGGTGCTCGACCAGCGTTCGTTGAAGCGGTGCTCGATTTCCGCGAACGCTTCGCTCATCTCGCTCTGGTGACGGTTCCAATCCTGCACCAGCGAAGTGGAGCGGGAGATGTCCAGGGCGTTGCCGTTGCTGTAGCGCGGCAGGCCGTAGATCGAATAGCCGTTGATGACGTTTTCCTGGTGGCGCAGGCTCAGGCTCACGGTGGTGTCCGGGTCGATATCGGCTTCGACGATGCCATACACCAGCGGCGTGCGGGTGTTGCGTTCATCGAGGTAGGAACCGTTGTCTTCGTAGGCCGTGACCAGTCGGCCGCGCACGCTGCCGGTTTCGTTGAGCTTGCCGCTGGCGTCCAGGTCCATGCGGTAGCGGTCCCAGGAACCGGCGCTGGCCTGTACCGTCAGTCGCGGTTCGGCGGTCGGCCGCTTGCGCACCAGGTTCACCGCGCCGCCGGGCTCGCCTGCGCCCACCAGCAGGCCCGCCGCGCCGCGCAGCACTTCGACCCGGTCGTAGATGGCAGTGTCGGGCTTCATCCACCCGGTGATCTGATAGCCCTGGCCAGGCACACCGTCCACCAGAAAGCTTTCCGCCAGCAGCGAAAAACCGCGGGAGGTGTACACATGCCCGCCGAAGTTTCGGTACTGGAACGTGATGCCCGGGGTTTGTTCCAGCACCTTATCCAGGCTGGTGAGCTTCTTGTCGTCCATCAGTTGCCGGGTCACCACGCTGACGGTCTGCGGGGTGTCCTTGAGGCTCAGGTTGAGTTTCGCGGCGGTGCTGCTGCTACCAGTGGTATACGAGCCCGTGCCGTCGGTGCTGCTGCCCAGATCGTTCATGGCATTGACGGTGGTGGCGCCCAGAGCCATGGCCGGATCGTCGCGCGCGGGCAGCTTCTGCAGCACCAGGGTGCGTGCATCGAGCATCTGCCAGCCGAAGCCGCTGCCGCGCAGCAGCGTCTGCAGGGCCTGGTCGAGGGTGTATCGGCCTTTCAAGGCCGGTGCGCGCAGGTTGGCCACATCCGAGGAGTTGAAGATCAGGCGTACGTTGGCCTGGTCTGCCAGTCGGGTCAGCGCCTGATCCAGCGACTGCTCTGCCGATTGCAGGTTCAGGACGGTGGTCGCTTCTGCCCCCTGTGCCGAAGGCGCAAGCAGTGGCAGGCCCGCCGTCATGGCCAGCATCAATGCCAGGCTCAGGGTGCGACCGGTAGCGGGAGTGAATGAAGGAAAACGTGCCTGCATCTGTAAACGTCCGTAAGCCAATGGAGGCGGAATGCCCGAGAATCTTGCTTCTCACTCCAACGACGAACGAGGTGACCCGACCTTGCCACTCAAATTGAAAATATTTTCATTATCATCTGCCAATCTGATGATAACCGTTCTCAAGTGGGATAGGATGCGCGCCTCGATCGCCTGGGCCGTGCGCATGTCCGTATCACCCAACTCCAACCCTTTGCTGATGGTCTTTCAGGAGCACTATGCCGACCTGTTGGCCTTTCTGGCACGGCGCTTGGGGAATGTGGAAAAGGCTGCCGACGTGGCTCAGGACACCTACGTGCGCCTGGCTGGCCTGGCCGACACGGCGCAGATCCTCGAGCCCCGCGCTTTCGTCTTCCGCGTGGCCGGCAACCTGGCCATCGACCGCCTACGCCAGGAACGGCGCTATTGCGCGCTGCAGGTCGATGAGCCCGACGAGGAACCCTGTGATTCCATGGCCTCGCCGGAACGCTCCTTTCTTGCCGCCGAAGCCATCGAGCAACTCGACAAGGCCCTGCAGCGCCTGCCCAGCAATGCCCGTCTGGCGTTGCTGCTCAGTCGCCTCGAAGGCCTTACCCACGCAGAGATCGCCACACGCCTCGGGGTGTCGGAAAGCTCGGTAGGCAAGTACATGGTGCACGCCATGCGTCATTGTCGCGATTGGCTTCGTCAGTCGGAGTGCCCTTAGAATGCACGGTACTGACGTCTATGCGGCAACGACCGCGAGCCCATTATCATGACCGAGCCCACCCATCCGAGTGCTTCTGCCGTCGACCTGGAGGACCAGGCCATCGAGCAGTGGGTGCACCTGACATCGGGCCGCGCCAGCGAGGCGGATCGCAGCGCCTTTGCCCGCTGGCGCGGACAGAGCGCGGACCACGAGGCAGCGGCACGACTGGCCGAGCGGATCTGGCAGGCACTTCCCCAGACTTGCGCCGCGCAGCGCTTCGTTGTGCCCGCCAGGGTCACGCGCAGGCCGCTGCGCTGGGCGGCGCTGGCAGCCGGGGTGGGCGCCCTGGCCCTGACCGGGTTGAGCGAGCCGGCCAAGGTGTATTTCGCCGACTATGCCACGGCGGTCGGCGAGCGACGGGCGCTGACCCTCGAAGATGGCAGCCAGGTGTGGTTGAACAGCGGCTCGGCTTTATCGGTTCGCTATTCCTCGTCGCGGCGCGAGATCAGCCTGATCAAGGGCGGAGCGCTGTTCCAGGTGAGCAAGGACGCCTCGCGTCCTTTCGTGGTGCAGGCGTCGGGCGGCAGCGTACAGGCCGTGGGCACCCGCTTCGATGTCGATCGCCAGGGTGAACAGGTGCGTGTCGGGGTGACGGAGGGTGAAGTGAAGGTTTCGTCTGGTGGGGCGGTGGTTCCCCTGAAGGCCGCCCAGCGTCTTGAATACGTTGCGGGAACGGCGCCGTCGCCCACCGGCGCTCTGGACCTGGGCAGCGCGTCGGCCTGGCAGCGCGGCAAGTTGATCTTCAACCGCCAGCCGTTGGCCGAGGTGTTCGCGGACATTGAACGCTATCTGCCTGGCTCGCTGGTGATCGCAGGCAGCCTGCCGACCACGGCAGTGAGTGGCGTATTCAACCTCGACGACATTCCCGGCATGCTCGAAATGCTCGCCCGCACCCAGCCGGTGAAGATCTATCAAATGCCCTGGCTGACCGTAGTGGTGGTGAATCAGACGCGCGCATGAGCCTGGCATAAAGCCTTGGCCGTCGAGGCAAAAGAGGTTTGGCGGGGGAACAGGGCTATCGAGGGGTGGGACGCTAGGGCGCAAGGCCCTAGCAGACAACGGATATCACTTTTTCTTCTTCGCAGGCTTTTCTGCTTTTTCGACCTTGTCAGACTTCTTGGCCTTTTCAGGCTTGCTGTCGGCTTTCTTGGCAGTTTTCTTCGGCTCGGCGTCTTTCTTCTTGTCTTTCTTGTCCTTGTCGGAGGACTTCGAAAGCGCTGAGGCTGCGGCGGATTTCTTTTCCGGTGACGACTTTTTGTCCTTCATTTCCTTGCTGGCTTTCGAAGCATCGCTTTTGGTTTTCTTCTCGTCTTTAGCCACGTTGACCACCTCTGGGGAAAGTGCCGATATTGACACAGTGCCTGTGGGAATATTCACAAGCTGATCATTAGGCGAACGGCTGGAAAAGCAGTTCAACTTTTTTTGCGAAGCGCGCTGCTGCGCCGACGACCTGCCGGCAGCGGTCGGCGCAGTCGGGCTCAGGCGGGTTGAGCCACCACGTTGTTGCTGACATTGCGGCCCAACACCAACACCGTGGCGAACCCTGCGCCAACCAGTGCCGTGGCCAGGCTCAACAGCACCGAGCTGCCCAACCGATCGACGATCTGCCCGCCGAAGAACGAGCCCAGGGCAATGATCACCTGAAACAGCGCAACGAACAGGGGCATGCCGCGCTCCACATCCTTGGGCGCGACCACGAACATCCAGATGCTGGCGCAGGCCGGGAAAGCCCCGAAAGCGAAGCCCCACAGGGCTATCAGCATGGCGGCCCCGGTGATACCAGTGGCGAAGTGGGGGAACAGTGCGGTGCTGGTGCCGATCATCAGGGCCACCAGCAACAACGTATTGCGCACGCTGCGATTGGCGGCGAAGCCGGCGAATACATTGCCCAGCACGCCGGCCATGCCGTAGAGCAGCAACAGCGAGCCGATGGTGGACCCATCGAAGCCGGCACTCTGCTTGAAGAACGGTGCCACGTAGGTGTACGCGGCGAAGTGCGCCAGGCCGATCAGCAATACGGCGATCAAGCCAACCCGCGCCTGTGCATTGGTGAACAGGGCAGGCAGGTCCCTGACCCGAATGGCCCGGTCCGGATACAGCGGCGGCAGCAGGAAGATCTGCGCCAGCAGTACCGGCACGCCCACCAGCGCGGTGACCAGGAAGGTCATGCGCCAGCCCATCAGGCCACTGAGCCAGGTGCCTACGGGCACGCCCAGTACCGTGGCCAGGGTCACACCCATCATGATGATCGACGTTGCCTTGGCCACGCCGACGCCCTTGGGCGCCAGTCGACCGCTCAAGGCGATGGCCGTGGCCCAGAAGCCGCCGATGCTGACGCCCAGCAACACGCGGCCGATCAGCAGGACGTTGAAATCGCTGGCGAAGGCCACGATGGTGTTGGCGATGATCATGATCAGCGTCAGGCCGGTCAGCAGGTAGCGACGGTCCATCGCACCGATGCCCACCGAGAGCAAGGGCGCAGCAAGCGCAGCCATGATCCCTGGCAGGGTGACCATCAGGCCGGCGCGACCGGCACTGATGCCCAGGTCGCTGGCAACATCGTTGAGCACACCCACGGGCAGAAATTCGCTGGTCACCAGGGCGAAGGCGCCGACGGCGACCGAGAGGATCGCCAGCCACTGTTGCTTGACGCTTTGCGGGGTACGTTCGGAAAGGCCGGGGGCGGCCGAGTGAGGGGTGGGCATGGGCATCGGTTCCAAAGGGGCGTGGCGCCTGCGGGCAGGCGTGAAGAGCGGGGGGATTGGCGGCGATTATAGGGGAGGGTTGCCGCAGCCTGGGAGGCGCGGCGCTTGATAGTGATCATCAGTGAGATCAATGCGCCGCTCCCCCTTGTGGGAGCGGGTCTCTGCCCGCGAAGGGCGCGCCGCGGTCGGCCAGATGCACCGCAGCGCCTTTTCGCGGCCACGGACCGCTCCTACGATGGGTTGGTGTATTTCTTCCCCTGTAGGAGCGGTCATCGACCGCGAAGGGCGCACTGCGGTCTGCCTGATTCACCGCAGCGCCTTTTCGCGGCCACGGACCGCTCCTACGATGGGTTGGTGTATTTCTTCCCCCGTAGGAGCGGTCATCTACCGCGAAGGGCGCACTGCGGTCTGCCTGATTCACCGCAGCGCCTTTTCGCGGCCACGGACCGCTCCTACGATGGGTTGGCGTATTTCTCCCCCGTAGGAGCGGTCATCGGCCGCGAAGGGCGCACTGCGGTCTGCCTGATTCACCGCAGCGTCCTTTTCGCGGCCACGGACCGCTCCTACGATGGGTTGGCGTATTTCTCCCCCCGTAGGAGCGGTCATCGGCCGCGAAGGGCGCACTGCGGTCTGCCTGATTCACCGCAGCGTCCTTTTCGCGGGCAGAGCCCGCTCAGGGGATTGGGTGGGCAGACGGCTATCGGCCCTCCCAGCGCCGGAACAATGCACTGGCGTTGACGCCGCCGAAGCCGAAGCCGTTGGACAGGGCGTAGGTTATCGCTGTCTTGCGTGCAGTCGGACCGACCAGATCGAGCCCGGCTGCCGCTTCGTCCGGCGTGTGCAGGTTCAGCGTCGGCGGTGCAATTTGATCGCGCAAGGCCAACACGGTAAAGATGGCCTCGATCCCACCAGCGGCGCCCAGCAGGTGGCCGGTGGCCGACTTGGTCGAGGTGATGGCAAGGCCGGCCCGAGTGCCGAACAAGGCGCGAATGGCCGCCAGCTCACCCTTGTCGCCGACTGGCGTAGACGTCGCGTGGGCATTGATGTGCTGCACATCCTGGGCGTCGATGTCGCCCTGGCGCAGGGCCTGTTCCATGGCCCGGCGGGCTCCGCTGCCATCTTCCGGGCCGGCCGTCAGGTGGTAGGCGTCGGCACTGGTGCCATACCCAACCAGTTCCGCCAGCGGCGTCGCGCCTCGGGCCAACGCATGTTCGAGCGATTCGATCACCAGCAGGCCTGCTCCCTCGGACATGACGAACCCGTCGCGATCCTGGTCGAACGGCCGCGATGCCTCGCTCGGCCGGTCGTTGAAACCCGTGGACAGCGCACGCGCGGCGGCGAAACAGCCCAGGGTGACGCGGTCGATGGCCGCCTCGGTTCCGCCACAGATGGCAATGTCGGCTTCACCGCTGCGGATCAGCCGTGCGGCATCGCCGATCGCCTGCACGCCCGCGGCGCACGCGGTGACCGGAGCACCCAGGGGGCCTTTGAATCCATTGCTGATGGACACGTGCCCGGCCGCCATGTTGGCCAGGAACGATGGCGCGGTGAACGGTGACAACCGTCGCGGTCCGCGCTCGTCGGTCGTGCGCACGGCCCCGGCGAGCGCGCCGAAGCCGCCGACGCCCGAGCCGATGACGGTTGCCGTGCGCTGCTGCTGGGCTTCGCTGGTGGGGTGCCATCTGGCCTGGGACAGCGCCTCATGCGCGGCGACCAGGGCGAACTCGATGAAGCGGTCCATCTTCTTGCGCTCCTTGGCCGGTATCAGCGCCTGCGCATCGTAGCCTGCCACCGGGTCGGCCTCCAGCGTGGGAACCTGCCCGGCCACGGCGACCCCGGTACCTTCACCGATGTGCGCAGGCAGGGGGCTGATGCCCGAAGTGCCCGCCAACAGCCGCCGCCAGACCTCGTAGACGCCGCATCCCAGCGGCGTCACCAGCCCGGTACCGGTGACGACGATGCGTTTCTGACCCTGTCGATTGTTCATGGGTGTTTCTCCAAGCCTGTCATTGAATGACGTGTTGAACGGGTATCCGGACGAATGCGGAACCAGATGGAATACATCGCGGGGAGGAATATCAGGGTCATCACCGTCCCGCCGAACGTGCCTCCTATGAGGGTGTAGGCCAAGGTGCCCCAGAACACCGAATGGGTCAGTGGAATGAACGCCAGGATCGCCGCCAGCGCCGTCAGCAGCACCGGCCGGGCGCGCTGCACGGTGGCTTCGACCACGGCGTGGAAGGGCTCCAGGCCGTTCTTCTCATTGAGGTCGATCTGCCCGATCAGAATCAGCGTGTTGCGCATCAGAATGCCAGACAGCGCGATCAGCCCGACCAGGGCATTGATGCCGAACGGCTGGTTGAACAGCAGCAGTGTAGGCACCACGCCGATCAGCCCCAATGGGGCGGTGAGGAACACCATGGTCATGGCTGACATCGAGCGGGTCTGCAGGATGATGATCAGCAGGGTGATGGCGATCATGATCGGAAACAGCGGCGCCAGTGCCGCGGTGGCCTTTGCCGATTCTTCGATGGAGCCTGCCTGTTCGATGCGGTAGCCGTCGGGAAGCGTGGCGATGATCGGTTGCAGGGCTTTCGTCAGTTGGCTGGAGACATCCGGCGGCTGCAGGTGCTCGGCGATGTCGCCGCGTACGGTCAGGGTAGGCACCCGATCGCGGCGGCGCAGAAGCGGATCTTCCATGCGGACCTCGACAGCGCCTATCTGCGACAGCGGGATGCGCTGGCCATTGCCGCCGACGAGGGTGAAGCCGCCGATTTTCGCCGGGTCGAGGCGGATCTCCCCAGCAGCCCGGCCCACCACCTGCACCGAACGAATGTCCTCGCGCACGGCGGTGATCGGTACCCCGGACAACAGGAACTGCAGCTGCTCGGCAACCATAGCGGAACTCAGGCCCATAGCCTGCAGGCGATCCTGGTCCAGGACGAAATGCAGGGTGGGCACCCGCGGCCCCCAGTCGAGGTTGACGGTGCGCATCATCGTGCTGCCCTGCATGACCGTCTGCACCCTGCCGGCGATTTCACGCAGCACTTGCGGATCCGGCCCCATGACGCGGTAGGCCACCGGGTAGGGAGAGTAGGGCCCGAACACCAACTGGGTCACCCGCACCCGCGCTTCGGGGGCCAGGCCCCGAGCCACGGCCTCGCGGATCTTCAGCTTGAGGGCCTCGCGCGCCGCCTGGCTGTCGGCCAGCACGACGATCTTGGCGAACGAAGGGTCCGGCAGTTCGGGCGCCATCGCCAGATAGAACCGCGGCGGGCCCTGGCCGATGTAGGCAGTCACGACCTTTGCCTCGTCCTGCTGGCGCAGCCAGGCCTCGATCTTGGCGGTGGCTGCGCTGGTCTGCTCGATGGCCGTGCCATAGGGCATCTGCACTTCGATCAGCACTTCCGGCCGATCCGAGGTGGGGAAGAACTGCTTATTGACCTGGGCCATGCCCACGATCGCCAGGGCGAAAGAAAGGAGCACCAAGCCTGCCACCGGCCATTTCCAGCGAATGACCTGATTCAGGAACCGGCGAAAACGGTTGTAGTGAGGGGTGTCGTAGATCGCCCCATGACCGCCTTCGACGGCCTTGATCGCCGGCAGCAGCTTCACCCCCAGATAGGGGGTGAACACCACTGCCACCACCCAGGATGCGATCAGCGCGATGCCGACGATCCAGAACATATTGCTGGTGTACTCGCCGGCCGTGGACTGGGCGAAGCCGTTGGGCATGAAGCCGACGGCGGTCACCAGGGTGCCGGCCAGCATGGGCGCCGCGGTGTGGCTCCAGGCATAGGCCGAGGCCTTGATGCGGTCGTAGCCTTCCTCCATTTTCACCACCATCATCTCGATTGCGATGATGGCATCGTCTACCAGCAGCCCCAGTGCCAGGATCAGCGAGCCCAGGGTGATGCGGTCGAAATGCTTGCCTGTGGCTTCCATGACCACGAACACGATCGCCAGGGTCAGCGGCACCGCCGCCGCAACCACCACGCCGACGCGCCAGCCCATGCTCACGAAGCACACCACCATGACCACCAGCAGGGCGACGAAGAACTTGATCATGAACTCGTTCACTGCCGAACCGATGTTCACCGACTGATCGGTGACCTGCGCGAAGGTCATGCCCAGTGGCATCCCGGAGCTGATCCGCGCCGTCTCGCCGGCCAGCGCCTTGCCCAGCTCCAGACCGTTCCAGCCATCACGCATGACCACGCCGAGAAGCAGCGCCGGTTCACCCTGATGGCGCACCATGAACGTGGCCGGGTCTTCGTAGCCGCGCGCAACCGTGGCCACATCGCCCAGCTTGAGCGTGCGCTGGCCGGCGATGACAGGCGTGTCGCGAATGGCGTCCAACGTGCCGAAGGCACCGTCGAGTCGTACCACGACTTGAGGGCCTTGGGTTTCCATGGCGCCTGCGGCGGTCAGCCTGTTCTGTCCGTTCAGGCTGGCGAAAATATCCTGCGGCGAAACGCCCAGCGTCGCCAGGCGCTCATGGGAAAAGGACACGAAGATCCGCTCGGACTGCTCGCCAATGATATTGACCTTCTTCACCCCGGGTACGTGCAGCAGGCGCTGACGCAGTGATTCGGCTTCACGCACCAGCAGGCGTTGCGGCTCGCCTTGCGCCTTGAGCGCGAACAGGGCGAAGGTGACGTCGGCGAACTCATCGTTGACCATGGGGCCGACCACCCCGGCCGGCAGGCTACTGGCCGCATCGCTGAGCTTTTTGCGTGCCTGGTAGAACTCGTCCTCGACCTGAGCAGGCGGCGTCTTGTCCTGCAGAAACAGGAGGGTGAAGGCCAGGCCCGGTCGGGTGTAGGTTTCGCTGCGCTCGTACCATTTCAACTCCTGCAGACGCTTCTCCAGAGGCTCGGCCACCAGGTCCTGCATCTGCTGCGCGGTCGCGCCGGGCCAGGCCGTGATCACGGTCATCTGCTTTACCGTGAACGGCGGATCCTCGGCGCGGCCCAGCTTGAAGAACGACAGGGTGCCGACGATGGCGATCAGGAAAATCAGGAACAGCGTCACCGACCGCTCGCGCACGGCGAGGGCGGACAGGTTGAAGCGACTGCCGCTCAAGGCTGAGACCCGGCCTGGACGCGCAGATCCTGCGGCGCCAGCAGCACTTCCTCGCCCTCATGAAGCAGGTGCGGGCCCAGGGCAACCAACCGCTCACCTGGAAGCACGCCGCGCACCGTGGCTGTGTCATCTCCCAGGCCGACGACCTGGATTGCCCGCCATGCGATCACCGCCGGCGTGCCCGCGACGATCCACACACCTGGCCCGTTGCCTGGGTCGTGAATGGCGGCCATGGGCACGCTCAGGGCGTCGGCTAGCGAAGGCGTCGGGGCAATGGCAAGGGTCACGGTCGAGCCCAGCGGCGCATTGGCCTGTTCGCCGTTCAGCACATAGCGCGCTTCGAAGGTGCGGGTCAGCGGGTCGGCAGCGTCGGCCAGTTGTCGCAGCGCGGCGCTGACGCTGTTGCCGGAACTGCCGAACAGCCTGGCCTGGGCAGTGCTGCCCGGCGCCGGCCGCAGGGTTTCGGGCAGTTGCACGACCGCTTCGCGCAGGCCTGCCTTGGCCAGCTTCACCACAGGTTGTCCGGCGCTCACGACCTGGCCTGGTTCGGCCAGGGTGGCCACGACCACACCGTCGGAATCCGCGGTCAGGGTAGCGTAGCTCGCTTCGTTGCGGCCCACGGCTGCCTGCGCCTGCAGTGCTACCAGATCGGCTCGGGCAGTGTCGGCTGCTGACTTGAAGCGGTCGTAGTTGGCAGCGGAAATGGCGCCGCTGGCAACCAGTTGGCGATTGCGCCGCTCATCGTTCGCAGTCTGCGTGGCCAGCGCCTGGGCGGCGGCCACGGCTTGCTCGCGGGCGTTGGACTGCAGTGCCAGGTCGGCGGGGTCGAGTCGCATCAACCGCTGTCCGCGGCTGACCGACTGGCCAGCATCGACGAAACGCTCCACGACCTTGCCCCCCACTCGAAAGCCCAGGTCGCTTTGCACGCGCGCTGCCACCACACCGGTAAACGCGCGGTCGACATCCGTTGCATGGCCGGCCTCGATCACCCTCACCAAAGGTGGCTGCGTGCGCGGGTCGACAGTGCTGGGCTGGCCTTCGCAGGCGGTCAGAAGCACAGGCAGCAGGCAAATGCCGAGCACTGGAGCGCGAAGCCGAGACATGGGATTCCTTACGCAAGCGGGTAGAAGGAATCCGATTCTGATACTAGTGACCAAATCAGTCAATGGTCACATATCAGGGTGCCAGGCTCCTCAGTATCAAGGCGGGCAGTTGTGCGGCGGCGAGCGAGGCGCTCTCGAGGTTGTATTGCAGCTGCACTGGACTGATGTAGGGCCGCATCACCAGAAAGATCCCATGGCTCGCTTCGTCCAAAGGTGTCTGATGTTCGAACTCGCCGGTTTCTCTGCCTTCGCGCAGGATCTGCTCGATCAGCCCATGCAGGCGTTGGCCGTGTGCCGCCGCCGAGGGCCAGTTGTCCCGCGCCGCGACAGCGGCGATGTCGTAGAGCTTGCGATCATGGAAAAACAGCTCGCTGCCGGCTTCCACCACGGCCTTGAACAGACGCGTCAGCTTGTCGGAAGGGCTGCTGGCTGCGCCCATGGCCTGGTCGACCACGGCCATGATCATGGCCAGCCGGCTGGCGCAGATCATTTCGCCGATGGCCTGCTTGGATTCGAAGAACTTGTAGATGTAGGCCTTGGAAAAGCCGATGGCCTTGGCAAGGTCCGATACCGTGGTCTTGTCATAGCCGTAATGGCCGAAGTGGGCCATGGCGGCCTCGACGATCTGATCGCGAACGCTGTGATCGGTTGGGCCCCGGGAGGGGAAAGCGAGGGGCTGGCGGGTCATGGCGGTTGTAGGGCTCGGTAGACGGGGATCTACAGAGAGTGACTGTAACCGCGTCTGGTCACAAGTTCATTTGCGACGCGTCGAGCCTGCGAACGGCCGCTCCCACCCAACGAGCAGCGCCCTCGTAGGCGCGGCCGGTGGCCGCGAAAAGGCCCTGGGCCGGCACGTTGACCTGCGCCCAGGGAAGCGACTGCCGACGGGCCGGCCTGGTTCTAGAAGTCTACGCTGGCCGACAGCTCATAAGTGCGCGGAGCGCCCAGCCCCAGGCTCTGGGTGAGCGGCATCCCCCAGTAATCCTTGTCGGTCAGGTTGCGCACGTTGGCACGCAACGTCACGGGTTTGTTGGAGACGTGCGTGGTGTAACGCGCACCGGCATCGAAGAGGGTGTAGCCGGGGACGGACAGGCTGTTGTCGGCGTTGATGTATTGCTCGGAAACCGCCGTGGCATTGGCGGTCACCGTCAGGCCTTCAAGCAGGGGGGTGTCCCATTCCATGCCGAGCTTGCCCTGCAGTTTGGGATAACCGGTGGCCTTCTTGCCGTCCGTGGCGCCACCGGCGCTCTTGGTCACTTCCGGGTCGACGTAGGCGACACCGCCCATCAGCCGCACATCCATCATCGGCGAACCGAAGAAACCCCACTCCACGCCGCGGTTGCGCTGTTCACCACCGAACGAATAGATATTGGTGGCCGGGTCGGTGTAGGCATTCGGGCGCTTGATCTCGAACACCGCCAGGGTGTGGGTGAAGGTGCCCAGGTCGAGCTTGAGGCCGACTTCCTTCTGCTTGGACTTGAACGGCGCGAACACATCACCGGCGTTGGCGGCGCTCGCGGGCGCCGAGGCGCCCTTGCTCAGGCCCTCGATGTAGTTGGCATACAGCGACAGGTTGTCGGTGAGCTTGAACAGGATGGCGCCTGCAGGGGAGGTGGCATGGGTATCGTAATTGGGTCGGTTGCGCGCGCCGGTGACGACGCTGAACGTATCGGTGACCACTTCCTGACGGCGTACACCCGCAGTGACCTGCAGACGATTGTCGAACATCGACAGGGTGTCGGCTATGCCGTAGCTCTTCAGGTCGTTTTCGGTGTGCGAAACCGGCGGCCAGGACTCGGGCGATTTTGCTCCCCAGACAGGGTGGTAGATGTTGGTAGTCACGATTGAATTGGGGACTGCACGAAGACCGAAGTTTTTTTCCTTGTCACTGTATTGGGTAGCGTTCACCGACCACTGGTGATTGATGCCGAACGTATCGAAATGACCACGCAGGCCGACCTCGGCCGAGGTTTTCTCGATTTCGGTTTTCAGCAGCCCCATGGTCGTTCTGAAATCACCCGCCGCATTGATCACGGCCGAGGATATGGCTCCGCTGTATTGGTAATGGGTTTTGCTGGTGCCCACCGCACCGTAGGCCATCACGGCGTCGCTGAGGTCGTACTCGCCGCGCAGGATGACGCCTTTGTCCTTGGTTTCGACGTAGGCCCAGTCAGGGTTGAGCAGCGTTCCCGCTTTCGGCGGCTTGGGAATGCCGACGCCGGCAGCCAGGCCAATGCCGCGGTTCTGACCGTTGACACGATCGTCGGCGTCGAAGAGGTCGACGGACAGCCGGGCGCGCTCGCCGCGCCAGTCCAGCGCCAGCGACGACAGCACGTTGCGCGACGACTGGTCATCGGTGGCGGTGTCGCCGTCACGGTAGACACCGTTGAAGCGCACACCGAATTGGTTGCCCTCGCCGAAGCGTCGACCGATGTCCAGATGCCCACCGAACTGTGCATCCGATTGGTAGGTGCCGGTCAGACGCGTCAGCGGGGTATCGCCAGCGCGTTTTGGAATCAAGTTGACGATGCCGCCCACCGAGCCGCCGGGTGGCATGCCATTGAGCAGCGCCGAGGGGCCCTTGAGCACTTCGATACGCTCGTACATTTCCGGCGATGCCCGGTAGAAAGGCGCCATGCCGTAGAGGCCGTCGACGGTCATGTCGCTGACGCTCACGCCGAAACCGCGGATCGAATAGTTCTCGCCGTAGGTGCCCTTGATACCATTGTTGAACACCGACGGGTCGGTGGCGGCGATCACGTCGGTGATGTCCTTGGCCTGCCTGTCCCGAATGTATTTGTCGGTGTAGCTGATGGTGCTGAAGGGCGTCTCCATGATGTCTTTGTTGCCGAGCAGGCCGACCCGCCCACCGGTTGCCACTTGTCCGCCGGCGTACTCGGGCATCAGGGTGCCGAGCGTGTCCTGGGTGCCTTCGATAGTGGTCTCGGACAGCACCAGGCTGCCTTTGTCGGGCGCTGTGCGAGCTTTTTCAGCCTGCTCCTGCGTCTCGCCGAGGGCGCCCATCGCAACGCCGCTCAGGCCGAACAGCAAAGCCATGTGCACGGCGGTGCAGGTACGGCTCAGGGCGAATGTCGGTGCTGCCGGTGCTGGATTCGCGGGTCGCGGGTGACGGTGTGGCAACATGCTGGATTCCTTTCGGTTCGGTAATGAGTGAAGGCTCACTAGGGTTCCGAAACAAAACGAAATGTCCTCAATGGAAAAGATTAACATTCGATAATAATTCTCGTCGCCGTGACCGACCGTTGCCTTGCGGCCACATTTGCCGCTTCGGATCAGTGTGCGTAGCCCTCCATCACCTCATCAGCCATGCGTGAAAGACACGTCACGCTGGCGGTGCACAGGTACCAGGTGCGGGCGTCGACGAAGATCACCCGGCCCTGGGTCCATGCCTTGGTCTTGCGCAGCAGGGGGTTGTCCAGGCTGTCCAGGTTCAGCGCCGGGCGTCGTTCCATGACGGCGGTGCGGTCGATGACATAGAGGATGTCCGGGTCGGCCTGCTGAATGAACTCGTTGGAGATCGGCTGGCCGTGCAGCCCGGCTTCGATGTCGCTGCTGGCGGGCTTCACGCCCAAAGTGTCGAAAATGAAGCCGTAGCGCGATTTCACGCCGTATGAGGTGAAGGCGCCATTGTTGTGCAGCACGATCAGCGCTTTCTCGGGACGCCCCTCGGTGACCTTGCGCGTCTGCTCGACCTTGGCATCCATCAGCGCGACCTTTTCCTCGGCCAATGCCGGTTTGTTCAGGATGCGGCCAAGCAGGGTCAGGTGACGCTTTGCCGTTTCGATGAAATTGCCCTGTTTGTTGGTCAGGTCGATGTCGTCGTAGACCGTCGGTGCGATCTGGCTGAGCTCGTCATAGCTGCGCGCCTGCAACGGCGAGATCAGGATCAGGTCGGGCTTGAGCGCGTGCAGGCGCTCGAGGTTGGGTTCGATGGTGGTACCGACATCGGCGATGTTCGGATCATCGCGGTACTTGAGCAGAAAGTCGGCGACGTAGTCCTTGGCGATGCCCACTACCGGCGCGCCGAGTTGGTCGAGGCTGTCCAGTTCGCTCATGTCGAAGGCCACGACACGTTGCGGCAGCTTGTCGATAGTGGTCGTACCCAGGGCATGCTTCACGGTGATCGGCGTGTAGGCGGTGGTGGCAGGCGCGGCTTGCACGGCAGCGGGTGGGGTGACCCCGGCCGTGGGTTGGTCGCAGCCGTAGAGCGTGCTGATGGCCAATGCCAGCAGGCCACCGGCGACCTTGTGGTGTGGGGTGTTCATATCGGTTGCCTTGATGTCGAGGGGTTGAAATAGTTGCAGACGAACCCGCGTTCGCTGCGCAGGATTTCGAAATCCAGTTCGTAGAGATCGCGCAGGCATGCTTCGTTGACCACCTGCGCGACCGGGCCCTGGCTGTGCACGGTGCCGTTCTTCATGGCAACGATGTGGTCGGAATAATTGGCGGCAAAATTGATGTCGTGCACGACCAGGATTACCGTGCGCCCCTGTTCGTCGCACAGCCTGCGCAGGGCGCCCATGATCATTACGGCGTGTTTCATGTCGAGGTTGTTGAGCGGCTCGTCCAGCAGCAGATAGTCGGTCTGCTGGGCGATGGTCATGGCCAGGAACGCCAGCTGCCGTTGTCCACCGCTCAGTTCGTCGATGTAGCAGCTGCGCAGTGCCTGCAGGGACAGAAAACCGATGGCCTGGTCGATTGCCGCGTGGTCGGCGTCGGTGAGGTTGCCCTGGCTGTAGGGGAAGCGACCGAAGGCGACCAGCTCTTCGACCGTCAGGCGCAGGCTGAATGATTGGGTCTGGCGCAGGGTAGCGACTTGCCTTGCGTAATCGCGCACGGCAATGCGGGCGCTGTCGCGGCCGTTCAGGGTCAAGGTGCCCTGCGACGGCTTCTGCAGGCGGGCAATGAGCATCAGCAGGGTAGTCTTGCCGGCGCCGTTGGGACCTATCAACGAGGTCACCTTGCCGGACGGAAACCGCACGCTGACGTCGTTCAGCACCGGGGTGCTGCCGTAGGATTTGTGCACGTGGCTGAGGGCGATCATGGGCTGCCTCGGGTGCGGATCATCAGCGTGAGGAAGTACACGCCACACACCAGGTTGATGAGAATGCTGACGGAGGTGTTGTAGTTGAACAGCTGCTCGACCAGGTACTGGGCAACGATGAACACGCCGATGGCGACACCGCAGGCGGTCGGCAGGGTGGCGTGGTGGCGCGCGGTGCGGGCCAGGGCGTAGCTGATGTTGGCGACGATCACCCCCATGAAGGCGGTGGGGCCGACCAGGCTGGTGGACACGGCCACCAGCACGGCGATCAGTGCCAGTTGCAGGCGCACGCTGGGTGCGTAGTCGACGCCCAGCGAGACGGCCTGGTCGCGGCCCAGCGCCAGTACATCGAGTACCGGCAAGGTACGGTGCACCAGCAGGCATGCGCCGACGACCAGCACGCCGCCGTAGATCACCTGGTCCAGCCGAGCCCGGTTGAACGAGGCATAGCTGAAGCCCTGCAGGATCGAGAACTCGCCTGGACTGATCTTCAACTGGATGAACTGGGTGAAGGTAGCCATCACCATGCTCAACACCAGCCCCAGCAGCAACAGCAGGTAGACGTTGCTGCGCCCATCGCGGAACAGCCAATGGTGGATCAGCCACGAATAGCCGAGCATCAGCACGATCGACAGCAGCGCGTTGCCGCCCCGGCCGAGCAGTACCAGGCTGTGCGTGCCCAGGCAGAGGATCAACAGGGCCTGGAACAGCAGGTAGATGGACTCGTAACCCATGACCGCCGGAGTCAGGATGCGGTTGCCGACGATCGTCTGGAACATCACCGAGGAGTAGCCGATGCAGACACCGGCGATGACCATGGCGGCCAGACGAATCAGGCGTCGTGGGATCACGTAGGCGAAATCCATTCCCGAGCCCAGCAGCACGAAAGCCACAGCCAATGCCAGTACCGAGAGCCAGAGTCCGTAGCGGGTCGCGTTCGGGTTCATGTGTACTTTCTCAGGAGCACGATCAGGAACACCACGCCGCCGATGCTGCCTGCGGTCAAGCCGATCGGCACCTCGAAGGGGTAGATCAGCAGGCGCCCGATGATGTCGCAGACCAGCAGCAGCGCCGCCCCGCACAGCGCCACGATGGGCAGCGTGCGCTGCAGGTTTTCGCCGTGGTAGAGCGCCACCAGGTTGGGCACCACTAGGCCCACGAAGGGTATCGCCCCCACGGTGATCACCGTCGCCGATACGCACACGGCCACCAGCATCAGGCCCACGGCGGCGTTGGCGGCGTAGTTCACCCCCAGGCTGCTGGCCATGCCTTCGCCCATGCCCAGAATGGTGAAGCGCTGGGCGAACAGGTAGGTGAGCAGCACGATCGGCAGGATCAGATAGATGATTTCGTAGTTGCCCTGCACGATCTTGGAGAAGTCGCCGAGCATCCAGCCCTGCATGCTCTGCAGAAGGTTGTGGCGATAGGCGTGGAATTCGGCGAGTGCGCTGAGCACGCTGCCGTACATCAGGCCGACCACGGGTACCAGCACCACGCTCTTGAACTGGATGCGGCGAATGATCGCCACGAAGAGCACGCTGGCAAGAAAGCAGAAGCCCAGGGCGAACAGCATTCTGACCGTGCTGCTCGAGGCCGGGGCTATGCTCAGCGACATCAGGATTCCCAGCTTGGCTGCATCGAGGCCGCCGCAGGTGGCCGGCTCGACGAAGCGGTTGCGCACGATCTGCTGCAGGATCACCCCGCACATGGCCAGCCCGGCACCGGTCAACACCAGTGCCGCGAGGCGCGGCAGACGGCTGGCGGTGAGGGTCAGCCAGGCATCGCCGGAGAAATTCCACAGCTCGCTCCAGGACACCTCCTTGACCCCCAGCGTCAAGGACAGCCCGCACAGCAGCAGGAATGCAACCGGCCAGCTCGCCGCCCTCACGTAGCGTCCTCGTCCGCCGCTGCCGCGGCCAGCCGCCAACCCTTGGCGGCGCGTCGCTGCGCCAGGAAGCGCGCGTAGGGCCCGGCCTGGCGGCTGAGCTGGGCATGGCTGCCCCGTTCGGCGATGCGCCCACTCTCCAGCACCACGATCTGGTCGGCCATTTCCACCGTCGACAGCTGGTGCGCGATCACCACCAGCGTGCGCTTGCCGCGCAACCGGGCCAGGGTTCGCGCGATGGCTGCCTGGTTTTCGGCATCGAGGGCCGAGGTGGCTTCGTCGATCAGCAGGATCGGCGCATCCTTGAGCAGTGCCCGGGCAATCGCGATGCGCTGGCGCTCGCCGCCGGAAAGCCGTGCGCCGCCTTCGCCGACCTGGGTGTCGAGCCCGTGCGGCAAACGTGCGACGATCTCCAGCACGCCGGCCTGCTCGGCAGCCTGCAGGATCTGCTCGCGACTGGCATCGGCCCTGCCGACGCCGATGTTGGCGGCGATGCTGCCCTGGAACAGGTAGGCGTCCTGGAATATCTGACTGGTCTGCGCCGCCAGCCAGGCGCTGGACAGCTGCCGAACGTCCACACCGCCGATCTGTACGCTGCCCTGGCCAACGTCGAAGAAGCGCGCGATCAATCGCACCAGAGTGGTCTTGCCCGATCCTGAGGCGCCGACCACGGCGGTCATGCTTCCCGCCGCGATGTGCAGGTTGATCCCCTGCAGGATCGGCGCCTGGTCGGCGGTGTAGCCGAAGCTCACGTCGTCGAACGCCACGCTGTTGTCGGCAGGCTCCGCCGCTGTCTGCGGCATCGGCATCGGCAGCGGCTGCACGGCGAACAGCTCATCGACCACGGCCAGTTGTCCGCGCGCGCCGCGCAACACTTCGCTGTAGCTGGCGACCTCCAGCAGCGGGTCGATGAACCGACTGGCCAGCACCAGCGCCACCACCAGCGCTGCCATCGAAGCGGGTGTCGCGCTGCCGGCAGACGAGTGCAACGCCCACCCGGCAGCTGCCAGCAGTGCTGCGAAGCTGGCCTGGACGGCCCAGCTGTTGAGTACCACCGACATGGCCGAGACGTGAATCAGGCGCCGGGCCGACTGCTGCTGGCCGGCAATCGCCTGCTGCACAAACCGTGCGCCACCGTCTTCGCCGTTGAATGCGCGCAGGACCGACTGGGCCTGGGCGAACTCCACCATGCGCCGACTGGCTCGGGCGCTGCTGGCATGGAATCGGGCGTCGCTGCGTTGCCCCATCCGGGCCGTCAGGGTGAACACGGCAAGCAACAGCGGCAGGGTCACCGAGGCGATCAGGGCCATCTGCAGATTCAACCAGAACAGCCCGGCCACTACTGCCAGCGGGGTGATGACGCTGGTGATCAGGGGCGTCAGGACGTGGGCGGGCAGTTGTGCCAAGGCCATCATGCCCTGGGTCGAGACATGGCTCAGACGAGCGGTGTTGTCTGGGTCGAACCAGCCGACCGGCAGTCGCGCGACGTGCTCGCTCAAGCGATGGCGGCCGGTTTGCAGCACGGCCATGCCGAAGCGTACGCCGGTTTTCTCGACCACCCGACGCAGCGCCCAGCACAACCCTGCGCCGACCAGCATCGGGACCAGCCCGCGCGTGGCGGCCGTGATGTCGTGGCCCAGCAACCCGGTGAGCACGGGTATCACGGCGACGATGGTCAGCCCGTTGAGCAGCCCGTACAGCAGGGTCAGCCCCAGGTAGCGATAGAGCACGTCGGCGTCGTTGCCCAGCAGCCGCAGGAAAGTGTTCAGCATGGGCCGTGCTCCGCAAGCTCGGTGTTCGGGTAGTCGCCCGCTTGCCACAGCCGGGCGTACCGGCCGCCAGTGGCGAGCAATTGCGCGTGGGTGCCTTGCTCCTGAATGCTGCCGTGGTCGATCAGGATGATGTGGTCGGCGTGCATCACCGTATCCAGACGGTGGGCGATCACCAGCACGGTGCGGCCCTGGGCGAAGCGTGAAAGGGCCTGCTGGATGTGCACCTCGTTCTCGGCGTCGGCGGCGGCGGTGGCTTCGTCGAGGACCAGCACGGCCGGGTCGAGCAGCATGGCGCGGGCAATGCTGACTCGCTGCAGTTCGCCTCCGGACAGTTGCGCGTCTTCGCCCACCACCGAATCGTAGCCACGGGGCAGGGCGATGATCCGCTCGTGCACGTTGGCCAGGCGCGCTGCCTGCTCGATCTCGTCGAGGCTGGCCGAGGCGCGGCCCAGGGCGATGTTGTCGCGCAGGCTGGCGTGGATCAGGCGCACGTCCTGCAGTACGAAGCCGATATGCCGATACAACTGCGTGCTGTCGATCTGGCGCAGGTCGACGCCACCCAGGGTAATGCGCCCGGTATCCGGGTCGAAGAAGCGCAACAACAGGCGCGCCAGGGTCGACTTGCCAGCGCCGGACGGCCCCACCACGGCCGTGACCGTGCCGGGCCTGAGGGTTAGATCGATGTTGCTCAACGCCGGCGTTTCGCCGTCGTAGCTGTAGCTCAGGTTCTGCACCTGCAGTTCGGTTCGTGCCGGCAGGTCGATGGCTGCAGCCGTTGGGCTGGCCAGTTCCGGGGTGGCCAGCAATTGCTGAATGCGCAGGGCCGCGCCCGTTGCGTTGTGCAGGTCATGGGTGATGTAGCTGAGCAGCAGCAAGGGCGCGCACAGGCTGGGCGCCACCAGGACGAAGGGCAGCAGGTCGATGGCTTCGATCCAGCCCAGCCAGGTGAACAGCGTGCCGAACGCCAGCACGATGCCGAGCACCACCACCGGGGTGATCAGCGCATGGGCATTGGCCATGGCACTGACCAGGGGGCGGGCGAAATCCTCGAACGCCAGCGCGAAGCCGTCCACGGCCTCACGGTAGTTGGCCTGGGCCTTGCCCTCGATACCGAAGGACTTGACCACGGTGATGCCGTTGACGAATTCCACCACGGCGTTGTTGATGCGCGCCATCCCGGCGCCGAACGCCTGCATGTTGGCGCTGCTTGCCCGGGTTGCCCTGGAAACGAACAGGAAAAACAGCGGAAAGGGCAGCAGCGAGATGACTGCCATGCGCCAGTCCGTGGCGAACAGGTACACCGTGGCGAACGACACCGCCCCCAGCGAGCGACCGACCGTGGTGTAGAAGTGCGCGGTCAGGCTGTGCAGGGTATCGACGTCATCCTGCATTGCCTGCTTGACCTCGCCCGAGGCCCGCGCGGTGAACCAGCCCAACGGTACCTTGCCCAGCCTGCGGGTAATGGCCAGGCGCAGGTGTGAAGTGATCTGGTTGTCGAGCAGATGGGCGAGCATTTCGCCCAGCGAGAGCAGGATCATGCCCAGCATCAGGCAGGCCAGGCTGCCGGCGATGACGGGCCACACGTGCGCAGTCGACTCCAGCGCCCAGACCCCGCCGTCGGCAGGGTCCAGCGCCAGGCCGGCGAGGTAGGCGATTGCGGCCAGTGGCAGCAAGGTCAGGGTGGTACCCAGGCCGGCGAGGATGGCCGCCACGATCAAGCGGCCACGAATGGGCCGGAGCAGCTGGGATATCGGGCCTTCGGCGACAGGGGGGTCGGTAGCGGGTGCGGCGCTCATTGAATCTCCGTAAAGAGGGCAGGGCCCTCGGCAAGGTGTGCAGGCTCGGCACAGGTCGTGGATGCACGGTGCTTACCGTGTATTACGAGCGACGGCGAATATTCCTCAATGGCTGCAGCGATCGCTGGCGAAGGGCTGGCAGGCGCGCATGGCGCTGGCGATGTACTTCTCCACGGACGACACCGACACATTGATCTGACTGGCGATTTCGCGATGGCCCATTCCGCTCAGGCGATGCAGGAGCAGGGCCTGGCGGGCCTTGGCCGGCTGCTGGTTGATGACGGCGTCGACCTGGGTCAGTGCTTCGAACGCCAGGGCGCGACTCTCTTCCGATGGCCCCAGTGGCACGTCCTGGTGCCTCAGGCGTTCCAGGTGCCCGGCTTCCAGGCTGCGACGACGGTAGAGGTCGATGAGCATGCCCTTGGCGATCTGCGTGAGGTAGCAGCGACAGTGCTCGGGCGCTGGCACGGCGCCCTTGCGGATGAGGTTGAGGTAGATGTCGTGCGCCAGGTCCGCGGCGTCCGTCGAGTTGCCCAGCTTGCGTCGCAAAAGGCCGCTGAGCCAGCCGTGATGATCTTTGTAGAGCCGCTCCACTTGTTGTCTGAGCGCGAACGATCCGTTGTCCACGATGCCTTTCCCCACCCCATGTCGACGCTGCGATTTTGACGAATGCTAATAAGTATGATTATCATTTGCACGATACGGTGTTTGTTTCGCGAGTGCAAACGCACCGCTCTTCCTCGCCGTCCTGCCGCGTTCATGCATCGGCCGCGGCCTTGTTTTTCCTGCCAACCAAGGTGCTTATTTCCATGATGGAAACCCGTCCTGACAACGTATTGCAGACGCCGCTTACGCCCCATGAAGAGCAGGCGTGGCTGCTCCAGCAGCAGTATCCCGAGCAGATCCGCAAGCATTTCTGCGCCTGGTCGCTAGGCTGCGCATTCGATACCCAGCGCCTGGAGTCCGCCCTGAGGGCGGTCATCGATGCACTGCCGGCGCTCAATGCCCGTTATCTGTTCGACGATGAAGGCGAGTTGCGCAAGGTCACGGCCGAGGATTGGCAAGCCTGTGTCGCCGTGCTGCACGTCGATACTCCGGCGCAGGCAGGCGACCTGCTGCTGGCCCGTCAGGCGTCGCCCTGGGACGCCGAAACCCAGGCGCCGCTCGCTGCCCTGGTGATCCAGACCGGGCAGGGCGTGATCCTCGGGTTCGTGCTGCATGAGGTGCTGGACCAGACCTGTCGCGAAGACGACCTGTATCGACTGGTCCTGGATGCCTACGACGGTCGTCCCGTGGGCGTGCCGCACCTGCCGTGGCTGATGCGCCAGGCCACCGACAGCCCACCGCTGGCTTCGCCATCGGCCGACCCCCAGGTGTCGAACGATGCCGACGCCATGGGCGCGCTGATCCTCGGCGAGTTCCGCAACACGCTGGCGGAGCCGAGCATGACGTTGGAAGACGACTTCTTCGAATTTGGTGGCCATTCCCTGCTGGCGACGCGAATCATCGGCAAACTTGCAGACAGCCACGGCGTGGAGGTGGACTTCAACGACTTCTTCAGCGCGTCCACGGCGGGCGCGCTGGCACAACGGGCACGTCGCCGCGAACAGCGTGCATTGGCCGCTGCAGTGGCCTCGTCGACACCTGTGCGAACCGCCCCTTTCGCACCGGCGCAGGCGTCGCTCGGGCGTGCGTACGCCGCCTTCGATTTCGGCACGATCTTCAACCTGCCGTTCGCCGTGGCGTTTCGCGAACCGGTCGACGAGGCCGTTTTCGAGCGCGCCTTCCACGATCTGGTCGAGCGCCATGCCAGCCTGCGCACGACCTTTCATTTCGATGAAGGCGAACCCTACCAGCGGCAGGTACCCCTGGAGCGGCTGAGCCAGTACCGCTGGTTCTGGTCCAGCCAGCACAGCGAGGGTGCCAGCCTGGCCAGCGAAGCGGGGCATGTTTTCGACCTGTCCCGCGAGCTGCCGATGCGCGTGCGCTTCCTGCGTGACGGGCAACAGGCGGGGCAGACGCTTTCGCTACTCGTCCACCACATGGCCATCGACGAGTGGTCGCTCAACGTGCTGATGCAGGACCTGAGCCAGGCCTACGCCGCGCGCGCCGCCGACCGGGTGCCGGTCTGGCACGAGCCGGCGCCGGCCTTTCACGAGTACGCCACGCGCGCTCGCATCGCCGGCATCGACCCACGGCACCTGGCCTACTGGACCGACATGCTGGGCGATGCCACGCGCGGCCTGCAGCTGCCTGGCCAAGCCAGTGCGGCCGGCGCGCGTGCGAGCGAATCCGGCATCCAGGCACAATGGTTCGAGATCACCCCGAGCCAGGAGCTGACCGATGGCCTGCAGCGGTTTGCCAGGCACAACAGTGCTTCCCTGTTCGGCGTGCTGTACACCGCCATTGCCTTGGCCTTGCACAAGGTCGGCGGCCTCGAGGAACTGGTGATCGGTACCTCGGCTTCCGGACGCACCGATCCGGCCTACTACAACACGGTCGGCTACTTCACCACCATGGTCGCCCATCGCGTGCGCTTCGATGCGCAGCAGGCACTGGGATCTATGGTCGAGGCAGTCAGCAGCCTGATCAATGATTCCATGGCCTACGCCGACGTGCCGCTGGAGCAGATCCAGCAGGCATTGGGCATGACCCCCGCGGACGGCCTGTTGTTCGACGTCTACATCCAGATTCACGCCAGCAACGCCTTGAATGGCGCGCTGCGTGGGGCCGACGGCGAAGCGATCCGCTACCGGCAGGTCGACCCGGAAAAGAGCCAGTCGATGTTCGGCATGCAGTTCGAAATCATGGAAAACATGTTTGAGGGCCAGCGCTCGTTGCGACTGGTCGTCACCTATCAAACCGCGCGCTACAGCGCCATGCAGATGGACCGTGTCAGCCGCGCAATCGAGCAGGTGTTGACCGCGTCCACTGACAGGGAAGGAGCAAAAGCATCAGTGGGGCAGTTGAGCGTCTAGCGCCGTCCCTTGTAGGAGCGGTCATCGGCCGCGAAGGGTTCACCGCGGTGCATCAGGCTGACCGCGGTGTGATTTTCGCGGCCACGGACCGCTCCTACGGAGGGGCGCGGGGCGCGGTTCAGTCCTGATGCATGCCGTAGCGCTGGAACGACGAGCGTTTTGGCAGTCGGTAGCGGGCGCGCCCCAGCAGTTGGTTGACGATGGTGGCGTTGCGCGTCGGGGCGATGCCCAGGTCGGGTGAGCCGACGCCGTGCTGAAAGATTTCCGCGTTCTGGATGAAGATCTTGCCGGCGCCGTCGTCACGGCGGCGCGCGGTGAAATCCGCCTGCACCACGCAGTCACCATAGCTGTCGGTGTCCAGCAGTGTGTCCTTGAGCCGTTCGAACCACTGCGGCCAGGTGTGCCGGTAACCGGTCGCCGCAACGATGGCGTCCGCTTCGAGCGTGCCGGTCTGGTCCAGTTCACGGTGCCGGTAGGCGATACGCAGTGCGCCGTGAACATCCTCCACACGCTGCACCTCGCAGTTCGACAGCAAGGTCAGCCCTGGGTCACGCCCGCCGATGGAGCGCTCGTAGATCAGGTCGTACAAGGCGCCGATGGTCGAAAAACTGATGCCCTTGTACAGCAACCCTTGCCCGGCAACCACTTCGCGCCGTCGCTCGGGCGCCAGACTATGGAAGTAGTCCATATAGGCAGGGGTGAAGCATTCCTGGCCCAGCTTTGAGTACTCCATCGGATGAAAGCCCGGCGAGCGCGTGATCCAGCGGATCGAGGCGCCTGCCGCGACCCGCGCCGGCGTCAGTTCGCTGAACAGTGCCAGTACACATTCCGCTGCGCTTTGCCCGGAACCGATGACGGTAACCTGCCGGCACTCGGCCAGTTCCGCCTGACGTTTGCCGAATTGCGCCGAGTGCATGATCGGCGCAGTGCTCCTGACCTGTGCCCACTGGGGCAGCAGGGGCTGGGTGCCGATGCCTACGGCCAGGTGTCGGCTGCGGTATTGACGCTTGAACCCCGAGATCGACTGGCTCTGGATCAGGAAACGCTGGGTGTCGGCGTCATGGGTCACCTCGCAGACTTCCTCGTCGAAACGGCAGGCACCCAGGCGCTGGGCTGCCCAGCGGCAGTAGTGGTCGTATTCCAGCCGAGGTACCTGGAAGTTGTCGTAGTAATAGAACGCGTGCAGCCGATCGTGGTGATGCAGGTAATTGAGGTAGCTCAAAGGGTGGGTTGGATCGGCCATGGTCACCAGGTCCGCCAGAAAGGGCACCTGCAAGGTGGTGCCGGGAAGGAGCAGGCCTTCGTGCCAGCGAAACTCGCTCTTGCGTTCCAGGAACAGATGACTCACCTCGGGGTGGCCATCGAGCAGCGCGGCCAGGCCCAGATTGAACGGGCCGATGCCTATGCCTGCAATGTCTATCGTCGTTACATCCGTCATCCCGTCTCTCCATGAGCATTGTCGGGTGGGCGCGACGCCGTTGCAGGGCGCCGCATTCGATTCAGTCGGTCAACGTGGCTGCGCTCTTGGCGAGCAGGCGCTGCACGTCGTGGGCATTGCGGCACTGCAGTAGCTGGCCGGGCGACAACGTCACTGCGAAACGCTCGCGTAGCCCGGCCGCAATGGCTTTCAGGTGCTGTGGTCGCAAGCCCAGGCTGATGAAGTGGGTGGTAACGTCGTCGGCATGCTGCGCCGGGCGGCCCAACACGCTCAGGTAGACCTGCAGCACGGACAGCGCCAGCGTGTCGGCAGCCGGCGACGACTCGGTGGCCGGTACGGCGAGCAGCGCGCGTGCCTGCCGGCGGTCGACCTTGCCGTTCTGCGACAGCGGCAGCTGGTTGACGGCCAGCAGGCGCGTTGGCAGGTGCGAAGGCTGCAGGTGTTCGCGGGCGTAATTGCGCACTTGGACGACGCTGACTGGCGGCATGCCGGCAGCGCTCACGTACAGCACGCCGAGGTTGGTTTCGCCCTGGCTGGAGTCCTGGTAATCCACTACCAGCACCTGGCACAGCGCAGGATGGTTGCTCAGGACCTTCTCGACATCGGGCAGCGAGACGCGCACGCCGCGCACTTTCACATAGCCGTTGACCCGGCTGTCGAAGAGCAGGGTGCCATCGCTCCGGTAGCGTCCGCGGTCGCCGCTGCGAAAGGCCCTGATCGGGTGGCCCTGTTCATCGCCGACCGTGATGAAATCGGTCTGCGTGTATTCGCCGCCTTCCAGATAACCGAGCGCCAGGTTCACGCCCGCGGTGTGGATACGCCCCACAACGCCCGGCGGGCAATGCCGGCCGTGGTCATCGAGCAGCAGATAACGGTTGCCCGGCAACGGCTCGCCGTAGGGAATCAGCGTGCGGTCGTCGTTGCCGATCTCGTGCCAGATGCTCCAGATGGTGGTTTCGGTGGGCCCGCCCAGGGAGATCAGGCGGGCGTGCGGCAGGCATTCGCGCAACTGGGCGATCACCACCGGCTTGATGTAGTCGCCACCCTGGGCGATCAGGCGCAGGCTGCGCAGGTCATGCTCGCCGCGACCGGCCAGGAGCATTTCCACGATCGCTGGTACCGAACACCAGAGGCTGACCCGATGCTCGGCGATCAACTGGTTCCAACGCACCGCGTCCTTGTCCTCGTTCACCGCCGGCAGCACCAGCGTGGCTCCGGCGCTGAGGCTGCCGAAGACGTCGAACAGCGACATGTCGTGGTGCAGCGGCGTCACTGACATGAGCACGTCGTTCTGGCTGACTTGCCACCGCGCCAGCGTGCTGCCGATGACGTTGGCGGTCGCGCGGTTGTTCAGCACCACGCATTTGGGTTGGCCCGTGGTCCCCGAGGTGTACAGATAATAGGCGGGCGCTTCACTCAGGGAAAAATCGGGCAACGACACGGGGAAGGGCGCGTGCTTGGCGAGCAGCTCGGCCATGATGGCCATTGGCTGTTCGATGGGTTCGAGATCGGCCAGTACGACCAGATCAGGTTGGCAGTTGTCCAGCAGGTAGCGGCGGCGTTGCTCGGGTGCTTGAGCATCGATGGGCACCCAGATCACACCTGTCAGCGCGCAGGCCAGCGTCAGCATCGTGTGCTCCGGGCTGCGGGGCAGACAGATCGCGACCACGTGACCGCGCGTGAGGCCTCGGGCCTGCAAGGCGGCGATCACCCGCGCCACGCCGTTGCCCAGTTCGGCGTAGCTCAGCCGCCGGGATCCGCAGATGAGTGCAGTGCGGGTGTTGTCGGCATCGAAAACCTGCTCGGCGATGTGGGCCAGGAAAGGTGCCTGGCAGGCATCGCGCTCGGGGCTGTTGCGGCGATAGTGGGCGGTGTCGAGCAGCGGCGCCGTTTCCAGGGTGAAGCTGTCGTGGGCGGCGATCTGGCTGATGGCGTCGTCCAGCATGCGCAGAATGTCGCTGACTTGCGCCGAATCCATGACCTCGTGGGCATAGTCGATATCGACCCGCAGCGAGCCTTGGGCGTCGGTCGACAGGCGAATGTCCATGGCCACCTGCGGCGTCTGGGTCAGCCCGCCGTGCAGGCCCATGGCGCTGTCGGCTGGCGTCACCGGCCACGACAGGCCGCTGGTGATCACCACCGGCAACACCGGCCCCGGGCCGTGGCGCTCGAACAGCAAACGAGTCAGGTCGACCCCGGAATACGCCAGGTGCTGCAGTCCCTCCAGCACATCCACCTGCAGCGCCTTGGCACGTTCGGTGAACGGGCGCCGATCGGCAATCCAGTTGATGGCGATAAAGCTCGAGTGGTTGGCCAGGTCGGCGCTGCGGGTTGGCGCGACCGGCAGGGCGACGCACAGATCGCCCTCGTCGAGCCAGTGCGAGAGCACTTCCAGAACCACCGCCATCAGTGCGGAATTCTTGAACAGGCGCTGTTGTGCGGCCCGTCGGCTCAGCGCTGCAAAGCGCGATTGGGGCACCTGCAGACTCTGCCGTTGGTAGCGAGACGGACCAGCCTGGGCAAGCGGTCGTTTCCACGGCAGGCAGGGCGGCCCGCTGACCGCCGCAAGCTTCTCGCGCCAGTAGGCCATGTCTGCCTTGCGTTGCTCGTTCGCGGCCGGTGCTGGCAGCGGGGCCGCTGCTGCCGAGGGCTGCTCGGGCGTGCCGGTGAACAACTCCACCAGCAACGCTGCGATGGAGTGGCCGTCCACAATCAGGGCGTCCATGCGCACGAACACGACGTGCTGGTCCTGCGCCAGTTCGAACAGCGTGACGTTCCACGGCGCCGCGTGCAGGCCGAACACGGCATGTGCGTAAGCTTCGCGGCGCTCTTCCACCTCGCGCAGGCCATCGCTCAGGGGCAAGTGGCGCAGGTCGATTTCATCCAGATGGGGCTCGGCCACATCGCTGACGTACTGCACGCAGCGCTGGGCATCGATGTGGGTACGCAGGCTCGGGTGGCGCCGGACCATGTCGGCCAGGCGGGCACGCAGCACGGCTGTGTCGATGTGCCCGCGGTATTCGCGAAATTCCTGCATGGCCACGCCGCCCAGCGGCATGTGCGCGCCGCGCCCCAGCAGGTAGGCCTGCTGCAAAGCGTTCAACGGGCGTCGGGCCGGCGGCGACGACAGGGGTTGATCCAGGCGGGTCGGATCGGCGGCAACCGCTTGCACCCGCGCGACGAAGCGCTCGAACAGAGGGGACACCCAGGCCAGCGGCAGGGCATCGACACGGATATCCCAGTTGATCGAAAGCCCTTCGTCGATGTGAGCGACCTGAACGTCCAGGGCCACCTGCGGACCTTGGGAGATCACCCAGTTCATCGGGCCGAACGCCCGCCGCACACGTTCGGAGAACAGCTCGCCCTTGCTGCGCTCCAACGCAGCGGTGAAGACCACCGGCGCCAGTTGCGCCGAGCCCGTATGCCGCGACAGGTCGCGCATCAGGTCGACGCCGGAATAGGCGCAGTGCTCCAGGGCCTGGATCAGGCTGTCACCCAGCTGTCGGCACAGAGTCGCGGGACTGCTGGCGTCGGCCATCTCCACGTCGACGATCAGCACGTTGGCGAATTCGCCGATGATGCCCTGCACCTGGGGCTGCACCGGCGCGCGCCAGAAGCTGGGGACATTGAGGCGAAAGCGTGGATCGCCGGTGCGCTCGCCCAGCACCGACGCGAACAGCCCCAGCATCAGGCTGGACAGGGTCAGTCGGCGCTCCCGCGCCAGCTTCTGCAGGGCTTGGTAGTGCCCGGCGTCGAGCCAGGTATGCAGGCGCTGGCTGTGCGGCTGCGCTGCGCTTGATTCGAGCAGGGGCAGGGTTGGGGCGGGCGCGATGTGGTCCAGGCGCTGGCGCCACCAGTGGCGATCGCGGTCGCGGGCAGCCTTCACCGCAGGGTCTGCCCGCAAGGTGTCCAGCCACTGGAAAAACGTCGGCGGCGTCGAAGCCGGCTGCTCGGGTGCTTCGTAACCGACGGCCAGGTCTTCCATCAGCGTGGGAAAACTGGACGGGTCGATAGCGATCATGTCGCTGTCGACGTGCAGGCGGAAGCGATTCTCGGGCAGCAGGCTGACGCCCACGCGCAGCCCGCCGACGTCTACCAGATCCAGCTGCTGATGGGTCCAGGCTTCGCGTTTGCGCTGTAGCGCCTGTTGCAATTGCACGGCCGGCAGATCGCTCAAGTCGTCGACTTCAAGCGCCGGCCCGCGCGCCGTTGGCGGGGTGTGTTGCAAGCCCTCGGGGCTGACCCGCAGGCGCAGCATGGGGTGACGGCTACAGGCATCTTGCAGCGCCGAGCGCAGGCGTTCGAGGTCGATTCCAGCGCCATCGAACTCGGCGTACAGGTGAGCTGACACGCTCCCCAAGGCCGCATGAGCAGTACGCCCGATCCAGCAGGCGGCTTGCATCGAAGTTAACTCTCGCATGGCTCACTCGTCTCACATGATTGACAACGTTCCGTTTATGTCGTCACCATTAGAAACAATAATCATTAACATTCGCAATTAAAACTTACATTCCAGGGCAGGGAGGCGACACCTCAGATGAGATCAGCCATAGTCAGGGCGACTGCGCCGCAAGACGTGCAACACGTTGTGCAAGATGACAATTTTTCGTTCATGTCGGGTCAGCGCGAGTTGCGTGCCCGCGGGCTGGCACAGCGCATCGAGACTCCGGCGGTGGGCGGGCAGGACGCGCAGGGTCGCTTCCAGCAAGCCATCCAGCGCGCTTTCGAGCAGGCGCGAAAGGCCGGGCAGGCCGTGCCGATGGTGGTCGGTGCGATTCCCTTCGACCCGTCCGAAGCGTCGTGCCTCTACGTTCCGGAGCAGGCGCAGTGGCACGACTTGGAGCCGGGCGGGGCGGGTACGCCGAGCCCCATGCCGTCGTTGCTGGAGCAGCGCAACCTGCCCGACCAGCACGCGTTCATGCGCTCGGTCGAGCACGCCGTGGCCAACTTCGGCTACAGCGACGTGCGCAAGGCGGTGCTGTCGGTGCAGCGCGAACTGGTGTTCAGCCAGGCCATCGACGTGAACGCCCTGGCCCATAACCTGCGGGTGCAGAACCCCAGCGGCTATCACTTTCGCGTGCCCATGGCCGACGGCGGCACCTTGCTGGGCGTGAGCCCCGAGTTGCTGGTGCGCAAGCACGGCGCCTCGTTCGTTTCCAATCCGCTGGCCGGTTCGGCCAAGCGCATGACCGATGCCGACGCCGATCGACGCAATGCCCAGTGGTTGTCCGAATCGGACAAGGACCACTACGAGCATGGCTTCGTCACCGCAGACATCGCCGCGCGGGTCAGCGAGCTGTGCACCCGGCTGGACGTACCGCCGCGGCCTTCGCTGATCAGCACCCCGACCCTCTGGCACCTGTCGACGCGCATCGAAGGCACCTTGGCCGACGCCTCCGTGTCGGCCCTGCAACTGGCCTGTCGCCTGCATCCCACGCCTGCCGTGTGCGGTTTTCCCACCGAATTGGCGCGGCGTCTGATTCGTTTCGTCGAACCCACCGAGCGCGGCCTGTTCACCGGCATGGTCGGCTGGTGCGACGCCCAGGGCAACGGCGAATGGGTCGTGACCATTCGCTGCGGTACGGTCTCAGGCCCGCGGGTCAGGCTGTTCGCCGGCGCCGGTATCGTCGAAGCCTCGCAACCGGCGGCGGAATGGGCCGAGGTCCAGACCAAGCTGCGCACCATGCTCCAGGCGTGCGGACTGCACGCGTGATTTGCCCTTCCTCATGACGAGTGAAACCATGACTATCGAATTCACCCGCTGGCCACAGGACCGTGCCCAGGCCTACCGCGACCTTGGCTACTGGCTCGACCGGCCACTGACGCGCATCCTCGAAGAGCGCTGCCAGGCACAACCCGACGCGCCGGCAATCATCTGTGGCGAGCGCAGCTTCACCTACGCCGAGCTTGACCGCCTCTCGTCCAACCTGGCCTCGCGCCTGGCTGCGTGCGGCCTGGGCCGTGGCGATGCGGCGCTGGTCCAGCTGCCCAACATTGCCGAGTTCTACATTGTATTGTTTGCCTTGTTCAAGGCCGGCATCGTGCCGCTCAACGCGTTGTTCAGCCACCGCAAGCTGGAGCTGGGGGCGTACGTCAAGCAGCTGTCGCCGCAATTGTTGATTGCCTCGCGCGAGCACGAAGTGTTTCGCGATGACAGCTATGAAAGCCTGTTCGAACAAGCGACGGCCCAGCCTCGGGTCGCTCTGTTTCTGGCCGATTCGCGCAACCAGCACAGCCTCGCCCAATGGCTCGAGACGCCGGCCACCGAGCAGGTGGCCTACGCGCCCACAGCCGCCGATGAAGTGGCCCTGTTCCAGTTGTCCGGGGGCAGCACCGGCACGCCCAAATTGATCCCGCGCACCCACAACGACTACCACTACAACGCGCGCGCCTGCGCCGAAGTCTGCGCCCTTACGACACAGACACGCTTTCTGTGTGCCCTGCCGGCCGCGCACAATTTCCTGCTCAGCTCGCCAGGCGCGCTGGGCGTGTTTCACGCCGGTGGCTGCGTGATCATGGCCGACAACCCCGAGCCGCTGGCGTGCTTCGCCCTTATCCAGCGGCATGCGGTCAATACCGTGGCCCTGGTGCCCAGTGCCGTTGCCCTGTGGTTGCAGGCCGCGCCCCAGCACCGCGCGCAGTTGCAATCGCTGCACTACCTGCAGGTGGGCGGCGCGGTGTTCGCCGACTCGTTGGCGCGCCAGGTGCCGGCGGTGCTGGGCTGCCAGTTGCAGCAGGTATTTGGCATGGCCGAAGGGTTGATCAACTACACCCGCCTGGACGACAGCGACGAGCAGGTGTTCACCACCCAGGGGCGTCCGGTGAGCCCTGGTGATGAAATCAAAATCGTCGACGAGCAGGGCGCCGAGGTGCCCAGCGGCCAGCCGGGAATGCTCGCTACCCGAGGTCCGTACACCTTCTGCGGCTATTACAACAGCCCGGAGCAGAACGCCCAGGCGTTCGACGAACAGGGCTATTACTATTCCGGCGACCTGGTGCAGCGCCTGCCCAGCGGTGATCTGCGCGTGGTGGGCCGTATCAAGGATCAGGTCAATCGTGGTGGCGAGAAGATCGCTTCCGAAGAGATCGAAAACCTCATCGTGCTGCACCCGGACGTGACCCATGCCGGGCTGGTGGCGATGCCGGACCAGGCCTTGGGCGAGAAGAGCTGCGCGTTCGTGGTCACTCGCGATCCGGCCCTCAAGGCGCCCGCGCTGCGCCGTCACCTGCTGGCGCTGGGCATCGCTGAATACAAATTGCCCGATCGTATCCGCATGATCCCCAGCATGCCGTTGACGGCCGTGGGCAAGATCGACAAGAAGCGGCTGCGCCAGCTGCTGGCGGTGGAAGACAACCGCAGCTGGCTGCAGACACGTCTGCTGCAACTGATCGAGGACGGTGACGCCCTCGACCCTCAGGAGAATCTGATTTTCTACGGGCTGGATTCCCTCCAGGTGATGCGCCTGGCGGCCGAGCTCAAGGAGCGCGGCGTGGCCGTGAGCTTCGAGGAACTGGCCACCGAACCGACCCTGGCCAACTGGTGGGCACTGGTCGAGAGCCGCCAGAAAGCTGCCTGATTCAAACGGCGAGCCGTGCTGGTGCAGTGCGGCTTGCCTGGTCATTCCAGAAAGGATCCACGATGACATTGTCTACTGCCGACACCGCCCGACTCGATGATTTCTGGCGACACTGCCTGGAGCATCAGTTCTTCAACATTGGCTACCCGGAAAATGCCGATTTCGACTACAGCGCACTTGAGCGCTTCCTGCGCTTTTCCATCAACAACTGCGGCGACTGGGGTGAGCACAGCAACTACGTGCTCAATTCCTTCGACTTCGAAAAGGACGTCATGGCGTACTTCGCCGACCTGTTCGACATTCGCCGCGAGGACAGCTGGGGCTATGTCACCAACGGCGGCACCGAGGGCAACATGTTCGGTTGCTACCTGGCACGGGAGCTGTTTCCCGATGGCACCTTGTACTATTCGCGGGACACCCACTATTCGGTGGCCAAGATCGTCAAGCTGCTGCGCATCAAATGCCGCGCCGTGGACGCACTGCCCAATGGTGAGATCGACTATGACGACTTGCTGGCGAAGATCGCAGCGGACGGGGAAAGGCACCCGATCATCTTTGCCAACATCGGCACTACCATGCGCGGCGCCGTCGACGACATCGCCATCATCCAGGCGCGCCTGCAACAGGCAGGTATTGCGCGGCGTGACTACTACCTGCATGCCGATGCCGCGCTGAGCGGGATGATTCTGCCGTTCGTGGATACGCCGCAGCCGTTCACCTTTGCCGCGGGCATCGATTCGATCTGCGTATCCGGGCACAAGATGATCGGCTCGCCGATTCCCTGCGGCATCGTCGTGGCCAAACGCAGGAACGTCGAGCGCATCTCGGTGGAGGTGGACTACATTTCGGCGAGCGACAAGACCATCAGCGGTTCGCGCAACGGCCACACGCCGATGATCATGTGGGCGGCGCTGCGCACCCATTCGCCAGCCCAGTGGCGCCGCCGGGTCGCGCACAGCCTGAAGAGCGCCCAATACGCGGTCAATCGGTTGCGTGCCGGCGGAATCGACGCGTGGCGCAACCCGAACTCCATCACTGTGGTGTTTCCCTGCCCCTCGCCGGGCATTGCCCGCAAGTACGGCCTGGCCACCTCGGGTGATACCGCGCACCTGATCACCACGCCGCATCACAGCGACACCCGGGTCATCGATGCGCTGATCGACGAGGTGATCGCCGAGGCGCGTCCGGAGGCCTGGCGCGCCACCTTGCAGCGAAGCTGGCACGCGAACACCCAACTGCCGCCACGCAGCACGTCCTGGGGCGGCGGAGCCAGGCTCGACGGGCGGTGATGACCGGCTCATGGCGTGACACGTTGCCCATTCCACCTGAAGAACGAGGGAGACCATCTTGAATCAGCCACCCACACCCCAGGACTGTGCCAACCTGGAAGACATCCGTTGCGGCATCGACTGGCACGACCGGCAGATCTTCGACGCCCTGGTGCAGCGTTTGCAGTACGTCAAGGCCGCAGCGCAATTCAAACCCAGCGAGCAATCGATCCCGGCACCCGAGCGAGTTGCTGCCATGCTCGAACAGCGCCTGGAGTGGGCCACTTTGGCCGGCTTCGACCCGGCGTTCACCGAGGCACTGTTCGAACGAATCATCCACTGGAACATCCAGCAGCAGATCGCCCACTGGCGCACGACCCGAGCGCCCAACGCCTGATCCACCGCGGCGTTCTTTTCGCGGGCAGAGCCCGCTCCCACAAGGGGGGCGGGGTTGGATGTTCTGTGGGAGCGGGCTCTGCACGCGAAGGGCGCACTGCGGTCCGACTGATGTTCTATGGCAGCACGATGTATTCGTTGCGCTGTTGAATGCCTTGGTGGGGCCCCTCGACCAGGTGCACGTAACGACCGCCGACCTGGTCGATCGGCACGCAATCGTCCACGTCCAATACGGCGTCGGTGTGGGGCTGGCGCCAGTCTTCGAGGCACTGGCGGCGGGCGCTGCTCTTGGCATCGCGCGCCGTGTGCGCCACCACCAGCAGGTAGTGGTGTGCTTCGCCGAACGACTGCGCCTCGTAGCCACCAAGATTGATCACATACAGCCGCGGCATGCCGGCGCCAGGCGCCAGCGGGCTGAACTCGACCTTCCACTGTTCGACACCGTCCACCGCCATCCAGGCATCGATGTGCAAACCTTTCTGACTGCCGAACCAGTCTGCCCTCAGCTGCGGATAGGTCGCTTCGAGCGAGTCGGCGACGACGCAGGCGATATCGTGCACTTCGATGCGCGCCTTGGGGTGCTTGCCGCCAAGCAGAACGACGTAGAGCATGGGTCGGGGTCCTCGAGTGGGGTGCTGGTACGACAGCATCCTGCCACTCATTGCTCAACGCCGTCTCGCTGAATGGGGCATTCGGCACCGCCCCTCAGCGAACGTTCTTGTCGAGGAATTCGCGGATCACCGGAATGATCTCCCGGCCATGGGTTTCCAGGGCGAAGTGGCCGGTGTCGTAGAAGCGAATGTCCGCCTGGGGCAAGTCGCGCTTCCAGGCCTGGGCGCCGGCTGGAAGGAAGAACGGGTCATGCTCGCCCCACACGGCCAGCAGGGGCGGCTGGTACTGGCGGAAGTAGTCCTGAAAGGTGGGGTACATCGCCACGTTGGAGGCGTAATCCAGCACCAGGTCCAGCTGGATGTCGGCATTGCCGGGCCGCGAGATCTGCAGGCCTTCCAGGGTGTAGCCGTCCGGCGAAACCGCGCTCGGGTCGCTGACCCCTTCCAGGTACTGCCATTTGATCGAAGCCGGTGTCGGAAAATCCCGCAAGGCATCGCGGTGCTCTTGGGTAGGCTCGCGCCAGTAGGTCTGGATGGGTGCCCAACCAGCGCCCAAACCTTCCTCATAGGCGTTGCCGTTCTGCGAGATGATCGCACTCACGCGCTCGGGGTGCGCCACGGCCAGGCGCCAACCCACTGGAGCACCGTAGTCGTGGACCATCAACGCGTAGCGGTCCAGCTCGAGCTGTTCGGTGAACTGGCCGATGGTCTGCGCCAGTTGGTTGAAGGTATAGGCGTAGTCGCCCCGGGCGGGCGCTTCGGTGAAGCCGAATGCAGGCAGATCCGGCGCGATCACATGGTAGCGGTCGGCCAGTTGTGGAATCAGGTCGCGAAACATGAACGAAGAGGCGGCAAAGCCGTGCAGCAGCAACACCGTGGGCGCGCCCGGATCGCCGGCTTCTCGGTAGAACACGTTGACATCGCCGACCTGCTCGTAACGGTAGTGCACCGTGCGGTCGGCATGGGCGTTCGACGCGGCGCTGGTCAGCAGCGAAGCGGCAAGCGCGGCTGCGGATTTCGAAATGGTCATGACGGCTCCTAATGTAACCCTTGATTGGTATGTTTGAAGGTTACGGAACATTCTGGTAACCTGTCAAACTAATTTTATGGGTTACAGAACGTCATGAATCTTACCGCCATCGCTCCTGACACGTTGTTCGTGGCCGACAACCTGGCTCTGGATTTCATCAATACCCAATACGGCGTGGGCGATCAGCAGCACGATTGCCTGCGTGACGACGAGGACGTACTGAAGTGGCTCGATGCTGCTGGCCTGCCTGCGCGGCATGACCAGGCGGACACTGCTCGCGGACTATTGACCCAGGCCCTTGCGCTGCGCGCGTGTGCCAAAGGACTGGTGAACGCCGCGATGACCGGGGAAGAAGCCGACCCTGAAGTGGTCAACCAGATTCTCGAGGCCGGGCGCCCTGTCAGCGGCTTGCAGTGGAATGGCGCGGCACCGGCGTTTCGCATCGCGGTGCAGCCCAGGGATGCTGGTTCGGCAAGCCTGCTGTGGCCGGTGGCCGACGCTCTGGCCAGACTGGTCACGGGGGACACATTCGAGTTCGTTCGGCAATGCGAAGCCCATGACTGCGTGCTGTTCTTTCACGACCTGAGCAAGTCGCATCGACGCCGCTGGTGCAGCATGGCGACCTGTGGCAATCGCATGAAAGTGGCGGCGTTTAGGTCCAGGAAGAAGCCCGAATAGACTGGTTTCAGCCGCTTCCCGGCGCCGGGAAATGCAGCGCAAAGCGGATGCGTCCGGGCTGGGGTTGGGTCACGCTGGCCTCACCGGCGTGCAGTTGCATGATCGCCGCGACAATGGCCAGTCCCAAGCCATTGGAGTCCGAATTATGCTGGCGCGAAGCGTCGCCTCGGTAGAAACGATCGAACAGGCTGGCCAGCGCCGAAGGCTCCAGGGCAGGGCCCTGATTCTCTACCACGATCACGCATTGCCCCTCTGCCGACTCGACGCTGATCAGGGCATCGCTGTGCGGGTCGGCGTAGCGGATCGCGTTGGCCACCAGGTTGCTCAGTGCGCGCCGCAACAGCAGCGGGTCGGCGTGCAGGGTGGCGTCACCGGAAATCAGCAGGCGGATCTTGCGTTCTTCGGCGAGCCCTTCGAAATAGTCGGTGACCCGCGCCAGCTCGTCGTGCACCTGCAGCGGCTGGCGCTGCACCACCGCCTGGGCGTCGTCGGCGCGCGCGAGGAACAGGATGCTTTCGACGATCCGGGAAATACGCTCCAGCTCCTCCAGATTCGACGCCAGCAGTGCCTGGTATTCGTCCGCACTGCGGCCTTGGCGCAGGGCGACCTGGCAGTGCCCCATCAACGAGCCCACCGGCGTGCGGATTTCGTGGGCGAGGTCTGCGGAAAATTGGGTCAGCCGCTGGTAGCCCTCGGCCAGGCGATCGAGCATCGCATTGTAGGCTTCGCTCAACTGCTGCAGTTCGACCGGCGTGTTGTCGCTGCTCATGCGGCTGTGCAGGCGTGCCGGGGAGATATCGGTGGCGTGCGCCGCCATCTCGCGCAGCGGCCGCAAGCCGCGGCGCAGCAGCACGAAGCCGAGCAGGGCGGTGAGCAGGAACGCCATGCCCACGGCCAGGTAGATCCGCTGGCGGAACTCGCCAAGCATGGCCATCTCCTTGACCATGATGTGCGCCGCCGTGAGTTGCACCTCGCGGCCGCCGGAGGTGGTCAATACGCTCGCCGCCCGCAGGGGTATGCCCGAGGGTGCCATGCCGGTGCGCAGGTCGGCGCTGCCGGGAATCGCATCGTGGGCGACCGCAGGCACGGAGGGCAGGGTCGCGTGCAGCGGGTTGACCTGAATCACCGGTGGCTGGCCGGTCTCGGCAATGACGAAGATGTCGTCTTCGCTGCCGAGCATGTTCTGGAAGATCTGCGGGCTGCTCGACAGTTTGTCCAGGGTCAGGTCGTAGTGCAGCAGTTTGCGAAAGTGGTCGAGCCGCCCGAGCACGGCGTTGTCGCTGCGCTGCAGCACCGAAGCTTTCATCGATTCGTACAGGTACCAGCCGGCGCCGGCCACGGTGAGCATGGCCACCAGAGAGAAGGCCAGGGTCGAGCGCAGGGTCAGGGAAGGTTGGCGTCGGCTTCGCATGCCCGCACCTCGCAGACGTAACCGATGCCGCGCACGGTGTGGATGAGCTTGACCGGGTAGGGCTGGTCGACCTTGCTGCGCAGGCGCTTGACCGCAACGTCGACCACATTGGTATCGCTGTCGAAATTCATGTCCCACACCTCCGAGGCGATCTGGGTGCGCGAGAGCACGTCGCCTTCGCGCCGCAGCAGCAGGTGCAGCAGGGCGAACTCCTTGTTGGTCAGGGTGATCACTTCCTGTTGCCGCGTCACCCGGCGCCGCAGCAGGTCCAGTTCGAGGTCGGCGAGGTGGAAGCGATCGGCTTCACGGGCGCCGCCGCGGCGCAGGATGGTGCGGATGCGCAACAGCAGTTCGGTGAACGAAAAGGGCTTTACCAAGTAGTCGTCGGCGCCCAGCTCCAGGCCCCGAATGCGGTCTTGCAACTGGTCGCGGGCGGTCAGGAACAGCACCGGTACATTCTGCCGCGCGCGCAGCACCTCCATGATCTGGAAGCCGTCGATGCCGGGCAGCATGACGTCGAGCACCAGCAGGTCGTAGGGATTCTCCAGGGCCAGGTGCAAGCCATCGGCGCCGTGCTGCGCCCAGTCGACGTTGTAGCCGGATTCGCCGAGGCCCTTTTTCAGGTACTCGCCGGTCTTGGTGTCGTCTTCGATCAAGAGGATGTGCATCGATCAGGCTCGCTCGGGCGTTCGCGGTTGCCGTGGAGGGTTCGTGGCGGGTGGGTTCGCACAGCGCAGTCTAACCAAGCGGCGCGGCGCTGTCGGTTACATTACCGTCATTGAGGCGCATGCCGCGCGAATGACAGAAATGTCATCGAGCGGTCATGCGCGCGTGCGGGTTGGTGGCCGAGGATGGGTGCACACCTACCGCAAGGAGTCGTACCGATGAAGATCAAAACTGCCCTGTCGACCACTCTGGGCACGTTGCTGCTCAGTGCCGCCGTGATGGCTTCGGCTGCAGACATGCCGGTGGTCAAGCCGATGCGTGGCACGGTCGATGGCCTGGACAACAACACCTTGTCTTTCACCACTCGCAGCGGCGCGCACCAGACCATCGGCCTGACCGACAAGACCGGCATCCGCCTGGTGTCCAAGGCCAACATCGACTCGATCAAGGCTGACAGCTTCATCGGCTCGGCGGCTACTCCCCAGGCAGATGGCACGCTGAAAGCGCTGGAAGTGACCGTGTTCGAACCCAGCCTGAAGGGCAGCGGGGAAGGGCACTACGGTTGGGAAAACGCCGACGGTACCACCGGCACCATGACCAATGGCACGGTCGGCAAGCTGGCCCAGGCCAATGGTCGGACCTTGACCGTGAACTACAAGGGCGGCGAGAAGCAGGTCGTCGTGCCTGAAGATGTGCCGATCGCCTATGTCGAAGCCGGCAAGTCGGAGCAGCTGGTGAAAGGCGCCAAGGTCGTCGTGTTCCCTGCCGAAGACGGCAAGACCGCCCGTGGCGTGGCCGTGGGCAAGGATGGCTTCCAGCCACCGATGTAACCTGTGTCATACCCCCGTGGCCGCGCTCCCACAGGGGGCAGGCGCATCCTCTTCGTTGTGGGAGCGGGTCTCTGCCCGCGAAGGGCGCGCCGCGGTAAGGCTGATCCATCGCGGCGCCCTTTTCGCGGGCAGAGCCCGCTCCAACAGGGGTAGATGCATCCTCTTACTTGTGGGAGCGGTCATTGGCGTGTGTTTCTTTGACATGGGAGGGCCATTCGATGGCCGTGCGTCGCATACATTCACTGACGGTACGCCTCACCCACTGGATCAATGCCTTCGGCATGACCTGCATGTTCATGAGTGGCTGGGGCATCTACAACGCCTCTCCATTGTTTGCGTTCCGTTTTCCGCCCTCGTTCACTCTGGGTGGTTGGCTGGGTGGCGCGATAGCTTGGCATTTCGCGGTGATGTGGCTGTTGGTGATCAATGGCCTCGTCTACGTCCTCTACGGATTGATCAGCCGCCACTTCAAGCGCGATTTGCTGCCGATCACTTCCCGCGCGGTCAAACGCGACCTGCGCGATGCCCTGCGTTTGCGGCTGATCCATGAAAAGGGCGTCTACAACGCGGTGCAGCGCCTCATGTACTGGCTGGTACTGGCGGCCGGGGTGCTGATTCTGGTATCCGGGGTAGCCATCTGGAAGCCCATCCAGTTCCAGGAGCTGGTAGCACTGCTGGGCGGCTACGATTTCGCCCGCTACGTCCATTTCGCCGCGATGTCTGCCATCGGCGCCTTTACAGTGGTGCACCTGGCCCTGGTGCTGCTGGTGCCCAAGACGCTGCCGCCGATGATCACCGGCGGGGTAAGGCCTTCGACTACCGGGAAGACCGATCATGAATGAACCCAAATCCCGCCGGGTCGCTCCGATAATCCTGGAGCCGGCCCAGCGCAGCCAGCTCGAAAGCCTGCAGCGGCGACATTTCCTGCGCGGCGGCCTCACCGTCGGCGCCATGGCGATGCTCAGCGGCTGCAATCTGCAGGACGGTGATCAGGTCGACAAGGTGCTCTGGGCCATGTCGCGCTGGAACGATCGAGTGCAAGCCTGGCTGTTCAACGGCCAGCGTCTGGCGCCTACCTACAGCAAGGCGCAGATGACCCAACCGTTCCCGTTCAACGCGTTCTACAGCGAGGACGACATCCCCGATATCGACGTATCGGGCTACGCCCTGGCAGTATCCGGCCTGGTGCGCGACAAGGCGTCGTGGACACTCGAAGGCCTGCGCAAGCTTCCGCAGCAGACAGACATCACCCGGCTGATCTGCGTCGAAGGCTGGAGCGCCATTGGCCAGTGGGGCGGGGTGCCGTTGAAAACCTTCCTCGAGCACATTGGCGCCGATACCACAGCCAAATTCGTCGGATTCAAGTGCGCCGACCGCTACTACTCCAGCCTGGACATGCCCACCGCCCTGCACCCGCAGACGCTCCTGGCCCTGGACTATGGCGAGGTTGCACTGCCGCCCGAATATGGCTACCCATTGCGGGTTCGCGTGCCGACCAAGCTGGGCTTCAAGAACCCCAAGCACATCGTCGAGATCTTCGTCAGCAACGATTACCCCGGCGGCTATTGGGAAGACCAGGGCTACAACTGGTTCAGCGGCATCTAGCCGCGCGCGACGCGGCTCGCGCCGCTGCTACAGGGGTTCAGCGGCATCTGGAAGCGCGCATCCCCCTGTAGCAGCGGCGCAAGCCGCGTCGGCGGTAAATGCGGCCCCCCCTGACACACCGCAGTAAACCCGGACGCGGCTTGCGCCGCTGCTACAGGGGTTCAGCGGCATCTGGAAGCGCGCATCCCCCTGTAGCAGCGGCGCAAGCCGCGTCGGCGGTAAATGCGGTCCCCCTGATACACCGCAGTGAACCCGGACGCGGCTTGCGCCGCTGCTACAGGGCTTTGCAAAACCCTCGCAAGGTCAGGTTCTGGTGACGGTGAGGACCACGGCGGCGATTCGTTCGGCCTGGCGATACCCGGGGGTTTCCAGCTCTTCGCCGAATACGTCCGGGTCCACCTCTTCGTAGGTCCATTGAAACCCTGGTACGTCCACCAGCGGCTGCACCTGGGTCAGAAACAAATCGACGCCGGCCATCGACGGCGCGCCGGTGTACAGCAGCAGACTGCCGCCGGGCGCCAATCGACCCAACGCCTCGCTGGCGATGCGCACCGACAAGGCCGACCCCAGTTCGCCGCCGCCGTCGCGGTAGGCCCGTGCCTGGGGATCCTGCATGTACGGAGGGTTGGCAACGATCAGATCGAAATCCCCGCTGGTGCCCTGCAGCACGTCGCTGTGCCAGGCCGCTACATTGGCTACGCCCGCCAGTGCCGCATTGACTGCAGTGAAACGCAACGCCGCAGGATTGATATCCACTGCCTGAACCTGCGCTTCGCGGCGCGCCAGGGCAATCAGAATCGCCCCTGCGCCGCTGCCGCAACCGATATCGACCGCGCTGCGGATCGGCTGCCGGGACTCGTGCAGGTGCTTCTCGATGGCCCGTGCAAAACGATAGGTATCGGGCCCAAAGAAAACCGAATCGTGGGCGACGGTCGGATAGGCCGAGTGAACGAACAACTGCCCGCCCAGGCTGGACCAGCGCACCTCGCTGCGCAGCAGCCCCGACTGCTCGCTGACGATGGCATTTTCCAGCAATGCCGCCGTCTCCACTTCGGGTAACAGGTTGGATTCGAACGGGCGACTCCAGCCGAACACATCGCGCAGGTCACGGGCGACCGCGTTGCCAGGCCGCTCGTTGTTGCGCTGATGGGTCAGCGGCGTCACCGTCACAAAGCGGTAGCCATCTGCTTGCAAGCGGCGACCCAGCTGGAGCAGCACCTGGTCCAGTTCCGCGCCCTCGACGGTTGGGCACACGTTCACCTGGTTCATGTCAGAGCCTCGTACCTCAATATTCATGGCTCAGCGCTCCCTCGCTCAGTCGCTGAGTGAATGCCCGGGTCGCTTCCAACCCCTCGGGCGATGCGTGCAGCGATGGCGACATCTTGCGAATCAGTGCCTGGGTCGGTTCCGCAGGCCGGGCTGTGCCGGTCGCAATGGCGACCGCGGGTGCGCGTTGGCGAAAGCGTGCCCTGAACGGATTGCTGGCGCCGGACTGATCGTCCAGCCAATCGCCGGCGATCCAGTCCTTGAGCAACTGCCGTTCGTAACCGTTGAACACGCCGAACATGGGCGCGCCCGGCCCATCGAGCATCTGCCAGAAACGGCTGGCCTCGGGGTCCTGGTGTCGCTTGATCCAGCCCTTGTTTTCCAGCGCGGTCAGAAAAGCGCCGCACTGGCCCGGCTTGGCCAGCCACTCGTTGACGGTCCTGCCTTCGAGGCGGCAGTAGTCTGAATGCATGTACTGGCCAAAGCCGCGCTTGCGCTCCAGCATCTGCACCACCTCATGGTCCAGATCGAAGCCCTCGATCACTGCGGCAGAGCCGATACCCAAGTCGTTGAGGTTGTAGCCTGCCCGCAGCCTCTGCAGAAACGCAGCGTTGTCCGCACCGCCCGGCAGCAGATCGAGCACGGCCGCTACCGCCTTGTGGGCATGCCCAGTGCCAGCGTTGTCGATGGTCACGTGCAAGGTGAAATAGTAAGGGTCGATGCCCAGCTCGTTCAGTTCGAACGCAGTGATCAGCAGGTGCAGCGGCAGTTGCTCGTAGCCCAGGTTGTAGCCGATCACCTCGGGCAGGAAGTCCTCGCTGGCCTGGCCCAAGGCCAACTGAATGGCGCCTTGCAGGTACAGCTCGTCGGCCAGGTCGTGGGTCGCCAGGCAGTCGTGCTCGGCCAACAGCGCGCGGTACAGCGTGACGTGGTTGAGTGAGGGATCACCGTCGCCCAACTCTTCGAGGTAGGTGCGGATCAGGCCGTGATAGCGCCAGTCCGCCGCATGCTTGACGGTGCCGAACAACCACGCGCCATCGACCAGCTTGCTCGGTGCCACCTGTTGCAGGAAATACAGGGCGTGGGCCTTGTTGCTGAAAAACCGTCGGGGCGCGCCGGCGTGGCGCAGGGCAAGATACTCGGAATACTGGCGACCCACCGCCGCGGCGTTGTCGGCCACCCACTGCAGCAGCTGCGCAGGGTTCGAGGGCATCGGGCAGGGCAGCTCGGCCGCCAGCGCCAGTTGTTCTTCGAGAAACTGCTTCGCCCGTCCTGGCTCGGTGGCGTCGGTCTGGTCGAGCAGCGACCGGTAGAGCGGCAGGGCAGTAGGCTCGGGCCTGGCCCCTGAATGCGGATGGCCAGTGGATTCAAGCGGGATCATGACAGCACCCATCGTGTTTTTGGTGTCTGGTTTCGAGTGAGCCCGCCTGCAGAAATTCACCTGGACCGACGAACGCCCCTGCCGATCACGCCGCTTGGCTGTGGGTGTGCCCATGGCGATGCAGCGCCACCCAGATCACTACACTGAGAACCCCGATCAAGGTCGCTGCCGATCCCAGCACCAGGTTGTGCGAAGTGCTGAACGCGGCTTGGCCAGCGGCGACCAGCTCGGCAGCCTGCGGGCCACCCAGCACCTTCGCCGCGCTCATGGTTTCACCGATCGAATGCCGGGCGGTCTCCGCGATTGCCGGGGGTAGCCCTTCAGGCAGCTGGATAGAGCGGGTGTAGCCGCTGCCCAGGACGATACCGAACCCGGTGATGCCCAGCCCTGTGCCCAGGTCATAGCTGGTGGCTTCGAGCGCGCCGGCCGAGCCGGCCTTGTGCGGCGGCGTACTGCTCATGATCGCTACCGACGATGCCGTCAGGCCAATGCTCAGGGACAGACCCAGCATCACCAGCAGGCCGATCACGGCCCATCCGCTGTGGTGCAGGTCAGCCATGGCCAGCCCTGCCAGGCTGGCGCTGGCAGCAGCCAGCGACAGACTGCCCACCCAGCGCAGGCCAATGGCACGCAACAGCAGACCCGCCAAGGGCCCGCCGACCGCCGAGGCGATCATCAACGGCAAGAGGAACATGCCGGCCTGGAGCGGTGTCTGGCCGAGCACGAATTGCAGCTCCTGGGCCAGCATCAATTCGACCCCGGCCAGGGCGCCCATCACCACCAATGCCATGACCACGCCTGCGCTGATCGCCGGTGAGCGGAACAGGCTGAGGTCGAGCATGGGGCGTGCGGCGTGCAATTGCTTGTGCCCGAACCAGCCCAGCATGCTCAGGCCGATCAGTGCCGAGGCGCTGGTGACGAACACCGAGCTGCCGGGCTTGAACCCGGACTTGAGCGCATAGACAGTGGCCATGATACCCAGCATCAGGATCAATGCCTGGCCGATGGTCCAGTTGCCGTCGCCGGTGATGGAGGTGCGCGGCACATGCTTGAGCACCAGCGGCATCACCACCAGCATCACCGGCACATTGACCAGAAACACCGCGCCCCACCAGAAATGCTCGAGCAGGGCGCCGCCCACCAATGGCCCGATGGCCGCACCTGCCGAGCCGGTGGCACCCCAGACGCCCAGCGCCAGGGCCCGCTCGCGCTCGTCGTCGAAGGTTTGGCGGATGATCGCCAACGTGCAGGGAATGATCATCGCCGAGCCGAAGGCCATGAACGCCCGAGCGGCGATCAGAGTGGCCACGCTGGGCGAGAACGCCGCAAGCACCGAGCCGAGGCTGAAGATGCACAACCCGGTGATCAACAGCTGGCGATGGCCGATCCGATCGGCGAGGGTACCCATGGGGATCAGCAGGCTGGCCATGATCAACGGGTAGATATCGATGATCCACAGCACCTCGGTGCCAGTGGCCTGCAGCGCCAGGGTCAGCGAGGGGACCGCCACGTGCAGGATGGTCACGTCCAGCACCACGGGCAGAAACACCATCATGACCGCGACCAGTACCCACCAGCGTTTTGCAGATTGAGACGACGACACGGGACTTCCTTGAATTATCGAACGGGCCGCAGGTGCGGCGGCCCGGCACGCGCTGATACCATCACGCCATTGTTCCTGAAGCAAGCTGAGGCATGCGGCACACCATGACGGCAAAGCAACCGGGCAGCAAGGGACGCAGTACCCGCGGTATCACCTTGGTGGATGTCGCGCGTCTGGCAGGTGTGGCGCCGATGACCGTCTCGCGTTATCTGAACGCGCCGGACGCGGTGCGCGAGGAAACCCGGCTGAAGATTCAGCAGGCCATCGTCCAGACCGGCTACGTGCAGAACCGCCTGGCCAGCTCCCTGGCGAGCAATCGCAGCCGTCTGGTCGCCGTGGTCCTGCCGATGGTCACCAATCCGCTGTTCTCCGACACCTTCCAGGCGATCAACGAACGCCTGATGCAGGCAGGCTACCAAGTGCTGCTCGGCGTTTCCGGTTATCAGAGCGAACAGGAGCAGCATCTGCTCGACGTCATCCTCAGTCGACGCCCCGACGGCATCATCCTCACCGGCACCCTGCACACCCAGGCCAGTCGCGCGCGCTTGCGTGCCGCGGCTGTACCCGTGGTGGAGACCTGGGACCTGACCGACGACCCCATCGACATGCTGGTGGGCTTTTCCCATGAACGCGTGGGCAGCGAGGTCGCGCAACGCCTGCTGCGACTGGGCTACCGTCGATTCGCCCTGCTGGCGGTGGACGATCCGCGTGGATTGCGCCGTGCCCAGAGTCTGCTCGATGCTCTCACCCAGGCCGGCATCGGCGATGTTCAGCAGCAGATCTTCGCCGGCTTGCCGACCCTGGAGCAGGGGCGACGGGGGCTCGCTGCGCTGCTCGAGGACGATTGGCCAACCCCGCAGACGCCACCCTTGATGGTGGTTTGTACCTCCGACACCCTCGCTCATGGCGTGCTCACCGAAGCGGCTGCGCGTGGCTTGCCGGTGCCCGAGCGACTGGGTGTGATGGGCTTTGGTGACATGAACTTCGCCAGCCATACCTTTCCGGCCTTGTCCACGGTGCGCATCGACGGTGCGCAGTTGGGTGCCTGTGCGGCTGACCTGTTGCTGCGCCGTCTGCAGCAGCCCGAGCAGGTTGCCGAGATCGTCGATATCGGCTTCTCCCTCATCGAGCGACAGAGCACTCGCGCCGTGTTCTGATTCAACACCGCTGGAAGTCTTCTGCGTCTGCCGAAGCGACCGAAACCGATTTGAAGGAGTGGGTTCAGTAACGTACCCACGGTGCCTGGTCTTGGCACAGCGCTGCGCACGCAAGTCAAGGCCCGTGCCGATGCACTGATCGATGAGACCCGTTGAGTCGGTTTACTGGCGTTTGTGCCTTCGCCATCGGTCAGGGTCCTGGCGGTACGGCCGCAAAACTGTTTCGCGTGCGTTGCACAGTGTTCCGTGGCCGATAGGTGCAGCCCTCGGCCACCGGGGGCTGTAGCGTGTCGGTCGTCGGGCGGTGGGCAATTTCGCCAATGAACCGTCGCTTTGCGCTGGCGATCTGCCATACACTGTCGCCATGAGCTTCATTGACGCCAATAAAATTGACGAATTGGGCCTGCAGATATTTGGCGCCATCAATCCAGTTTGCATAAGTAGCTGATTTATAAGCACTTTATAAAAAAATACAGCCCTGATAATTTATTTACATGCGGGTGATAGCACTCGGCTTGCACTGCCGGACTTCTGCCACCTAGTATCACCTCGCCTTACCGATGCCGCCCCAGAGTCGGCACTGACAAACAGCGACCTGTTGGTCGCACGAGATCGCCAATGCCTGGGTCACGCCGATTCGTTTCAGCGCCTTTGAGGACTAAACGAGACGTGTACCTGTTTTTTTTGCTCCGATGCTGCGTTTAAACGACGTCCGGACTGAACCTTGTCGCAATAGCTTGTCCAAGGTCAGCTTCGCAGGATGTGCCGTTGGCGTTGCACCGGTCGTTGTTGCTTACCAAAGACTCTGGAGATTTGCATGAAAGCGATTGTCACCGGTGTAACCGGCCAGGATGGAGCGTATCTGACGCAGCTGTTGCTGGAAAAAGGCTACACCGTCTACGGTACCTACCGCCGCACCAGTTCGGTGAATTTCTGGCGCCTGGAAGAGCTGGGTGTCGCTGGCCACGCCAACCTGCACCTGGTCGAGTACGACCTGACCGACCTGTCGGCCAGCATTCGCCTGCTGCAGAACACCGAAGCCACCGAGGTCTACAACCTTGCAGCGCAGAGTTTCGTCGGCGTGTCGTTCGACCAGCCGTTGACTACCGCCGAGATCACCGGAGTAGGGGTGGTCAACCTGCTCGAAGCGATCCGCATCGTCAATCCGAAGATCCGCTTCTACCAGGCGTCCACCTCGGAGATGTTCGGCAAGGTGCAGGCGATCCCGCAGATCGAGAGCACGCCGTTCTATCCGCGCAGCCCGTACGGTGTCGCCAAGCTCTACGCCCACTGGATGACCATCAATTACCGCGAGTCCTACGGGCTGTTCGCCACCAGCGGCATCCTTTTCAACCACGAGTCGCCACTGCGCGGCCGTGAGTTCGTGACCCGCAAGATCACCGACAGCGTGGCCAAGATCAAGCTCGGCAAGCTCGACGTGCTCGAACTGGGCAACCTCGACGCCAAGCGCGACTGGGGTTTCGCCAAGGAATACGTGGAAGGCATGTGGCGCATGCTGCAGGCCGACGAACCCGACACCTTCGTGCTGGCGACCAACCGTACCGAAACCGTGCGCGATTTCGTCAGCATGGCGTTCAAAGCGGTGGATATCAGCCTGGACTGGTCGGGCAAGGATGATGCGGAATGCGGCACCTGCCGCGCGACCGGCAAGGTGCTGGTCAAGGTCAACCCGATGTTTCACCGTCCGGCCGAAGTCGATCTGTTGATCGGTGATCCGGCCAAGGCGCGCGAGATACTGGGCTGGCAGCCGCAGACCAGTCTCGAGGAGCTTTGCCGAATGATGGTCGAGGCAGATCTGCGACGCAACGAAATCGGCTTTTCTTTCTAGGCGCCCTTGGCGTCTACCCCGAATCACGGCAGTGGGAATGGATATGAATAAACAACAGTGGATGGCATGCCTGGCGCTGGCGCCTTGGCCCTTGAGCGCTTGGGCGTTGGAACCGGCAAAAGTCGAGCTTGGTCCCGTGAACTTCACTCCGACTTTGGAGATAAGCGAACGCTACGACGACAACTTTCGTGCAGTGGATCGCAATGAGGACGCGTCGTGGATCACCTCGGTCAAGCCGACCCTGTTGTTTACCCGCGAAACCCGCAACACCGGCTACAAGTTCCAGTATTCGGCCGACAGCCAGACCTACCTGGACCACGCCGACGCCAGTCACATCGACCACGATGCCGAGCTGAGCGGCGTGTGGGCCTTCGATTCGCGCAATCGTCTGGACGCCATTCTCGACTACAAGCGTGGTGAAGAAACCGTCGATTCCGCCGACGAGCGCGAAAACGACAAGTACACCCGTCAGGGCGGTCGCCTGAAGTACACCTTTGGCGCACTCAGCGCCATGAACCAGATCGAACTGGGCGGCGGCTACCGCCAGCAGCGCTATCGCAATGCCGAAGGCATCAACGATGACAAGGAATACGACGCTACCAGCGTCAGCGGTACCTGGTTCCATCGCCTGGGCGGCAGCACCCGTGCCCTGGTCGAGCTGAACCACGTCGACTACGACTACCTGGACTTCGATCGTCGCAACAGCAAAGGCAACCGCGTGCTGTTCGGTATCGACCGCGATGTCACCGCCAAGCTCAGCGGTACCGCCCGCCTGGGTTACGAGCGCAAGGATTTCGAAAGCTCGCAGAGCAACGACTACGGCAGCGGCACCTGGGAAGTGGGCATGGACTACAAGCCACGCACCTATTCCACCATCTCGGTGAACATGCGCCGCGCCTTCGACGAAGGTGACGACGGTGCCAACACCGTGCACGTGACCAGCAGCCGCCTGGGCTGGCGCCACAGCTGGTCGTCGTTCTTCGCCACCGACGTCAACTATCGCTACGCAGATCGCGAGTACCTGGGCACGGGCGGTCGCGACGACAAGCAGAACGCCGCCGGCGCCGAGATCATCTACACCGCCAGCCGCTGGGCCGAGGTTGGCCTGGGCTACAGCCGCGTCGACAACAACTCGAACGTGAACAGCGAAGACTACGTTCGCAACATCTACCTGCTCAGCCTCAAGCTGTCCCTGTGAACTCAACCCAAAGGGGAGAAGCCACCATGTTCAAGCATGCATTGATTGTCGTACTGGCACTGTTCAGCCTGGGAGCCCAGGCCGATGCCTACAAACTCGCTTCGGGCGATGTCATCCGGGTGTCCGTACTGGGTGAACCCGATCTGACCAACGAGGAAGTCCACCTCAACGATTCCGGTACCTTTTCCTACCCCTTTCTCGGCAACGTGAAAGCCCTGGGCAAGACCACCGACGAGATCGAACGCGTCATCACCAAAGGTCTGAGCGGTGATTACCTCAAAGATCCGAAAGTGACCGTGAGCGTGGTCGAATACCGCCCCTTCTATATTGGCGGCGAAGTCAAGGCACCGGGTGGGTATCCCTACAAGCCGGGCCTGACCATGGACCGTGCCATCGCGCTGGCCGGCGGCCTGACCGAGCGTGCTTCGGTCAACCGCATCAACATCAATCGCGGCGGCAGTGCCAAAGCGGCCCAGTTGGCAACACCGGTAGAACCGGGCGACACCATCACCATTGACCAGGGGTTCTTCTGACATGAGCCAGATTGCCGTAAGAAACAGCCAGGGCGTTGCTCCCTGGCAGGCTGTGCCCGCGTCAGAAGAACGCGATGCGCTGGATTCGCGCAAACTGTGGCGCACGCTGTGGCGTCGCCGCGGCATGATCCTCGGCGTTTTCGCGGTAGGCACCGCCGCCGCCGTGATCTACGCGCTGAACATGACCCCGACCTATCGCTCCGTCGCCACTCTGGTCATCGAGCCCAGCGGTAACCAGGTCATCACGTTCCAGCAGACCCCGGACCGTCCCGATCCCAACAGCGATTACCTGCAGACCCAGATGGGCCTGATCCAGAGTCGCGAAGTGGCCGAGCGCGCCGTGCGCGAGCTCGACCTGTCGCACCACGAGGAACTGGACCCACGGCAGAAGCAGTCGCGCCTGGCCAAGATCAAGGCCCAGCTGTCCAACTGGCATGCCGACTGGTTCCCGCAGAGCTGGCATCAGGAGCTCAACTACACCGAGCAGCAGGCGTTCAACAGCGCCGTGATGGAACTGCGCCAGCGCACCAGCGTGACCGTCGTGGGCAAGAGCCACCTGGTCAGCATCGGCGTGACCATGGCCGATGCCGAAACCGGCGCGGCCACCGCCAACGCCTTGGCCCAGGGTTACCTGGCCAGCCGGCAGAACTCGCAGCAGCAGGAATCGCTGACCGCCAGCCGCTGGATGAACACCCGCATGGTCGAGCTGCGCACCCAGCTGCAGCAGGCTGAAAGCAAGTTGCAGGCTTATCGCGATGGCCAGGGCCTGGTCGATGTCGGCGGCGTGGCTACCATCACTGCCAACGAACTGGCTCGTACCAGCGACCGTCTGGTCGACGCACGCCGCGAACGTGCCGATGCCCAGAGCCAGTACCGTCAGGTGCAGGGTCTGTTGGCCCGCGGTGGCAACCTGGACCTGTCCAGCGTGCCTGCGGTCATCAACAACCCGGTGATCCAGCAGTTCCAGGCCGTGGCCGCTACTGCCCAGGCGCGGGTCGACGAGTACAGCCAGCGCTACGGCGACAAGCATCCGCAGATGGTTGCCGCACGCTCCGAACTGCAAGCCGCCCAGGCCAGCCTGCGCAGCCAGGTCAGCCAGGTCGTCGCCGGTCTGCAGCACAACTACCAGTTGGCGCAGGACAACGAGAACTCGTTGCGCTCCTCGTTCAACACCAACAAGCAGGAAATCCAGGACATCTCCCGCAAGGAGTTCGCCCTGCGTGAACTGCAGCGCGATGTCGACAGCAACCGTGACGTGTACAACACGTTCATGACCAAGCTGCGCGAAACCATGGCGACTGCCGACCTGGTCTCGGGCAACGCCCGCGTGGTCGACCCTGCCATTGCACCGCTGTTCCCGACCACGCCGCGCAAGGCCATTCTGGTAGTGCTGGCCGCGCTGCTGTCGCTGATCGCCGGTTGCGCCATTGCCCTGCTGCGTGAAGCCTTGAACAACAGCTTCAAGAACAGCGCCGACGTCGAGCGTGCCCTGCAGCTGCCGGTACTGAGCGTGGTGCCGTTGCTCAAGCGCCGCAACCGTTCGCGCATCCACCGCCAGTTCGAGCGCAACGACGACGCGGCATTCGCCGAAGCCGTACGTACCCTGCGCACCGGCGTGATGCTCAACGACGACGATGTACGTCGCAAGACCCTGGTCCTGACCTCGACCACTCCGGGCGAAGGCAAGACCACCCTGGCGATCAACCTGGCCGGTGCCATGGCCCGCGTCGAACGCGTGCTGTTGGTGGAAGCCGACCTGCGCCGTCCGAAAGTGGCCACCAACCTGGGCCTGGACGCTCAGCACATCGGCCTGGCCGAGTTACTGGCGGGCAAGGCGGGCGTCGATGACTGCCTGCAGACCATCGGTAGCCTGGACGTGATCTGCGCTGGTGAAATGCCGTACAACCCTCAGGAACTGCTGGCCAGCACGCGCATGCAGACCTTCCTGGAGTGGGCACGCCACCGCTACGACCGCGTGATTCTGGACACCCCGGCCAGCCAGTCGGTGAGTGACGCAGCACTGCTGTGCGGCATGGCCGATTCGGTGATCTACGTGATCAAGTCCGAAGCCACCAGCATGCCGCTCGTGCGCAAGAGCATCGGTCAGCTGTTGCAGACCGGCGCGCCGATCACCGGTGTGGTCCTCAACCAGGTGTCGCGTCCCGAACCCGGTCAGCGTCGCGACCACTACTATGACTACCTGCCGGCAGCCCCGGCTCAGTAAACCTTTCCGACCTTGCAGCCGCGCCGCTCTCCCTTCGGGGTGAGCCGTGCGCACGGCTGGTCGCGTTACGGAAAATGCCCAACCACGCCGCACTTGTCTGCAGAGGATACATCTATGATTGCGCCTCGCTTGCACCCGATGGTAAATCGTCGGGGCCTGACGTTCTGGACCATGTGGCTCGCGGGTGCCACGCTGGCATGCGCGCTGACATTCAGTGTCCTGTACGCACACTTCAACGAATTCCCGCCCCAGTATCGGGTCCTGATGATGATCGGGGTTCTTGCTTCGGTCCCCGTCTACAGTTTCCTGCACGTTTACCACAAGCGCCTGAACTACCTGAGCGGCCTGTTGCGCCTGCTCGGCGGCTGGCTGACCCTGGTCGCGGCCCTGGCCGTGGTCATCTGGCTCAGTGGCAGCCCGCAGACGCTGGCGCCCGGCATGGCCGTCAAGCTGATCGCCTACGGTTTCCTGGCCCAGGCGGCAACCTTCATCCCGCTGCGCTTCCTGCTCAACCGCCACAACCAGCGCCTGAAGAACGAGCGCAAGGCCGTGATCATCGGCGCCGGTGAACTGGCCGGCAAGCTGGCGCGCCAGCTCAAGCCGCGGGTTCCGGTGCTGGGCGTCATCGCGCCGGACGCCGAAGTCGATGCCGACTGGGTACCGGTGCCGGGCGTGCCGCACCTGGGCGGTTTCGACGAACTGCGCGACATCGTTCAGCGCGAGCAAGTGCGTCGGGTGTACATCGCCCTGCCACTGGATCGCATGGTGCAGATCGAATCGATCTACGTCGACCTGCTCGACCTGGCGGTGGACGTGGTCTGGGTGCCGGACTTCGGCAGCATGATGCTGCTCAACCAGTCGATCTCGCAGATCGAGCAGTTCCCGGCCATCTACCTCAACGAAACCCCGCTGAGCTCGCACCCTGCTGCGGCCATGGCCAAGGACCTGATCGACCGCAGCCTGGCGCTGCTGGCGATCATCGCCCTGGCACCGGTACTGATCAGCTGCGCAGTGGCGGTCAAGCTGTCCTCGCCAGGCCCGGTGTTCTTCCGCCAGGGTCGCGACGGCTGCAACGGCACCGTGATTCACGTCTACAAGTTCCGTTCGATGCGCATGCACGACGACCAGGAAGTGAAGCAGGCCACCCGCAACGATTCGCGCGTAACCCGCGTCGGTGCGTTCCTGCGTCGTTCTTCGCTCGACGAGCTGCCACAGCTGATCAACGTACTGCGCGGCGAAATGGCCCTGGTCGGTCCGCGTCCCCACGCCATCGCCCACAACCATTACTACTGCGACAAATTGATGGCCTACATGGCACGTCATCGCATCAAGCCAGGCATCACCGGCCTGGCCCAGGTCAGCGGCTTCCGTGGCGAAACCGATACCCTGGACAAGATGCAGGGGCGCCTGGAGCGTGACCTGGCCTACATCAATCACTGGTCGTTGTGGCTGGACATCAAGATCCTGATCAAGACCCCGTTCACCCTGTTCTCACGGAACATCTATTGAGCCCGGAGGCTGGGATGGAACACGACTTGAGCCAGGGGCCGACACCGGCCCCCGGCCTCATTCAGCAGTTGCGCCAGAACCGCATGGTGCGGAATCTGGCGACTGCGCTCGGCGGCTCGGCCGGCGCGCAGCTGATCAACCTCGCGCTGATCCCGGTGATCATGCGTATCTACGGCCCCGAAGCGTTCGGGGTGGTGGGTACCTTCCTCAGCCTGACGATCATTCTGATCCCGGCCTGCAGCCTGACCTGGTCGATGGCCATCGTCCTGCCGCAGACCCACCGCGACGCCAGCGGACTGGCCAAGCTGGCGACCGTGGTCGCCTTGCTGGTTTCCATACTGGTTGCCGGCGTGCTGTTGTGGTGGGGGCCGATGCTGGCCGAGCGCTGGAACCTGTCACTGCTCACCCCGTACCTGATGCTGCTACCGCTGGTGATGTTCAGCTCGGCGGTGCTCGAAGTGCTGCAGCAGTGGCTCTATCGCCATGGGCGCTATCGCCTGACCGCCCGAGCCGCCACCAGCCATGCGCTGGTCTACAATGGCATGCGCAGTGTCGGCGGCCTGTTCAACAACAGCGCAACCATGCTGGTGGTCACCAGTGCTCTGTACTACGTGGTGCACAGCCTGCTGATCCTGATCGGCATGGCCATGAGCAAGCCGGCCCCGGCCGAGGTTGCCGAAACCGACGAGGCGCCGCGCAAGACCCTGCGCCAACTGGCCAGCGAATACCGCGACTTCCCACTTTTCCGTGCCCCGCAGGTGTTGATCAACGCCTTGTCGGTGCACATGCCCACACTGGTACTGGCCTCGCTGTTCGGCGCCATACCGGCCGGCTATTTCGCCCTGTGCCTGCAAGTGCTGGCAATGCCCAGCAACTTCATCGGCAAGGCCATGGGCAGCGTCTTCTACCCGCGCATCGCCGCCGCCGTCCATGCGCGTGAAGCGGTGGTCGGCCTGCTGCTCAAGGGCGTCGGCGCGATGACGGCGATCGGCTCGGCGGGTTTCCTGATCCTGGTCATTGCCGGGCCCTGGCTGTTCACCGTGGCCTTCGGTGCCCAGTGGCACGAAGCGGGCGAATACGCGCGCTGGCTGGCCCTGGCGGAATTGGCCCGGTTCGCGGCGATGCCGTGCGAAGTAGCCATCCCGGCCTTGCGCCTGCAGGCCTACTTCCTGGGCTTCGAAGTCTTCGCGACTTCGCTGCGCTTCGGCGCGGTGGCCCTGGGCGCCTTCTGGGGCGGCTCGGCCCTGGCGGTGGTGATGGCCATCGCGGCGGCAAACATTTTCATCTATCTGGCGATGCTGTCGATCGTCGTATTCAAGGCGCGTGCCTGGCAGAACCGCCAGCGTGGCACTCTACAGGAGGCTGAAGCATGACCAGATCCAATAATGACGTATGCGCGATCATCCTCAACTGGAATGGCGCCGATACCACCATCGACTGCATCCGTGCTCTGGACGCGCACTGCCGCGTTCCGGTCGTGGTGATCGACAACGATTCCAAGGACGACAGCGTGTCGCGCCTGCAGCAGTTCCTCAACGATTCGACCGGCCCGGACGTACGGGTGATCGACGAGCGTGCCGCCGGCAGCTATGACACGCCCCATGAGCGCGTCTTGATCGTCAACGAAGGCAACCACGGCTACGCCGGCGGCAACAACGTGGGCATCGACTACGCGATACGCGCAGGCTATCGCTACATCTGGCTGCTCAACAACGACGTGACCGTCGAGGCCGGTGCACTGGAAGCGCTGCGCGATACCCTGGAGCAGTCGCCCAAATGCGGCTTCTCGGCTTCCGTGCTGGTGTATTCGGACCGGCCACAGGTGGTCCAGTGCGTGGGTGGCGGAATGCTCTTCCCCTGGCTGGGCAAGACCAAGCTGATGGGCAAGAACCTGGATCGCACGCAACTGGCCACAGCCGGGCTGCCCGAGCCCGACTACCTGATGGGCGCCAGCCTGATGGTACGTCGCGAGGTGATCGAAGAGGTCGGCATGATGGACCACCGCTACTTCATGTATTCCGAAGAAGTGGACTGGGAACGTCGCGCCGCCGCCGTGGGCTGGCATGGTCGTGTCGCTCTGAACAGCTTCGCTCGCCATGGCGACAGCGGCAGCACCCGTGGCCGCAGCCACATGTTCCACTTCTACCGCAACCGCGCGGCCATCATGTACAACAAGCGCTTTCATTCGACCGCGTGCACCTTCGTCTCGGCGATCGCGCTGGGCGCGATCACCGTGCTGCAGAACCGCGGCAGTGCCAAGAACATCAAGTTCGGCATCAAGGGCATCACCGAGGGCTTGGCGTTCAAATGGCGCTGAGTGATCTATCGTCCACGAGGTAACGGACATGCTCCAGGCTTTGTTCAATCCGCGCACGTTGCTGTGCCTGCTGGTGGTGGTCAACTCCGGCTTCGTTTTCCTGACCGACAACAAGCTGGCGGGGCTGCCGTACCTGCGTGAGCTGTACCTGGCCGGTGTGGTGGGCGCAGCGGTGTTGTTGCTGGCCATGTGGCAACGCCCGTGGCAGTCACGGGCCAGTATGTGGATCCTGTTCATGGGCGTGGCCCTGCCGGTGATGTCCGCACTGTTCTCCTGGTATCACTTCGAGCAGCCACTGTTCTACGGCCTGCTCGAAGAGCGCCGCAACTTCCTCTACCTGCTGTTCTTCCCGGCCTTGTACCTGATGTTGAAGGCGCAACCGACCCAGGAGCAGCTCGAGCGCTATTTCCTGATCGGTGGCCTGGCGTGCGTGGCGGTAGGCTTTCTCTACTACTTCAAGATCGTCCCGGAAAACGCCGCCGTGGCGTTCAACGTCGACGAGAAGGACTACGGCCTCAACCCGTTGCGTCCGGATCGCTTCAGCATTGGCGGGTCGTATGTGTCGCTGTGCGCGATGATGCTGATGTACCGCCTGCGCCGTCGTATCGAATTGGTCCCGGTGCTGTTGCTCGGCCTGTTCGCCGCCTACCTGTGGCTGGTTCTGCAGACGCGTAACACGATGCTGGTGTGGACCCTGGCGGCGCTGTGGATCTTCCGTGCGCACCTGCATGTGCTGGTCAAGCTGGGCCTGGCAATGATCGTGGTGGGCGGAATCGCCTACATGGTGATGCCGGCGCCGTTCGAAGCGCAGTACGAGCGACTGATGGCCCTGGTGCAGGAAGCGACCGAGCCGGGTGGGGTGCGTGCCGATACCACGGCGATCATTCTGCGTGACACCGCGGCGAACTGGTACGTAGGGATGGGGGCGTTGTCGCTGCAGTGGCAGGGCGGGTTCTCGCGCCTGTACAGCTCGTACTTCTACCTGTCGGACGTGGGCTTGCTGGGCGTGCTGTATCGCTACGGCTTCATCATGCCGCTGATCATCCTGGTGTACTTTCTCGGATTCTGGAGAATCAGCCGTCAGTGCCGCAACAAAGGCGACCTGCTGGCTGCCTTTGTCCTGGACATGTGCTTCAACCTGATCAATCTGTTCCTGTCGCCGGCCATGATGTACGACGGCAACATCGCAGCGCTCGCGGTTGCGGCATTCGTCTATTACGGTCAGGTGAGGGTGCCGGCATCGCAACCGGCCGATCGTCCCTTGGAACGACCGGCCGGCCCTGTGGGCCTGGCGATCAGGTCGGGCCGATAGCCTTGCACTTCGGCTCTTTCAGGTACCTGCCCATGACCGACCATTGAGGACGGGCCTTGCCGTTGATCGGCTCGACCGCCATGAAGTAGCCACCCCAGTAAGGGCCGCTCGACCAGTAGGTGAGCGGCATGCACTGCAGGGCCAGGTACTTGTGCAGCCGCTCGGCCGCGTCCAGCCAGCGGGGGTCATTGTCAGGGACGCCGAACTCGCCGATGTGGCCTTTCTTGCCGTTGCGCTTGAGCCATTCGACGAAGGGCTTGGCTCGGTTTACCCCGATATCCGGATCCCATTTGCCGGAAATTCGATTCTTGTAGTTACCACTGCCGTCTGGATCGATGTAGATATGCGCGGAAAAGATCAGCTTGTTCGACGGGTCCTTGAGTTTGAGCAGCTCGTCGTTATAGTGCGGCCAGCGTTCGGCACTGGCCCACGAGCGGCCCTCGACGTAGATCGGACGAGTCTTGTCGATGCTCCGTATGGCGTCGATACCAGCCTGCGCCGCAGTCGGCCAGATGGCGTCGGATTCGTCGTGCGGCTCGTTCATCAGGTCGTAGCCGGCCAGCGCACTGTAGGGGCTCCAGCGGCGGGCCATCTGAGTCATGAGGTTCTTGTAGTGAGCTACGGTGACTTCCCTGGTGCCGATGATCTTGCCGCGGTAGCGCCCGTAGTTGTGCACGTCGAGGATCACTTGCATGTTCGCCTGTGCAGCCTGCACCAGCATCTTGTCGATCAACTTGGCATAGGTGGGGTCGAATGCCCCACCCAGCGTGGGTTGCAGGCGCTCCCACTTGAGCGGAAAACGCACGCTTTGAATGCCGCGACGCTTCCAGTTGGCAAAGAAACCTTCGCGCGGAAAGAAATAATGCGTACCTTCCACGCCCGGAAACGCATTCTCGGAGAACTCTGCCCCCGATACGTTGATCTGAACCATCGGCACATCCGCGAATGCGGCGCCAGAGCCCAGCACCAGCGCCATCGACATCGCCGCACTCAACAGTGCACGACGAGGACGAGACGGGTGGAGTTGAGGCACGAAAGGTACTGCGCGCCCGGAATCTGCACGTGAATACAACCTTTTGCTGTTCATTGGCTCAGCCTATGGATGGAAACCAGTCAATTACCATGCTTCAGACGAATAAGCCGAATCGTCCAAGCTCCCGCAGCCTTTCTATGGCGCTGCATTAACGCATTCTAGAACTGATAGGACGGCCTGGATGAAAGTTTTTGGAATAGATTTCTACAAAGGTGACCAAACGCACTTGATCCGTGCCATCAAGGGCGACGTGAACAAGCCGTTTGGCTACGTGGTTACCGCCAACGTGAACCACGTTGTGCTGCTTGAAAACGACTCGGTTTTCCGCAATGCCTATGACGCGGCGGCCTACCGGGTCTGCGACAGTCGCGTACTGATGCCCGTGCTGCGCAAGTTCGACGCCGGTGTGCCCGAAGCCATCCCAGGCAGCACCCTGACCGTGTCGGTGATGGATGAAGCCCAGCGTGAAGGCTGGACCGTGACGGTCGTCGGCTCGACCACCGATGTGCTGCAGGTGCTGGCCCAGCGATACCCGGCGGTGACGTTCCTGCACTACAACCCGCCGATGGGCTTCATCGACAACCCTGCAGAAGTGGAGGCCACCCTGCAGTTCGTCGAACAGCATCGGGCGCAGCTGGTGATCATGTCGGTCGGTTCGCCGCGCCAGGAACTGCTGTGCAAGATGATCGCCGACCGCGGCCTGGCCCACGGCGTAGGCTTGTGCACGGGCGCAGCGCTGAACTTCCTGTCGGGCAAGGTGCAACGCGCGCCGATGTGGGTGCAGAAGCTGTCACTGGAGTGGCTGCACCGCATCCTCAGCGAGCCGCGTCGCCTGGCCGGGCGCTATTGGCACGACGGACGGCGTATCGTGCCGATCATCGCGCGGCAGTATTCCCAGCAGCGCCAGAAGCCCTGAAAATCATAAAGCCACCCTAGGGTGGCTTTGTCGTTGTGCATTCCGGGGTTTTGCTTGCGGCGGGCGCTCAGCGCTTGCCCATGGAGCGGCGCGTGCCGTTCGGCGCGCGGCCTGGGGTCTTGTCGTGGTTGGACTTGCCGGCGCCGGGGTAGCGAGCCGCTTCCTTGGCCGCGAAAGCACCGGGCTTGAACGGGAAGGTGAACGCCGGGACCGCTGCCTGGCTGTCGAGCTCGGCGTCCTGGACGAGCGGATCGGCATCGGGATGTTGACTGACAGGCATGGTGACTCCGGGGCAAGCGCGTTGAAAGGGAGGGGCAGTATACCCGAGCCTCCCTTGCAGCGCTTGGTGCCACTCACACGGCCCTGGCCGGTGTCAGACCGGGCAAGCCGTATGGCCGTTGTCCAGACCCTGCTTGACGTTGCGCGAGAGCAGGCTGGCCTTGCCGTCGTGCCAGGTCAGGGTCAGCACGTAGAGCGAATCGAAGTCGCCGGATTCCCAGTCGTCGGTGATGTTCATTTTCTGGCCCACGGCGCGGCCGGCCACTTCGTTGATCAGTTCCGGTAGGTAACCATGCGACCAGGCGGTGTAGATGACGGCATTGTGGTACTTGTCGCGCATCAGCTCCTTGGCCAGGTCTCGGGTGTCGTTGGCGCCGTATTCGATGTTCACCGGCAGGCCGAGCTTGATGGCGCTGGGGCTGATGGTCATCAGCGGGCGCAGGTAGCTGTAGGATTCGTCGTTCTCGCCTTCCTCGACGTGCCGGCCAGGGTCGGCGGCGAACACGAAATCGGCATTGCCGAACCGTTGTGGCAGCACCTCGGCCAGGTTCAGCGCGCGGTTGAGGCCCTGACAGTTGAGCTGGCCGAGGCCACCGGCGGGTTTCTCGGCGTGGCGCAGGAACACCAGAGTCTGCGTGCCATCCACTGGAGCCGCACGGCTGTCGCTGATTTCGAAGGCCAGGAAGGAACAGGTACCGGCCAACAGCATGGCGGGCAATGCGTAGTAGTAGCGTTTCAACTGCCGGGCACAGTTGCTCAAAGTTTTCATAGGATGGGTCTTGAACTCTCTTTGGGTTAGCTGACACACCCGTCCAATGCGTGCTGCGAGCAGCCGCCTGGGTCTCCCTGTCTTTGTTTTTCCTGCCTGTTATCCTGTGGCAGGGGCGACTCTCTGAGTGTCATGTTGCCTTTAGGTTCGGCACTTGTGCCAATCAAGATAGTGGCATTTTGTTTCAAATTGACGACGTCTCGCCTGTGCGCAGGCCTGCGCCCAGAGCACGGGTCAAGGCTTGGCGGGTATCGAACAACGCCTGGCGAAACACCTCATGCTGCGCCTCGACCCGCCATACCGGACCTACCAGCGCCAGGGCGTACTGACCTTGCGAGGTCTGCAGGGCCACGGCCACGGCACCAACGCCCATCATGTGCTCATTGGCGTCGCAGGCATAGTCCCGCACGCGAACCTCAGCCAGTTGTTCAAGCAAGTGCGGCAGGTCCGGTGTGCTGGGCGTCAGCGGCTCGAGCACCGGGCCGAGCAGTTGCACGACGGCTTCGTCACTCATCTTGGCCAGCAATGCCTTGCCCCCCGAGGTCGCGTAGACGCTGAGGAAACTCCCGGAGGAGGGCGCCACACGCAGCGGCTGCGGCGACACCACCGAGTGCAGCAGCATCAGGTGGGTGCCGTTGCGGTTGACCAGTACCGAGGTTTCTCCGGTGCGCTCGGTCAGTGCCTCCATATAGGGGCGGACCTGCTGGATGATGTCGACATGGCTGTTGGAGGCCAGGCGCATCAATGCCGGGCCTAGGCACACGCCGCCGGCGCCGTGCACCTTGAGCAGCTCTTCGTGGGCTAGGGCGTCGACCAGGCGCTGCACCGTGGAGCGGGGTAGCTCGATGCGCTTGGCGATTGCGCCCAGGCTCAAGCCGTCGGGTTCGCTTTCGAGGCAGCGCAGGATAGCCGCTGCCCGGGAAATGACTTGAATACCGTTGCGATCGTTGTCGCTGCTCATGCAATTTGCCTTTTGTATCGCTGTTCGGTACAGTGTATCGCAATAGTGACCCAGCCAACAGGTTACCGAGCCAACAGGTTACCGAGCCAACAGGTTACCGAGCCAACAGTCAGTCTGTCGTTGGTTGCCGCCAGCAGGATTTCTTTGTGTCCCCACCTTCACCCCCAGCCCCGACCCCTTTCGGCGGGCGCCTGGCACTCGGCCTGATCGGCGTATTGATCGCCGCGCTGACGTCCGGCATCAATGACCGTGTCACCGACATTACCCTGGCCGACCTGCTGGGCATCTACGGTTTCGGCCATGATGAAGGCAGTTGGGTCAGTTCTGCCTATGCGGCTGCCGAAGTCTCGGCGATGCTGCTGGCGCCCTGGCTGGCGGTAACGTTTTCGCTGCGCCGCTTCGCCATCGTGGTCACCGTGGCCTTCGCCGGTTTCGGCGCACTGTGCCCGTTCGCGCCCAATCTGGAAAGCCTGCTGCTGTTGCGCGTGCTTCAGGGCCTCGCCGGCGGGGCGCTGCCGCCGCTGCTGATGACCGCCGCGCTGCGTTTTCTGCCTTGGCACATCAAATTGTACGGGCTGTCGGCCTATGCGCTTACCGCCACGTTCGGGCCGAACCTGGCGATGCCGCTCGCCGCGCTGTGGACCGAGGGCGGTGACTGGCGCATGGTGTTCTGGCAGATCATTCCAGCGTGCCTCATCGGCGCCGCCTGCATTGCCTACGGCCTGCCTCAGGATCCCTTGCGCCTGGAGCGCTTCAAGCAGGCCGACTGGCGCGGTGCCTTGCTCGGGACCGCGGGCATCAGCATGCTGATCATCGGCCTGACCCAGGGCGAACGGCTCGACTGGCTCGACTCGCCGTTGATCGCCTTGTTGTTGATCGGCGCCGGCGTCTGCCTGCCGCTGTTCCTGCTCAACGAGTGGTTCCACCCGCTGCCACTGTTCAAGCTGCAGTTGCTGGGCCGGCGCAACTTCGCCTTTGGCATCACCACGCTGTGCCTGTTCCTGTTCGTCGGCATGGCCGGCAGCGCGATTCCGGCAGGCTACCTGACCCACATCCAGGGCTATCGGCCGCTGCAGACCATGCCCACCGCGCTGTGCATCGCCTTGCCGCAGCTGCTCGTCGCGCCACTGGTGGCGTTCGTCATCAACCGCAACTGGGTGGATTCGCGCTATGTGATGGCGGCCGGTTTCGGCCTGCTGACCCTGGCCCTGCTGGGCGGCTCGCAGATCACCGCTGAATGGATCCGCGACGACTTCTATCTGTTGCAGGCCCTGCACACGTTCGGCCAGCCGATGGTGGTGGTGCCGTTGCTGATGATTGCCACCGGCGTGATTCATCCGCTGGAGGGCCCGTTCGCCTCGTCCATGGTCAACACCCTGCGCGGGCTGTCTTCGGTGGTGGCCGGCGTGGTGCTGGAGAATTTCGTCACCGCCCGCGAGCACCTGCATTCCAACACCTTGCTCGACCAGCTCGGCAACAGCTACCAGAGCCTGATGCCGCTCTACGGCGAACCGGCCGCCGAGATGGCCGGTCGGGTGCGCGCGCAAGCGTTCGTGCTCAGCTACAGCGACGCGTTCCTCGCGCTGCTGGCCTTCATCGCCGTGCTGCTGGTGGTGTTGGTAACCCTGCCCAAACGCGCCTATCCACCGCAACCCCCGGTACCGTCATGAAATCCGTTATGAACAACCGAACCGCTGTATCCCTCATCGGCGCCGCTATCCTCGTCTGCGCGGCCTATGGCCTTTACCACGTGCTGCACAGCGATGGTGTGCAGCGCACCGACGATGCCTACATCCGCGCCGACTCGGTGCTGGTGGCGCCACGGGTAGCCGGGGTGGTTACCGAGGTGCTGGTGCAGGACAACCAATCGGTCCAGGCCGGGCAGTTGCTCGCGCGTCTGGACGAGCGCGACTACGCGGCATCGGTCGCGGCCGCCCAGGCCAATGTCGGTGCCGCACAGGCACAGGTGAAGAATCTGCGCGCCAGCATCGAGCGTCAGGCGGCCGTGATCGACCAGGCCAGCGCCGCGACCCGTGCCACTGCCGCTTCGCTGAAGTTTGCCCAGGCCAACGCCCAGCGTTACCGCAACCTGTCCCAGGCCGGCGCCGGCACCCAGGAAGAGCGGCAGAAGGCCGAGGCCGAACTGCAGGGCTGGGAAGCCTCGCGTGACCGCGATGCGGCCTCGCGGGTCGCGGCCCAGCGCACCCTGGACGTGCTCAAGGCCGAACTGGAAGTGGCCGAGGCAGCAGTGGACAAGGACCGCTCGGCGTTGCAGCAGGCCGAGCTGAACCTGTCGTACACGCAGATCCTGGCACCCGCCGATGGCATGATCGGCCAGCGTTCGGTGCGTGTGGGCGCCTACGTCGCGCCCGGCCGACCCCTGCTGGCCCTGGTGCCGCTGCACCAGGCGTTCGTGGTCGCCAACTTCCGCGAAACCCAGTTGGCGCACATGCACGCCAGGCAGCGTGTGGACATTCGTGTCGACAGCATTCCCGACCAGGTTTTCCGCGGCCATATCGACAGCGTGGCACCGGCCACCGGCCTGTCGTTCGCGCCGATCAGCCCGGACAACGCTACCGGCAACTTCACCAAGGTGGTGCAGCGCATCCCGGTCAAGGTGGTGTTCGAGGCCGACCAACCGCACCTTGACCGTCTGCGGGTGGGCCTGTCGGTGGTCGCGTCGGTCGATACCACCCAGGAGCCCTGAAATGAAACGTGCATTGCTGGTTCTAGCCTTGAGCAGCCTGGGCGCCTGCAGCGTCGGCCCCGACTTCCAGCGTCCTCGGGCAGCGTTGCCAACCCAGTGGCAGGACAGCGCCGGGACGCGCGCCGACGCGGCGCTGGACGCCGCCTGGTGGCAGCAGCTGGGCGACCCGCAACTGACCGCGCTGGTCACCCGCGCGGCCAAGGCCAACCTGGACATCCGCTCGGCGAGCAACCGCGTGCAGCAGAGCCAGGCCCTGCGCCAGGTCAGCGGCAGCCAGCAATTGCCCGGGCTCAGCGCGCGTGGCGGCTACCAGCGCGAGCGCAACAGTGGCGAGGGGTTGAACGATCCGTCCGGCCAGAACGGCCGGGCGCCTTTCGAACTGTGGAGCGGGGCGCTCGACGCCAGCTGGGAAGTGGACCTGTGGGGCCATGTCCAGCGCAGCGTGGAGATGGCCGAGGCCGACGTCCAGTTCAGCCAGGCCGAGCGCGATGCGGTCGGCTTGAGTATCGCGGCGCGCACCGCCACCGACTACATCCGCCTGCGTGGCGTGCAGGCACGCCTGGCGGTGGCGCGGCAGAACCTGGATATAGCCCGGCAAACCCAGCGCCTGACGCAGACCCGGTACGACAACGGCGTCACCACCAACCTGGACACCGCCAACGCCGCCGCACTGGTGGCAACCATCGAAGCGTCGCTGCCGATGCTGCAGGCGCAACAGGACCGCTTGATCAACGCCCTGAGCTACTTGCTGGCGGAGCCGCCCCGGGCCCTGGCCGACGAACTGCGCACCCCGCAGGCCATTCCCAACCCCGCCCCGGACGTGCCCATGGGGGTGCCCTCGGAGCTGGCGCGGCGCCGGCCCGACATCCAGCGCAGCGAAGCCGCCCTGCATCGCGCCACGGCAGCCATCGGCGTGGCCAAGGCGGATTTCTATCCGCGGGTCAGCCTGGGCGCCAGCTTCGGTTTTCAGGCGCTGGCCGGCTCGGACCTGGGCGGCTGGGATTCGCGCAGCTGGTCGTTCGGCCCCAGCCTGTACCTGCCGATCTTCCAGGGCGGGCGACTGACCGGCACCCTCGAGCTGCGCGAGCACCAGCAGCAGCAAGCGGCGCTGGACTACCAACGGGTGGTGCTGGCGGCCTGGCACGAGGTTGACGATGCCATGAGCGACTATGCCGCCGAACAGCAGCACCACGCGGCGCTGGGCGAGGCAGTGCGGCAGAACACCGTGGCCCTGGGCACTGCCCGCGACCGCTACAACCAGGGCGCCACCGACTTCATCAACGTACTGGGTGTACAGCGCGCGCTGCTGGCCACGCAAACCCAGCTGGTCGACAGCGCCACCGCGGCGGCGATCGACCGTGTGCGTCTGTATCGGGCCCTTGGCGGAGGATGGCCGAAAGACGCCTGAAGAAGCCGCGATGTGCCCGGCCAGCCGTGCTAGGGTAAGGTCTGTCAGCCAACAGGAGCCTGCCCATGCCCGACCTCGCCCCGTTCACGCTCAGCAACCCGCCCGGCCTTTTCGACCCGGCGCCTTATGGCTACTCCCATGTGGCCGAGGTCGCCGCTGGCAGCAAGTTGCTGTTCATCGCCGGCCAGGGCGGTGAAAGCCTGGACAGCAGCATCTCCCCGGACTTCCAGCTGCAGGCCGGGCAGGCCCTGGCCAACCTGCGCACCGCACTGGCCTCGGTCGGTGCCGATTATTGCCATGTCGCCAAGCTGACCGTGCTGGTGGTCGATCACGACCACGAGCGCCTGGCCATCTGGAGCGACACCCTGCGCGAGGCGTGGGGTGGCGAAATGACCCCTGCCTGCACGTTGATCCCGGTGCCGCGCCTGGCCCTGGACGGCATGCTCATCGAAGTCGATGCGGTCGCGGTGGTGCCGCAATGAGCGAGTTGATCAGCGCCCTGCGCGGCATCGTCGGCGCCACCCACGTGCTGACCGAGTCGGCCGAGACCGAACGCTTCCGCCAGGGCTTCCGCTTCGGCAGCGGCAACGCACTGGCGGTGGTCCGCCCCGGCTCGCTGCTGGAGCAGTGGCAGGTGGTCAAGGCCTGCGTGGCGGCGGACGTCATCGTCATCATGCAGGCGGCCAACACCGGTCTGACCGGAGGTTCCACGCCCGACGGCGGCTACGACCGCGAAGTGGTGATCATCAGTACCTTGCGCATGCGCACGGTGCATGTGATCGAGGAGGGTCGGCAGGTCATCTGCTTCCCCGGTTCCACCCTCGATCAGCTGGAAAAGGTCCTCAAGCCGCTGGGCCGCGAGCCCCATTCGGTGATCGGTTCTTCGTGCATCGGGGCGTCGGTGTTCGGCGGTGTCTGCAACAATTCCGGCGGCTCGCTGGTGCGCCGCGGCCCGGCCTATACGCAGATGGCCGTGTATGCCCAGCTCGGTGCGGACGGCACCTTGCAGCTGGTCAACCACCTGGGCGTCGAATTGGGCGACACGCCCGAGCAGATTCTGGGCAACCTCGACGCCCAGCGCTACACCGCAACCGACATCAAGGCCGATGCCGGGCTCGGTTCCGACCATGGCTATGCCGCCTATGTGCGTGAGGTCGACGCGCCTACCCCGGCGCGCTTCAACGCCGACCACCAGCGCCTGCACGAGGCCAGCGGCAGTGCCGGCAAGCTGGCGGTGTTCGCCGTGCGCCTGGACACCTTCGCCGCCGAGCGCGACACCGCCGTGTTCTACATCGGCAGCAACGACACCGCCGACCTCACGCAGATTCGCCGGCACATGCTCGAGCAGTTCGACGAACTGCCGATTGCCGGCGAGTACATGCATCGCGACGCCTATGACGTGGCTGCCGAGTACGGCAAGGACACCTTCCTGATGATCCACCACCTGGGCACGCAGCGGCTGCCCAGGATGTTTGCCCTCAAGAGCCGCGCCGACACCTTTCTCAAGCGTTTTCCCTGGCTGCGCGCCAACCTCGCCGACCGGGTCCTGCAGGTCGCCGCGCGCTGCTTCCCCGATCACCTGCCACCACGCATCCGCGATTTTCGGCAGCGTTACGAGCATTACCTGATGCTCAAGGTGTCAGCCGGCTCGGTGGCACCGACCCAGAAGCTGCTCGAAGGATTGTTCGCCGGGCGCGAGGGAGACTTCTTCCGCTGTACCGCAGAGGAGGGCAGCAAGGCCTTCCTGCATCGGTTTGCCGCTGCCGGTGCGGCGGTTCGCTATCGCGCGGTGCATGACCGCGAGGTAGAGGACATCGTGGCCCTGGACATCGCCCTGGCGCGCAACGATCGGCAGTGGTTCGAGACGCTGCCCGACGACATCGAGCAGCAGATGATCGTCAAGCTGTACTACGGGCATTTCTTCTGCCACGTGTTCCATCAGGACTACATCCTGCGCAAGGGCAGTGATTGCCTGGCGGTGGAGCATCGCATGTGGGCACTGCTCGACGAGCGCGGCGCCGAGTACCCCGCAGAGCACAATGTCGGCCATCTGTACCCGGCCAAGCCGGCGCTCAAGGCGTTCTACCAGCAGCTGGACCCGTGCAACGCGTTCAACCCGGGTGTCGGCCAGACATCCAAATGTCGCCACTGGCAGGAGTGATAGAGCGGGCAATCCGAGATTGTGCACGACCCTGTAGGAGCGGTCCGTGGCCGCGAAAGGTTGACGCGGTCGGCCTGATCCACCGCGATAGCTTTTTCGCGGCCGATGACCGCTCCTACGGGGAACCGAAAACCGCGCAGGACCTTGTAGGAGCGGTCCGTGGCCGCGAAAGGTTGACGCGGTAGGCCTGATCCACCGCGATAGCTTCTTCGCGGCCGCTGACCGCTCCTACGTGAGGGCCTCGGGGGGGGCGTCAGTCCGGCAGCCACTCCTGCAGAGTCAACTCGACGGTGATGAACGACAGGTTGCGGCCGCGCTCCAGTCGTCCGGCGAAGATGTTGCCGTCGGCGTCCGCAACCACCGCCTGCAGGCGACTCTCGCCGATGACGATCTCGCCACTGATGCTCAGAATCTCCACTCCCGGTCCCGGCACGTTCAGGGTCTTCATGCCGTGTCGGCCCAGATAGCCCAGCTGTGCATCGATCAAGCTGCCCAGCCCGCCACGAATCACGGCCAGTGCGATCCCGTGGCTGGCGCACAGCGCCTCGGCGCTTTCAACGATGTCTTCGTTGGGTTTGAGCCGGGCGACCACGAGTCGGCCCAGGCGGCCGGTCTGGATGCTGGAAGCGGACAGGTCGGGTTCGAGTACGGCGCTGGCGTTCATGAGGCCTCCTGGTCGATCGGGTGCAAGAGATTGAAGTGGGTTTCGGCATCGGGCTGTGCCTGATAGGCGACCTGATCGAACAGGCACAGGCGGATCACCAGGTTTTCGCTGCCCACAATCAGTTTGTCGAGCACCAGATGGCCACCGTGCTGCTGCCCGTCGCGATCCAGGAATCCGGCGTGGCAATGCAGCAACGGCATGTTCTGCGCATCGCGGCCGACGGTGATGGCACCGCTGATGAACGTGATGTAGCCGTCCAGTACCACCGGCGCACCGTAGTCGTAGGGGCGCTCGGCCTTGTCGGTGACCACCATGCGGTGATAGCTCAGGTGCGCCGCGCCGCCACAGAGAATGCGCCCCACCGCGCTGCCGTAGCGGCGCCCGCGCAGGGCGGCCAGCAAGCCTTCGGCGACGTTGCACGCCAGGGGCAACACGATGCGCAACTCTTCACCCTGGGCCACGCTGCGGTCCAGGCGCCGCGGCTGCTGCGCCGGCCCGCCGTGGACGAACACCCGTACGCCATCGCGCTGTTCGAAATGGGGGTTCATCAGGCCACCTCCTCGCGTTCCTGCAGCAGTGCGCGGATCTGCTTCTTGACGATCTTGCCGTAGCCGGACTTGGGCATGTCGTCCCAACGCACGAAGTGCTTGGGCCATTTGTAGCGAGCCAGGCGCGGTTCCAGATGGGCCAGCAACTGCTCGTCACTGACCGGGCCGGTGGTGACGATCACCGCGCAGCCGCATTCGCCCCATTTCGCGTCCGGCATGCCCAGCACGGCCACTTCGTTGACAGCAGGATGGGTCAGCAGGGCTTCCTCGACCTCGCGTGGGTAGACGTTGGAACCGCCGGAAATGTACATATCCGAGGCCCGGCCGGTGATGAACAGGTAGCCGTGCTCGTCGACGTGGCCCAGGTCGCCGGTGTGGAACCAGCCGTGCTTGAAACAGCTGGCGTTGGCCTCCGGGTTGTTGTAGTAGCCGCTGAACACCGCCGGGCCGCGCACGCAGATCTCGCCGTCCTCGCCGGTCGCCAGTTCCTGGCCCGACTCGTCGAGAATCGCCACTTGCATGCCAGTGCGCGGATAGCCGCAACTGCCGACCTTGGCGGCCGGGGAATCCTCGGCATCGTGGCAATCGGCGGGCAGCACGGTGATGTTGCCGGTGACTTCGCCCAGCCCGTAATACTGCACCAGCACCTTGCCCAGCTTGCGCAGGGCGTGACATTGGTCGGCGCGGTACATCGGCGCGCCGGCATAGATCAACTGGCGCAGGCTGCTGTGGTCGTAGCGGTCGACGGCGGGGTCTTCGGTAAGCATCTTGACGATGGTCGGCACGGTGAACAGGTTGTCGACCCGGTGTTCCTGCACCAGGCGCCAGGCTTCGTCGCAGTCCAGTCGATCGCCGGCCGGCAACACGCAGGCGGCGCCGCGTGCGACGTTGACCAGCGCATGGATGCCGGCGCCATGGGACAACGGCGCCAGCACCAGGGAGCGCGAGTGCTGGGTCAGGCTGGGCATCAGGTCGGCGATGTGGTTGTTGATGACGAAGGCCATCTGCCCGTGCGTGAGCACCCCGGCCTTGGGGTGGCCGGTGGTACCCGAGGTGTAGAAGAACCACAACGGGTCATGGTAGTTGACGTCGGCGGGGCGGAAAGCGCTGGCGTGCGGCGCGCCTTCGTCCAGCAACTGCCCGTAGCTGAGTTCGCCTTCGCGGGGTTCGCCAAGGGCGATCACATGCACCAGGGCCGGCGACTCGGCGCGCACGGCATCCACGTAGTGAGCCAGGCCGTCGTCGTAGAACATGGCCACCGCGCCGCTGGAACTGCCCAGATAGGCAGCCTCGGGCGGGGTGATGCGCACGTTGGTCGGTACCCATACCGCGCCCAGGCGGAACGCTACCCAGGCGCTCTCGAACAGCGGCAGGTTGTTGCGCGAATGCACCAGCAATTTGTCGCCCTTGCCCAGCCCGCGCGCGCGCAGTGCGGCGGCGACGCTGTCGACCCGCTGCGAGATGCTGCGCCAGGTGTGCACCTGGTCACCGCGGATGAACCCCGGTGCATCCGGGTAGCGGCGGGCAATCTGGTTGAGCAGTTCGCCCAGGTTCATCACATTGTCGATGCCGGTCATTGCACGCGCTCCAGAATGCTCACGTAGTTGGTCACCGCGGCGCCGCCCATGTTGAACACGCCAGCGCGGTCGGCCTTGGCCAGTTGCATGTCGCCGGCCTGGCCGCTGAGCTGCATGGCCGCCATCACGTGCATCGACACGCCGGTGGCGCCGATCGGGTGGCCCTTGGACTTGAGCCCGCCAGAAGGATTGATCGGCAGCCGGCCGTCCTTGCGGCTGATGCCCTCGGCAATCACCCGTGCGCCCTGGCCGCGTTCGGCCAGGCCCATGGCTTCGTATTCGAGCAGTTCGGCAATGGTGAAGCAGTCGTGGGTTTCCACCAGCGACAGGTCGGCCAGGCTCAGGCCAGAGGTGCCCAGCGCTTGCTGCCAGGCGCGCGCCGCGCCTTCGAAGAAAGTCGGGTCGCGGCGCGACAGCGGCAGGTAGTCATTGACCTGCACTGCCGCGCGGAAACTCACCGCCTGGCCACGGCCGGGCGCATGGTCGTCGCGACTGATGACCAGGGCGGCGGCGCCGTCGGTGATCAGCGAGCAGTCGGTGCGCTTGAGTGGCCCGGCCACGAACGGGTTCTTTGCCGACGGCTCACGGCAGAATTCATAGCCCAGGTCGCGACGCATGTGTGCATAGGGGTTCAACGCGCCGTTGGCGTGGTTCTTCGCGGCGATCATCGCCAGCGCGTCCGACTGGTCGCCGTAGCGGTCGAAGTAGGTCTGGGCGATGGTGCCGAACACCCCGGCGAAGCCGCCCTCGATCTGTGCTTCCTCCTTGGCGTAGCAGCATTTGAGCAGGATCTTGCCGACTTCCTCGGTGGGCAGCGTGTTCATCTTCTCGAAGCCCACCACCAGCGCGTGGCGCGACTGGCCGGAGAGCACTGCCTGCAACGCCGAATGGATCGCCGCCGAGCCAGTGGAGCAGGCGTTCTCCAAGCGCACCGAAGGGGTGAAGCGCAGGGCCGGGATGTGGTTGGCGAGCAGGGCGGAGGGGAAATCCTGATACAGAAAGCCGGCGTTGAAATGGCCGACGTGAACCGAATCGATCTGTTCGGCGTCCAGCCCGGCATGCTCGAGCGCGGCCACGGCCGCATCGGCCATCATCTGCTCGGGGTCGAGCTGGTCGAATTTGCCGAAGGGGGAGTGGTACCAACCGCTGATGACTGGCGAACCCATGAGGTCTTTCCTCGAATGAAATCTGGATTGATGTTGTTTGCCAAGGTCGATAGCAAGAGCGGTGCCAAGGGCTTGAAACGCCGGCCCGTGGCGGGCTGGCTGTTACCGTGGCGAGGTGTCGTGTCGCCACAGGTGTCGCTTCGCTCGCGGCAGGCGACACCTGCGGGAGACACCTGTTACATCGGGCTGTACGGCGCTTTAGGCGTGAAACGTGCGGATACATTCGAGTCGGTACAGTTTTGTTCAAGAAAAACAGGGGCTTGCTTGCCGGCGGGCGCCCTTGGATACGCTTTTTGCGCCGACGGGGCAGGGGTGGCACCCGATTTGCTTTCTCACCCTGCATCCCCAGCGCCAGCCACGGCAGCCCGGTCATCAAACCGGTCAATAAAAACAAGAAGGTCAGGAGAGCTACATGAGTGATTTCTCGCGCCGCAGTTTCATCAAGACCGCCACCCTCGCATCGGCGGCGGTCGCAGCCACTGGCCTGGGCTTGTACAGCTCGAAAAGCCAGGCGGCGGAGTTCAAGCTCAAGTTCGCCAACAACCTGCCCATGATTCACCCGATGAACGTCCGGGCGCGGGAAATGGCCAAGGCGATCAAGGAAGAGACCGACGGCGCCGTGCAGATCCAGGTGTTCCCCAGCAGCCAGTTGGGCAGCGACACCGACACCCTGGCCCAGGTGCGCTCCGGCGCGGTGGACATGTTCGCCCTGTCGCCGGTGATCCTCGGCACCCTGGTGCCTTCGGTACAGATCAGCGCCGTAGGCTTTGCCTTCAAGGACTACGATCAGGTCTGGAGTGCGATGGACGGCGAGCTGGGCGCCCATGTCCGCGGCGAGATCGCCAAGACCGAGACCCTGTTCGCCTTCGACAAGATCTGGGACAACGGCTTTCGCGTCACCACCACCAGTACCCGTCCGGTGCTCAAGCCCGAAGACCTGGTCGGCATGAAGCTGCGCGTGCCGCCCAGCCCGATCATCATGTCGATCTTCAAGGCGTTCGATGCGGCGCCCACCAGCATCAACTTCGCCGAGGTGTATTCGGCCCTGCAGACCCGCATCGTCGAGGGCCAGGAAAACCCGCTGACTCTGGTGTCGTCGGCCAAGCTCTATGAAGTGCAGAAGTATTGCTCGCTGACCAACCACGTGTGGGACGGCTTCTGGATGCTCGGCAACAGCAAGTCGTTCGCCCGCCTGCCGGCGGACATGCAGGCCGTGGTGCGCAAGCACGTCGATGCCGCGGTGATGAGCCAGCGCGCCGACCTGGCGGCCTTGCAGGGCAGCATCCGCGACACCCTCAAGGAAAAGGGCCTGGAGCTGGCCGACACCGAGCCGCAGGCGTTCCGCGAGAAGCTGCGCAGCGCCAACTACTACGCCGACTGGCACGAGAAGTTCGGTGAAGCGGCCTGGGCCATCCTCGAAAAATACTCCGGGAAGCTGGCATGATGAGCGCCGAGGCGATGCCGGTCGAAAACGCTGCCATGCCCCTGCCGGCCCGGGCGCTCATCTGCCTCAACCGCGGCGCCATGCGCGTGGTCGAGGTGCTTGCCGTAGCCTTGATGCTGGTCGAGACCTGTGTACTGCTGGCCGGCGTGGTCTCGCGCTACGTGTTTCACAACCCGCTGGTGTGGACCGATGAGCTGGCCTCGTCGTTGTTCATCTGGCTGGCGATGTTCGGCGCCGTGCTGGCCCTGGATCGGGGCGAGCACATGCGCATGTCGGCGCTGGTGAACAAGCTGCCACCGGCCTGGCGTGGTTTCAGCGAAACCCTGTCGGCGCTGATCGTGGTGCTGTTCGTGGCCATGATCATCACCCCGGCGATGGTCCACTCCCACGAGCAGATGGCGATCACCACCCCGGCGCTGGGCATCCCCGACGGGGTGCGCGCGGCAGCCTTGCCGGTCGGCGCCATGCTCATGCTGCTGGCAGCGGTGTCACGCATGGCGCGCTACTCCACGCTGCGCCAGTTCGTGGCCGGCGTCGCCGTGGTCGCGGTAGTCGGCGGCACGCTGTGGCTGTCCCAGCCGCTGCTGGCGGAGATCGGCAACTACAACCTGGTGGTGTTTTTCCTGGTGCTGCTGGGCGCCTGCGTGTTCGGTGGCATCCCGATCGCGTTCGCCTTCGGCACCGCGACCATGGCCTATCTGGCGCTGGCCACCCATGCACCTTTGTCCATCGTGGTCGGTCGCATGGACGAGGGCATGTCGCACATGGTCCTGCTCGCCGTGCCGCTGTTCGTCCTGCTGGGGGTGGTGTTGCAGCTGTCGGGCATGGCCCGCACCCTGATCGATTTCATGGCCTCGCTGCTGGGGCATGTTCGCGGTGGCCTGCAATACGTGCTGCTCGGTGCGATGTTCCTGGTGTCGGGAATCTCCGGTTCCAAGGTGGCCGACATGGCCGCGGTAGCGCCGGCGCTGTTTCCGGAAATGAAGAAGCGCGGCTCCGAGCCGGAAGAACTGGCCGCCTTGCTGGCCGCCACCGGCGCCATGACCGAGACCATTCCGCCCAGCTTGGTGCTGATCACCATCGGTGCGGTATGCAGTGTCTCGATCACCGCGTTGTTCATCGGCGGGCTGATGCCGGCGGTGGTGGCCACCGTGGTCATCGCCATCGTCTGCTGGTGGCGTTCGCGCAAGGAAGCCATGCCCACCGTCAAGCGCGCACCGATGTCGGTGGTCGCCAAGACGTTCATGATCGCCTTGCCGGCCCTGGCGTTGCCGCTGCTGATCCGCGTGGCCGTGCTCGAAGGGGCGGCGACCGCCACCGAGGTGTCGACCATCGGTGTGGCCTACGTGGTGCTGGTGGGTCTGGTGATGCACCTGTTCATGCGCCACATCGAGTTCCGCAAGGTCTACCCGATGATGATCGAGGCTGCGGCACTGTCAGGGGCAATCCTGTTGATCATCGGCATGGCTTCGGCCATGGCCTGGGCCCTGACCCAGTCGGGGTTCTCGGCCAACCTGGTCGACCTGATCAGCGAGATACCCGGCGGGGCGATCGGCTTCATGTTCGTCACCATCGTCACCTTCCTCATCCTGGGCAGTGTGCTCGAAGGCATTCCGGCCATCGTGCTGTTCGGCCCCTTGATGTTCCCGTTGGCCGAAATGCTCGGCATCCACCCGGTGCACTACGCCATGGTGGTGATCCTGGCCATGGGCATCGGCCTGTTCGCGCCGCCGTTGGGGGTGGGTTTCTACGCTGCCTGTGCCATCAGCAAGACGTCGTCCGACCACGTCATCCGGCGTGTCTGGGGGTACTTGGCGGCACTGGTGGTGGCCTTGGTCATCGTTGCCTGTTTCCCGTGGATTTCCATCGGTTTCCTTTAAGAGAGTCCTGGTCATGAGCCAAGCAGTCAGACAGCTTTCAAGCAACATTGGCGTGAAGAGCATGGGCGCAGGTCGGGTAGCCTTCATCACCGGCGCGGCCATGGGCATTGGCGCGGCAATCGCCCAGCGCCTGGGCGAGGACGGCCACCGCGTGGTGGTCGCCGACATCAACCGCGGCGCCGCCGAGGAAATGGTCGCCGGCCTGCGCGCGCAGGGGGTCGATGCCGAGGCGGCGATGATCGACATCGGTGATGCCGCGTCGATCGCCGAGGTGTTCGCGAGCCTGCCGCGCTGCGACGTGCTGGTGAACAACGCCGGCATCGCCAGGACGCAAGCCTTCCTGGATTGCGACCTGGCCGATTGGCAGCGGGTACTCAACATCAATGTGACCGGCGCACTGTTGTGCGGTCAGCACGCGGCACGCTTGATGAAGGCGCAGGGCTGGGGGCGGATCATCAACGTCGCCTCCATCAGCGGCATGCGCGCGAGCGCGGGGCGCACCGCGTACGGCACGTCGAAGGCAGCGGTCATTGGCCTCACCCGGCAAATGGCGATCGAGCTGGCCGAGTACGGGATTACCGTCAACGGCATCGCGCCGGGGCCGGTGGACACGCCGCTGACCCAACGCCTGCATTCCAGCGCCACCCGCGACTCCTACGCCCGCGCCGTGCCCATGCGCCGCTACGGCACCCCCGCGGAAATGGCCGGCGCGGTGGCCTTCCTGGCATCCGACGATGCTTCCTACATCAGCGGACACGTGATCCCGGTGGACGGCGGCTACATGGCCTCCGGCATCCTCGAAATCTGACTGCCAGGTAAAAATACACTGCGGCGTGTCAGGCATACCGCGTCAATCCTTCGCGGCCGCTGACCGCTCCTACACAGGCCCTGCACAATCGCAAGGCCCCCCTGTAGGAGCGGTCATCGGCCGCGAAAAGAGCGCCGCGACACCTCAGGGGTTCACTGATCCTGCAGCGTCGCCTCTTCCCCGGCGCGCATGGCGCTTTCCACGAACGTGGCGATGCAGGGGTTGTGGTTGTCGGCCTTCCATACCGCGACCACTTCGATCACCGGCGGTGCCACCAGCGGCCGAAAGGTGGTGGTGGTCAGGCGCATGTTACGCATCGAACGCGGAACGATGGCGATGCCCAGCCCTTCACCCACCAGATTGACGATGGTCTGCTGCATGTTGATTTCCAGCCCCACGTTGGGCGTCACGCCATGCTGCAGGCAATAGTTGACGATCATGTCATGCAGGGCCGGGGCGATGCGTCGCGGCACGATAATGAAAGTCTCTGCGGCCAGATCACGCGGATCGATCAACGGCTGCTCCAGCAACCGATGCCCAGGCGGTAGCACCACCGTCATCTCCTCGCGGTAGATCGTCACCGTTTCCAACCCACTGCAATCCTGCGGGCGGTACATGATCGCCACATCCTTGTGGCCGCTGCTGATGTCCTGGGCCAGGTCCATGGGCAGTGTTTCGGTGAGCTTCAGATTCACCTGCGGATACTGCGCCGCGTAACGCCGAGTGATCGCGGGCGTCACGCTGTAGGCCGTCGACATCATGAACCCCACCGACAATTCCCCGGCCGCCCCGCGAGCCGCCGCCAGCGCATTGCGCTTGGCCTGCTCGAACGCCGCAAATACCGTTCCGGTGTCCAGATAGAAACGCTGGCCGGCATCGGTCAACTCCACCTGCCGCCGCGAGCGGTCGAACAGCTTTACCCCCAACTCGTCTTCCAGCAAGGCGATCTGCCGCGACAACGGCGGTTGGGAGATGTGCAGCCGCTCGGCCGCGCGGCCGAAGTGCAGGGTTTCGGCCAGCGCACGAAAGTACTGTAAATGCCTGAGCTCGATCATTGATGCTCGCAAAGGTATCAGTGGGTGCCTGATTATGGATTGGAAAACATAACTCCGCCTGCCGTATTGTGAAATGGCCACAGCGTCGAGGCTTGCGTCACGAGCGCCAGACCTCGAGATAGTCACAAGCTATAGAACAATAAAAGGTGACGCCGATGTCTTCTGTATGCGAACACACCGCACGTGCTTCGACTTCTTCGCCCGCACTTTCTTCGCCCGCCGCGTGCGATTCCGATATTGCCAACGACAGCGATCCGCAAGTCCGCCAGGCCTTTCGTCGCGCCCTGCGCCTGATGGAGCGTGGCATTGCCGTGCTCATCCAGGGCGAAACCGGCACCGGCAAGGAAGTGCTGGCCCGCGCCTTGCACGCCCACAGCCAACGCCATCGGGCGCAGTGCGTGGCGCTCAATTGCGCCTCCATTCCACAAAGCCTGATCGAAAGCGAACTGTTCGGCTACTCGCGCGGCGCCTTCTCCGGCGCGTTGCCCTGCGGCAAGAAAGGCAAGGTCCAGCAGGCCGACGGCGGCACCCTGTTCCTCGATGAGATCGGCGACATGCCGTTCGAACAGCAGACGCGCCTGTTACGGGTGATCGCCGAACGCGAAGTCACACCCTTGGGCGCCGAGCGCAGCGTCAAGGTCGACTTCGCCCTGATCTGCGCGACTCACCAGAACCTCACTGGCCTGGTGCAACAAGGCACGTTTCGCGAAGACCTGTTCTATCGCATCGCCACCGGTGTGGTGCAATTGCCGCCGCTGCGCGAGCGCACCGACCGCGCCGAACTGGTCTGCCGCATGGTGGCCAGCGAATTGCCCGGCTGCGACCCTCGGCAACTCATCGCCTCGGATGTCTGGCCACTGCTGCTCAATCATCCCTGGCCAGGCAACCTGCGGCAGATGCGTGCGGTGATTCGCTACGCCTGTGCCGTGATGGAAGGTACCCGCATCCAGCGCGCCGACCTGCCGGTGGACTTCATCGCCCAGGGCAGTGCGCCCGCCGTGTCGCCTGCCAACGTCACGCCGATCCGTCGTCCGGTGATTCTTGCCGCACCGGTGGACGAGCGCGCCGACGTGCTCGATGTGCTCAACGCCTGCCGCTGGAACATGTCGGCGGCGGCGCGTGCCCTGGGCATCTGTCGACCATCGCTGTACCGCGTCCTGCGCCGCCTGGGCATCCCGCCGCTCAAGGACCAACTGGCCCAGGGCGCCTACCTGCCAGCCTGACGCCGCCTCTGTATTGCCTGATCTTCAACCAAGGGAACAACAATAATGAATGCCCCTATCAGTCTTGCCATCACCGGCCAGGTGGCGGTGGTGACCGGTGCCGCGCGCGGTATCGGCCTTGCCATCGCCCAGGCGCTGGGTCAATGCGGTGCTCGGGTGGCAATTGCCGACCTCGACGGCGCGGCCGCGCGCGCCGCTGCCGGGCAGTTGTGCGAACTGGGCATCGACGCTATCGGTGTGGCGGTGGATGTGTCCGACGAAGCCCAGGTGCAAGCGATGGTCGACAGCGTCGAGCAGGCGCTGGGCTGCGTCGACATCCTGGTCAACAATGCCGGGATCGTCTCCACCGGACCGCTGCTGGAAGTCAGCGCCGCCGAATGGAACCGGGTCATGGCCATCGACCTCACCAGCGTGTTCTTCTGCGCCAAGGCCGTGTTGCCGGGCATGATGGCCCGGCGCGCCGGACGCATCATCAATATCGCTTCGGTGGCGGGCAAGCGCGGTGGCGGCCTGCTGGGCAACAGCTGCTATGCAGCGGCGAAGGGAGGAGTGATCGCCCTGACCAAGGGCCTGGCCCGTGAAGCCGGGCCGTTCAATATCACCGCCAATGCCATTACTCCCGCCTTGACCGACACCGACATGACCCGCGCCCTGAGCCCCGAGGCGCGCGCCAAAGTGCTCGCCGACATGCCGCTCGGCCGTGCCGGCTCGCCACGCGACATCGCTGCAGCGGTGTGCTTCCTGGCCAGTGGCGCGGCCAGCTTCGTCACCGGCGAGATCATGGACGTCGACGGCGGCTACATGCGCGACTAGCGCTGCACCCCGGCCGGTATCAAGGCCAGGATCAGCGACACCGTGACCAGCGACAACAGGGTCGAGACCAGGATCGCCCGCGACATGGTGTCGGCCTCACGGCCATACAGCGCAGCCAGCATGAACGGCCCGTTGCCGATGGGCAGGGCGCTCACCAGGAGTGCCGCCCAGGCCCACATCGCCGGTATGTCGAACACCCAGAACGCCAACCAGGCGGTCAGCGCCGGCTGCACCAGCAGCTTCATCGCCACCAGCATGGCCAAGGTCTTGCCGTCGGCCTTGTGCGATTTTTCCGCCGCCAGGAACAGACCGATCGACACCAGCGCACAGGGTCCGGCCGCCGCGCCGAGAAACTGGAACAGCTGGCGCACGCCCACCGGCAGCACCAGCCCACTGTAGGCGACCAGCGAACCCAGCACCGGGGCGACCATGATCGGATTGCGCAGCAGCGATTTGCCGACTTTGAGCAGGGTACGCCCCAGGCGTTTCTCGGTTTGCTGGAAGGTCTCGATCATGATGATGGCGACAGCGAACAGCAGGCAGGCGGTCATCACCGCGCCGATCACCGCCGGGGCGATACCGGGGTCGCCGAACGTCAGCAGGCACAGCGGGATGCCGAGAAACCCGGAGTTCGGATAACCCGCCCCGAGGGCATCGATGGTGGCATCGAGAAAGTGCGCACGGGCCCGCACGCGCAGCCACAGCGTCAACAGAAACACGATGCCCATGCCCAGGCCGAAAGCCACCACATAGCCCATGTCCAGCCCGTGCAGTGTGCCCAGCCGCGCCATGGCCTCGAATAACAGGGCCGGCAAGCCGAGGTAGATCACGAAACGGTTGAGCTCGATCGAGGCATTGGGCCCCAGGACGTTGCGCCGACGGCAGACGAAACCTACCAGAATCAACCCGAACACTGGAAAGGCGACGTTGAAGATTGCGAGCATCGGGTGCTGTGTCCTGTGGACTGTTGGAAGCCCCAGTGTAGCAGCGTCGCCACCCGTGGCACGGCTAGTTGCGCCGGGTCGGCGCAATTGGCCACACCCCAACTCTCGACGCGGACCTACCGTTGGGCAACTCGTCGTTTTTTACTTGAATGCAGGGGGGGAGCTGCATCTACACTGATGGCACTATCACATTAGGAGGCGATAGTGTGTCATGACAGCCAATAACCTGATGGACCTGGTTGCGCTGAAGCCGTTGTCTGCCACCGAGGCAGGCTGTGTGGATCGCGTGTTGCGCGCCATGCGCACGCACTTGGGCATGGATGTAGCGTTCGTTTCTCATTTCCGCCAGACCGACCGCGTGTTCACTCACGTCGACGCGGCGGCGTTGATACCCCTGAGCCCCGGCGATGTGCTGGAGATGAGCGCCGGCTACTGTCGCGGCGTGGTCAGCGGCGAACTGCCTGGGATTATCCGCGATACCGGTCAATTGCCGGCTGCGATGGCCATACCGCAGACCCCCGGCCTGCCAATCGGTGCGCACATGAGCGTGCCCATTCATTTGAGTGATGGCCGCCTGTACGGGACGTTCTGCTGCTTCAGTCACGCACCGGATCCGGGGCTGACCGAACGCGACCTGAAGATGATGAAGGTGTTCGCCGAACTGATTGCCGAGCGCTTGGAGTCCGACCTGCAAATGGTCCGCGATCATGACGACAAGGCGCTGCGCGTGCTGGACGTGATCCAGTCGCAGCAGCCACGCGTGGTCTATCAACCGATCTACGACCTGCACACCATGCACGTGGCAGGCTGGGAATGCCTGTCGCGCTTCAACGGCCAACCGGCGCGCACCCCGGACGTGTGGTTCAAGGAGGCCGCCGAAGTCGGTTTGGGCAAGGAACTGGAATGCCTGGCCATTGCTGTGGCCCTGGCCGGTCTGGCGCGGCTGGCGCCGGGCACCTACCTGAGCATCAACTGCTCACCCGAGCTGGTGCTCAGCGGACGATTGCTGGGTCTGTTCAAGAACTACCCGGCCGAGCGCCTGGTGCTGGAGATCACCGAGCATGCGGTGGTACAGGACTATGCGTCGTTGCAAGTGGCCCTGCAGCCGCTGCGGCTGCGGGGTGTGCGCGTGGCCATCGACGATGCCGGCGCCGGCTATGCCAGCATGCGGCACATCCTGCAGGTGCGTCCGGACATCATCAAGCTCGACATGAGCCTGACCCGTGGCATCGACCAGGATTTCCAGCGACGCGCCATGGCGTCGGCGTTGATCGCGTTCGCCCGCGAGACGGGGAGTGTGATCGTTGCCGAAGGCGTGGAAACCGAAGCCGAGTTGGCGCAACTCAAACGCCTGGGCGCCGCCAACGCCCAAGGCTTCCTCCTCGGCCGCCCGCAACCGTTGTAGCAGCGGCGCAAGTCGCGTCGGCGACACATGCGGTGGGTCAGGATAAACGCGATGCCCCCGGACGCGGCTCGCGCAGCTGCTACAGAGATCGCGTGATCCGCGTCCGGGGGTATGTGGGTCGAAATGCGTTGAACCCTTAGAAAACCACGCCCTGGCTGCGCAGGTAATCATCGTACGTGCCGCTGAAATCGATCACGCCATCGGCGCTCAGCTCGATGATGCGGGTGGCCAGCGACGACACGAACTCGCGGTCATGGCTGACGAAGACCAGCGTGCCCGGATAGTTCTCCAGCGCCAGGTTCAGTGCCTCGATCGACTCCATGTCCAGGTGGTTGGTCGGTTCGTCCATGAGCAGCACGTTGGGCTTCTGCAAGGTCAGCTTGCCGAACAGCATGCGGCCCTGTTCACCACCGGAAATCACCTTCACCGACTTGAGAATCTCGTCGTTGGAGAACAGCATCCGGCCCAGGGTGCCACGTACCATCTGCTCGCCCTGGGTCCACTGGCCCATCCAGTCGAACAGGTTCATGTCGTCTTCGAAGTCGTGTGCGTGGTCCTGGGCGTAATAGCCCAGCTCGGCGCTCTCGGTCCACTTCACCGCGCCCGCGTCCGGGGTCAGCTCGCCGACCAGGGTGCGCAGCAGGGTGGTCTTGCCGATCCCGTTCGGGCCGATGATCGCTACACGCTCGCCCGCTTCGACCACGAAGCTGAAGTTCTCGAACAGTGGCTTGCCGTCGAAGCCCTTGGACATCCGCTCGACGGTGACCGCCTGGCGGTGCAGCTTCTTGTTCTGCTCGAAGCGAATGAACGGGCTGACGCGGCTCGAGGGCTTGACCTCGGCCAGCTGGATCTTGTCGATCTGCTTGGCCCGCGAGGTGGCCTGCTTGGCCTTGGAGGCGTTCGCCGAGAAGCGCGAAACGAAGGTCTGCAGCTCGGCGATCTGGGCTTTCTTCTTGGCGTTGTCCGACAGCAACTGCTCGCGCGACTGGGTCGCAGCGGTCATGTATTCGTCGTAGTTGCCGGGGAACAGGCGCAACTCGCCGTAGTCCAGGTCGGCCATGTGAGTGCAGACGCTGTTGAGGAAGTGCCGGTCGTGGGAAATGATGATCATGGTGCTGTTACGCGCCGTGAGAATGTTTTCCAGCCAGCGAATGGTGTTGATGTCCAGGTGGTTGGTCGGCTCGTCGAGCAGCAACACTTCCGGATCCGAGAACAACGCCTGCGCCAGCAGCACCCGCAGCTTCCAGCCCGGCGCCACTTCGGTCATCGGGCCGAAATGCTGTTCCAGCGGAATGCCCAGGCCCAGCAACAGCTCGCCGGCACGGGACTCGGCGGTGTAGCCGTCCATTTCGGCGAACTCGGTTTCCAGCTCGGCGACGGCCATGCCGTCTTCCTCGCTCATTTCCGGCAGCGAGTAGATGCGATCACGCTCGGCCTTGACCTTCCACAGCTCCTCGTGGCCCATGATGACCGTGTCGATCACCGTGAAGTGCTCGTAGGCGAACTGGTCCTGGCGCAGCTTGCCCAGGCGCACGTTCGGCTCGAGCATGACCTGCCCGCCCGACGGCTCCAGATCGCCGCCCAGGATCTTCATGAACGTCGACTTGCCACAGCCGTTGGCGCCGATCAGGCCGTAGCGGTTGCCGTTGCCGAATTTCACGGAAACGTTCTCGAACAGCGGCTTGGCGCCAAACTGCATGGTGATGTTAGCTGTGGAGATCAAAGAGCTTACCTATCAATAACTTGGGGAGCGGTGGTTTCAGTTGATACCGATTTGATACCATTTTGGAGCTTTTCCATCTCGCTCCAATCTGAGCTTGAGTTTATCCACCGCGCATACGTTGACAGCAGCATCTGCACACTGTGGCCGAGCTGCTGAGCAATAAAGGCGGGGTTCAAACCGGACATTAAGCATATTGTCGCATAGGTGTGGCGGCAGTTGTATGGCGGCCGGTAGCGAATTCCCAGCGCCAGCAGGGCTGGACGCCACTGCTTGTGGATGTCCGATGTCTGTTTTACGTACTCTCCGTTCTTCGAGGGAGGGAAAACGTAGGGAGTCTCAAGGACCTTACCAACTCCACTTTTCCGACGTTCTGCATAATCTCGCGCGAACTCCAAGGCGTGAAGCGCGCGATCGTTCAGCAATACGAACCGATCGCCGCCGGTTTTCGTGCGCTCTTCGATCTCTCCTAGGGCGACTGTCCGACAGACATGAGCGATCTTTTTGTTGAAATCGATCGCGTCCCAGCGTAACGCAAGTGCTTCAGAGAGCCGCAGTCCCGTGAAAAAGACGAACTCGTAGAAGGCTGCGTAGATTGTTCCAGGCCAGTGCTTGTGGGCGTAGAGCTGGGCAATGATCCGGTTCGCGTCGTTTAACGTGAATGGGTCTATCTCTTTGCGGTTGCGCTTTGGCAGTTCGATTGAGTCGGCGGGATTCTTCGCAAGCAGCCCGTCGGAGACGGCCGACTTCAGCACTGTGGAAAGCTTGGTAAGGGCGTTGCGCTTCACCCCAGGCGAAGCCCAGGCCGTAGAAGTGATGATCGTACGGATCAGGGTAGGGGTGATCAGATCGATCCGGACCAGTGCCAAGCGCGGGACCCAGTATAGGTTCAGTGCCCCTTTGTAATTGTTCCTAGTGCCCGCAGTGATCTCCCGGCTATCCAACCAAAGCTGGGCATATTGGCCGAAGCTGAGCGCGCTTCCGGAGACGGTTGCCGAGCCGGGGAACAGCTCGGCGTATTTGTCGTCATCAAGCAGCCCATGTTTGATGAGGCTGACTACCTGATCGCGAAGCTTGGATGCAGCTGCGATGCCTTTTTGTGTCTGGGGATAGGGGAGCGTTTCACAGCGCCGGACCCCGTTGTAGGTAAAGCGGACACGGAGAGCGTTCCGGAAGACTTCCACCCCTCGGGGCATACCCACTGACTTTCCAGCCATTCTTCGTATCTCCTGATGCTGTAGATGATTCGGCTGCCTTGCTTGATCCACACTCCCATGGGGATCTGGCGGCGTGCACGCCTGGCCCGCAACGCATATACGGTGGTGCCCAGCAGGTCCGCCATTTTCTCTTCCGATACCTTGTCCATTTCGTGGACAACGGCCACCTCGCGCTCTGCGCTCATGTTTTGGTACCTCTCCAATTGAATTTCGGCCCGCACTCGGGCAGTCGGCGCCCACTGTTGGGGGCAGAAGGGGTTAGCTCGGGCGTTCGGTCTTATCTCTCGACAGCGCCCTGTCCATCAGCGCAATCGACTTCCGGCGCCGGTCCTAAACCTCAGGGCTGTCGGGGTCGTAGGTAGGGCCGAGATAGCTGCGAGGATCATTAGCCATCGCCCGCTTCACGCGGTTGAAGTTCTCATCGCGCTGCCAAAGGCTGCTCTAGACCATGACCGGTTTCTTGCCTTCGGATTCAGCCTCGGCAAGCTTCCAGATTGCCTGGCGATCGAAGGTCATCAGCATGTCCATGGCGCAGACTGCCAGGCGCAGGTCGTCATAGTCGGGCCGCTCGCCTGAGCGTGACGCTTCAACAATTTCGCCGAGAGTTTTCATGACGTCACCACACGGCGAGCCCACTGCACATAGGGGCCGTCATCCGTATCGAAGATTCCCATCAGGAACCACTCAGGCCCTGGGGGTTCAGGATTCCACGCACTGCACGCGGCATCCTCGTCAGGAAGCTCTTCGAGCTCGTCGCCTGAGTGCCATCCTTTTAGCTCAAGGCCTTGCTCTTTCGTCCAGGCAATGTAGGGCGCAGGGTCCTCGCCGCCGCCAAAATCCGGAATGTCGGGGTGGTACCACCAGCCGTCTTTGTCACGAACCACGGCCACTGGCTGGATCAAAATAGTTTCTTCAGGCATGACTTCGTCCTCACCGCTAAAGCGGCTGACTTTGAATTGAAGGGGAAGGAATTACTTGGCGATGACGTCGGCGCTTGCGATGTAGCGGCCGAGGGGGCTGGCGATGATGCAGCCGAAGGCGAACCACATGGCCAGGACTATGCAGAGGGTCATGATGGTTGCTCCCCATCCGCGCAGCCGGGGCGGGCAAGGAGCTCATCATGTGTCAGCCCGCAAAGCGCGCGATCATCCAGGCCCATATGGCGCATCACCTGCCGCCAAGTTTCGTCCAGTGACCTACGATGAACATTGACCAAAGGCCTGTTGGCGACTTCTGCTTGCCAACGATAAACAACCCATTTCTCCGCTTCGGCCAGGCGCTGCTGGAGGGCAGAGACCTCCTCTCGGAGATTGTTAATTCGCAGCCCTTGACGGATTTGATTTTCATCGGAGAACGCCAGCGTCTTGCGCAACTCCGCCTCCCGCGCCAACCCTTCATCGCGCTGGGCAGCGAGAGCGTCATAGTCGGAGGCCAGCAGTGCATTGCTGCCCGAGCACACGTCGTCGCGGCTATTCGAGGCGACCTTGACGAAGAGGTGGGCATTCCAGTTCCTGGAGATTTGCTCGAATCGCTTGCTCGCGATCTCCGCGCCGAATATCGTTTCATCCGGCACTTCGGTATCGTCGAATTTGATTAGGTACAGCGGATGTATATTTACGTCACTCATCTAGTTACCTCAGATGTGGGTAAGCTATGATCGTCCGCCCCAAAAGACAGAGGACGTCATATGAAACGTTCGGAATTTATCGCGGCAATGCGTCGGTATAGAAATGGTGAGCGACCCTATAAATTTTTTGCTCCCAGTTGGTATTTCTTTGGGGAGGACGGATTTGCCTATCCACTGAAATATGTCTATGTCATGGCGTCGGGTTCGGCTCCTTTGGATGTTCATACCGGTGCCGCCAAGGTCGCAGCGGAGCGTGCGGGGTTTGAAATATTCGAGACGAATAGGGCGGCCAATACTGAGCTTGCTGGTATGAATTTCTGGTGGGTGAACCACAAGCAGACCCATCGCGACGAGTACGCGGGTGGTTACATTTGGTCGCCCAAGAAAAAGAAGAACAATGTAGCTAACGAGGGCTATCTCAACCTAACCCGCGTGATTGCTGGCGATCGTATCTTCTCTTACGCAGCCGGGGTTATTAAAGCAGTTGGTGTCGCAACGCAGTCACACGTTGAGGCCGTAATCCCACCGACACACTCAGATGCTGCGGACTGGGAAGAAGCTGGCTGGAAGGTGGGTGTCGAATGGATGTCGCTAGAAACTCCCATCCGTCCGAAGGATTATCTGGACTGGATCGTCCCACTGTTGCCCGCTAAATACTCTCCCATTCAGAAAAATGGAGACGGAAACCAAGGGTGTTACTTGGCTTCTATTTCTCGTGAGCTAGGAAGTCTTCTACTTGAACTCGCATCTCAGGCAGATTCCCACTCCATTCAGCTGGTTCATGAAATTGATACGGAAGCGGAGGAACTTCTAGAAGAGGAAATTTTGAAAAACTGCGATATCCCAGAAACAGAAAGGACTCAGCTTATACGCTCGCGTGTTGGCCAGGGAATCTTCAGGATGCGGGTCGCCCTACAGGAGAAGAAGTGCCGACTTACTGGGGTAGATAACTTGGCCTTTCTAGTTGCGAGCCATATCAAGCCATGGCGTGCTTGCAATAATGATGAACGCCTGGACGGAAGCAATGGCTTGCTACTATCTCCGCATGTAGACAAGCTTTTCGACCGCGGATGGATTTCCTTTACGGATGATGGGCATATTTTGATTTCAGACCAGGCGAGATCCGTATTGGATGCTTGGCGCCTGGATCATGCTTCATCTGTAGGCGCTTTCACCGCCAAACAGCGATCTTTTTTGAAGTTTCACCGAGAAAAAATTTTCGAAAAAGGTTTACAGATTGTATAGCTTCCGGTGGCTTGTCTGACGCCGCCGCGTTGTTTAATCCGGCAGCTTTGCGCGGGGATACACTGCACTTATCTTCTGTGTAAAATGCATGCTCCCAAACGTTGCGGATAGCGAAAACCCTCATGGAAGAGCAAGCAAAACAGCTTCAAGACCGTCTGGCCGAGGTTGATGTTCTGACCCGTCCATCCCGCAGTTCAGAAATGATGGAGCTCTTAATCAAACGTCTGCTGAGGCTTGGTATACGAATGGAGGCAGATCAACACGAGCGTGCGCATGTGCATATTGACTACGGCAAAGAGCGACATCACGCGAGCTATGCTGTCGACGATGGTTCTCGCCTGGCGGGAAGCTTGCATCGGAAATACGATCGGGTAGTTAAAATCTGGATAGAAGACAACCGAGAAGAGCTTCAGGCTCTTTGGGAAGCTATGAAGACAGGCTGTTCGCACAGCGTTGTCCTTGCAAAGCTCAAGGCTGATTAAGCCTCCCCTACAGCGTGATCTCCAGTTGTGGTGCTCGATGCCAGATCGATGAACTACTATGGGCCTCGATCCGGTCCGCGATCACGCACGCTCGCTGACCGGCCGTGGGAGGCGCGTATATACCAAAGCGTTTGATGCTGCCACCGTTGACGGCGGCGTTTGTGGAGTCGGCCGAGGAAAAAGGCAGGTGCTGGAAGATGCTTGGGTCGAGCATGCGCAGCCCGTGCAGGCGGCAGGCCGGCCGGCCTTTGTCGTCGCAGATGGCGTCCATGGCCGCGGCCATTCGCTTCCACCACGCCGCTGTGCCGGGCGAGCGCCATTGCCCTGAACTGCCGAAGGCCACCATCGACCACTCGCTGGCGAGCCGTTGCAAGCGCTCGAGCGATTCATGCAGATGCCATACTGGCACGCCGCGCAGCGCCCTTGGCCACGCTGCGAGCAACGCATCGTTCGCCGCTTCATCCCCATCGATCACATCGGGGATCAACGCCCAGTCGAAGCCTGGATGGCGGTGCCAGTCCTCAACCCAGCGGGTATAGCCGTCGACGTCGAGTGTCCCACCCTTGTTCCAGATGCTGAAGGCACCGTTGTCGAACACGAACGATTGGCACACCTCAGCGACTATCCCCACGTCGTCTTGGCGCGGGAAGGGCACCAGTGCGTGACGACCAGCAAGGAACCTGGCCCCATCCTGCCGGGTGCCCCCGACCGGGGTACCGTGGTAGTGGATCATCCGCTCAGCCTCACCGTTTCGATCTCGACGCCTTGGTGCACAGCCTTGATGGTTTGGTCACCACCCAGGCGCTCCGCCAGGTCATCGGCGATGCGCTCGTGATAGCCGGATTTGATCAGCGCCGTAGCGGTCCGGATGTGCTCGACCATCACCACGGCCAAAGAGCGAATTTCCAGGCTGTAGATGATCGTGTCCCCGTCCGACGGGCAGGTGGCCGCGAACGTATGCCGATAGATATTCATGGATACTCCAGACAGCCGCCCGCCTGCCGAGGCGTTCAGCGTGATAGGTGAAGGTAGGGGATAGCTATCCAGTCAGGATGTGGTGCGACGTCAGAAGTTCTGGCAGGCACAGCTCAGGTCGCTGCATTTGGACTGACCAACCCAGTCGGGCATTAGCTCTCCCTCGTAACGCTCGGTGGAGGAATGGGTGACACCGCTGCGGCGCAAATCGTTAATGAAGCGACCCAAGTCTGCGGCGTTGCCGGCGCGCTCTGGCTGATCCCAGCGGCTCATCACAATGCGGCCACATTTGGTCAGGCCCTGGTCCATGCGACCTAGATACTTCCGATCGGTATTCATGGCAATCTCCATGGTGCTGCCCCCGATATCTCGATGAGTGGCAAATAAGGGTAGGGTGGGCTATAGGTAATGACCGGCATCGTGCCGGTCCACGCGGGGTAACTATGGATATTCCAGTAAATAGACCACGAAATATCAGTTGGACCGGTCCTAATAAAGAGGCCGGAAGAATCGAGTTCAAATGGGGTGAATCTTCGAATCACGTTCCGAGAGGCGTTCGGATTTTGGTGGAAACCATCGATGGGCGTGGTCTTAAGCACGAAAACGATGACAAGTACGCGTCCTATGAAGAGAGTCGCGACCAAGCTATCAAACGCATGCAAGAGATGATGTGTTCACTGGAGATTTCCGGTTAGGTATCGTCCGAAAGCCGAACTGACGCTCGCTGGTAAGCCAGCTCCAGCCTCCGCGCTACAACCGGCGATACCGTGATCTCGTGGCGCGGCACTTCCAGCAAAGGCAGTACCCGATCAGGCCCTAATTCAGGCAGCCGGTGAATCATCAGGGTCAGCACCTCGCCCTTTTACTGGATGCCAGCCCTCTCCTAAGGCTTGGCCAGTGATTTTTGGGGATTTCCATTACAGGCGCCGCCCTTCGATATCTCGGTGAGTGGCAAATAGGGGTAGGGTTTAAGGATTGAGTACTAAGTCTCGACGGTGTTAGCGTGCGATCTCACCACTGGAGACTCGCCCATGAAGACGAAGCTGATGAAAATGCAGTTGGATAACGGTGTGATCGTTGAGTACGCCCGCATTACTTGGCGCGATCACTCATGCAGAGGTACCTTCCACGGAAAGTCAGTACTCATGTGTCGCCTGACGCCTCATCAGCAAGCGTGCGTAAGGGCTGGACTCGATATCTAGTCGGGTTTTATAGGCTCGCGGCAGTCGGCAACCACAGGCCGGATGCTGCGGGCAATCCCTGGTATTTTCGTAACCAGCCCCAGCTTCACCAGTGCGCCAAGGCGCTCGGTGACGCAGTTCGGCGTTACGCCTGCGGTAGCGGCCAGTTCGGCTATGGTAGGGGAGTACTGGTGAGCCTCAATGTATTCTTTGATGTGCTCCAGGGTTTCGAGTTGGACTTTAGTGGGCTTCTTGCTAGCCGGCATTGATTGCCTCCTTTGCTTGCAGAGTGGGCGGGCCTGACACAGGCCCGCGCATTTTTAGCGTGGATCGAACTGGCCCAGTGCAAGGCTCGCCGCTTCGCCGATCTTGTCCTCGAGCACTGCTTTGAATTCTTGGGCGATGTATTCGCGCTGGACCTCTTCCCCGATCCAACGCAGCTTCAGTACCGGCTGTTGGCCGCTGGTAATGACCGAGAGACGAAATTTGATCTGCTGCTCTGTCAGGCCTTCGAACGGGATGACGTTAAACAGCAGTGCTACCGGCAAGGTTTCCTTGCTGCGGGCCTCGATCTGGTCCATGGCGCTGCGGCTGGCGCTGGTATCCCCGACGGTTGTTTCCGATTCGCTGGTGGCCTTCACGGTGATGGTGCGCACCGCGGCGATAGCCTTGGCGATCGCGATGGCGGTTTCGTTCTCGTCGACCGGGGTCAGGTACTGGTGCCAGTCCTCGATCCAATCACTCATATCCTTCTGGGTCATCGCTTTGCCGTTGACCAACTGAGCGGCCTTGTAGCCTGCAGACGGCTTCAGCTTGAGCAAGGCACGGTCATCAGCGTGGCCCGGGCTGAGCTCGTCACCGATGTTGAAGAAAAGAGAGCAGGACATCTCGTCCTGGTCGATGAAGCCCTTGGCGCCAGGCATGTTGCGCTTGATCACATGGCCAACGAAGTCAGCCAGCGAATGGGTAGAGAAGGTGCCGCGGAAGCGGCTACGTCCGGCCATGTAGCGCTCAAGGTCGGCTACGCTCACCGCGTCTGGTATCAGCGCGATAGGTGTGTTGGTGGGTAGCATCTTGCCAGCGGCCGACAGTGCGGTCTCGGTAATCTGCTGGATTGCTTCTTTGGTCAGGGACATTTTTCTATTCCTGGTGGTGGGGTTCGAAATCAGGTGCGGGGTTTGATCGGGGCGTCTTCACGACTGAACAACTGGTCGTGCTTCTCTTGGAAGAGGCTGATGCGGCCGCCGGAGCCGACGTACATCGGAGTATCCAAGCTGGTGTTCTCACTGCGGGTGCCGCGCTTGGTGGGCACCTTGTAGTCAAGCTTGTGCTTGATCTTCACCTGGTGGGATTCACCGATCTGGCTGAAGTCCAGGGTGATGACCAGTTTCCCGGCCTTGCCGTGGTCGACAACGCCCGAGGCGACTTCGGACAGGGCATGGCCGATCTGGCTGGCGAAAGCGCCGCCGTTCAATTCCTCGAGGAACTCGGCGGTATCTGTTGGTGTAGGCATCACGTATCTCCAAGCAATGTTGTTCAGCTAGCCCAGCGGGTGCGGTACTTCACGATGTCCCGAGCAGTGGAAACACCGCAGCCGTACTTGGCCGCCAGATATTCGTAACCGCCAACGCCCGCTTCGTACTCGGCGCGCATGACGGCTACCTGTTCAGTGGTAAGTTTTGCCCGCTGGTGGCTGGCGCCGCAGCGATGGTTCGTGTGGTTTCGAGTGATCTTTTGCATACAGTCGCCCGTCGGTAAATCCAGCCAGGCCAGGCGTCGCCGCTGGCTTAGCGTCTTGGCGAAACACTTCAAGATTCGAACCCGGAGCCATCGATCAGCGCTTTGGCGTCAGCGCGCGATTCCATCTCCTGAGCGAAGTTGCTCGCTGCCTTCCAAGTGTCCCGCTCGCCAACTACCTGGCCGGTCGAGCGCTCCGTGACTTGGAAGGCGCCTGGGCCCTTGCCCACGATCTGATAGCGAATCTGCTGCACTGGTGAGCGTCTCCCGATGCGGGTGAAGAGGTCGACGGTGGCGGTGTTCATTCGAGCGCGCACGGCCTCAAGGACGGTTACGCGCTGATGCATCAAAGGGTGCATGTCTTTCTCCTTGTCAGAAGGCATTGGTCAGGACCCTGGGGCAGGGTGCTGGCTCATATCGACGGCCAAAGAAAAGCCCGGACATGCCGGGCTTTGCGCTCAAGTGGTACCACCCTACGAGAGCGGTGCGTGCTGCCCTGGGCGGGCACTGGTTATCGCTTCATGGGCTCAACCCTCCATCAGTACGCCGCTGGTATGGCAGCGGCACCCGTCAAGCGCAGTATTCGAAGGCCTCGGCCTTGCGCATCACACGCACCTCGGCGGTACGGCGTTCCGGCGCGCGGCGGTCGCGGCGCATTGAATGGTCATCAGCCACCGCGTGCATGGTGATGAGCGCGGCGAGCAGGATGCACACCGGCGAAATGATCTGACGCTTCATGGCCTCGGCCACCAGCGCGGCCCGGCGGTGCACACCTAGCTTGAACATGGCCACGTCCAAGCGCTTCTTCACGGTGCCAGGCGAGATGCCGAACACCTTGGCGATCTCCTTGGCTGTCATGCCGGCGGCGACAGACATGCAGTACTGCAGCTCTTTGGGCGCCAGACCTCGTCCAAGGTGGCCTTTCCATTCGCCGCTGATGATGGTTTCCATGATGATTCCTCAGACTTGGTAACTCGTTCGATTTCCCGTCTGGCCCTGTCGCCAAGGCCAGCCAGTGAAATCCGTGTCGCTTAAAGAACTTGGTTCCAGTCGATCCCTCGCGGGGCTGGGAGGCCAATTCGCTGGCCCCGTGCTAACTGGCGGCTTCACCAGTCGTGTCCCGAGTCGCTGTGGCGTCTCGATGGAGTAAATATGCACCAGTGCAATTAACGTGTCAATGCACCAGTGCATAATTTTATTCGTGCGCGCATCAGGGAAAAATACGAAAGATCAGGGTTCACATTTCCGAAGGTCGTCGCTATGCTTCGCCAATTACTGGATATACATACAGCTTTGGAGGTGCGGTATGGCGAGGCAGGTAGAGGCGGCGCAACAGGAGCGCCAAGGAATGTCAGGGATGGAGCGCCTGAGCTTGCGCGTATCCGAAATGATCAATCACCCGGTGGCGCAGCTTCAGCGCTGGGTACTGATTCACCGGCTTGATAGCGACGGCGAGCGGGAGTGGGAAGAGGCACTGAGCCAGATGTCGGCAACCGACGAGCTCGAGCTGGAGCACCGAGATAACGGTAGCGTGCTTGTGCGCTGGGAAGAGCCGGAGAAGACGGGCATACCAGGTGTGGACGAGTGGGAGCGGGATAACGAGGTAGAAAGCGATCCTTGGACGGCATGCCCTGAGACGGCGCCTTTCTAGCAGGCACAAAAAAGCCCGCTCAGTGGCGGGCTTTAGATTGAGATCAGCTTTAGCTGGTCTGGGGCAGGTACAGGTCACCGTGAATACGATTGCGGTCCCTCAAAGATTTCTGCACTACCTTGGCATCGTGTTCACTTTCATAAAAGCCGAGGATTAGGACCGCGCCATCTGGGGGCAACATAGGGTGTCCTAGGTGGCCGAGAGCCGCTTTCGTTGCCTCAATATCTTGGGGGCGGCAGGGTATGCGGATAGTCCATCCGTGAGTAATAGGTTGTGGAGGAGCTGGCTCAATGCTTGAGCCGCAGTGTTTGCACAAAATTGCTGCCTGATTTATCGGCTCTGCGCAAAACGGACAGGCCCTTGAGTCCCGCTGCGATGCCATCAACTCATCTGCCGAGGCCACGCTTCTCCTACCGCCAAAAAGGATCATGAGAAGCCCTGCCAAAGCCACAAATCCACCAATCATAGTTTGATTAGATCGCTCAGCCATCAAACCTATATTGTTGATTCTTCCGCCTGACCCTGTAGCCACAGAGACGTCAGATCCGGCAGCTACGATCAACCAAATCACACCTGCGATCAGGATGATTATTCCTAAACCACGCATAAATTTACCTCCCTGTTAACGACTTAGGAGTCTAACACGCAGGCTATCAGCCATCACTTATTAGCTGGACAAAACCTGTGCAGAAGAGGGCTACGATTCACACCGGAGGCGTGCATGCCGACCGCAAAGCTGCAGGTCGTTGGGGGAGTGGCAGGAGGTGCAGGGGGCATGCACAGGGAGGATTGACTACGACAGGGCAGGAACAAAAAGCCCGGCGCTGGGCCGGGCATGTTAGGCATAGGGCGCGCGGAGCTTTCATGGTCGCCAAAAAAAGCCCGCATATGGGCGGGCTTTTCTGGGATTAGCTTGAGAAATAGCAGTTTAGTCGCGCTTCATGATCTTAGGCCTCTCATCTGAACGTACACGAGTCTGAAGGAAAAAAAACCGGCGCGCAAGAGATTTCATCGCTCCGTATCATACTGGCTTTCAGGGTTCAATCCATCACGCTCAGTGCCATAAAAATGAGGCTCTGATTGTTCTGCCGCTTCGAGCCGGCAGGGCTTGAGGTTTTCTTGATCAGTACTAGGCGATACATCTTTTTCGATATCTGTATGCGTGTTGCTAGATGGGTTTGTATGAGTCTCGTCGAGACTTTCAGTTACAGTATATTTGTAGCCATACACGTTTTCAAATGCAGACTTAAACCAATGCGTTTCTCGGAACCATCTGAATAATGGCCACTCCCGATAGTGAGATTCCCTAAGTTCGCCGTCTTTGCCCATCCTTTGCATTAGCGTGGCCGCATCTTCGTACTTTTCAAGAAGAACCAGGTTCGCGAGTTTAAACTTGTTTGACAATGCTGAAAAATCTTCATTCGAAAGTAAAGGTGCGCAATCTTTTTCTTGGCCCTTGACCGCGATAGCTAGATTGATCAGGATTAAAAGTCTTGACTCTGCGTCAACCTTAGCAAAGTTTCTCTCTTTGCTAAGCTCAAGAATTGACTCAGCTAGTTTATACTGTTTTGATATAAGAAGATCATAAGTTGTTTGAATAAATGAGGCTTCAGCCTCCTTTAGGTCCTCAGGTAGGATTTTTCGCCAAATTACTTGATTTAATTTTAAGCCGATCTCTATAACACATGCGCAAGATCTTTTGTAGTAGTCGGGATCTATCTCAAGCTTATCCCCAACTTTTGTACCTTGTTTGACACTGATTTTGTATTTTTCGCACGTGTCTAAGTAATGGGCGCTGACCCTTGCGTCTGCATGGACTAAAAGATTTCTTCGCTCTGTGAGTTCTATGAAATCTATCCATGCGGGAAGCTTGGTAAGTATCACTCCCAGCCTTTTTTCTAATATTTCGAACTGAGTGATATGACTTTCGCGGAGTATCGTCTCAATTTCTTTTTCAACGAAATGTTGTTGCGCTGATTCAAAACTCCCAAAAGCTAACAGTTCAGAAAATGTTATTGATCTGCCGCTACTATGTAATAGCTCGGGCTTTATTAAAAGTATGCTTTTCAAAAGGCGAGCTAAATATGCATCGAACAAGCTTACTATCGATACAAAAGCCATTTTTGGAAGTGCGCTAGCGAATATCGAGAAGTCGCTATGATCATTCCTTAGTTTGCTATGTGCGGTATAGTGACCCTCTGGGACAATGTACTTTTTTATTGTCTGGTCTTTGTTGTATTCGATAGATGGCGAATGCGACTCAATAAATTTTATGAGTTGCTCATCGCAATCATTTGCTATTTTCTCTGCAGTATGTGCGAATACGGGTAGAGCGCGCTTCCTGCTACTCATTTGATTTAAAAACCAGTTTGCATCCTTGGTGAAGCTATGAGTGTAGCCAGTGTTGTCAGTCATAGTCGTCCTTGTTTCTTCATCACCGCAGTTGTTTAAGTAGCCAAGCTTTATTTGTCGTATCTAAACAGGCTGTCCATTCCATACGTAAAGCACACGCGCAAGGATATGCGTGTCGTCCACCCTAATCTCCTCAGGATCGTGACGCTCGTTGTCCGAGATCATCTTGAAGCGCTCCTTCCCCTTTTTCTGCAGGCGTTTCACGTACAGCATCTCGTCGTGCGAGAAGAGGTAGATCCCATCACCGGTGAACTCCCGGATCGTCACGTCCACCAGCAGCGGGTCGCGATCCTTGATCGTCGGCGCCATCGACTGGCCCCAGCCGGTGATCATCTTGAGGTGGAAGTGCTCCTTGAACCGGACTCCCATCTCCCGCAAGTGCCGAGGACTGACGCGCACGTCCTGGAGCATTTCAGGGTATTCATGCGGGATCTGCCCGCCGCCCATTGCCGCGCGGACGTCGTAGTGGGCAATCCACACTTCATCACCGACCTGACCTGGGCGAGAGAAGTCGGCGGTGATGACGTTGTCACCTTGTTCCGCCGTGGCAAGGATTCGCTGCTTCAGCCCGTCGGGCAGCTTCGACGCACGCGCAAGCATCTCCTTCACTGCATCCATAGTGGATGAGGTGCTGGGCTGCGCGACCGACTCCCCCTCAGCCGCCGGATCTAAGGGCAAATACCCTCGCAGCTGATCGGTGCTGATCTGGAAATGATCGGCGATCGGCCGTACTTGGGTATCGGTAGGGTTTTTGATTCCCTTGGGCCCGTTCGGCTTCAATATTCGCGAGATTGTCGGCTGCCCAACCTTCGTCAGTGCTGAAAGCCTGGCTTGGTTAAGGCCTTCGCGAGCCATCAGCTCAGCCAGAATTTTATCAATAGTTTTATGCATGAGTGCAATCGTCGCCTTGGGCGGTGCATACATCAATAGATCAGGCCGTTGACAGTTATGCACCAGTGCATGATCATGTGCATATCTACAAAAGGAGGCAGCCATGAGCGCTACCGATCTTCCGAAAAAACTGGATGCATTGCTGGGCTCTGGGCTGACCTACAAGGCCATTGCGGAGCGAGCTAAATGCGACATATCGACCATTTTCCGCATCCGCAACGGCCAGATCAGCAACCCCAGCTACATCGCGGGCATTGCGATCGACCAGATGCACGGTGAGCTGAGCAAGTCCGCCAAACCATCCAGCAAAAAATCTGCGGCGTAAACCGGTGGCGCTCGGGATGAGTGAATTATCCCGGTGTTGGCGGCTTGCCGGTAGTTACCACGCAGGGCTGTTGATTTAACCAGTAACAAAACGTAGACGAAAAAAAACCGCCTGGCCGGGCGGCTTCTTAAACAGCATCGAAACTGAGGTTGATTATGCACACCCAGATCACCCCCCGCAATACCCACGATGACGCGTCATTGATAGTTCAGAACAATGGCATAACGCGTCATGTCATGCCGTCGCGCGAGATCGCCGAGCTGACCGGCAAGCGGCACGACAACGTCAAGCGCACCATAGACAACTTGGTCGGCGACCGCGTGATCAGTTCTCCTCAGGTTGAGGAATACCCCGCCAGCATTGGCCGTCCAGGGAAACACTACCTAATCGGTAAGCGTGACAGCTTTGTGGTAGTTGCCCAACTCAGTCCTGAATTCACCGCCCGCTTGGTCGACCGCTGGCAGGAGCTCGAAGAGCAGGCTGCTTCGCGCATCCCCGCGAACTACGCCGAGGCTCTGCAACTGGCAGCAGACCAGGCGCGTGAGAACAGCCAGCTGCTTGGTGTTATCCAGCTGCAGGCCCCGAAGGTCGCCGCGATCCGCCGCTTGGCCGCCGCCGACGGCGCCATCTGCATCACCGACGCTGCCAAACAGCTGCAGCTCACTCCGTCGAAGCTCTTCACTTGGCTGCAGGCCAATCGCTGGATCTTCCATCGCGGAAGTTCAACGCGCTGGGTCGCCTATCAGCCGCGCATCACCGCCGGCTATATGGTGCACAAGGTCACCCAGCTCAAGCCTGACGCTCAGACCGGTGCCGATCGCGCGGCCTACCAACCCCTCATCACCCCGAAAGGCCTCGCGTGCTTGGCCGAGAAGAATATTGGAGCCTCGCTGTGAGCGTTCAAGCAATGTCCTGGGCTCTGTCCCGCCGCGACTTGGGTAAAGATTCGAGCGCGCGCCATGTGCTGCTGTGCCTGGCCAACTATGCCGCCGCCGACGGCCGTGGTGCTTTCCCATCGGCCAAGACCCTGACCGAAGACACTGGCCTGTCCGAGCGCACCGTTCGTTCGAAGCTGGACCTGCTGGAAGGTCGGGGCCTCATAGTTCGCGGCAATCAGGCTCTGGCCGCCGTGTACATTGATCGCCATGACCGCCGCCCGGTGGTGTACGACTTGATGCTCAAGCGGGGTGCAGTAGATGCACCCCGTGAAGAGGGAGCGGGGTGCAGCCAGCAACAGAACGGGGTGCAACCTATGACAGAACGGGGTGCAGCCATTGCACCCAATACATCACTTAACCATCAATTAACCGAACAGCAGCAGCCGCACGAGTTTGCGGGTGTCATCGCTGAGCAGGATCTGGCCGCTGTTGCAGCGCTGGATGGATCTGCAGAAGCTCGCCAGCGCTTTTCGATGCACGCTGACTGGGCCGTCAACCACGCCGCCCTGGCTGCCCAGCTCAAGATCATGGGGATCACCACGGCCCTCACCGACGAGACCTTCGGATCGTTCATGGGCTTCCACATTGCCAAGCCTGATATCCGCGACACCGACGGCAGCTGGCATCACCGGCTGGCCAAGTGGATCAAGCGGCAGGCTGCCGAGAAGAGTGCGGCCCCGGACTTCAACGACACCAGCTGGGCTGACGACTTGGGGGCGCTATGAACAAACCAAAGCCAACCCAGAGCATCAAGGCGATGATCGGCGACGTCCAGGATCGTACCCAGCTGACCGCCAAGATGAGCAGGATCCCCGTTTCTGCGCATGCTCCCAAGCAGTTAGCGCCCGGCACCGTCCAAGTCGTCAACACCCTGTTCATCGAGCTGATGGCCATCTTCCCAGCCTGGAAACAGGCCTGGCCGGATGATGAGTCCCTGGCCGCCGCCAAGCGCAGCTGGATCAAGGCGTTCATGGTTGCCGGGATCAACACGCTCGAGCAGATCAGGTTCGGCGTTGAGCGCTGCCGGGCGCTGGGCCGGCCATTCGCCCCGAGCGTGGGTGAGTTCGTCGCCATGTGCCAACCGACGCCGGAAATGCTGGGTATCCCTGCATACGACAAGGCGTTCCGCGAGGCGCTGGAAAACGCCCACCCGAGTCGGGCCAGCTCCCGCACCTGGTCGCATCCAGCCGTGCGCCACGCCGCACTGCAATGCGAGATGCACAACCTGGGCGACCAGATTTCCGAGCAGGCCAGCAAGATTTTCGACCGCGCCTACGACATCACCATCCGCCAACTGATGGCTGGGCTCCCGCTTGATGACATCGCTATCGGCATCGGGCAGGACAGCCAGAAGTCCGAGCTGGAGCTCGCCAATGAGCAAGCCGATCGGCAGACCCGGGAGCGAATCATTCAGCAAGGCATACCAGCAGACGGCGCCTCGGCGCGCGCGTTGCTGATGGCGAAATTTGGGAAGAGGGCTTCTTCATGACCAAGCGCAGCTGGCAGGTAACCGTCCCTGGCTACAACCCGTTCCGCATGGGCGGCGAACCTATGGATTACGACGAGGCCTTGGCCACGGCTCGTTCGATTTGGCCATTGGCCGAGGTGGACTGATGAATATCCGACAGACCCAGCTGACCAAGGCCGCCCGCGGCCGCGATTGCCAGGTGCGCGTGCCCGGTGGGTGCAACGGCAATCCAGAAACCACTGTGCTGGCTCACTACCGATTGGCCGGTACCAGTGGCATGGGCTTCAAGCCGAACGACTTCCAGGGCGCCTGGGCTTGCTCGGCCTGCCACGACTACGTTGACGGGCGCGGCTCAAGCCGCCGTGGCGTCGACCGCGAAGAATCCCGCTTGCTCCACGCCGAGGGCGTCATGCGCACGCAAGACATTCTGATCCGTGAAGGGAAGGTGGAATCGTGATAATCAGCGACAAGATGCGAGAGCAATTCGAAGCCTGGGCGGCAACGAAGGGCATGGGTATGCACCTGCCCCGCGCTAAATCCGGCCTGTACGTGAGCCGGGTCACGCAGAACTACATGGATTGTTGGTTGGAATCGCAGGCTGGCCAAGCGGCCGAGGTCCAAGCGCTACGCGATGCACTGTCTGCGGCTCGCCCGTATGTTGCTTTTGCTTTCAGCGAAGGTATGGATGGATCGCACGAAGCAGGGTTGCAACTGGACGCGGCCCTGACAAAGGATGCGTCCAATTGAAGGCTGCCGAGCTGATGCTGTTCAAGCCCAAGGTGGTACGTGCCAAACCGGGTGACCGTGAAGGCCGGGAGCAGGCCGCGCTCATGCGCGAGATCGAGCTGCGCTATCCGGATGTGTTCGTGCTGATCTACCACGTCCCGAACGGTGGGCATAGGCACAAGGCCGTCGCCGCTAAGCTGAAAGGGCAGGGCGTGAAGGCCGGCGTGCCGGACCTGGTCTTGCCAATGGCGCGTGGCGGGTTCTTTGGCCTGTACATCGAGTTCAAGGCCACATCGCCGAACGACGCCGCTGTATCGATCAGCCAGTACACGTGGATACGTCAGCTCACTGAGCAGGGTTATCTGGCGATCATCTGCCGTGGCCACTTCGATGCCATGGAACAGCTGCGGGCCTACCTGCGCCTGGAACCAACGAGGGTCGCTGTATGACCCTACTGGTCGCTTTTTCCGATGCCGAGCTTCGCCGCCGTGCAGATGACCCCTCTGCTGTGCTCATGCGCGACCCGCGTCATCCCGGCCTGTACTTCCGGTTTACCGAAGCGCGCCCGCGCGGCACCTGGAGTCTGGTCGTGCGCAAGAAGTGGATGCGGATCGGCTCCTACCCTGATCTGTCGGCCAAGGCTGTGCTGGCTGCGTTGCCTGAAACCCGCCAGCGGCTGGGCGCGGATGCCAACGCTACCGCTGCGGTATGCCCGTGGGCCACCTTGGGCGAGCTGTTGGCCTGGTACAGCGACCGGATGAGTCGAGACCGGCATCTGTCCGCCAAGCGCAAGGCCACGGCCAAGTCCGCCATTGCGTGCCATCTGATCCCGCGCGTGGGCGGCCTGGCCTTCACTGAGATTGATCGCGCTACGCTCGACACCAAGCTGATGTGGCCGCTGCAGGAGAAGCTGTCGTTGGAGTTCGTTCGGCTGATATTCGCGCTGCTGGTGCTGGCATGCCGGCAGGCATTCGTGCTCGGCATGATCCCCACCAATCCGATGGCCGGGATCAAGTTCAGCGATTTCTCCAAGACGAAGATCAAGGCCAAAGCGGCACGGCTGCGCGGTGTGCAGGTCCAGGATCTGCTCGAGCAACTGGTCGATGCCTTCAAGCGGCGCCCAGCCCACGGCATGCTGGCCTTGATGATGCTATGCCATGGCACGCGCGTCGGTGAGACACGCATGGCGCTTTGGTCGCATATCAGCCTGGCCGACCGCACCTGGCACATCCCGGCGGTGCACACCAAGACCCGAGTCGAGCATTCGCTACCACTGACCGATCAGCTGTGTGCACTGCTGGCCCGGTACCGTCAGCGCCAGACCGATATCGGCTACAGCGGGCAATACCTGTTCCCGGCCCGTCATGGCAAAGGCATGAGCGAGGGGCAGGCCAGCCTGGTGTTCACGCAGCTGGGGCAGGGCGAGTGGACCAGCCACGACCTGCGCAAGTTGGCCCGCACTGGCTGGGCTGACCTGGGTATCGACTTCCTGATCGGCGAGATGCTGATCAACCACGCCATGGGCCACAACGTGCAGGCCTACATCCATACCACTGTTGAAGAGCGCAAGCGCGAAGCCTTGGAGAAGTGGCACAGCCATTTAGACGCCAAGGGATTCAGCGTGATTCACGGGTTGGAGGGCGTCGAAAACAAAGAGTCCAGCATCGGTCTGGAAGCCGCGCCGCATAAGGGCTGCGAGCCAATTCAAGAATCAACCATAGGCGAGGTTTCAAAACCATGAAAAAGAGCCATGGGCCTGCTTTCCGTACTCCTCGCATCGAGCTCACCAGGTGCTCGGCCTGCAGTGGTCGCGCCGTGACGCAGGGTGTTTTCCATGAGTTGCCATGTGTGCAGTGCAATGCGTCCGGCTGGGTTTCGGCTGAAACCGGCCAATCGCTACCGCTCGAGGTGCTGGTGACTCACCTCAGCATCAGGCTGCAGGCCGCCGAACAGCAGATCGAACAGTTGAAGCGGCCGGCGCACGTGAGTGGACCGGCCGCTCATTACACACAGAACAATCGCCGCGGCGCCGGCGGCACGAATTACACAGGGGATTGAGCAATGGGCATCTATAAAGACGTGATGGGCACCCTGGTGCGCGTGCTGGCCGCAGACAACATCGACAACAGCACCAAGCAGTCCTGGCAGAAGTTGATCGATGCCGATCTGCGCCAGGGCGGTACCGGCAGCACGATATCGGTCCGCGACAAGTTCGACTATGACTGCTGCCTATACGCACTTCTGCACCGCGAGCTGGCATCCGCCCATTGGGATGTGCTGGTCGCCAAGTACTCAACCCACAAGGCCAACAAGGTCGCCGCAATTGGCCGTCTGGTAAGCCGCATGACAAGCCCGGCGCCGCAACTGTTTGTCTACAAAGCGCTCACCGCCTGGGCTATCCCTAAGCTCAAGGGTGCGCAGTCTGGCAAGCGCTCTACCGACATGATCATTCTGCCGCCTGAGTTCTACGACATGAACACTTGGGACCCCGAAGCCTCGCCGGAGCGTACCCGTCGCAACTGGCGCGCAGGAATCCATAAGCGCCTGGAGCAGTTAGAGGAAGCCGCCGTGATCCATGCGACTGAGATATTCGACGCCGAGCAAATCTTTCTGGACGCTGCTTGACCAAGATGGCCGATTGGCCGTAAATTAGCCCCATCATGTCGATCTTGCGTGCGGTGATGCGCAACGACAAAAAAATATCCGAAACCCGGCCATTGCGCCGGGTTTTTTCGTTTCTAGCTCCCCAGTTTGGGGAGGCATTCGGATTTCAATCATGCCAGAGAAAGACCCCGACCTCTGGGCTCAGGTATGGCTGCACCTTCGCCTGTACCTGGCCAACCCTCTCTGGCAAGGAGCGATCATGGCAACGGTAATTTCTGGGCTTCGTGTGTTGTACGAGGCCAAAGAGACCAGCAAGCGCCGCATCCTGCTGGAGTCACTGATTTGTGGCGGGCTAAGCCTGTCCGCGAGCAGCGTCATCGAGTGGATGGAGTGGCCTTCGAGCCTATCCGTTGCCGCTGGTGGTGCGATCGGCTTTGTGGGTGTGACCGTCATCCGCGAAATGATCGTGAAGTTTCTGGGACGCAAGGCGGACAGTCTATGAGCCTGCTCAAAAACATTGCCGCCGCACTGATCATCGCTTTGGTGGCTGCACTGCTCATTGCCATCCAGCAATACCGCGTTATCGCGCTGGAGGGGCAGGTGACGGTGCAGACACGGGCGGCCAAGGATGCAACCGAAGCCAACACCGAAAGCTTGAAGACCATCACCACGCTCCAGGCCGAGGCCAAGCGTAACGCCAATTACCTGGCCGATCTGCAGCAGCGCCTCAAGGCCAGCGAAGACAAGGCCCGCCAAGCGAGGAAGGACTTTGAAGACCTCAAGCGTAAAAGCCCGGCTGTTCGCAAGTGGGCTGATCAGCCTTTGCCTGACGGCCTGCGCGGCAAGCCCGCAGCCAGCGCCGGGAAAGACGTCAGCGGTAAGGCTGGAAGCGCCGGTAATGGTGCCGTGCGAACGGGTCAGCGATAGCGATGACAACCTCACGCTGAACGGTGACCTTTGGGCGCTAAAGGATCGAGCCATCAACCTGCTCGATACTTGCGCTGATCAAGTCGACGCGCAGATCAAGCGGAGCCAGAGCAGGTAGGCCGCGCCACAAGTTCACGGCGGCCATTTTGTGGCGCGCATCGAGGTGCAGTGATGGCCAGACTAAAGACGCTCGGCCCGCGTCTCAAAGAGTGCAGCACTTCAAGGGTCCAAGTGGTCACGACCGGTAGCTGGCGAAGCGGTATGACCAGCTCGCAGCGAGGCTACAACTACAAATGGCAGAAAGCTCGAGAGCGCTACCTCAATAGCAACCCACTGTGCGTTTACTGCCAGCAGATTGGACGCGTGATGGCGGCAAGCATCGTCGACCACATCGTGGCCCACAGGGGTGACATGGTCCTCTTCTGGGATCAGACCAATTGGCAAAGCCTTTGTAAGCCCTGCCACGATTCGGTCAAACAGGCAAAGGAAGCTACCAGCCGTGGAGGCTAGGGTGTTGGCCTGCGCGTAAAACTACGAAATCCGGACCTGGGCACGTCATTGACGTGCCTCAAGGGGGTAGGGGGGTTAAAAGCTTAGGGCGTTCCACTAGCTAGACCGCTTCCGACCCCACGTACAGATTTTTTCCCGCTCAGGATTTTTTGTTAATGGCCCTCACCCCCAAAAAAAGCGCATTTGTCGATGCGTTGAGGGGAGGTGCGTCTAATAAAGATGCAGCCATAGCCGCAGGATACGCGGCTTCCAGCGCTGCGCAGGCCGGCGCTCGGCTGGCGAAAGACAGGTTTGTCATAGAGGCTTTGACAGACCCGGCAGTTAACAAAAAAGTTAACAAATTTGTTAAAGGCAGCCCACCTGCAGCGGCGGCACTCTCGGTACCTGCCGGTGACGATCAACCGGCTGAAGAGCAGCCCGACGCAGGCGTCGATCTGTCGAAGGCTCTGCGATTTTCTGATCCGAAAGATTTCCTGCTGGCGACGATGAATGACTTCGAGGCTGAGGCCAAGCTGCGCGTGGACGCAGCCAAGGCGCTGATGCCGTTCATTCATCCGCGCAGAGGGGAGAGTGGCAAGAAGGAGGCCGCCAAGGACAAGGCAGCGAGTGCTGCCCAGGGCAAGTTCGGCGTGCGTAAAGGCCCGCTGTCGGTGGTGAAATGATGGAATGGTCAACGGCCTGTACAGACTGGGAGCAGCGCATTGTTGCCCGCCGGAGCTTGATACCGTTCGAACCTCTATTCCCTGATCAAGCGGCCGAGGCACTGGAAGTCTTCGGCGGCCTGCGAATGGTAGATGCCACCGGCAGCCCGCTGATGAGCGAGACCGTGCGATCCTGGGTGAATGAGTTCGTCGGCGCTATCTTCGGTGCCTATGACCCGTACAGCGGTCGTCGCCTGATCAGCGAATTCATGTTGCTGATCAGCAAGAAGAACGGGAAATCGACTATTGCTGCCGGCATCATGCTGACGGCTCTGGTGCTGAACTGGCGGACGTCGGGTGAGTTCATCATCCTAGCCCCGACCAAGGAGATCGCTGACAACTCCTACATCCCGATTCGGGACATGGTGAAGGCTGACGAGGAGTTGTCCGCCTTGCTGAAGGTGCAAGACCACCTACGTACCGTGACCCACATGGAGACCGGTGCCACGCTGAAGGTGGTGGCGGCTGACAGCGAGACTGTGTCGGGCAAGAAAGCCATCGGCGTGTTCATCGACGAACTATGGGTGTTCGGCAAGCGAGCCAACGCCGAAGCCATGTTGCGCGAGGCCACCGGCGGCCTTGCGTCACGGCCGGAGGGATTCATCATCTGGGCAACAACTCAGTCTGATGCGCCGCCGGCAGGCGTCTTTCGGCAGAAGCTCATGTATGCCCGCAAGGTGCGAGACGGCGAGATCAAAGACCCCTCGTTTCTTCCGGTGTTGTATGAGTTCCCGAAAGCCATGCTTGACGCCGGCAAACATCGCGAATTTTCCAACGCTTATGTCACCAACCCCAATCTAGGGCTGTCGGTCGATGAGCCGTTCATTGAGCGCGGTTACACGCAGGCTCAGCTCGACGGCGAAGAGTCGTTCCGTGGCTTCCTGGCCAAGCACCTCAACGTCGAAATCGGCTTGGCGCTGCTTTCTGATAGGTGGGCAGGGGCGGAATTCTGGGAGGTGCAAGCCTCCGAGCTGTGTCGCACGCTGGAAGACCTGGTCGAGCGCTGCGAGGTGATTGACATCGGCGTCGACGGCGGCGGGCTGGATGACTTGCTGGGTTTGGCTGCGGTCGGGCGTGAGCGTGACACAAGGCGCTGGCTGACCTGGACTCATGCGTGGGCTCACCCCTCGGTGCTCGAGCGGCGAAAGGCAGAAGCACCGCGCATCCGTGACTTCGCGAAAGATGGGCACCTGACCTTGGTCGAGCGCATCGGCGATGACATAGAGGAGGTGGCACAGCTGGTAGCGCAGGTCGAGCAGGCCGGCCTGCTGGATAAGGTCGGCCTTGATCCAGCAGGCGTTGGCGCAATTCTCGATGCGCTGGAGGCTTTAGGCATCCCGCGCGAAAAGATCGACGGCATCTCACAGGGCTGGCGCTTGGGCGGGGCGATCAAGACTACCGAGCGCAAGCTGGCCGAGGGCACGCTGCTGCACGGTGGTCAGCCAATGATGGCCTGGTGCTGCGGCAACGCCAAGGTCGAGCCGCGCGGCAACTCGATCCTGATCACCAAGCAGGCCAGCGGCTCAGCCAAGATCGATCCGCTGATGGCGCTGTTCAACGCCGTGACGCTCATGGCCCTCAATCCAGAGGGGCAGGGCGGAATGGAAAATTTCATGGCCGGCATTCGGGACCCATTGATCGCATGAACGCATTTCACTACTTCATTATCTGCGCGCTGTCCGCGTTCGGCCTGGCCTGCGGCGGGGTATGGGTGCTGTTCGGCACGGGCTGGTCACTGCTCGCCGGCGCGGCCAGCTTGTTCAGCATCGCAGCATTCATCCGACGAGGGCTGAGCAGTGATTAGATCCCTCACCCAGGCGCTGGGTACCGCTGCAACGAAGCCATCCGCTAGCGTAAGCAGCTGGCTTGGCAAAAGCATCCGCCTCTCTGATGGCGGCTTCTGGAACGCCTTCATGAACGCGCAGTCCAGCAGCGGCAAGGCGGTCACGGTCGACAAGGCCATGCGGCTTTCAGCCGTCTGGGCGTGTGTGCGGATTATCTCTACGTCCGTCGCAGGGTTGCCGCTCAGCATCTACCGTCGTCTCCCCGACGGGGGACGCGAGACAGCCCGGGACTTCCCGCTCTACGACGTTGTGCACAACAGCCCGAATGAGGACATGGCGGCCTTCCACTTCTGGCAAGCGGTCGTCGCTTCGATGCTGCTGTGGGGCAATGCTTACTGCGAGATTCACCGGGCTGGCGGTCGGGTGATCGCGCTGGACTTCCTGTTGCCGTCGCGGGTGACGCCAGAAACGGACGACGATGGTCGGCTGCGCTACTTCTTCCAACCACGTAAAGGCGCTCGCCGGGAGATCGCCCGGGGAGACATGCTGCACATTCCGGCCTTCACCTTGGATGGCAGGATGGGCTTGTCGGCCATTCGCTATGGCGCTGATGTATTTGGCTCGGCGATGTCGGCTGATGATGCGGCGAACACCACATTCAAGAACGGGATGATGCCCACCGTAGCCTTCTCGGTGGACAAGACGCTCAACCCAACGCAACGCGCTGAGTTTCGTGACTACGTCAAGACGATCTCCGGCGCGCTCAATGCGGGCAAGAGCCCAGTGCTCGAGCAGGGCGTGAAGCCCGAGATGATCGGCATCAACCCGGCTGACGCTCAGTTGCTCGAGTCGCGCGGCCACAGCATCGAGGAGATCTGCCGGTGGTTCGGCGTGCCGCCCTGGATGGTGATGAAGACTGACAAGGGCAGCAACTGGGGTACCGGTCTTGAACAACAGCAGATCGCTTTCCTCACCTACTGCATCATGACCTACACCGCGCCGATCGAGCAGTGCGTCAACAAGCGCTGCATGACGGCGGTGGACCGGATCAAGCATTACTCGGAATTCTCGCTGGAAGCTTTCCTGCGCGCTGACAGCGCTGGCCGTGCCGCCTACTTGAGCACCATGAGTCAAAACGGCCTGATGACGCGAAACGAGGGCCGGCACAAAGAGAACATGCCGAGCAAACCCGGCGGCGACATCCTTACGGTGCAATCGAACCTGGTGCCGCTTGAGCAGTTGGGCAAACAGAACGACAGCCAAGCCGCGCGCAACGCGCTGATGAACTGGCTCAAGAGCGAATCCGAGGAGTAACCATGAAACACAAGATCCAGTCTCGCGGCCTACGCAGCGAGATGAGCCCGCGTGCGCTCGACAAATGGAATCCTGCCATCCAGGCGGCCGTGGAAAACACCTCTGAGGCCATCACGATCTACGGCGTGATCGGTGAGGACTGGTACGGGGAGGGTGTGACCCTCAAGCGTATCGATGCGGCGCTGCGAGCGATCGGCGACCGTGAAGTGACGGTGTACATCAATTCGCCGGGCGGAGACATGTTTGAGGGCATCGCTATCTACAACCGCCTGCGTGAGCACAGCCAGAAGGTCACCACCAAGGTGCTCGGCATGGCCGCCAGCGCTGCCTCGATCATCTATCTAGCCGGCGCCGATCGCCAGGTGGCCAGCAGCGCTTTCCTGATGATCCACAACTGCTGGACTTTCCTCGCCGGCAATCGTCACTACCTGCGCGATGTGGCCGACGACATGCAAGAGTTCGACGCCGCGATGGCCGACCTTTATGCCGAGACCAGTGGCCAGCCAGTCGACGGCATGGCCGAGCTGATGGATGACGAGACGTTCATTCGCGGCAAACGGGCGGTGGAGCTTGGTCTGGCTACTGGGTTGCTTTCCGCCAATGAGGTCGTCGAACGCGAAACCGAGGACACCACTCAGACCAATGCTCTCAAGGCCATGGACGCTGCATTGGCCAAAGCGGGCATGACCCGCTCCGAGCGCCGCGAGCTGTTCGCCAGTTTCAAGTCCGGTACGCCTCGCGCTGCCGGCGGGGGTACGCGTAACGCTGCCCCGACCGATAAGCCCAGCGCTGTCGCGCCAGACCTCTCCGCCTCTCTGAGCGCGGCAACCGATCTTCTCAAATCTCTGAAAGGAAAGTGACCATGGACTACGAAGCCCAAGTCAAGGAATTCAACGCCACCCTCAAGGGCATTGGCGACCAGATCAAAGCCCAAGCTGAAGCCACCGAAAAGCAGATCAAGGCATCCGGCGAGATGAACGCCGAAACCCGCGCCAAGGTTGACGAACTGCTGACCAAGCAGGGCGAAGTGTCGGCGCGCCTGCAAGAAGCCGAGCAGAAGCTGGTTAACGCTAGCCGTGCTCCGGCTGACCGCGAAGAGCCGCAGAAATCGGTCGGCGCTTTGGTCGTTGGCAGCGAAGAAATGCAGGGCATGAATTCCTCCTTCCGTGGCTCGCGCCGTGTGTCGGTTCCGCGTGCCGCTATCACCACGGCCACCGGCGGCGCTCTGACCACTGCAGATCGCCAGCCAGGCATTATTGCTCCCCCTCAACGTCGCCTGACCATCCGCGACCTGGTGGCACCTGGTACCACCGAAGCCAACTCGATCGAGTATGTGCGTGAAAGCGGTTTCACGAACAACGCTCGAACCGTCGCCGAGAACACGGCCAAACCCTACTCGGACATCGCGTTCGAACTGGCCACCGCCAACGTGCGCACCATCGCGCATCTGTTCAAAGCTAGCCGTCAGATGCTCGACGATGCGCAGGCGCTGCAAAGCTACATCGACGCTCGTGCGCGTTATGGCCTGCTGATGGCTGAAGAGGCCCAGCTGTTGTACGGCAATGGCACTGGTGCCAACTTGCAGGGCCTCATGACCGTCGCGCAGCTGTATGCCGCTCCCGCAGGCGTGGCAGTGGTTGGCGAGCAGCGCATTGACCGCCTGCGCCTGGCCTTGCTGCAGGCCGAGCTGGCCGAGTTCCCCTCGGACGGCATCGTCTTGAACCCGATCGACTGGGCTGCTATCGAGTTGACCAAGGATGGCGAAGGTCGCTACATCATCGGCGAGCCACAGGACGGCACCACTCCACGTCTGTGGAACCGTCCGGTTGTCTCGACCCAGGCTATGACACAGGACGACTTCCTAGTCGGCGCATTCAAGTTGGGTGCACAGATCTTCGACCGTATGGAAATCGAAGTGCTGATCTCCACCGAGAACGACAAGGACTTCGAGAACAACATGGCAACCATCCGCGCCGAAGAACGTTTGGCCTTCGCCATATATCGTGGCGAGGCCTTCGTTACCGGCCCGCTGACCGGCAGCGGTTCGTAACCCTCCATCCCAAGGCACCAGCGATGGCGCCGTACAGGAGCGATACCCATGGCTAGTACCAAGAAGCAGGACAAACCCAGCACGGTAACGGAGCAGGCGACGGCCACGCCCGGTGATCAGGCTTTGAACTCGCCGCTCAGTGGCAACGATGCCACGAGCGCGAACGCGACCACAGGCGATGCCGCGCTCATTACGCCCAGTACCGACTCTGGACTCAGCACCACGCTAGAAGAGGGCGGCCCGGCGACTCCGCTACCGGTGGAGCCGGCTCTGGTGAACCCCTCGACCGCTGGTGCTGCAAGCGCTGGCGCTTCGCCGAGCCAAGTGGGTCAGGCTGACGACACGCTTGAAGTCGCCGACGACCCTGCGGCGCCGGGGGAGCTCGCCCTAAGCGCCCTAGTCCAGGTGAACCCGACCAAAGTCGAGGTTTACCCGTTGCGGTCGTTCATGGACGAGGGCGAGTTGCGCCGGCGCGGCGGGCCGAGTTACCAGGTGCCCAGGCTTCATGCTGAGGAGCTCGAGCAGCGGAAGCTGATATCGCGCACGCCGTTGGAGGAGTGACCAATGTCAGTGATCAGCATGGCGCAGGCCCGCGCCCACCTGCGTGATCCAGACGATGACGACGACTACTTGCAGTTGCTGATCGATTCGGCTGAGCAATCGGCCGTGAGCTATCTCAATAGGCAGGTCTACGCCGATGTGCAGTCGATGGCAGAGGCGGTGGCAGCAGAGGTGGCCGGGGAACAACCCATGCTCAGCAACGCCCCGTTCAAGTCGGCGTGTCTGCTGATCCTGGGGCACCTATACGCCAACCGTGAGGACGTTGTGACTGGCACGATCGCTACCGAGTTACCCAGAGGATCGCAAGCATTGCTAACTCCTTACCGGGTCGGGTGGGGCATATGAGGGCTGGGCCGCTTCGGCACTTGTTCAAAGTGACCTTCCGGCATGAGGAGCGAACCAGGTCCGGGGGCGCAGTTGTCACTTGGCTTCCTGCCGCTCGCCCAGAAATGTGGGGTGAAGTACGAACCCCATCTGGGCGGGTAATCGCGGTGGCCGAAAAGCTGAACGCAATAGTGACGGTCGAAATCATCGGCAGACCTAGAACTGACATGTTTCCAGGCGCGCGGCTGACGCGACGGGGTGTCACGTACCAGGTTGAGGCTGTACTACCTGATAACGAAAACACACTGATGAGACTTCTTTGCTCATCGGTACCGAACCCATGAGGTGAACTATGAAAATCCGTGCATTAGGTCCGCTGACCGGCGCCTTAGGCGAACGCCAGAAAGGTGAGGAATTTACCGTCGCAAAAGAACACGGCGAGGGTCTGATAGCCTGAGGCTACGCCGAAGAGGTTCCTGAGGCTGCCGCCAAGCCAGTGAAAGCCGATCAGGCTAAGGGGTAGCTATGGCCCGCCGCTCGAAGATGCGCGGCGATATACGCCTTCGGCGGACGCTGCGCAATATCCACCAGACGATGGACAACGAACTGACGCCGGCCATGCGCAAGGCGGCTGAGCGTGTCCTGGCCACCCAGCAACAGTTGATGCTCAGAGACACGGGCGCTGCCGCAGCCGCGCTGAAAATCTATGTGGCGCCCAGCGGCCTTGACGCGCAGATCGGCATCCGCGGAAAGCGCGACAACCGAAGGTTTTTTTACCTGCGCTTCATCGAATACGGCACCAAGGGCTACACGGGCGGCAAGCGAGGCAGCAACCGCAACCGACGCACGACCAACAAGAGCGATGGCGTAAATTTTTTTGGCAAAACGCCGGACATTCCGGCTCGGCCGGCGCACCCGTGGCTTCGCCCCTCCATCGACGTGAATCGAGAATATGTGATGGCTGATATCGAGGAAGCCGTGCGCCGCACACTACGGAAGGCGAGCCAGGGGGTGGGTAATGCCTGACCCCTCAGTTGCCCTGCAAGAGGCCATTTTTGCCAGACTGAACACTGGGGTCAGCTGCCCAGTTTACGACGGTGCGCCTATGAACGCCGACATGCCGTACGTCTCAATCGACCGAGAGGTGTCGGTCAACGACAGCCCTATCTCAGGACGTAAGCGCGAGCAGCGCCTGCTCTACCTGTCGGTTTGGTCGGATTCTGTAGGCCAGGCGGAGGTCAAGCGCATCAACGGCGAGGTTATTGCCGCGCTGGACGAGCGTCCGCTGGCGCTGGAGGTTGGTCGCGCTGTCTCTGTACGCGTTATCCAGGCCGATTCCCAGCGCGATGCCGACGGCATCACGTATCAAGGGTCGATTACGGTCCGCGTCATCACCACTCACTGATTCAACATCGGCCGCCTCGCGGCTTTATCCAATGTGCCTTTTGGAGGAATTTCCATGGCCGACAATCTGAACACCGCCGCCGGGTGCCGCCTCGGCATTGGCACCAAAGCCGCTGCCAGCACCGAAGCTGATTACAAAAAAGACGTCTACGTCGACGTGGGCGAGATCGAGGATCTGGGCGAGTTCGGCGACACCTTCAGCAGCGTGAACTTCACGTCGCTCAAGGATGGCCGCGTGCGCAAGTACAAGGGCACTGCTGACGCGGGCGACCTGACGCTGACGGTGGGCCTCGATAACGGCGACCTGGGCCAGAAAGCCGTGAAGGTCGCGCACAAGGACCGTACCAAGGGTGACTACAACATCAAGGTCACGCTGAACGATGGCGACCCGACGGCCAACCCGGTGGTGGTGCCGACCACCTTCTATTTCCGGGTGAAGGTGATGAACAACACCGTGGCACCGGGCGCTGCCGACAATGTCGTCCGCCGCAACATCACCATGGGCATCAACTCCGACATCATCGAAGTGATCGCCGGTCCTGCCGTCTGATAGCCGGGGCTTCGGCCCCGCTTCCCAAGGAATTGATCCATGAGCAAAACCCTACACGGCGCGACCTCGGTGCAGGTCGGTGACGAATCGTTCGACCTGACCATTACCCTGTCTGCGGTGCGCAAGATCGAAGCGCACTTTGGCGGCCTGCGCGGCGCCGCCGAATCGCTGCGTGTACTGAGCGTTGACGGTGTGGCGCTGATCATCGCCGCCGGTGCCGGGCTAAGCGCCGATGCCTCCCGCGAAATGCCGGAAAAGGTATGGCTGGCCGGCGTGTCCGGCATTGCTGCGCAGCTAACCGGTTACCTCGGCGCGCTGTACAACCCCCGCGGCGACACGCCGGGAAACGTCGAAGCGGGGAAGGCGTAAGCGCTGTCGAAGACGGCAGCTATGTGGACCGCCTCTTTGCAGTGGCCACAGGCTGGTTAGGCTGGGCACCCGATGTTGCCTGGCGAACGCCTCTCCCCGAACTCTTCATTGCCATGGACGCCAAGATCGAATGGGCTCGTATCACCAACCCATTTGGTAATGGCCGATCGGCAGAAAAACCAAAACCCACAACTGTGGCTGAAAAGCTGCGCCAGGCACTGACCGGGCGCAAGGCTGCGCAGTAGATCCGTGAACCATCACTAGGGGCCCCGCATGGCTGATTCCGACGTCCAAGGGATGCTCGTACGTATCGAGGCCACCACCGCTCAGTTGCGCCAGGAGCTGGCGCGGGGCGAAACGGCCGTGGCCAAAACGTCCGGCCAAATCGACAACAGCCTGGGCGTAGTCGATAAAGCCTTCGACCGAACCGGTGCCAATGCCAGCGTGCTACAGCGCTCGATCAGTACGGCATTCACGGGCATGGGCCTGGCTGCAACGGCTGCGATCGCGGGGCTGGTGGCAATTACCACCAGGACGACCGAGTACGCGCAGGAGGTGCGCAACCTCTCCACGCTGTCGAACACGTCCACCACCGAGTTCCAGCGCATGGCTGCCGGTGCGCGAACCGTTGGCGTGGAGCAGGAAAAGCTTGCCGATATCTACAAGGACACCACCGACCGCGCCGGCGAATTCATCTCGCGCGGCGGTGGCGAGATGGCGGACTTCTTCAAGGAAATCGCGCCTCGGGTGGGCGTCACTGCCCAGATGTTTGCCAATCTGTCCGGGCCCCAAGCCCTGCAGCTCTACTACAACTCGCTGGAAAAGGCAGGGCTCAACCAGCAGCAGATGACCACCTACATGGAGGCCATGGCGGATGAGGCGACAGCGCTGATTCCACTGCTCAGGAACAACGGCGCAGGTTTCAAGCAGCTTGGCGATCAAGCTGAGACGGCTGGCAACATTCTTTCGAACATTCAGGTCGCCCGCCTGGTGGAGGTCAACCAGTCCATCAAGACGCTGGAGGCATCGTTTGCAGGTGCTTCGCGCCAGTTGGTGGCCGGGATGCTCCCTGGCATCGAAAGCGTCACGCAGCGCCTCAATGCGATGTCGAAGAATGGCATCACCGAAGGCTTGGGCACTGGCATCGGCTTTCTTGCCGACAACCTGAATATTCTGGTAGCGATCCTCGGCGGCAAGGTGGCGGCGGCCTTCGTCGGCTATTTGTCGAACCTGGCTGCGAGCACTGCGGCCAGTGTGCAGTCGCGCTCCGCGAATATTGCCCAGGCAGCCAGCGCAGTGCAGGTGGCCACCGCCAATCAGATCGCGGCGCAATCGGCCGCACTCCGGGCGGAGAAGGAAGCCATCGCGGCGCGCGGCACGGCAGTCCAGACGCAGATGTCGATCCAGTTGGCCGAGGCTCGGATGGCGGAGCGAGCGGCAACTGCGCAAGTTGCCGCGGCGCAGGCCACGTTGAAGACTGTTTCCACCGGCATCCTCTCGTTGCTGGGCGGCCCCGCCGGGATTGCGGCTCTGGCGGTCGGCGCAGGTATTGCGTTTCTGACCATGCGCGACAGCACCAACGAGGTCGCCAGTAGCCTGGACGCCCTGAAGCGTCCGCTGAAGGAAGTCCGCGAAGAGTTTCGAAAGCTGACTCAGGATCAGCAGGGCGCCGAGTTGGTAAAGGTCGCGCGGGATCAGGAGCGGGCGGTGTCCGCCGCTGATGAGGCCTACGGCGACTTCCTGAAGACAGTCCGGCAGAACCTCGGCTCTACGGTGGGCACGCGCGTAGGCGCTGAATTCGATGCTGCGCGTGCGTCCGGCAAGCAGCTTTCAACGGTGGTCGACGACCTCACGAAGCGTTTCAACATCCCTGAGGAAAACCTCAGGTCGATCCGTGAAAGCGCAGGCGCGTTCAGCTCGGCCGACAAGGCCGCGGCCAAGCTCACCAAAACTCAGCAGGCGCTGACGAAAGATCTGGCGGCCGGCCCGACGGCACCTGTGCCGGATAACACGGCCGCGATCAACGCCGGCAACACTTACCTGCAGCAGCTCGACAAGCAGATCCAGACGCTGAAGGACAAAACAGCGCTCGAACAGGCTGAGACGCTGATCCTCCAGGAGAAGATCGACCCCGAAAGCGCATTGGCCGCCAAGATTCGCGAGCGTGCCAAAGCCGTCGATGCGCTGAAGGAGGCTGATAAAGCCGCGACGAAGGAAGAGTCGGCTGCCGAGAAGGCGCGCAAGGCTGCCAATAGCGCGCTGGAGCAACGGGTCAAAACGGCCCAAGCATCGTTCGATGCCTTGAAGAAGGCCTTCGACCCGGTAGGCGCTGCGCAAGACGAGCTCAAGACGAAGACCGAAGAGCTCGACCTGCTGTTCCAAAGCAAAAAGCTTTCGCTCGACGAGTACACCAAAAGCCTCGGCTGGCTGAAAGATCAGTACGACACAACGGTTGCCTCGGCGACTGGCCTATCCCAGGCCATGCAGTATCAGGCCGATCTGGAAAAGCAGCTCAGCAATGCTCGTGCTTCCTACGACTCCATGGCATCGGCTGTCGGTTTGGGCGACAAAGAATCGGAACGCGCGCAGGCACGTCTCGACCTGGAGCGTCAGACCAACGACAAAATCCTGTCGCTACGCACCGACCTGGCCACGGCTACCACCGAAAAGCAACGGCAGGACCTGCAGAAGCAGATCGAGCTGACCGAGGAATACGGCACCCGGCAAGTGCAGGTCATGCAGGAAGGCTGGCAGAAGATCGACCAGGCCCAAAGCGACTGGAGCAATGGCGTAAGCCGGGCGTGGGGAAACTACCGCGACAGCGCTGCCGATGTTGCTGGCCAGACTGAATCGCTGTTCTCCAACGCGCTCAGCAGCACCGAAGACGCCATCGTGCAGTTCGTCAAAACCGGCAAGCTGTCTTTCAAGAGCCTGGCCGACTCCGTCGTCGAGGATTTGATCCGTATCCAGGCCAAGCAGGCCTTGGTCGGGCTTGCCAGTTCCGCCTTCAGCTTTCTGTCCGGCGGTAGTGCGGCTTTGGGGCAGGGAACCATGACTGGATTCGGCGGGGGATCATTCGTCGATACAGTTCAGGCTAAAGGCGGGGTTTGGGATCGGGGCGTGCAGAAGTTCGCCAAGGGTGCAGCGTTCACCAACTCCATTGTCGACTCCCCAACGTTGTTCGATATGGCTGGCGGAAAGACCGGCATGGCTGGCGAAGCGGGACCGGAGGCAATCATGCCGCTCACTCGCTCGGCCGACGGATCGCTCGGTGTGCGCATGGTGGGCGACGACAGTACCAATACTGCCGCTACGACTTCGAGCACCCTACCAGGCGTGACCCAGCACTTTCATTTTGGTGGTGGGGGCGATGCGGTTTCTAGAGCAGACCTCAAGCAGGCGGCGCAGGAAGGCGCCCAGGCCGGGTACCAAATGGTACTCGGCGATCTCAAAAGAAACGGGGCAGCCCGACAACTGATCAATCGCCGGTGACCGGCTTTAGGAGTACCCATGGCGCTTGAGTGGCCTGAATCGTTGGAGCCGACCGAAACCTCGTGGGGCATGACGTACAACAACCAGGCGTTCACCTCGACGCTCTCCAACGCGCAGCAGATCGTTGGCTACCCCGGCGCCTACTGGATATGCACCCTGACCTTCGGCGTGCTGTTTGAAGAGGATGAGCGGCAGCTGACGGCGTTGATCGGTCGACTGCACGGGATGTTCGGCACGGTAAAGATTTCCGCGCTCACCCGCACCCGCGAGGATGACGTTGGCGCGGCGGTGGTCGTTTCCGGAGTTGCCCAGGCCACTACCATGGTCATCGGCGGCGTTACTCCAAATGTCAGAGTTTTTTCGCTGGGCGACTACCTGACGATTGAAGGCGAGATGTTCGAGGTCGTGCAGGACGCCTCCGCGAATGCCCAGGGTCGGGTAACGGTGATGCTGAACAAGCGTATCCGTCGCGCGCTCCAGGCGGGTACCGCGGTGGAGTACCGCAACCCGTACTCGGAGATGCGCCGCGTCGTGGATACCCACGAGGTGGCCATTCAGCCGATCGTGTCCAACTGCACCCTGCAATTTCGGGAGGCCTTCTGATGGCTACTTCATTTCCATTCAGCCAGAGCGTCATCGACATCCTGGCTACCGGCCGCTTCATGGTGGTCTATGCCTGCCAGTTGGATTTCGTCGACGGCATGGTGTACGCGCACACGGGCACTGGCCAGATTGTCATCGATGGGATTACCTACGATGGCGTCGGCGTGTTCGGGGAGATTGGGCAGTCTCAGGAGAGCGACAATTCAGGATCTCCCATGTCGGTCGACCTGAGGCTGTCGGGCCTGGACGCGTACATCCTGCGCGAGACGAATATTCGCGGGTGTCGGGGCAGGCCTGGCAAGCTCATGTTCGTTGCGTTCGACGAGGCGGGCAACTACGCGGCCGACATCCTGTTCTCCGGCCGCATGGACGCCGCCGCTTTCCAGTTCGGTGGCAATGGGAACGAGGGAAACTCCATCACTGTGCCAGTCATTGACCGGATGGCGGAGTGGAATCGCACGGGCACCGAGCGCTGGACGGATGAAAACCATAGTGCGCGACATGGCGGCGATCGCTTCTTCTACGCGGTTGCGCAAATGGCCGAATGGCCCCTGTACTGGGGCGCTGGCAAGGACGCTCCTGCGTTTACCTACGAAAAGTGACCCTATGCGCAATAGAGATTGGACCACACGTCTGAACGACGTCATCAAGGCCGCCCTGGAGCGGCCTTTTTCATGGGGCGAATTTGACTGCTGCCTGTTCGCTGCCGACTGCGCTGTGGCCGTTTGCGGGATCGATCCTGCTGCGCTTTACCGCGGCAAGTACAGGACCGAGGCGGGCGCCAAGCGCGCGCTGAAGAAGAACCACGGCAGCCTCGAGGCAGCGTGGGATGCCTGCTTTGCCAGGGTGGCACCGGCATTCGTTCAGCGCGGTGACGTCGCCATGTACGACGGGCCTCAGGGTAAGGCAATCGCCGTGTTCTGGGCTGGCGAGTTCTGGGCGGCGACTGACGACGGCGCCGCCCGGGTGGTGTGTGAGCCGACAGCAGTGTGGAGAGTTGAATGAGCAGCGGAATCAAGAAAATTGCCCAGGTAGCCGTAGGCGCTGTCGTGGGCTTTGTTCAAGGTGGTCCGATTGGCGCCGCCATCGGGGCCGGGCTGGCGCTTTATGCTGCTACCCAGCAGGAGGCGCTAACCAACAGTTCGTCCACGCGCGCCAGTGAGCCATCTGCTCAGACGGTGCGGTCATCCAAGGCCCCTATTCGGTTCATCCTTGGACGGGTCAGTACGGGCGGCGTGCTCGTCTGGGCCCAGGAGCAAAGTGGCGCCGAAGGGGCTGGCGAGTGGGTTCACTTGGTCTATGTCCTCAGCGAAGGCCCCGTAAGCAGGCTGGAAGATATTTTTCTGGGGCAGGAGTCGATCAGCAAGTTTGGCGCCGATGCCACTTACGAGCTCGTGGTCAACCCGACCACGGTCAATGCCTTTCTCAAGGCCAACTGCCCGGATTGGAAAGACACTCAGATCGGTAGGGGGCTGTCCTATGTGCGACTCTCGCTGCGTTACAACGGCGAGAAATTCCCCTCCGGTATCCCGGACGTACGATTTTTGGTGCAGGGGCGAGATGACGTCTACGACCCGCGCACTGGCAACACTGGATATACCCAGAACACGGCGCTGCACATCCTCTGGTACCTGCGTACCCGTTGCGGCGTGCCTGACGATGAGATTGTGTTTTCCACCTTCGCCAGCGCTGCCAATCTGTGCGACGAGCTGGTAACCAATGCGGACGGTACCAGTAGCCAGCGCTATACCACCGCATGCGTGATTGCCGCCAATGAGCAGCGCACCCAGGTCATCCAGAAACTGGAAGCGTCGTGCGCAGGCAAGCTTATTCGGGTGGGCGGCCGTTGGATGCTGCAGGCTGGTGCCTACTGTGGCCCTTACGACTTCGAAATCACTGAAGACATGGTGATCGGCACTATCAAGGGAGGTACTGAATCCACCAACGATGCGGCGATCAACACAGTGCGCGGCACGTTCATCGACACCACCCAGGCATGGGCCGAAACGGACTATCCCGAGGTGGTGGTCAGCCAGTGGCTGGCCGAAGACGGCGGTGAAGCGGCGGAGACGTTGAGCTATCCCTATGTGACGAACGCCTACCAGCCGCAGCGCCTGGCCAACATCGAGTTGCGCCGGCGGCGCGCGGGCGGTGCGATCAGCATTCCGATGAACTTCGCCGGGTACAACTGCCGTCCCGGCCGTGTGGTGCGCGTGAACCTGCCTTCGCTGAATATCCTCGGCGAGTTCATCGTCACCAACTGGGCAATGGGCGCCAAGGAAGGCTGCACGGTGTCCTTGGCGCAGTATGAGCAGGCAATCTTCGATGACGCCGTGGGCCAGCCCTACAATCCGCTGGGTTTTATCAATCTGCCTTCCGGTGGGCTGGGGGCGCCTACCGGTGTCGCATGGTCGGCTGAGACAGTGGCTGAGGTCATTCAGGGCGTTCTGTCCTGGGCACCACCGGCCGGTATCGTGACGGAATATGTGGTCACTGTCCGGCAGGCCTCCGCGGTAGTGCAGGCTCATACTGTTCCTGCCAGCAGCCTCAACTGTAATATCACCGGGTTGATTTCTGGCAACTACACGATGAGCGTGGCGGCTGTGGGACCCGTGGCCAGGTCAGGCGAAGTATCGATCAATGTTTCAATCAACGGGCCGCCCACACCAGAGGCTTGTGCGGTGCACTCCTCAATCGATTCGATCACGCTGGTTCCAAGCAATGCGCGCAACGGCTTGAATAGCGGGTTCTACGAATTCTTCTACAGCATGAACCCCAAGGCTACCGCTGCGGCCGCGCAGTACCTGGGGCAGGGCCTGAGCTTCACCCACGCAGGGCTGGCTTTTTCCACGATCTATTACTACTTCATCCGCTCGGCGAACGCCTATGGAAAGAGCGACTTTCTGTATGTGCCTGCCACGACATCCAATGATGTCAGTACATACCTCCAGGCTCTCGCAGGTAAGGTAGGGAAATCTGCCTTGGGCAAGGAACTGGCGGCCGACATCGAGCTGATCAGCGGCAACGGCCCGGACTCCGTGAATGAGCGCCTGCAGGAAGCCAAGAGCTTGCTCGCCGAGCAGATCGCCGCTGTCGACACCGAATTGGAAGGCGTGAAGACCGAGCTGCAGGGACAGATTAACGCGATCGCCGATCTTGCCGACTCGATGCCGTACAAGCCCGATCAGACCTACGCCGTGGGGCAGGGCGTACTGGGCGCTGACGGCGTTATCTATCAAGCGGTCAAAGCTGTTCCGGTCAAAAACCCGCCACCGAACACCACGTACTGGCTGAACGTGGGGCAGGCGGTGGCCACTGCAAACGGTCTCGCAGCGCGCGTGCAGACTGTAGAAACGAAGGTGACCTCGGTCGAAGGGGTGAACACCGCCCAGGCGCAGCAGATCAGTGGGTTGCGCACGGACGTGGACGGTAAGGCGTCGGCGAGCAGCGTGCAGAGCATCGGCAACCGGGTGACCACTGCTGAAAACTCGCTTTCAAGCCAGGGGTCGGCCATCACCGGCCTGAACAACGGCCTGACCACGACCAACACCAATGTCAGCACTGCTCAGGCGGCAGCGAACAACGCAGCCGCGCTGGCCGGTAGCAAAGGCAAGGTGCTGGTGCAGACGGCGGCGCCAGCGGCCGCGGACCAGTTGGCACAGAACCTGTGGATCGATATCAGTGGCGGGGCCAATACGCCCAAGCGCTGGAACGGCTCGGCCTGGGCGGCTGTTACCGACAAGGTCGCAACAGATGCGGCGAATGCTGCAGCCAGTGCGTTGACCCAGGTGCAGACCAAGGCCGACGCCGGCTCCGTGGCGGCGTTGACCAACCGTGTCACCGCTGCCGAGGGCGCTGTCACATCGGCCAGTAGCAACATCGTCAGCCTCACCAACTCTATTGGGGCAGGTAACTCTGCGGGGTCCAACATTATCCCGAATGCCTCGTTTGATCCGGCCTATAACCAAATGGGCTTTACAGTAGTGGCTTCTACCACTTCGGGCGTCCCTGCAAACTGTCCATTTAAGTATGTAGCTAAATTGGCTAGCCGCGATCATGTTCCCTTGCTGGCGGTAGTGCCATACACCCCCGCTAAGCCGGGTGACGTTTGGAGGGTGAGTGCGTTGGTTGCCTGTGGTGCTGGTACGGCCCCCTTCAACTTTTACTTTAATCGAGGGTCCGATCCAAACACTTATGCTGCTGTGGGCAACGGTGCGGGCAACATTGCCCCTACTGCTACCTGGACCCGTGCAGCTTGGGATTATACGGTCCCAGCAAACACGTTCTTTATTCAACCCTTTTTGCAGATTGAACAGCCGCACGGTGGGTCTGGGACCATATGGTATGCAACAGATTGGCGGGTTGAGAACATCAGCGCCGCAAAGGCTGCGCAAACAACTGCCGATGCAACCTCGCTTGCAGTCTCTTCGCTCAGCAGCACCGTCAATCAACAAGGTAATGCTCTCACTTCGGCGAGTAGCAATATTGCCAATTTGACAAACAGCATCGGCAATGCTGGCGGGGAAAATCTTTCCCGGAACCCTGATTTTAACAAGGCTGCATCGGCGGCCAATGATTTGCCAGACGGTTATCTTGCTGACGGGCCCGGTACACCTGGGGCATCAACTGGGGTATTTGCTCTTGTTCCATCCTTCATGAACAGTGGAGAGAAGGCGCAGCGCATCACAGTAACGGGGATCAATATAAGCGCCCTGTATCGCTCGATTAGGAATGCACCGAACCGTCTACCAAAAGTTATTGAAGGGCAGCCATTTTGTTCCTCGATCTACATCAAGGGTACGGTAGGTTTGGGTTTTCGAATATTCATCCAACAGATCAATTCGGCAGGGGGGCTTATCACGACCACTCCGAGCGATATGTACTACCTGACCGGCTCCCCCCAACGGATCGCTATGGCGATACAATCCCCTATGGCCGGGACTACGCAAATCGTTATGTTCTATCGTGTCTACGGTAGTGCAACCGTTTCTGACGGTTTTATCGAGATGGCTCGTCCACAGGTAGAGTATGGATCGGTGCCTACGGGCTGGAGCAACAATGGTCAGGTAGAGTCTCTTGCAAGGGCCGCTACCTCCAGTGCAGTGGATGCTCTTACGTCATCCGTGACCCAGCAAGGCGGTACGCTCACCAGCGTATCGGGTCGGACCACTTCTCTTGAGAACACCATCAACAGCAGCACCAACGGTCTCGCCACCAAGGCAAGCGCCAGTGCTGTCGGTGATCTATCAAGTCGGGTGATGTCTGCTGAAGGCGTGCTGACCAGCCAAAGCTCTGACATCACCTCGCTCAAGAGCAGTGTGGGTTCGGCAGGATCATTCGTGGCTGGCTTAGCCTTTGAGTTCTTGAATTCCAACCAAGGATGGGCACCACAATACGCAGGGGCAACCATGACCCCCGGCCCACTCTTCTCCACGCTGAACAAATACACAACGGTCCAGCGCAATGGCATGAGCATCAACGGCTCTGAGAACCCATTTCTGCGATTCCGCTTTCGCCGCAGGAACACGACCCGCATCACAGGCTCGGTCTACTGGGCGAACCAGGATGGCGGCTTGGCCGAGGCACGCAGGGCTAACTTCACCATCACAGGGAGTGAGGACTGGCAGGACGTGGAGATTGATCTTTCTGCAAACACCGGGTGGGTCGGCAAGACAATTACCTCCATCCGCCTGGACTTCATGAACAGCAGCGATACCACTGCCATTGTTGATCTGGGGTATGTGGCAGCAGGGCGCAGGTCGGCTGCAGCTTCTGCGCAGGCTGTATCCGCTCTGACCAGCGAAGTGACCCAGCAGGGCGACACACTGACGAGTCAGGCTACAAAGGTGGCATCGCTGCAGGCTGCAGTGGGCAATGCCAATACGGCCATTCAGACCGAAGCCACAGCCCGCACGAACGCCGATACCGCGCTCGGCCGACGCGTTGACACAGTGCAGAGCTCCTTGGGCAATACGAACGCGTCCGTGCAAGAAACCTCAACCGCGTTGGCCGGGCTGAACGGCCAAGTTCACGCGCAGTATTCCGTGAAAGTTATGACGACCAGCAGCGGAATGAAGGTGGCTGCAGGATTTGGCCTGGGCTTGGAAAGTGAAGGAGGGCTGACGCAATCCACCTTCGCAGTCAGCGCTGACCGGTTTGTGGTGCTGAATGCAAATTTAGGGGGTGGGGCAACGCTGTCGTCGCCTTTCGCCATTGAAAACGGCCAGGTTTTTATCGCAGATGCCTACATCAAGAAGGCAACAATACAGCAAGGGATTGTCGGGCAAGGCTTGTATTCGAGGACTTTCACGAACTACGGCTCGCCGGTAATGAACGTGGACTTCGATGCCGGACAGATCCTTATCCAAAATAAGACTACCAACGGCGCTTATATGTTTATCCGGCAGGACGGCATATTTATGGTGCAGAACGGCGTTGTCATAGTTGAGTTAAGTATGGGGTAGTATCGTCATGGCTGGATTGATTCTGCGTAACCCAGCGAACGGGCAAGAGATTCTGAACATGACCGGTAATTACAGTCAGGACCTGGGATCGGTCGTGACAGGCGGGGTGAATGGGGCGACTGCCATTGCTGCGCCCCCGGCGGGCAAGACGCTATTTTATGTCGTCTTGCCGCTCGTCGACTTGCAAAGGGAAAAGGGTAAACGTCCCGGTGTAACGATTTCAGGAAATACTCTCTCGTGGACCTATTCATATAATACGAATGGCTGGGGATATTTTTCGGCAAATTGTAGGATTTTTTATGGGTACTACTAGTGGCTGGATTAAAAGTCAGGAAGCCTGACGGCACTTTGTTGCTCGATAGCGAAAAAATCACGTATGGCCTGGTAAAAAGTGGGCGCCTTACGCAGGGAGAACGATGGCCAAGGAAGTATCTGCGGTCCATCCAGCTCGACCCGAACAATGGTCAGAATTGGGTGGAGAGTGCTGGTCTCACCGATCAGGTCTGGAGCTTCACCGTCCCGAATGCTGTAGCGCCGATGTTGTTCCTTGTCGGAAATGGCACCCTTAATGGCTCGACAATATCAGGAGACACAATTACGTATTTCTACTTGAATGCCGACGCTAATACCAAGATTTATGCGTTCGATCAGATGCGTGACATGGGGTCTGGCCCTCGACTTCGCTGTCGCAGCATGAGCGGTGCCATAACTTTCAACTCATACATGGTGCCGTTGAATGTGCTTGCAGCCGTGAAGGCTCCTTCGATTCCAGGCGTTCCATCACCACCATTTGGCTCTGGTATTGATAACGGCACCCGGCTTACAACATATTTGAACGGTTATAATCAAGAAGTGACGTTCGGAAACAGCCAGACAGTAGCCTCCGTAATTTACTCGAAGGTGGACGTTCCTTTGGCTGCTGAGGAGTACGCCGCGCATCTGACCTTTACCCGCGGCGCCACTGTTCAAATGCAAACGCCCAGCGGCGCCAACTTTCAGTTTGGCATGGAGGAAGGCTGCGGCGGATACAACGGCGGAATCCGCTTCATGTTTGGTCCTGCTGGAGGTACGCCGCAGCAAACCTCAAGCGGCAGTTGGACGTTATTCTATGGCATTCCTACCGACCGCTACCCCACAGCTCTCGTTGTCCGAACATCAAACCTGCCTTTCCCTTTCAATTAAAAACCCGGCCGTCATTGAGCGGCCTTTCCTCTGGAGATACATCATGCCTTACATCGTCATCAACGGTGCGAACCCGTACGACCCGAACAACCAAGTGGAATACGCCACCGAAGCCGAAGCGGACGCCAAAGCGCGAGAGATCCTGCAGTCGTTCCCCCAATCGTCGATCCGCACTGCGCAGTTGCTCAACAGCTACAGCGCTAAGGTAACGATCAGCGCCAAGGCCGTACCGGAGCCTTCACCACCGGCTGAATCGCCCACTGCTGAGTAAAACCTAACAGTCCACATGCCCGCCTCGAGCGGGCTTTTTTACGCCTGCAGGAAAGCGAAACCATGAACATCCCGATTGAAACCATCCGGCAGGCCCTGGGCTTTCTGCCCGCGAAGATGGCCGGCTGCCGCGCCATGACCATGATCATCGCCATCGGCCTGCAGGAGTCCGGCTTCCTTGCCCGTCGCCAGTACGAAAACGGCCCGGCGCGCGGCTTCTGGCAGTTCGAGCGGGACGGCGGCGTGAAAGGGGTGATGGAGCACCCGGACACCACCTCATACGCGGCGGCTATCTGCTTGCAGCGGGGCGTCCCATTCGAGCGAGCCAACGTGTGGGCGGCGCTGGAGACTGACGACCTGCTGGCGGTGGTGTTCGCGCGGCTGCTGCTGTGGAGCGATCCCAAGTCGTTGCCAGCCGTCACTGAACCCGATGCTGCCTGGAAGCTGTACCTGCGCACCTGGCGTCCCGGAAAGCCGCATCCGGAGAAGTGGCCCGAATGTCACGCCAATGCGCTCAGGGCGCTGGCCTGACTCCCTGCCTTCCAGCCGAAATCGAACAACCATCACGCGCTGCACTGCGTGACTTCTATAGGTGACAACTGATGGCTCCATACAGCGTTCAACATATCTTTCCTCATCGTGTTTCCAATCGACCAGTCGTGATAACTGTCGTGATCAAGTCGGGCACGGTCATCGTCGAGAAAACGGCCGGCGAAACGTGGGTTCCTGCCTTCACGTTCTTAGAAACTGGCTGCCAGGCCTTGTGGTTGGGGCGCGGCCGATTCCGCGTAACTCCGACTGGGAGCGCAGTCTATGAGGTCGATGAGTTATGACAGTCACGGCAGGCGTCGGCCTTGCTGCCGGTAGCGGTTTGGTTGCCGCGATCAGGGGGGTATTGACGGATGGCGCCTCGCCCCTTATGTGGCCGCTGAGCTTTGATCGCGGCATCAACATCTCGGGCATGGAGTTCAGCGAGAAAACCTATCCCGGCATTGAGGGTACTCACTACTTCGCCCCGCAAGAGGCTGATTTCGCGTATGCGAGCCGCAAGGGATTTACCATGGCCCGCATACCGTTCCTCTGGGAACGTGCGCAGCCCACGCTGAACGGTGCCCTGGCTCAGGTGTTTCTTCAGCAAATGGACTTCTGCGTTGCGATGGGCAAAAAATACCGCATTCGCCTGATTCCCGACATGCACAACTACGGTGGGCGCTATGTTGATCCCGCGATCACAGCCGGCGAGCGAGTGAAGATCGGATCGTCAACCCTGACCATCGCGCACTTCGTGGACTTCTGGACCAGATTTGCTACACGGTACAAGAACGAGCCCTTCATGTACGGCTATGACTTGATGAACGAGCCAGTGGGCATGCCGGTCGAGTGCAACCCTATGACCTACAACCCGTTCACTCCGAGCACGCAACTTCAGTTGATCCCGAACTACAAGTTCGCAGCCGACCTCTCGGGGTGGTCTGCCGACTCAGCTTACGTGCGCAAGACGGACCCCGCAGTGAATGGGGGTAATCCGTTCATTGAGTACACCGGGGTTTCTGGAAACTTTAGCAACTTCACGACTGCCAACGATGCTACCTCTGGCCTGTCCGTTGCCGCTTCCACGACCTACATAATCAGCGGCACCGCTACGGCGAGCTTTACCGGAAACTACCCGCAGATACAGGTCAACACCGGCGCGGATGATGGGCAGGGTCACGCCTATCCTGGCACCACGCTGGCGTCTTATCGCTTCGTGGCGGTAGCTACGGAAACCCGCTGGTCGTTCCAGTTCACCACAGCGGCTGACACCAAAAAGGTTTGGATTCGATTCCAGGGACTTGGCGGAGTTGGTCTGCTCCGATTCATGAAGCTGAACATCACCAAGGACGCGACCGTCCAGCCTTATCGCGATTTCGCGTACAACGGCCAGACGGCAACCACAAGCCTGATGAACCAGGCCGCTATCGCAGCCATTCGCACGCAGGATATGAACGTGCGCATCATCATGGAGAATGACAAGTACGCGGGGCTTCACCAGTTCACGGCCAACTTCGGGGCTAACCCTGATCCTTGGTGGAACGATCCGGCGAACAGAACCATGCCGTCTTTCCACTACTACCAGGACCTAGAGCATCGCGGTGTCTATGAGGCTGCTGATGCACAGTGGACGCAAGCCACACGCGACCGCCTGCGCAGCGATTGCCTGCCTGCGTTCCAGTGGTGCCGTCAAAGAAGGATTCAGCCCTTCATGGGTGAAATAGGCGTACCAAGTCGAAATGATACCAGCGGCAACAACTACCGCATTGACCTTGATACGCTTTTGGGAATCCTAGACGAGTTCGAAGTGCCAGCGACCTACTACGCCATGGGTCGGAACTACATGTCCGAGATCAGCGTATCGCCGGAGGCTAGCTACACCGTCGACAAGTCGCAGATGCCGATACTGACCGCCCACCTTGGCAAATGAGAAAGAAAGCGTATGACTCGCTTCTGACGGTGAAGACATCTCCTCCGCCCTGACCTCATCACGCGCCATCGAAATACTAGAAAGAAGCGACCGTCCACCATGCGTCAACATAGCGGCCGGCCGCCAAACCGCAGATTACTCCTGCAAGTCCAGCCAAGGCTTCCTGCTTCGTGCACAAAGCGAAGCGAGCCTAGCACCTGTTAATCCATACAGTAAAGGCTTGCCCAATCATGTCGAATCCTGTCATACCTTGGATGGGTGGCAAACGCCGCCTGGCCGATCGTCTCATCCCCTTGTTCCCGCCGCATGAATGCTACGTTGAGGCCTTTGCAGGCGGCGCGGCGTTGTTTTTTCTGCGCCCGCAACCTGCACCGGTCGAGGTGCTCAACGATATCAACGGTGATTTGGTTACCCTCTATCGGGTGATTCAGAATCACTTGGAAGAGTTTGTCCGCCAGTTCAAATGGGCGCTCAGCTCACGCCAGGTGTTTGAGTGGCAGAAGGCGACGAGGGTTGAAACCCTGACAGACATCCAGCGCGCAGCACGCTTCTTCTATCTCCAACATCATGCCTTCGGCGGTAAAGTTTCTGGGCAGACCTTCGGCACGGCTACCACTGGGCCGGCCATCAATCTGCTGCGAATCGAAGAAAATCTGTCGGCCGCCTGGCAGCGCCTGGCGGGTACCTATGTCGAGCACTTGCCCTGGTACGACTGCGTTCAGCGTTATGACCGATCGCATACGTTTCATTACATGGATCCGCCGTACTGGGAAGCTGCGGGCTACGGCGTCGATTTTCCGTTCGAGAACTACACTCTAATCGCGGATTTCATGCGGACATGCAAAGGCAAGGTGATGGTTAGTATCAATGATCATCCCGACATTCGGCAGGTGTTCAAGGGCTTCCATTGCGAAAGGCTGGATATCCGCTACACCACGACCAACCAGAGAAATGGACAGTCTGACCTGGTCGGGGAATTGGTGATTACAAACTGGAAGCCGTCGGATCTGGGCCAGCTGTTCTAGCGCATACGTGCCATGACCCTGCCGCCGGACTTGGTAAAGTGCTGCAGTGGGCTGCGGGCCGGAGCTCCCCTCCATGCGCGCTCCACTAGGTTCGCCCGGCAGCAGTCGTTAGAACGGGAAGGCGTGTCCTTGGCGATACGTTAGACCTTATCTGGTGGTGGCTTCACGGATTGGCCTAGCGTGAGCTTGAGTCACCTGGCAAACGATCATGGCTTTAGATAATTCACATTCGAAAATTTTAAGCCTTGATTTCTTTTGCGGAGCGCCACCTCGAATTAACATGGAATGGACCTAGGTCAAATGAGGAAGCTGCTGTGAACCCTGATGAGCTCGTCAAATACCTGCAGGACCATCACCTGTACCTGACCACGGCGGAGTCCTGCACCGCCGGCCGAATAGTGTCGCTACTCGCCGAGGTGCCTCACTGCGGTGAAGTGCTCGAAAGCGGCTATGTGGTCTATTCCCCCGAAGCTAAGCAACGCCTGCTGGGGGTGAGCCTGCAAACCGTCGAGCATTTCAATCTGACTAGCAATGAAGTGGCACGCGAAATGGCCATGGGCGCGCTGCATGACAGTCCTGCCAACTGCGTTATTGCGACTACTGGCCTATGCGGTACCGAAGATGTGGATGGTATTCCTGCAGGGACCGTCTGTTTTGCCTGGGGGTTCATCGTCAACAGGAAGATCGCGCTCTTTACTCGACGGCATCGTTTCTTCGGCGACCGCCACCGCATGCAAGAAGATGCGGCACTATACGCGCTGAACTGTTTGCCTCATTTCCACCAGCGCGTATTGGCGGGCGAAACTTGTTAGCCAAAACACGCGTTCGTCTGCAAAGCTCGGCTATTGTCAAATTCTATTGAACCCATAGCTGCCTACCGTTCGTCAGGGATTGGGCGGCTTCCGGGGATAGTTTGCGCAAGTCCGCCCCTCAGAAAAAAGGAAGGCGCTGCTGTATTTCCTCAAGCTTTAGAGCGAAGCAGCGCCCCATACCTAGATCGCCGCCTGAGGAAATGAACATGTTCGTACACAACAAGCGTCTCCAATACACTGTCCGCGTCGCTGCGCCTAACCCCGGCCTGGCCAACCTTCTGCTTGAGCAATTCGGAGGGGCCCAAGGTGAGCTTGCAGCCGCGGGCCGTTACTTTACTCAAGCCCTCGCCGAGGATGATCCAGGCCGCAAGGATCTCCTGATGGACATCGCCACCGAAGAGCTCAGTCACCTCGAAGTCGTCGGCTCCATCATCGTCATGTTGAATAAAGGCGCCAAGGGCCAGATGGCCGAAGGTGTACAGGAAGAGGGCGAGTTGTACCGCTCACTCAACGGTGCGGGTAACGATTCGCATATCACCAGCCTGCTCTACGGCGCCGGTGCACCGCTAGTCAATTCTGCGGGCGTACCGTGGACCGCTGCCTATATTGATACCATAGGCGAGCCCACGGCAGATTTTCGCTCCAACATCGCTGCAGAGGCGCGAGCCAAAATTGTCTATGAGCGTTTGATGAACGTCACCGACGACCCTGGTGTGAAGGAGGCGCTGGGCTTTCTCATGACGCGTGAAATCGCGCATCAACTTTCATTTGAAAAAGCTCTGCATGCGATCCAGCCTAACTTCCCCCAAGGCAAGTTGCCCGGTATGCCGGAGTTTACCAACAAGTACTTCAACATGTCCGGTGCGCCCAACGTGCGTGGTCCATGGAACGAAGGTCCGGAGTGGGAGTATGTCGAAACGCCAGAGCCTGCAGTGGACGGTGGCGATGGCTTGGCGTCGGTCACCTTGCCGGCTGCTGATGCCCAGGTGTTGGAAGCAATGAAAATCCGCACGGCCTCCAATCCTATGAGCAATCCGGTAACTGGTGCTGACTTGGGAGCGGGGCTTGTACCAAGTGAAGACGTCTGAAGGAGCTCGCGACCCCTTAGGGGTCGCGTCATCCTGACCCGCTAAGAGGAGATTCAAATCATGTCATTTGATACCTATGCTTCTGATGAGAACCCAGAAGATGCTACCAAAACCCCGCTTGATTACGACGAGTACGGGTACGAGCCTCAACAGGACGAGGATTCTCCAAAACCCGATGAAGCTATGACTGACCCAGCCTAGGCATCGGTATGAGCAACTGGTGGTAAAGAAATGAGAAACGAAGAAAAAATTCGACAAAAAGCGTATGAAATTTGGGAACTGGCCGGGCGGCCAGATGAAAAGCATGATGCTCATTGGGACCAAGCTATTCTTGAAATCTACGGGCGAGATTTGACGGGCCCAGAGTCTTCTGAAGAGGTGAATAGCGCAGCGACGCTTGCACCAAAAACCAAACCAAAAGCTGCGATCAGAGGGAGGAAAAAATAGGCATGCCGCAGGCGTAAGAGTGACCCTGCTCAAAAAGGTGCTTTCCAGAGCACTTTATCTTGAGCGATCTCTGGACTCGAGCGAGGAGAACAAAATGGAAATATCGATCTTAATGTGGATACTAGGCGTTGTCATCATACTGCTCGATGTATGGGCGCTGGCAAGCGTGTGGCGAACGACCAAGCCGATGGGTACGAAGGTCGGTTGGACGGTATTAATACTTTGCTTGCCGATGCTTGGCTTAGCGATTTGGGGCATCGCAGGTCCACGCGGCGTTGCGATCCCCCCTACCTCACAAAGACATAGCAAGGGGTAGAGGCTGACCTATGGAGGCTACTATCCAGTCCCTTATAAAACCTGCATGTCATGAAATAGAGCTAGGGATTAGTGTCGATTTCTCATGACACGCTATTAGATCATCGAATAATTGCATGCGGGTTCTTTCAACTAGCCGAGCATCGATTACGGCAAATCCCATTCCTAAGCCTCATATGTCCGTAGCTTTGGCAACAAAGCGCGAGTGGGATGTTCGGCGGCGGTTCGGTTCGGGTTCAAATAGGGGAGCAGGATTGCAACTGGGCCTATTAACTTGTCAGCGCCACGTAGCGCGCGCCATGGCTGTCCTAGTAGGCCTCCTGAACGTTGCCAACGATCCACAGCAGGTCGCGCCACGGAAATCGGCTCTGGCCACCCATCAGCTTGCAATTCGGGCTGTGCACGAACGGTTTGCTCGAGTCGCGAAGCTGCTGGTACCCGTCGCATATCCTGCAGCGGATGTGAGGAAAGGGATCATCGTGCACTGACCAGAGCTTTGACCAAGTGTCGACGTCACTCAGCTTGGGTGTGAGGTTTAGCCATTCCAGCGTGTCCATATGCGCCTCCGTTGTCCTTACGCAAGAATAGCCGGAATTACCGGTTCTTGCTGCTAGATCGCATACGGTCGTGAGAGGGTGGCTGTACTTTGGGTCGCTAGTAGCGCGGCCAGCAGAAGGTTTGCTCATTTGATGCACCCGTGCCGCCATGATGCGTTTCCAGCTGATTGCTCAGGCTGACGATGCGCATAAGGTAGACGACGAATACTGCAGAGACGGCCATGCTCACGTATGAGCTGCGAAGATACGCGAAAGGGGGAAGTTAATAGATCATGTCTGTGGAGACTAAGGACTTGAGCTCCTTCCAAGGCGTTTTGCTCACCTCGCGCGACGGGCATGTGTCCGAATGGCGCAATTCGCTATCTCCGTCCTCTTCCATCTGCACTGATCCACATTTACGGCAGCAGAGGGAGTTGCCGTCGAGCTGCCAAGCATGGTGCCAATCCAACAATTTGGACGCTGTCATTATCATGCTCCCGATACCATAAGGTTGGGGTGGTCGCATCGGCTATGGTTCATATTATAAGACGGGCGGTAGCTATTTCTCGTGAAATCACAGTCATGAAACCATAATCCTTGCTTCACAGCGGTAAAATCGGTTGCATAGCCGTAGCGATTAGCCGGTATAGGCTTATCTACGTCTTTGGAGGGCAGTTATGAAAGTGACGGTTGTGACACTGATGGGTACAGACCTACCTGAAAACCTGAGGGAAAAGGGTTTGCCGTGGGCGTACAAAGTGACAAGCTATGATGGCTCAACATGATATTTGAGACTGGTTCAGAGGCTGCACAACACGCTAATCACTTGCATAGAGAGCACCGGGCAGCGAATGGTCTCTATAACGACCGCGGCGAGTAACCTACCTAAATGCGCAGTGCGATCTGTGTTCGAGACACGTCAATGAGCCCTTTGGGATTTTGCCAAGGGGGCTGAGGAAATACACGGGGTTTAGCGCAGTCAGGACGATGCGTAAATAGCCCTCCAAAATTCTGCATCAACTAATGCGCGTCTGAGCATCGGCATCGAGCGTGTGGCACCGGCCCATCCTATGACGTCTACATTGCGCCCCATCCAATCAGACGTTATTGCGGTGGTGTAGCCTTAGCATCTTCATCGGTTCCATAAGCGCTTCTGGTTTGCTTAAACAGCATATCCGCTCGTCCCGTTCCTCGCCGCACAATTGCAAAGGCTCGCTGGCTAGTGCAAGAATACTGTACAGATGAACAGTAGAAGTGCCACGCCATGCACCACCCATTCCAATCGCGATACCTCAATACTTCCCTAGATGATCTGTTGTGTATTCGCGAGCCTGGCAACTACTTGGTGCGCGTCGCCGGTAACAGCATGACCCGCGCGGGGATCTTCGACGGTGGTCTACTGATTGTCGACAGAGGCGCAGGTGCGAAGCAGGGACAGGTGGTGATCGGGGTTGTAAACCAGGAACCTATGGTGAAGCGCCTGGACTATGTGCACGGCATACCGGTGCTGAGGTCCGAGGCCGCCGGCCACAACCACCGCTTCATCATGGAAGGGGATGAGTTCACCCTGTGCGGCGTAGTCACCCACAGCGTTCGCCAGCACGGCATTGAGCCATGAGGTGCCAGGTGACACAAAGGATGCGCTTGGGCAAGCCTATTGATTCGGCGGAAATCCGGGGCCTGACGGCGACCGTGGGGGATCTGCGAATTAACGAAGAATTGTGCCAAGCACTGGGCCGGAACTCGAAGACGGCCAGCGTCAAAGGCATGAACTCCATTGGTCCAAGCGAGCTGCCTTTGCTGCATGGGGCCGTGCTTTCGTGGATGGCGCCGAACGGGTTCGTGCTGAGCGGCTTGGAGGAAGAGGGGGGATGCCTCTATGCGCAATCGTGGTGGTGCAGGAATATGGGGTAAGAGTAACCAGAACGTTCGGTCCGGATACCATCTTATCAACGATCCACGCTATCCCTAGCGTGAAATCGCTGTGGTGCACCTTGACTGGGTCAGATGCCCAACCGCCTTACCGCGCCGATGAAACAAGTTTCGTGATCACGGAAGTTAGTTCTTCAAGCGGAACCGGCTTGCCAACGCACACATCGAACCGCCCCTCTCCGTGATAGTTGTCTGCCTCCCCAGCGCCATAGCCGGTCAATGCAATAGCGGGGACGGCACGGTAGTCATCCAGCTTACGCAGCTTTGCGAGAAACTGATGACCATCCATTTCAGGAAGCCCGATATCGGAAATGATGACGTCGACGCGGTTGGACTCTGCAACGCTCAAGGCTTTGGCGGGGTGATCGAAGGCCAATACCTTGGCATCCTCCAGTTCGAGCAGAAGTTGCATGGCTTCCAATACCTCAGGTGAATCATCAACGAGCAGGATTTTGATTCCTACAAGTTGACCTTGAGCCTCATACTGCTGGCTCGATTCTGCGGCGTTCGCCGAGTCCGCAAGTGGCAGGGTCATCGTGAAACGTGCGCCATGTCCTGGACCGTCGGAATGCGCCTCAATCCGTCCATGATGGCTTTCGACCAACTGTTCAACCAGTGCCAGTCCGATGCCAAGACCACCCCGATGTTTACCCGCAGGTCGATGATTAGCCTGGCCGAACATCTCGAAGATGCGACTCAACTGATCCTTCTCGATGCCTGGGCCTGTGTCGATCACATCAATCCGCACTGATTGCTCGTGCTGAGTGGTCACCACGCGCACGCGGCCTTCAGCAGGCGTGAACTTGATCGCATTGGTCAGCAGGTTCCAGATAATCTGTTCTATCCGCGTCGGATCGGCATCGATGTACAGGCTCTGCTGTGGCGTATCGAATTCAATCTTGCAGGCAGGCTCGGCTTTGACTACAACCTGACGGATCTCTTCGAGCACTGCAGCAAGATCGATGATTTTGCATTGCAGCTGCAACTTCCCGTTGCGTACTCGTGCTACGTCCATCAGGTCGTCAATGATCCGAGCCTGACTATTTACCGCATCGGTAATAGTGGAAATGGCTTTCTGTAACATCGCGTCTTTTTTGGCGACGGGCAACCGAAGAGCCACTTGAGCATTAAGCTGGATGAGGTTGAGCGGATGCTTGAGCTCGTGGGACATGACTGCAAAGAACTGGTCTTTCTGCTGGATGGAGTTCAACGAGGCCGCGAGATTTTGCTGTTGCTCTTCCTGCAGCTTTATATGGTCGCTCATGTCGCGCGCGATCTTGACGAAACCCTGGAAGCCCTTGCTGGCCAGCGCCGTTACCTCGCCGCTGCAATAGAACCGGCTACCATCCTTGCGTACATGCCAACGCTCATCATCACTACGGCCGTTGCTCCGTGCGCCTATCAGCTCCTGTTCTGGAACACCCGCCTGGTTGTCCTCTTCTGTGAAAATGAAACGGAAATGGCGTCCTTCGGCTTCGGCTCGGCTGTATCCGAATGTATGGCGCGCTCCCTGGTTCCAGTCGGTGATGAAGCCTTCGTCATTGAGAACGATGATTGCATAATCGTGGGTGCTTTCGGTCACCAGGCGGATGCGTTCTTCGCTCAAACGCAACTCTTGCTCAGCTTCTTTGCGCGAGGTGATGTCGAGGAAGGTTAAAACGATGCCGCCGATCTGATCGACATTGGAACGATAGGGAAGTACCCGCACGATGTACCAGCGCCCGTCGGTGCTGGCGATTTCACGCTCTATACCTTTGAGCGATTCGAACACCTTCACGGTGTCTTCGACCAGATCCCCATATTTGAGTCGATGAGTGATATCCATCAACGGTCTACCAGCATCCACGGCCAGCATGTTGAAAATGTCAGTAGCGCGCGGAGTGAACCATTTGATTCGCAGCTCCCTATCGACGAATACGGTGGCGATATCTGTTGAACTGATTAAGTTACTGAGGTAATCGTTGACCTGATCAGTTTCCTCAACTTTAATCTTGAGTTCGTGGTTCACTGTTAACAATTCTTCATTGATCGATTGCAGTTCCTCTTTGCTGGTTTCCAGCTCTTCGGATGCCGAGCGCAGTTCTTCATTTATCGCCTGCATCTCCTCGTTCGAGGCTTTGAGTTCTTCACTCGATACCTCGGCCTGCTCGATAACGTCCTGCAACTGAAGCTTGGTCCGCTGCAATTCACGGTCCAGATTGGACAACATTTGATTTTCTGCTTGGAGTGTCACATTTGAGCTAACATTCTCAGCATCGATCTCTTGTTCGCTGAATACGATGTAGAGGCAATTCAGCTCCGTTTCGGCATCCACAAAAGGATGCACATCAATCTGCACCTGAAAGTACTGAGAGCCGCGCTGCTGGTTGAGCGCACGAGCACGTGCCGACTGCCCCAGTTGCAGTGCTTGGAAAAGCGTGGTGCGCAACTCCAGGCGCAGTTGGCCACTGACTAGAGAAAGGAGGTTGTTACTCACCTCCCCAGCCATGTGCTCCAGATATCGGCCTGCACCCTGACTGATATAGAGAATGTCAGCGTCATGGTTGACGATGATGCCAGGCGGGGAGAAACGCTCTGTTGCACGCTGGTAAAGCTCGGCCGTTGATGGCTTTTTGATTGCGCGGACGATACCAGGGGTAGATGGGGAGATTGCCCTTGCATAGCCGCCCCGAGGCATGGTCGGCAGTCGTTGGGTATGAGCGCCGGTCCGCGCGCGAAAGATGCGGTTCTTTTTGTCTACCGTGGTAAACAGCTCGGGGCATGCGTCTGCTGACTCCGACGTACCAAGAAACAGATAACCGCCTCCACGCAATGCGAAATGGAACATCTGCAAGATTTCGCGCTGAATCTCTCGGTCAAGATAGATGAGCAGGTTGCGGCAGACGATCAGGTCGATCTGCGAGAACGGCGGGTCCGCCAGCAGACTGTGCTTGGCGAACAAGATCCGCTCGCGAATATCCTTGCGAACCCGATAATTGGCTTCTTCCTTGAGGAAATACTGTCGCAGGCGTACGGGCGAGACGTCGGTGATGATGGCTTCGGAATACAGCCCAGCGCGGCCTGCGCTGATGGAACGATCGTCGATGTCGCTGGCGAACACCTGAATGTTGAGGTCCGAAGAGGTCTCATTCTTGTAGTCGTTCAAGAGGATAGCAAGGGAATACGCTTCTTCGCCGGTTGACGTCCCCGCCGACCAAACGCGTACTTCCTTGTTATGATCAGGCCCGCTTTCTCGCGAGAACAGTTGCGGTATGACTTCGCGCTCGAGAGCTTCAAAAGATTCGCGATCACGGAAAAAATTTGTTACCCCGATGAGCATGTCGTCCAGCAGCGCTCTGGTCTCTTCCCCATGGTCGCATAGATAACGATAGTACCCTGTCAGATCTGATTGCGTCGTGACCTGCATCCGCCGTTCGATTCGGCGCAGTACGGTGGCGCGCTTGTAGTGCTTGAAATCATGACCGGTGCCTGCGCGCAGCTTGGCAAGAATATCCAGCAAAGCCTGCTCTGCCAGCGCCGCATCGGCTGGATTGACGTCATGATTAGGGACCGGTTCCAGAGCGGGTGCCAGCGGGATCTTGATGCGTTGTGCGTTGCTCCACAGGTCCATCAGCTTTTGCGGAATATCAACCACCGGAAGCACGAAATCGACCATCTCTGTAGAGATGGCTGCTTGAGGCATGCCTTCATATTCAGCATCTTCGGGATGTTGCGCGAGAGTAACCCCTCCCTGTTCCTTGATGCGCGACAAGCCTACGGCCCCGTCTGACCCCGTACCCGAGAGTACTACACAGAAGGCATGTTCCCTGTGCGCATCGGCTAGATCCCGGAAGAACAGATCGATCGTCACCCTGCTACCCTTTTTCAGAGAAGCAGGAAGAGGGCGAAGATAACCATCATTCATGGCCAGGCGCTGTGCTGGGGAGATGACATAGATGCTATTACGCTCGATTGGCGTAGGCGCATCTAGCTGAACAACGGGCATTTTGGTTTTTGTAGCGATCAACTTCCCCGCACTGCTTTGATGGTCTGGAGATAGATGAAGGACCACGACGAAGGCCATGCCATTCTCCGTCGGCATGTTCTCGAAGAATGTTTGCACCGCCTGAAGGCCGCCGGCTGAGGCGCCGATACCTACCACCGGAAAACCAAGGTGGCTGGGCTGGATGTCATGTCGCTGAGGGCGGTCCGTTTCGGACTCAGGTAGGGTAGTCATCACGTAAGTCCTGTCGTGGTTTTGCCAGCGTATAATCTACCTTCTGAGCTGGATCGTAAGAGTACAAATCTATAACGACCCGGTGTGAACGCGAGCAAACACCACAAAAGGATGCAGAAAAAATTTCATTCTAGATAATAGCAAATGAGCTGTACAGGGGGTAGCTGCTCAATCGAGGGAGGCTTGTCAGGGTCTAGATCAACAATGATGTTCAAATGCCAGTTGTACAGCAGCAATAGCTGTACAACTATTGTATAAGTATCATATATTTAGAAACACCCTCCTGTTCAGTCTATAGCGTCTCTAAACAATGTTGCGTCACTATTGATACCTTCGCTTCAGTTCAGGCGTACTAAGAGGCAAGTCTGAAGAACCGGACCTCGCTAGAGATGCCTTGATTTTCAATGCCAAAAGGTATCTCGCTTCGCCGATCAATTCGACAATGGCTCGGGACGAGCGAAGCTCATCGAATGCAATGCCGCGTAAACTGATCTGACATGACTCATGGTTCGCGCTTGTAACTGTTATGCTGAATCGACCATCGCTTGTCTCAACGAACCGGCAATGATCAGGAAGCAACGCACGTTCGATGAGTGCTCTGATTTCTAAGATAGATAATCCATAAATGTTCATAAACCCTCCAAGTGAAAAATGGTTGACGAGGAGGATTGCTCTTTGTTCCATTTAATTGTTATACGAAAATTTTTTTTTGTATAACTTTTGTGTACGAATACAAAATGTGTGCGCGTAGATATTTAAGGCATTAAAAATAAAAAAATATAAGTTAGGTATATTGCTTGACGTCTTAAGTTCGGCATTCCCCATAGGGGTGCAAGGAGTGGCCTGCTAGCACCGCTTGAGCATGGAGGCCATCCAGCGCTGGAGGTAGATAAGATGGCCATCCAAATCGGCGCACGCTATTTGTTGAGATGTTTTTGCACATCGGCAACCATTGGCCCTACTGCTCTAACGGCGTCCTCGAGCTGTTGCTCGGTGACGCCAAATTGCTTCGTCCAGTAGGACAGCTCCCACTGCTCGGTAGTATTTACCCGCGCTCGGTCCTGTGGGCCCCGGTTCTTCAAATCATCAGCCATTGCTCGATTCCTGTTCAGTGAGGGAAGGGTAGATCTCCACTGCATAAGCGTAGACGATCATGTAAAACTCAAGCCTCTAGTCAAACGGCTTTCGTTTTTTTCAGGCTACGAATGATACAAATGCTACGCAACTAGCAGCGTTGCATAGGAGCGCAGATTGCTCTAAGTGCAAGTGGGGTATTGGAGTAGGATAGGGTAGACGTTGGCCCGAAGCCAAGGGAAGGTATGCCGAATCGGCATACGTCTAGAAGGCGTCATCTGATACCAATTTTGATACCAATGGCGGTGTTTTGCTGGTTTCCAGTGAGCGCTATTAACCGGTAAGCGCCCGAAAACATTGACCAACAGCCAACATAGGCAACCACTTAAGACTGCATGGTGATGTTAGCGGTGGAGATCAAGGAGCTTACCTATCAATAACTGGGGGAGCGATGGTTTCGGTGGCCGAACTGCTGGGCGATACGCGGGGAATTCAAACCGGACATTGTGCGTATTGTCGCATAGGTATGGCAGCAGTTGTACGGCGCCCGACAGTCAATTCCCCCAGCAGATGCATCCTCACTTGAGCACCAACAACCGATACTCCCCCCCATCGCTTTCAATGCCATGGGTGTCATGGGTAAACCCCGGGAATGACCGGTCGAAGCTCTCCAGAGCCCGCAGGTAGGCCAGCAGCGGTCCATCGGCGGCGCCGGCGTTTTCTCCAGGCATCAGCAACGGAATGCCAGGCGGGTAGGGCACTATGCCTGTGGCGGCGATGCGTCCGGCTGCGTTCTCCAGAGTGACCTGTTCCACTTCGTTCCTGACCAGCTTCTCGTAGGCTTCCACCGGGCTGAATTCGGCCTTGGGCAGCATGCCAAAGGCCGCGGCCATGGCTGCAGTGGTGCGGGTTTCCTTCATTGCCGCGAAAATTTCTTCGGCCAGATCGCGCAGGCCCATGCCGCTGTAGCGCTGTTGGGTGGCAGCAAGCAGGTCGGGCAGGCACAACTCCAGCTCCAGGTTGGCATCGTAATCGCGCTTGAAGTCCAGCAGCGCATTCACCAAGGTGCCCCACTTGCCTTTGGTGATACCGATGGAGAACAGGAAGAGCAGGGTGAAGTCGGTGGTCTTCTCGACCACGATGCCCTGCCGGCCCAGATACGCGCTGATCACGCACGCCGGTACGCCGAAATCCAGAAGCTCGCCGTCGTCGCCCATGCCCGGGCTCAGGATCGACACCTTGATCGGGTCGAGCATGCAGTAGCCGTCTTCGATGTCGCCGAAACCGTGCCAGACTTCGTTGGGGTGCAGGACCCAGCAGTCGGGGTCGGATTTGAGCTTGATCGGGTCGACTTCATGGAACGCGATGGCGGCACCGCCGACCGCTATCGACGGCGGCTGCCAGCAGGACACGAACCAGTCGCCGTTGGCGAGCATGTCGCTGTGCATGCGCGAGATCACCTGGCGGAAAGCGATGGCCTCCTCAAGGGATTCGTTGGTGAGAATCTGCCCGCTGGGTGCCTCCATCATGGCCGAGCTGACGTCGCACGACGCCATGATCGCGTAGTTGGGCGAGGTCGAGGCGTGCATCATGTACGACTCGTTGAAGCGTCCGTGGGGGATCGGATTGCGCCCGTTGCGCACGTGGATCATCGACGCCTGGGACAATGCTGCGAGCAACTTGTGGGTCGACTGCGTGGCGAACACCGTGGGCTTGGACGCGTCGTGATCGTCGGGGCTGCCGTGCATCGCGAAGCGGTCCTTGTACAACGGATTGAACCGCGCATAGCCGTACCAGGCCTCGTCGAAGTGCAGGCGGTCGACGCTTTGCCCGAGCAATTCCTCCACGCGCGTCACGTTATAGGTCAGGCCGTCGTAGGTGGAATTGGTGACGATGGCGTGCACCGGCGTAGGGTCGATGTGACTCTTGACCAGCGGGTTGCCTGCAATCGCCGCGCGCACCCCGTCGGCACTCAAGGTCTGCGGCAGGATCGGACCGATGATGCCGAAGCGATTGCGCGTCGGCACCAGGTAGGTCGGAATCGCCCCCGACAGCGTCATCGCGTGCTCGGCAGACTTGTGACAGTTGCGGTCGCACAGCGCGATCTGGTCGCGGGTGACGCTGGCCATGAGGATCACCCGGTTGGACATCGACGAGCCATTGGTGACGTAGTAGGTGCGATGCGCGCCGAACACCTTGGCCGCGTAGCGCTCGCCCTGGCCGATGGGCCCGCTGTGGTCGAGCAGGGAGCCCAGCTCGCCCACCGAGATGGACAGGTCGGAACGCAACAGGTTTTCCCCGAAGAACTCGTAGAACGCCCGGCCCGCCGTGCTCTTCAGAAACGCCGTGCCGCCGGCATGCCCCGGCGTATGCCAGGAGTATTCATAGCTGCGGGCAAACTTGAGCAGCGCGCCGAACATCGGCGGCAACACCGCCTGCCGATAGCGCTCGATGGCGGCCATGATCCGCCCACTGAGAAAGCGGCTGGTGTCTTCCGGCAGCCAGATGAAATCGTCGGCGTGTTGCATGACGATCAGCGGCACATTGGCGGCAGTGCTGCGATCGCTGATCAGAAACACCGGGACCCGAGTATTGCGTTCGCGCAGGGTGACGAGCAGGTCGATGCATTGCTGGTGGTGATCGCTCTCGTCCATTTCCCAACTCAGCAGCACGCACTGGATCGCCGGGTCGGTGCTCAGGATGGCCTTGGCGTCGCGCACGCTTTCCGAAGTGATCACGCTGACCGCGCGCTCTTCCACATCGGCGATGAGCTGGATCAGCGCCCGGCCGAATACCGTGCGTTTGTCGGGCTGGTTGCTGACCAGCAGTGCCAGCATCCCCAGCAGGTTTCTATGTTCCGTCATGGTCGTGCCTCCAGTTCAGGGGTATTCAATGTCGAGTGGGGCAGGCCGTTCACGGGAATCGGCTCGCCGACGATGTGCTGGGCCGCGACGGTCTGGGTCGGGGCGCTGTTGTTGACCGCTTCCAGGCGGATCAGGCGGTTGTTGACGAAACCGAACAGCGTATAGCCGACGATGGTCGCTACACCGCCAAGCATCAGCGCCTGGGCGCCCGAGCTATACAGCGCCAGGTAGCTGTAGGCCGCTGCGATCCAGGCGACGATGTTGGTCACCAGGGCTTTGTTGGCCGGTACGTTGGACACTTTCTGCAAGGTCATCAGGGTGGCCATCGACAGGATGTAGGGCACCAGGTTGGTGACCACCGCCAGGTTCACCAGGGTATCGAACTGCTTGGCCAGGTCGGGGCTGATGGTCAGCAGGGCCAGGGCCGTCTGGATTGCCAGCAGGACCAGCATGCTGATGATCGGCACACCGTGCTGGTTGACTTTGGCGAAGATCGGCAGGAAGTAACCGGTGTCGGCAGAACTCTTGAACACCTGTGCGACCGTGAACTGCCAGCCCAGCAGCGAGCCGATGCAGGCCAGGACCATCAGGCCCATGACCAGATTGCCGATCATCGGCGTGAACATCGTGGCGAACACCAGGCCGAACGGTGCGGTAGAGGACACCAGCTCGGCATTGCCGACGATGCCCGCGATGACGTTGGTGGAGACGATGTAGATCACCGCCGCGCCCAGGGTCCCCCCCAGCACGGCGATAGGCACGTTCTTTTCCGGGTTTTCCACGGCATCGCCGTTGGCGCAGGCCGACTCCAGGCCCAGGAACGCCCACAGCGTGATTGCCACCGAGGCACCGGCCGCTTCGTACCAGGGCATGTCGTGGGGGTTCCAGCCCGCCGCATAAGTGCTGCTGTCGAACCAGAACCAGCCGACCGTCGATACCAATACGACCGGGGCAATCACGCCCCACACCGTGATCGCACCGATCTTGCCGGTAATGTTGGCCCCGCCGAAATTGGCGAAGGTGGTGATCCACAGCAGCGCAATGGTCGCCAGGCCCACTTGCAGCGAATCGAGTTTGATATCGAACAACGTCTGGATATAACCAACGGCGGTAATGCTGATGGCCACATTGGCGATCAGCAGTGACAGTCCATACGTGTAGTTGGTGATGTAGTTGCCCGACTTGCCGAACGTATATTCCGCATAGCCACCCATGCCGCCGGTCTTGCGGCTGAGCATGCCACACCGGGCGAAGGCATAGGCCAGGGCCAGCGAGCCGGTGGCCGTGATCAGCCAGGAGAGAATCGAGATGCCGCCGACTTCGGCGAGTTTGGTGGGTAACAGAACGATGCCGGACCCCAGCATGTTGACGGCTGTCAGCATGGTCAGCTGACTTACACTCATCTTCTTCATGACGGCCACTCCATTGCCAGGATCATCAGCGAGGCCTTTAGCTATAGCAAAGAATCGACAGAAGACAAGGCGACGCGTGGTTGGTCGAAGTCAGGATGCCGCTCGTCAAGCCGACGGCACTTCCAGCGCGGTTGCCGTCTCCCACTATCAGGCGCGGATGAACCGTGCCACGAAAGGAGACATATCATGGTCCAAGACAACAACCACCCGGATAACCCCTATCAAGGGCCGGCCGAGCCCGGCAGCGGGGAAGAGGGTTACCCTGATATTCACGAGAAGGACGAGAAGGACGAGAAGCACGACGAGCACGACGATGATCAGGACGGCTCGCCGGGCAACAAGGCGGTAGATGAACCAGGCCGCAACGCGCTTGTCGATGAAGACGAAGAACATTCCCTCGGCAACAGCCTTTAAGCCATACGTTTGACCACCAGGCACACCTGCACCCTGCCGAGTGCGGGGTGCTCTTGTGCAGCGTGATTCGTCAGCTCTCTTTCAGCCCGTTGAGTTGCATGTATTCATCCCATGGCATACCGGCCATCTCGGCCACTTCCTTGTGCACTTCCAGGCGCTGGGTTTCGAACTCCTGCGGTGTAGCCGCAGTGAGTTGCAGGGTCAATTCCCAGGCAAACATGCCTTGCGCATCGGCGAATTCCTCGAACGCCTCGTGCAGGCGCTCTGCACGGTATTCCGTGACGCTGACCCCGGCTGCACGTGCGGCCAGCGGGTTGAGAGTGTCCAGTTCGGTTTGCAGCTCGGGACGCGCTTCGAGAAAGCGGTCCAGGGCGGCCTGGTGACGCGAATCGGGTTCTGCCATGGGGCCTTCGATGGGTAATGAGAGAGCAGGGATTGTGCAGGCACGGATGCAGGCAGGCAATGCCGCTGATGCGCGCTTTTGTGACGAGGTGCACGCAACGCTTTGGAACGAGCCCTGCAGCGAGGGCACTAAGGCCTATCTTCATTCATCACCGCGGGACCTTGCGATGGCCTATGTGTTGTTGCTGTTGGCAGGCGCCGTATTGGCGACTTCGGCCGCTTTGTGGCCGCAATTGTACGGCGTGTACGGCGCACCTCGGCGTTCCCGCCTGGGCGCCTGGGTGCTGGGTCATTTCGAGGTGCTTGGCGCTTTCGTTCTGTTCCTCATGGCCATGCATCTTTGTCAGTGATGGGTCGGTGATGCCGGCATCACGTGGCAGTGATACATTCGCGGTTTATTTCGAATGGAAACGACGATGCGCATCATCGCAGCAGCACTGGGCTTGTGTGTACTTACCGGTTGCACGGGCCTGAACATGAAACAGGCGCGCAGCGCAGCGCCTGTGCAAACCATGAGCTCGGAAAAAACCGCGCAGAAAATAGCCCAGTGCGTTCAGTTCAGCTGGCAGGACGAAGCCATGTTCGGTGTCATGACCGATGCCTCTTCGGAGGCCAGCGAGGGCGGGTACACGGTGTTCACACCTGCGGCGACCTATTTCGCCGACATCCGCCCGCGCGGCGCCGGCAGTCTGGTCAGCTTCTATGCCCGCGAGCAGGGCGAGGTGGCCACACGTCGCCTGGCTTCGCTGGCTACCTGCCTCTGAGCGCAAGGCCTTGCGCTGCAAAGTAATCTGCACCTCGGCGCTGCGACGGCGTCATATGCGCTGAATCCCATGTGCTTTCAGCGAGGATGATATGGCACCCAGCAGTTCGACGCAGATTCCCGACCCTTTGGATCGTCCCAACGATCCGATCGAACCCGAGCCGTTTGCCGAGGGCAAGCCTGCCGAAGACCCACGTCCCGGCGACGAGAATCTTTCGCCCGTACCGATGGACCGCGATCGGGAGATGGATCCGCGTGAGGTCCGCACCCAGACCGGTGAGACTGACATGAGCCCTGACGATTCCGCCTGAAGCTACCAACTGATGCGCACCCCCAGGCTGCCTTGCAGGCTTTCCTGGGGTTGTGAGTCCAGGCTGCGGGCGTAGTCGGCATTGAGGTACAGGCTGACATCGCTGCTCAATCGGGCTGCGATGCCCAACCCGAGCTGAGCCTGCGTGCTGCGATGCTGGGTGCGCAAGGTGTCGCTGTCATCGAACGTCACTGCGTCTTCGCCCTGGAAGGTGTGCCACAGGTTGGCCCGTACGTAGGGCTCGACCGGCGTACCGCTGACACGGTACTTGCCCTTCAAGCGCGCGCCCAATCTGGCGCGCCAATAGTCTTCGCTGTCGAAGTCCACTTTCGATACCGGGTCGCGAGCCGTGTCCAGCGTGATCCTCTGGCCGATCAGTTGCGCCTGCGGCTCCAGTGTCCAGTCCCCGGATAAAGCAATCGGATAGCCGCCTTCCACGGAAAGGGTGATGCCGTGTCCATCGAGATCCAGGCTATAGCCGCGTTCGGAGCGGCTGCGTCCGGTGAACCGGGTGCCCATGGCCACCACGTCCACGTAGCCGTCGGCCGGGCCCACCAGGGTCCAATAGGCACCTAGATTGTCGGCGCGCAGGCGGATGTCGCCGGAGGGGGTGTCGTCGAACCCCAGGGCGAAGCCACGCACCTGGCCGTCCACACGTGAATGCCCAGCGAACAGTCCTGCATGCTGGCGATAGCCGCCGTCGCCGAGGGTGGCGAACAAGTCGTGACCGACCTGGTAGCCGCGGGTGTTGCCTTTAAGGCTTGGCGCTGCGGCCCCGGCCCATTTCTGCCGCCCGTGGCTGCCGAATGTGCGTGCCCAGCCCGCCGCCAGGGCGCCGCGCTCACCAAGCAGGCTTTGTTCGCCCTGCCGCTCGTGGAAGCTGCCCAGGCTGTCCAGCGCCAGCAAGGCGGCAACCGGGGGTACGACGCTGTAGGCCGGCACCTCGATCCGATAGAGCACGATACGCTGGCCCGGAGTGGCCTGCGGCAAGGTCGGCGTGCCGACCGCAGCAACGGGTGCCTGGGCGGCTGGAGCGGGTTGCGTTGGTGTTGGTTCGGCCACAGGTGTTTCCGGCTGCACGGGCGCCGGCGGCACGAATGGCTCGACCGGGGTCTCCTCGGGCAGCTCGGCGTCCGGCGGTGTTACCGGTGGCGGCTCATCGACCGGGGGTTGCGTCACCGGAGGTTGGACAACGGGCGGCTCGATGATCGGAGGTTCGGCTATCGGGGGTTCGACCACCGGGGGCGCGATGATCGGCGGTTCGACCACAGGCGGTGTCACCGGCGGCGCTGCCACCACGGAAGACCGCAGGAACCAGCTGTTCTCGCTGCCTGCGGTCACGCCGCCCTTGAACAGGTAATACTGATAGGCCCCGACCGACAAGTCTTGCGCCAGGTTGAAAGCGCCGTCAGTGCTGGTCGCGCCCTGCGTGGCCTCGACCACGGCAATGCCGTTGGCGAGGGTCAGCGCGCCCTGGCCGTCGAGGTTGTCCACCGTGATCGCCGTGCTGCCGCTGATGGTGCCGCGCGCCACGATCAGCCGGTCGGCAGGCGCGTCGTCACCACCCAGCACGCTCTGCAAGCGCAAACGCGCGTCATTGCCCACATAGTTGCCAATCACAGTCAGCCGGTCACTCGCGTCGGCGCCACTGCGGGTCAGATCGATCAGGCCGGCGTTGTTCAGGGTCACCGTTTGCCCGGCGACTATCGGCCCGACCCAGCCCTGGGTGGCGCCCAGTGTACTGGTGCGGTCAAGGTTGAGCAGACCGCTGTCCAGCGGCGTCGAGTCATCGGCCAGGCTCAGCCGGTCGGGCAGGTCCAGCACCGAGCCGTTGTTCAGGTTGATGGTTTCCCAGTAGCTGTAGCGCGCGCCGCCGGTGGTGCGGCTGTTGTCCAGGGTCAGGGTATCGACTCCGGCATCACCGTAGACCAGGCTGGGGGAGGCCAGTTGTGTCTCGCCCAAGTTGCTCAGCAGTGCCGTATCGTTGCCTGGGCCCAGGCTGATGGCGCCGTGGATCAGGCCCGCGTCGCGCCAGATGAAACGGTCGTCGCCAAAGCTGAGCAAGATGTTGCCGCCGATATCACCACCGCTTACCGTCACCTGGTCGGTGCCGCCACTGACGCTGATGTTGCCGCCGATGCTGCCTGCGGAAACGGCGATGGTGTCATTGCCGAAGCCGGCAACCAGGTTGCCGTTGATGCGCCCGCCGGACAGCTCGAACAGGTTGTTGTCGAGCTTCATGTCGACCCGGCCGATGGTGCCGCCGCTCATCCGCGCGATGTCGCCGTCCTCGAAGGCGCCGACGATGGTGCCGTCGGTCATGAGAAAGGTATCCAGCCCGTCACCTTGCCCCAAAGCCTGGATCTGCCCGCCGCGCATGATGAAGTTGTCGATGCCGCTGCCTTGGTTCACCGTACCGCTGACGGTGCCGCCAACGACTTCGAGCGTATCGGCGCCATCGCCTTGGGTCAGGGACAAGAGGCGCCCGGCGCTGATGAACACGGTGTCTGCGCCCGCGCCGGTGTTCAGTGCGCCGCCCACAGTGCCCGAGCGTATCAACACGCTGTCCTGGCCAGGGCCGAACTCGACCGCGCCGGTGATGGTGCCCGTGCCGTCGGCGGGCAGGGTAAGGCTGTTGTTGCCCAGCAGGTCGGAAAGCCCCGGCGCCGTTCCGCTGTCGCACACGTAGGCGTCATTGCCGACGCCGGGACTGAAGATGCAATCGGACCGGGCGTATTCGCACGGTACGGCCAGTGCGGTCAGTAGACTGGTGCGTATCAACAACTCGTTGGTATTCATTGGCAACTCCCACAGCCAAGCGCGCGGATTAAACAAGGCGCGGTGGGCGATCAGGTGGTCAATGCAGACTTGCAATGCAACGAGTGTAGTCGAGAGGTTTTTAAAGTTGGTATTAAAAGCAGCTTTATATCAAGTTATTCAATAACGGTATTGATGAAAATATCTATTCATCAATACCGTTGGCAGTGAGCGCATTGTTGCTGTCTATCGATATTCAAGAAGCCTTGCGCGGGCTGCGACGTGCAGGCGTTTTTTTCGTCGCGGATTTTTCCTTGGCAGGCTTGGCCTTCGACGTGGTGGGTGATTTGCCAGCGAGGCTGCGCTTGAGCAGTTCGGTCAGGTCGATGACATCCGCAGTCTTGCGCGCTTCCTGGCCGACCTCGGTTTCCACGTCTTCGATCTCGCCCTTGTTGGCCTTTTTTTCCACCAGCGCCATGATCTTCTGCTCGAACTTGTCGACATACTCTTCAGGCTGCCAGTCGCCACTCATGTCTTCGACCAAGCGTTTGGCCATGTCCAGTTCCTTCTTGGTCAGTTCGGGTTTCCTCACCTCTTTGCCCAGCTCGAGTATGTCCAGGTCGCGAACTTCCGAAGGCCAGCGCAACTTGACCATCACCAGCGCGCCGTCCAATGGCATCAGTGCCGCCAAGTACTGGCGGGTGTGCAATACCACCAATGCAAGTGCAACTTTCTTGGTACTGATCAGCGTTTCGCGCAACAGCGCGTAGACTTTCTCGCCACGTCGGTCAGGCGCCAGGAAGTAGGGTGTGTCGATGTTGGGCAGGGGAATCTGGTTGCGGTCGACGAAGGAGAAAATATCGATGGTCTGGGTTGAAACAGGGTGAGCGGCGCGGATCTCGTCTTCACTCAGCACCACGTAGCGGCCTTTTTCGTACTGCACGCCTTTTACGATGTTTTCCTTGTCCATCTCCTTGCCGGTTTTCTTGTTGATACGCTTGTAGCCGACCGGGTCCATGCTGCGTTTGTCCAGCCAGTCGAAGTCGACGCCCTGGGAGGCAGTGGCCGATACCAGCGCTACGGGAATATGAACCAGCCCGAAGCTGATCGCGCCTTTCCAGATTGCTCGTGCCATGGTGAAGGGTGCTCCTGCGCGGTGTGTTTGCAGGTGACCTTGCAGCCGCTCGCTAAGTTTCAATGCGCTGAATGCTGTGCAATTTGCAACGCTGTTGCACCTGGATATTGCACAATGCACGATACGGTCAGGCGCTTTAGTGGGTAAGTGTTTGATTTGTATGGCGAGTGCATGGCGGGGCGTGGGGCATGGAACGTGCACTGTATTCGGGCAAGCCCGATCTCAGGGATAAGACCAAGAATGGAGTGTCATCATGTTGTCCACCCTTGAACTGCGCAATATCATTGAAAGCAGTTTTCTGCCGCAACGCTGCCAATGTACCCAAGCCCATGACCGTTCGCTGACCGTGCGCGTGTTCGACCGTACTTCGCACAAGGTGGATTACATGCTCAGCGGCATTCGCACCGAGCAATTGACCAGCAGCCGCGCGATCTCGAACCTCATCGCAGACATGCGCACCGACCTCAAATTGCAGCACCAAAGGCCCAAGGCGGTTGGCGAGTACCTCTAACCTTGTAGCAGCGGCCTTTTTCCGCTGTAGGAGCGGTCTGTGGCCGCGAACCAGACACCGCGGTGCATCCGCAGGTACGCGTTGGGCCTTCGCGGCCGCTGACCGCTCCTACAGATGCTCGTCAATCGCGGTAGAACACCTGCACCAGGTGATAACCGAACTTGCTTTTCACCGGCCCGTGCACCGTACGCAGCGGTTTCTTGAAGATGATCTGGTCGATGGCGCCAACCATCTGCCCCGGTCGCACTTCACCCAGGTCACCGCCGCGCTTGCCTGACGGGCAGGTCGAATACTTCTTCGCCAGCACATCGAACGCCTCACCTTTGGCAATCCGCAGGCGCAGCGCCTCCGCCTCCTCGGCGGTCTTGACCAGAATGTGCCTTGCTTGTGCCTTCATTGCCCGATGCTCGCTGGAAAAAGCCGCTGATTATGCCGCAAATCACGCCAGGTTGATCATGTCGCGGATCTTGCTGCCCAGGCGCTCGATGGAAAACGGCTTGGTGATCATGTCCATGCCCTCGGCAAGAAAACCGTAGCGTTCCGCCGCTTTCTCGGCATAGCCGGTGATGAACAGCACCTTCAGGCCTGGCCGCTGCTGCCGCGCGATCTCCGCCAACTGCCGGCCGTTGAGCCCTGGCAGGCCCACATCGGTCACCAGCAGGTCGATGTCCAACCCCGCGTCGAGCAGGGCCAGCGCCGCCGTGGCCTCGCCGGCGGAATGCGCGGCGTAGCCCAGTTCGTCGAGCACATCGAGCACCAGCATCCGCACCGCTGGATCGTCCTCGACCACCAGCACGCTTTCACCGTCCCGGGCCATGGGCAACACGGCCGGAGCGCGCTGCTCGGCCAGGGCATCGGACGGTTCGCTGTGCCGCGGCAGGTACAGGCGCACGCAGGTGCCCTCGCCGGGACGGCTCTGCAGCGTTACCTGTCCGCCCGACTGCTGGGCGAAGCCGTAGATCATCGACAGGCCCAGGCCGGTGCCCTGACCGATGGGCTTGGTGGTGAAGAACGGATCGAATGCCTTGGCCAGCACCGGGGCACTCATGCCGCTGCCGTTGTCGCTGACCCGGAACATCACGTAGGCACCCGGCTTGACCGGCTCCAGCGTAGCGCCTTCGGGGGTGGCGTCGAGCTCGCAGTTGGCGGTTTCGATGGTCAGCACACCACTGTCGGGCATAGCGTCGCGGGCATTGATCACCAGATTGAGCAGGGCGTTCTCCAGCTGGCTGGCATCGGTGTTCACCGGCCAGACGTCGGGCGCCAGTTGCAGCTGCAACTGCAGATGTTCGCCGAGCGTGCGGCTGAACAGCTCTTCGAGCGAATGCACCAGCGCGTTGGGTGCCAGGCGCTTGCGGTCCAGCGACTGCCGTCGCGAAAACGCCAGCAAGCGATGGGTCAGACCGGCGGCGCGATGGGCCGAGCTGACCGCGGCCTCGCTGAAGCGCTTGATTTCGCTGCTGCGCCCGGCGTCGATGTAGCGCTGCATCAGGTCAAGGCTGCCGATGATGCCGGTGAGCATGTTGTTGAAGTCGTGGGCGATGCCACCGGTCAACTGCCCCAGCGCTTCCATCTTCTGCGCGTGGCGCAACGCCTCTTCGGCGCGTTCGCGCTCCTGCATTTCGTTCTGCAGGCGCAGGTTGACCTCGGCCAGGGCCTGGGTCCGTTCGCTGACGCGGGTTTCCAGATGCTCGTTGAGCTCGCGCAGCGCCTGCTCCACCTGACGCCGATTCTGCACGTCTTCGGTCATGCCGAACCATTGCCGGATCACGCCGTCGGCATCCAGCTGAGGCAGCGCCCTAGCGTGCATCCAGTGGTAGCTGCCGTCGGCCATGCGCAAACGGTACTCGGCATCGTAGGGACGGCCAGTGCTCACCGCCAGATGCCAAGCGTCGAGGGTTGGCAGGTGATCGTCCGGATGCACCAGCTGCGCCCAATCGTCGTCCGGTCGCAGGCTGCGCATGCCGGTCAGCTGGCGCCAGCGCTCGGTCTGGCTTTCGCCGTCGGTGCGGCCATTGGCATCGGCGGTCCAGTGCACCGCCGGGGACAGCTCGATGGCCATGCGGAAATGCGCCTCGCTGTCGCGCAGCTCCTGCTCGGTGCGTTTGCCCACCGCGCTCACTTCACGGCGCTCGTTGGCCTCGATGGCCGTGACCAGAATGCCGGCGACGCGCTCGTTTTCGTCGCGAATCGGGCTGTAGGTGAGGTCCAGCCAGACCCGCGCCGAATGCCCTTCGCGCGGCAAATTGAAGCCCTTCTCGGTGAAGGCACGCACTTCGCCGCGCATCACCGCGGCGTAGATGGGATCGGAAAACGGCTTGAGCTCGGGCCAGATGCGGTCCACCGGCTGGCCCAGGGCGCGGGGGTGGTTGCTGCCCACCAGCAAGGCAAAGGCGTCGTTGTACAGCTGGCACAGTTGCGTGCCCCACAGCAGCAGCATCGGCATGGGCGAGTGGGTGACGATGTCCACGGCCGTGCGCAAGCTCTGTGGCCAGGCATCGGGGCCGGGCAGGGGGCTGTCGGTCCAGTCCATGCTGGCGATCAATGTCGCGACCTTGCCGCCCACAGGTGAGGCATTCATTGCGTTATCCTTTGATTTACCGCGGCTGCTTATCCAGCCAAGCTATAGCGTACTTTCTATCGACCGCCTTTACAGGATCCCAAGCCTATGGAAATCCAGGCATTGCTCAAGCTCCTGGCCAGTCAGGATGGCTCCGACCTCTACCTGTCCACTGGCGCGCCACCCTGCGCCAAGTTCAACGGCGTGCTCAAGCCGCTCAGCGCCGAAGCCTTGAAACCAGGCGACATTGCCGCGATCGCGGCCAGCATCATGGACGCCGAGCAGCGTATCGACTTCGAGCGTGAGCTGGAAATGAATCTGGCGTTGTCGATCCACGGGGTAGGGCGCTTTCGCGTCAATATCTTCAAGCAGCGCAACGAAGTGTCCATTGTCGCACGCAACATCAAGCTCGACATTCCCAGCTTCGAAGACCTCAAGCTGCCGCGCAAGCTGCTCGACGTGATCATGGAAAAGCGCGGCCTGGTGCTGTTCGTCGGCGCGACCGGTTCCGGCAAGTCGACGTCGCTGGCCGCATTGATCGACTACCGCAACCGCAACAGCAGCGGGCACATCATCACCATCGAGGACCCGGTGGAGTTCATCCACCGGCACAAGAAGTCGATCATCAATCAGCGTGAAGTGGGGGTCGACACGCGCAGCTTCCAGGCCGCCCTGAAGAACACCCTGCGCCAGGCGCCGGACGTGATCCTGATCGGCGAGATCCGCGACCGCGAAACCATGGAACACGCACTGGCATTCGCCGACACCGGCCACCTGGCGATTTCCACCTTGCACGCCAACAACGCCAACCAGGCGCTGGACCGCATCATCAATTTCTTCCCCGAAGACCGCCGCCCGCAGTTGCTCAACGATCTGGGCAACAACCTGCAGGCGTTCGTCTCGCAGCGGCTGGTACGCACCACCGACGGCAAGCGCCGCGCCGCGGTCGAGGTGATGCTGGGCACGCCGACGATTCGCGACTTCATTCACCGCAACGAGTTTTCCGAGCTCAAGGGCATCATGGAGAAATCGGTGAACCTGGGCATGCAGACGTTCGACCATGCTTTGTACGAGCTGGCCATCGAGGGGGCGATCAGCGAGGAAGAAGCGTTGAAGAATGCCGATTCGGTGAACAACCTGCGACTGCGCTTGAAGCTGCATGGCGAGGAGGGCGTGCAGCACACCTCGGCGCCCGCCCCGCCCACGCCTGCATCCGACCGCAAAAGCGCAGATTGGGACCTGGTGAGCGACGACCCCGAAAGCCAGCAGTGACCCGCCAATGATCCTTGTAGCAGCGGCGCGAGCCGCGTCCGGCCTCATCGCGGTTTTACAGATACACCGCAGCGCACCCGGACGCGGCTCGCGCCGCTGCTACAAGGGTCTGCGCTACAGATGAATCTCAACCGCCAACGGCAAATGGTCCGACAGGTGCGTCCACGGCTTGTTGCCCAGAATGATCGGCCCGTGGCTGGTGGCGTTGCGCACATAGATCCGGTCCAGGCGCAGCAGCGGAAAGCGCGCCGGGTAGGTCTTGGCCAACTGCCCGTTGTGCCGCTCGAATGCCTCGTGCAGATCCTTGCGCTTGGCCAGCGTCGCATTGCCGCGCAACTGCCAGTCGTTGAAATCGCCGGCAATGATCACCGGCGCATCCTCGGGCAACGAATCGAGCAGCTGGCTCAGCAGCGCCAATTGCTGTTGCCGGTGGCTTTCCAGCAGCGACAAGTGCACACAGATCGCATGCACCTCATCATGCCCCGGCACCTGCAACACGCAATGCAGCAAGCCGCGGCGCTCGGGTCCGGTGATCGAGATGTCGAGGTTGCTGTAGCGCAGGATCGGGTACTTGGACAGCACCGCGTTGCCATGGTGGCCGTCCGGGTACACCGCGTTGCGCCCGTAGGCGAAATCGCTCCACATGCTATCGGCGAGAAACTCGTACTGTGACATCTGCGGCCAGTTGGAGAACTTCGACGCATGGCCGTCGTGGCCGCCCAGCACTTCCTGCAGGAACACCAGGTCGGCGCTAGTGCTGCGCACCGCCTCACGCAATTCGGGCAGGATGAAACGGCGGTTGAATGCGGTAAAACCCTTGTGTGTATTCACCGTCAGCACCCGCAGGCGATGCACTTCACGGGTCTGGTCCGGCGCTTGCGGGCCGAGCGGTTCGCTGGGGGGAGCGATGGTCACAGAAGCTCCTTGCACATGGTAATGTCCTTACTCCGACTTTGCCGGCACGGGGCGGTTCCCCGCGTCATTGCGCCAGCCAGCCACCGTCGATGTTCCACGCCGCGCCGCGCACCTGGCTGCCGGCCTCGCTGCACAGAAACATCACCAGTTCGCCCAGATGCTCGGGCGTGACGAATTCCAGCGAGGGCTGTTTTTCCGCAAGCAATTCGCGCTGGGCGTCGGCCGGGTCACCACCCTTGGCTGCACGATCATCGATCTGCTTCTGTACCAGCGGAGTCAGCACGAAGCCGGGGCAGATGGCGTTGCAGGTGATCTGCGTGGTCGCGGTTTCCAGGCCGACCACCTTGGTCAGGCCGATCACGCCATGCTTGGCGGCGACGTAGGCGGCCTTGCCGACCGAGCCGACCTGGCCGTGCACCGAAGCGATATTGACGATCCGCCCCCAGCCTTTCTCACGCATGCCCGGCAGCGCCAGGCGAGTGCCGTGAAACACCGATGAAAGGTTGATCGCGATGATCGCATCCCAGCGCTCAACGGGAAATGCCTCGACCGCCGCCACGTGCTGGATGCCGGCGTTGTTGACCAGGATATCGACACCGCCGAACGTCGCTTGCACGTACTCGAACAGCTCGGCCAGCTGCGTCGGGTCACTCACGTCGGCACCGTGGTGGGCGACCTGGGTGCCATGCCGGCGCACTTCCGCGAGGGCCGCCGCCGGATCGCCGAAACCGTTGAGCACCACGTTGGCGCCGTGGCGGGCCAGCACCGAGGCAATGCCCAGGCCGATGCCGCTGGTGGAGCCGGTAACCAAAGCCGTCTTGCCGTCGAGTGCCATATGCATTGCCTCTGGGGTTGTCCTGCAATCTATACCACGCTACACCAGCGCCGCCTGCAGCAATTCCTGGGTGTAGGGATGCCGAGGGTCGGTGAACAGTCGGTCGGTAGGGCCGTACTCCACCACCTGGCCGTCCTTGACCACGATCACATCATGGGCCAGCGCCCGCACCACCGCCAGGTCATGGCTGATGAACAGGTAGGTCAGGCCGTGGCGCTCCTGCAACTGACGCAGCAGTTGCACCACCTGCTTCTGCACCGTGCGGTCGAGGGCCGAGGTCGGCTCGTCCAGCAAAATCAGCGCCGGGCGCAGCACCAGTGCCCGCGCGATGGCGATACGCTGACGCTGGCCGCCGGAAAATTCGTGGGGGTAGCGGTGCCGTGCCGCGGGGTCCAGGCCGACTTCGCGCAGCACCTGGATGACCTGCTCGTCGCAGGCCCGGGCGTTGGCGCCGCTGTGCACTTCCAGACCTTCGCTGATGATCTGCGCCACCGACATGCGCGGGCTGAGGCTGCCGAAGGGGTCCTGGAAGACCACCTGCATCTGCTTGCGCCACGGCCGCATCTGCTTCTGATCCAGACCATCGAGTGCCTGGCCCTGGAAGCGAATGCCGCCCTGGGAGTCGAGCAGGCGCAGGATCGCCTGGCCGAGGGTCGACTTGCCCGAACCGGACTCGCCGACGATGCCCAGGGTCTTGCCCTGCTGCACGCTCAGGCTGATGCCGTCCACTGCCTTGACGAACTCGCGCGGCTTGCGAAACAGACCGCCGTCCAGGGGGTACCAGACCTTCAGGCCGTCGACCTGCAACAGTTCCGGCCGATTCTCCTGGCACAGCACCGCACCGGCCGGTTCAGCGTCCAGCAGCAGTTGGCTGTAGGGGTGCTGCGGTGCACTGAACAGCTGCTCGCAAGCGGCCTGCTCGACGATTTCGCCGGCACGCATCACACAGACATGCTGGGCAATGCTGCGCACCAGGTTGAGGTCGTGGCTGATCAGCAGCAGCGACATGCCCAGGCGCTTCTGCAATGACTGCAGCAACAGCAGGATGCGCCGTTGCACCGTCACGTCGAGGGCGGTGGTGGGTTCGTCGGCGATCAACAGCTGTGGCTCGCAGGCCAATGCCATGGCGATCATCACGCGCTGGCGCTGGCCACCGGACAACTGGTGCGGGTAGGCCTTGAGGCGTTTGCGCGGGTTCTGGATGCCGACCATCTCGAGCAATTCCAGGATGCGTGCCTCGGCCTGCTTGCCGCCCATGCCCTTGTGCACCAGCAGGGTTTCACCGATCTGCTTGTGCACGGTGTGCAAGGGATTGAGCGAGGTCATGGGCTCCTGGAAAATCATGGCGATGCGGTCACCGCGCATGCGGCGCAGGGTCGCTGCATCGGCGCCCATCAGTTCCTGCCCCTGGTAGCGCACGCTGCCGCTGCTGGTGCAGGCGGTGCCGGGCAACAGTTGCAGGATGGAATGGGCAGTCACCGACTTGCCCGAACCCGATTCCCCGACCAGGGCCACGCACTGGCCGACGGGAATGTCGAAGCTCACGTCCTTGACTACCGAATGGCCATTGAACGCCACGCTCAGGTCGCGGATTTCGATGAGGTTTTCAGCGGTCATGGGCAGGGCCTTCTGCGGGTACTGGGATACCGCGTTCGCGGCCACTGGCCGCTCCTACAGGGATTGGTGAAGTGCCTGCATCCACTGTAGGAGCGGTCAGCGGCCGCGAATGAACCCCCACAAATCCCCAGTCAAGCACGCGGATCGAACGCATCGCGCAGCCCCTCTCCAATGAACACCAGCAGCGACAGTATCAGCGCCAGCGTGAAAAACGCGGTAAACCCCAACCAGGGTGCCTGCAGGTTCTGCTTGCCCTGGGCAATCAATTCCCCCAGCGAAGCGCTGCCGGCCGGCATGCCGAAACCGAGGAAATCCAACGCCGTCAGCGTGGAAATCGCCCCGGTCAGAATGAACGGCAGAAAGCTCAGGGTCGCGTTCATGGCGTTGGGCAGAATGTGCCGCAGAATGATCTTGCGGTCCGACAACCCCAGCGCTCGCGCTGCCTTGACGTATTCCAGATTGCGCCCGCGCAGGAACTCGGCGCGCACCACGTCCACCAGCGCCAACCAGGAAAACAGCGCCATGATCCCCAGCAACCACCAGAAATTGGGTTCGACGAAGCCCGACAGGATGATCAGCAGGTAAAGCACCGGCAGCCCAGACCAGACCTCCAGCAGACGCTGGCCGAACAGGTCCACCCAACCGCCGTAGTAGCCCTGCAGAGCACCGGCGCCGATGCCGATCAGCGAGCTGATCAAGGTCAGCGCCAGGGCGAACAGGATCGACACTCGCGCACCGAAGATGACCCGCGCCAGCACATCGCGCGACTGGTCGTCGGTGCCCAGCCAGTTGGTGGTCGACGGCGGGCTGGGCGCCGGTTGGCTCAGGTCGTAGTTGGGCGTGTCGGCGCTGAACGGAATCGGCGGAAACAGCATCCAGCCGCCGCGCGCCTCGATCAACTGCCGCACATACCCGCTGCGGTAGTCGGCCTGGAACGGCAGCTGGCCGCCGAATTCCTGCTCGGTGTGGCGCTTGAACACCGGGAAATACAGCTCGCCGTCGTACTTGAGCACCAGCGGTTTGTCATTGGCGACCAGTTCGCCGCCCAGCGTCAGGGCGAACAGGGCCAGGAACAGCCACAGCGACCACCAGCCGCGACGGTTCTGCTTGAAGCGGTCCAGGCGACGACGGGCCAGGGGCGACAGGCGCATCAGGCATTCCTCGCACTGAAGTCGATGCGGGGATCGACCAGGGTGTAGCACAGGTCGCCGATCAGTTTGATCAGCAGCCCCAGCAGGGTAAAGATGAACAGCGAGCCGAACACCACCGGATAATCCCGCGCCACGGCGGCCTCATAGCTCAGGCGACCGAGCCCGTCGAGGGAGAAGATCACCTCGATCAGCAACGAACCGGCGAAGAACACGCTGATGAACGCCTGTGGCAGGCCGGCCACCACCAGCAGCATGGCGTTGCGGAACACGTGGCCGTACAGCACCCGTTGCTCGCTCAGGCCCTTGGCCCGCGCCGTCACCACGTATTGCCGGGTGACCTCGTTGAGGAAGGAATTCTTGGTAAGAATGGTCAAGGTAGCGAAACCACCGATCACCAGCGAGGTGACCGGCAGCACCAGGTGCCAGAAGTAGTCGGCGACCTTGCCCAGCACGCTGAGCTCGGCGAAATTGTCCGAGACCAGCCCGCGCACCGGAAACCAGTTCAACGAGGTGCCGCCGGCGAACACCACGATCAGCAGCATGGCGAACAGGAACGCCGGCATGGCATAGCCGATGATGATCAGGCTGCTGCTCCAGATGTCGAAGCGGCTGCCATGCTGCACCGCCTTGCGGATGCCCAGCGGGATCGACACCAGGTAGGTGATCAAGGTGGCCCAGAAGCCCAGCGAGAGGGTCACCGGCATCTTGTCCAGGATCAGGTCGGTGACCTTGGCGCCGCGAAAGAAGCTGCTGCCGAAATCCAGCACCGCGTAGCTCTTGATCATCAGCCACAGGCGCTCGTGGGCCGGTTTGTCGAAACCGTACTGGCGCTCGATGTCCTTGATCAGTTTCGGGTCCAGGCCACGGCTGGCCCGCGAGCCGCCCTGCAGCGTGTCGCCGCCGCCACCGGTGACGCTGGCGCCGCCTACGCCCTGCAGGCGCGCGATGGCTTGCTCGACCGGGCCGCCCGGCGCGGCCTGGACGATGGCGAAATTGACCAGCAGGATCGCCAGCAAGGTCGGCACGATCAGCAGCAGGCGACGTAGCGTGTAACCCAGCATCAGTGAGTCTTCCCTGTCAGGCGGTCACGCATCTGTTCGGTGGTCAGCGCCGTCGCGCTGACCTCCCACCAGGTTTCGATGGCCGGGTCATTGGGCGCTGGCGAGGCGGGCATGCCGAAGCGGTTCCACCACACCGTGGAGGTGCCCGGCGGGTAATAGTTGGGCACCCAGTAGTAGTTCCACTGCAGCACTCGGTCGAGGGCGTGCGCGTAGTCGCGCATCTGCGGTTGCGTGCTGGCCGCGCCGAGGCCATTGATCAACTGGTCCACGGCCGGGTCCTTGAGCACCATCAGGTTGTTCGAGCCGGGGTCGGTGGCCACGCTCGAGCCAAAGAAGTTGTACAGCTCGATGCCCGGCGTCGGGGTCACCGGGTAGCCGCTGATGATCATGTCGTAGTCGCGCGCCATCAAGCGGTTGACGTACTGCGAGGAATCGATGCGACGAATCTCCATGGTGATGCCGATCTGCGCCAGGTTGCGTTTCCACGGCAGCAGCAAGCGCTCCAGACCGTTCTGGGTATTGAGAAAGGTGAAGCTCAGCGGCTGGCCTTCGGCGTTCACCAGACGGTCGCCGTCCGCATGCCAGCCGGCCAGTTGCAGCAAACGCAGCGCCTGCAGCTGCTTGTCGCGGATCACCCCGGAGCCGTCGCTGACGGGCGCATGAAAGACTTTGCTGAACACTTCATCCGGCACGTGGCCACGCAGTTTTTCCAGAATCTGCAATTCGCCGTCGCTGGGCAATTCACGGGCGGCCAGCGGGCTGTTGGAGAAGAAGCTCTGCTGCCGGATGTACATGCCGCGCATCATCTGCCGGTTACTCCATTCGAAGTCCCAGAGCATGGCCAGCGCCTGGCGCACGCGGCGGTCCTGGAACACCGGTCGCTGCAGATTGAAAATGAAGCCCTGGGCCGATTGCAGGCCCTGCTTGGCCAGGTGCGCGCGTTGCAGGCGGCCATCGTCGAGCGCCGGGCCGTTGTAGCCGATGGTGTAGGCGGTAGCGGAGAACTCGCGGTTGTAGTCGTAACCGCCGCCGCGCAGCACCTGGCGGGCCACGTCGGTGTCGCCGAAGTACTCGATGCTGAAGCGGTCGAAGTTGTACATGCCGCGTGCTTCGGGCAGGTCCTTGCCCCACCAGTCGGGGTTGCGCTGGAAGGTGATGCTGCGGCCGTTGTCGATCTTGTCGATACGGTACGGGCCGCTGCCCAGCGGTGCCTCGAAGCCGCCGCCGTTGGCGAAGTCGCGGGTTTTCCACCAGTGTTCGGGCAGCACCGGCAGCGTCGCCAGGTCCAGCGGCAGGGTGCGGCTTTCGGCGCTCTTGAAGTTGAAGCGCACCTGCCGTGGGCCCTCGACCTGCACGTCCGCCACATTGGCGAACTGCGTGCGGTAGCCCAGGCTGCCTTCGCGCATCAGCAGTTCGAAGGTGTAGCGCACGTCCTGCGCGGTGATCGGCTGGCCGTCGGCGAACACCGCCTTGGGGTTGAGGTAGAAGCGCAGCCACAGGCCGTCTTCACTGCGCTCCATGCGCTCGGCCACCAGCCCGTACACGGTGTACGGCTCGTCCAGCGAGCGCACCGCCAGAGGGGCGTAGAGCAGGCCGTCCACCTGGCTGACGCCGATGCCTTTGTCGATGTACGGCAGAATGTGGTCGTACTGGCCGATCTCCACCGCCGAGCGGCGCAGGCTGCCGCCCTTGGGCGCATCGGGATTCACATAGTCGAAATGCTGGAAGTCGGCAGGGTAGCGGGGCGCTTCGCCGTAGACGGTCAACGCGTGCTGCGGCGCAGCCTGGGCATTGCTCGCGGTAGTGAACAGGGCACAAAGAACGAATGAGAGGAAAGCTGCGCGCATTGTCTGCCTGAGTCGAAGAGCGAAGGGTGCAGCCTAACATCATGGCCCGGTGGCATTGCAAATGCAGAACGGCCCGCGATAGACGGGCCGTTCGGGTGTAACGCAGACCGTGGACCGATCAGTCCTGACGGCTGGTCACTTCCAGCAGGTGGTAACCGAACTGGGTCTTCACCGGGCCCTGCACGACGTTGATCGGCGCGCTGAATACGACGGTGTCGAATTCCTTGACCATCTGGCCTGGGCCGAACGAACCCAGGTCGCCACCTTGGCGGCTGGACGGGCAGGTGGAGTTGGCCTTGGCGATCTCCGCGAAATCGGCGCCGCCTTCGATCTGGGATTTGAGGTCGATGCACTTGGCTTCGTCGGCGACCAGGATGTGGCGGGCAGTGGCTTTAGCCATGATGATTCTCCTTTCTGAAAAAGTGGGCAGGGTACCCGATTGAGGGGGCATTTTCCTGCAAAAGTTCCATACGAATGTGTACGGACGCTCAGTCGCGGCAATGCACCTGGCGCCCTGCGGCGTAGGTCTGCAGCACCGCGCGGTCGTCGCCCAGGGTCATCAGCACGAACAGCACTTCCTCGAAGGTCTTGGCCTGGCCGATGCGATAGCTCAGCAGCGGCGTGGCATGGTAGTCGAGCACCACGAAGTCGGCGTCGGTGCCTGGTTGCAGCGTACCGATACGGTCTTCCAGGCGCAGTGCGCGAGCGCCGCCCAGGGTCGCCAGGTACAGCGACTTGAACGGGTTGAGCTTTTCGCCCTGCAACTGCATGACCTTGTACGCCTCGTTCAGGGTCTGCAACAGCGAGAAGCTGGTGCCACCACCGACATCGGTGCCCAGGCCGACATTGACCTTGAAGCGCTCGGCCTGGGGCAGGTTGAACAGGCCGCTGCCCAGGAACAGGTTCGAGGTGGGGCAGAAGGCGATGGCCGAGCTGGTTTCGGCCAGCCGCTGGCATTCCTCGTCGCACAGGTGCACGCCGTGGGCCAGCACCGAGCGCTCGCCGAGCAATTGGTAGTGGTCGTACACGTCCAGGTAGTTGCGCCGCTCGGGGAACAGCGCCTTGACCCACTCGATTTCCTTGAGGTTCTCGCTGATGTGGGTCTGCAGGTAGACGTCCGGGTGTTCGCGCAGCAACTGCCCGGCCAAGGTCAACTGCGCCTCGCTGCTGGTCGGCGCGAAGCGTGGCGTCACCGCGTAGTGCAGACGGCCCTTGCCGTGCCAGCGCTCGATCAGCGCCTTGCTCTGGGCATAGCTGCTCTCGGCAGTGTCGGTCAGATAGTCCGGGGCGTTGCGGTCCATCATTACCTTGCCGGCGATCAGCCGCAGGTCCAGCGCCTCGGCGGCCTCGAACAGGGCGTCGACCGATTCGGGGTGAACGCTGCCGAACACCAGCGCGGTGGTGGTGCCGTTGCGCAGCAGTTCCTTGAGGAAGATATCCGCCACTTGGTCGGCATGGGCCTTGTCGCTGAACTGGCCTTCGCACGGGAAGGTGTACTCGTTCAGCCAGTCCAGCAGTTGCTCGCCATAGGAACCAACCATGCCGGTCTGTGGAAAATGAATGTGGGTGTCGATGAAACCGGGGGTGATCAAGGCATCCGGGTAATGAGTGAGCTCGACGGTGGCCGGCAGGGTCGGCAGCACCTCGTCGGCCGCGCCCAGCGCCAGGATGCGACCGTCCTCCACCACCAGCACGCCATCGGCGAAGTATTGGTAGGAAGCCTGGACACCGACCAGGGCAGGGTCGTCGAGGCTGTGCAGGATCGCGGCGCGATAGGCTTTGCGGGTAAGGCTCATGGTGCATCTCTCAAGGTAACGGGGCTGCGGCGCGAGCGCGGCAGCAGTTGGGCGACCTCCGGCGAGCTGGCTGTCCCCGGCTCGGCGCGGGCGCCAAAGTGCGCATTGTAGGTGGCGATGATCTCGGCGGCGATGGAAACGGCGATTTCCATTGGCAGTTTGCCTTTCACCGCCGCCAGGCCCATGGGGCAGCGCATGCGCTGCACCACACTGGGCGCGATGCCGCGGTCGCGCAGGCGGTGCTCGAAGCGGGCGCGCTTGGTGGCCGAACCGATCAGGCCGAACCAGGTGAAATCGTTGCGTTCGAGGATGGCCCGGGTCAGCTCCAGATCGAGCGAGTGGTCATGGGTCATGACGATGCAGTAGCTGCCCGCCGGCAGGCTCGCCACTTCATCCAGCGGCTCGTCGGTGACCACCTGGCAGACCCCATCGGGCAGGCTTGACGGAAACTCGTCGGCCCGCGAATCGACCCAGCGCACCCGGCACGGCAGGCTCGCCAGCAAGGGCACCAGCGCGCGACCGACGTGGCCTGCGCCGAACACCACTACCTGAGCTTGCGCCTGCAGCATGGGCTCGAACAGCAGCACCGTGGCGCCGCCGCAGCATTGGCCCAGGCTGGCGCCCAGGCTGAAGCGTTCCAGACGCGTGGCGCGAGTGCCTTCGGCGAGCATCTGTCGAGCGATGTGCAGGCACTTGTACTCCAGATGACCGCCGCCGATGGTGTCGTACAGGGCGGTGGCACTGACCACCATCTTGGCCCCGGCGTTGCGCGGCGTAGAGCCCTTTTCTTCGATGATGGTCACCAGCACGCAGGCTTCGCCGCGGGCCTGATGCTCGGCCAGCGCGCCGATCCAGTCAATCATGGGCAGTGCTCCCCTCGGTCGCCTTGCGCATCTGCTCGCAGCCCCAGAGCACCCGTTCCGGGGTGGCGGGGGCGTCGATGTTCGGTTGCAGGCGGTAATCACCCAGGCTCGCCACGGCGTCCTTGATCGCGCACCAGGCGGCGATGCCCAGCATGAACGGTGGCTCGCCCACGGCCTTGGAATGGAACACCGTGTCTTCCGGGTTCTTGCGGTTCTCCACCAGGTGCACGCGCAGATCCTGCGGCATGTCGGCCACCGCCGGAATCTTGTACGAGGCCGGCCCGCTGGTCAGCAGCTTGCCCTGGTCGCTCCACACCAGTTCCTCGCAGGTCAGCCAGCCCACCCCTTGGAGGAAGCCGCCTTCCACCTGGCCGAGGTCGATGGCCGGGTTCAACGAGGCGCCGACGTCATGCAGGATATCGGTGCGCAACAGCTTGTACTCGCCGATCAGCGTGTCGATCAGCACTTCGCAGCACGCCGCGCCGTAGGCGAAATAGTAGAACGGTCGGCCGCGCGCCAGGCTGCGGTCGTAGTGGATCTTCGGCGTCTTGTAATAACCGGTGCTGGACAGCGACACCTGGCCCATCCACGCCTGCTGCACCAGGCTCTGGAACGTCAGCAACTGGTCTCGTACGCGCACGTGGCCGTTGCTGAACGCCACGTCTTCTTCACTGACCCGATAATGCCGGGCGGCGAACTCCACCAGCCGCTGCTTGAGGATCAGCGCCGCGTTCTGCGCCGCCTTGCCGTTCAGGTCGGCGCCACTGGAAGCCGCGGTGGGGGAGGTGTTGGGCACCTTGTCGGTATTGGTCGCGGTGATCTGGATGCGGCCGATGTCGACCTGGAACACCTCGGCCACCACCTGCGCGACCTTGACGTTCAAGCCCTGGCCCATTTCGGTGCCGCCGTGGTTCAGGTGAATGCTGCCGTCGGTGTAGATATGGATCAGCGCCCCGGCCTGGTTGAGGAAGCTGGCGGTGAACGAGATACCGAACTTCACCGGCGTCAGTGCCAGGCCTTTCTTCAATATCGGGCTGTCGGCGTTGAACGCGCGGATCGCCTCGCGGCGCGGGCCATAGTCGCAGCTGGCTTCGAGCTCGGCGGTGATCTCTTCGAGCAGGTTGTGCTCCACCGTCTGATAGTAGTGGGTGACGTTGCGCTCGGTCTTGCCGTAGTAGTTGGCCTTGCGCACCGCCAGCGGGTCGAGGGCCAGGTGGCGGGCGATGCGGTCCATCACTTCCTCGATGGCGACCATGCCCTGGGGGCCGCCGAAGCCGCGGTAGGCGGTGTTCGACGCGGTGTGGGTCTTGCAGCGGTGGCCATTGATGGTGGCGTCGCCCAGGTAATAGGCGTTGTCGGCATGGAACATCGCCCGGTCGACGATGGATGCCGACAGGTCAGGGGAGTAGCCGCAGTTGCCGGCCAGGTCCAGGTTGATACCGTGCAGGCGCCCGCTGTCGTCGAAACCGACGTCGTACTCGATGTAGAAGGGGTGGCGCTTGCCGGTCATGAGCATGTCCTCGACCCGCGGCAGGCGCATCTTGGTCGGCTGCCCGGTCAGGTGCGCCACCACCGCGCACAGACAGGCCGGGCTGGCCGCCTGGGTTTCCTTGCCGCCGAAGCCGCCACCCATGCGGCGCATGTCCACCACCACTTGGCTCATCGACACGCCCAGCACTTCGGCCACCAGCTTCTGCACCTCGGTGGGGTTCTGCGTCGAGCAGTAGACGATCATGCCGCCGTCCTCGGTGGGCATCACCGAGCTGATCTGCGTTTCCAGGTAGAAATGCTCCTGGCCACCGATGTGCAGGCTGCCCTGCAGGCGATGGGTGGCGCTGGCCAGGGCGGTCGCCGAATCGCCGCGCTGGTGGGTGTGGCTGTCGAGCACGAAATGCTTCTGCCGCAGCGCCTCGACCACGTCCAGCACCGGCGGCAGATCTTCGTACTCGATCACGGCGGCCATCGCCCCGCGGCGGGCGCTGTCGAGGTCGCGCGCCGCCACGGCCAGCACCGGCTGGCCAACGAACTCGACCTTGTCGATCGCCAGCAGCGGGTCGCCCGGCAGCAGCGGGCCGATGTCCTTGAGGCCGGGAATGTCCTCGTGGGTGATTGCCAGGCGCACGCCGGGAATGGTGTAGCAGGCCGACGTGTCGATGCGCACGATGCGCGCGTGGGCACGGTCGGAAAGCCGGGCGTACACGTGCAGCTGGTTGGGGAATTCCAGGCGGTCGTCGATGTACACCGCCTCACCGGTGACGTGCTTGTCGGCGCTGTCGTGCTTGACGCCCCGGCCAACGCCGGTGGTCAGGCCCTGGGCGAACAGTTCAGCCATGCGTGCCTGGCTGTCGGGCGCTGGATGCTCAGACATGGGCGCTCACCCGCGTTTGAATGTGTGGCGACTGCAGCTCGAGGAAACACTTGCGCAGCAGGTTCTGTGCGGTCAGCAGGCGGTACTGCTTGCTCGCGCGAAAATCCGACAGCGGTGTGAAGTCCTCGGCCAGGGCGGCGCAGGCGGCCTCGACGCTGGCCTTGTTCCAGGCCTTGCCGAGCAGTGCCGATTCGCAGGCCGCAGCGCGTTTGGGAATTGCCGCCATGCCGCCAAAGGCGGCGCGCACCTCGTGCACCACACCGTCTTCGATCAACAGGTCGAACGCCGCACAGACTGCGGAAATGTCATCGTCCAGGCGTTTCGACACCTTGTAGGCGCGGAAAGCCCGGCGCGGGTCGGCGCGGGGCACGATGACCTTCTCGATGAACTCGCCGTCTTCGCGAGCGGTGATGCGGTAGTCGATGAAATAGTCCTGCAGGGGCAAAGTGCGGCTGCGCGAGCCTTTGCGCAGTACCACCTGTGCGCCCAGGGCCAGCAGCAGCGGCGGGGTGTCACCAATCGGCGACGCATTGCCGATGTTGCCGCCCAGGGTGGCCTGGTTGCGGATCTGCAACGAGGCGAAGCGGTGCAGCAGGTGGCCAAAATCCGCGTACTCGTTCGCCAGTGCCTGGTAGCAGTCGGTCAGCGGCGTGGCCGCGCCGATCTCCAGGCGGTCTTCGAACGTTTCGATGCGCTTCATCTCGGCTACGTGGCCCACGTAGATCATCACCGGCAGCACCCGGTGCGCCTGGGTGACCTCCAGCGCCAGGTCGGTGCCGCCGGCCAGCAGTCGTGCTTCGGGCTGCTCGCTGTACAGCTCGGCCAGATCGGCCACGGTCAAGGGCACCAGGCAGCGGTTGTTGCCGCCGTGGAGTTCGTCGGTGTGCGCTGGTGCAATGGTTTTCAGCCTGGCGATGGTCTGCGCCTGCTGGCTGTCGAACTGATCGGGCAGGGTGGGTCCGCCGCAGGCCTGGGCCGCGGCGTCGAGGATCGGCCGGTAGCCGGTGCAGCGACACAGGTTGCCGGCCAGTGCTTCGCAGGCCTGCTCGCGGCTGGCCTGGGGTTGGTTCTTCTGCAGGGCAAACAGCGACATGACGAAACCGGGGGTGCAGAACCCGCACTGCGAGCCATGGCAATCGACCATGGCCTGCTGCACGCTGTGCAGGCGGCCCTGATGCTTGAGGTCCTCGACACTGAGCAGTTGCTTGCCGTGCAGGCTGGCGACGAAGGTCAGGCAGGCGTTGCTGCTGCGATAGCGCATGTGCGCCTGCGCGCCGTCTTCTACCAGTTCGCCGATGACCACCGTGCACGCACCGCAATCGCCGCTGGCGCAGCCCTCTTTGGTGCCTGGACGCGCCAGATCGGTGCGCAGGTAGTCGAGCACGGTCAGGTTCGGGTCCAGGGCGTGCTCGGTATGCAGCTGTTGATTCAAGAGAAACTGGATCACGGATGGCCTCACGACACCTGATTCTTGGGTCTGCCTTGAGCAGAATCTATGCGGCGGCCGGGAAGGGGTCAACGATTAGCTGACCTGCGGGTCAGGAAGTTTCGCGAACCCGTTGCCTGCACCCCGGCAGTCATGCCTTTGCCAAGCCACATCCGTGCCAACTGCCGCCTTTGCCGTTCAATTGGAGTACACTGCGCCGCATGCTTTGATCACAGCTTGCCGATTACCGATTGTCGAAGGAAACCCATGACGTTCAAGGCGCCGGACAGCCTCGCCGAGCAAATTGCCCATCATCTGGCCGAGCGCATCATCAGCGGTGAGCTCAAGCCGGCCGAGCGCATTCAGGAACTCAAGGTCACCCAGGCGCTGAACGTCAGCCGCGGCTCGGTGCGCGAAGCCCTGTTGATTCTCGAGCGCCGCCACCTGGTCGAGATCCTGCCGCGGCGCGGCGCCCAGGTCAGCGAACTCACCGAGCACAAGGTGCGCAGCCTCTGTGCCCTGATGGGCGAGATGTACATCATGCTCGGCGACGCCGTGGCCCAGCGCTGGCAGACCGAGGCCGACCTCGCACCGTTCCTGGTCATCCAGCAACGCCTGCAGACCAGCTACGAGCGCCAGGACATCAACGCCTTCGTCGAGGACAGCTTCAACGTCATGCGCGCCGCCTATCCGTTCGCCAACAACCCGTACCTGCAGGAAACCATCGAGAACCTCCAGCCGGCCATGAACCGCACCTATTACCTGGCGCTGGAGCAGCGCAAGGCCTCGATGAGCGAATACCTGGCCTTGTTCGGGCGGCTGCTGCAGGCGGTTTCCGCGCGCGATCCGCAGCTCATCCGCAAGGTTCTCGGCGAATACTGCCAGCGCAGCTGCGAACTGGTGCTCAGCGCCCTGGCGGCGCGCTGAGCATGCGCCTCAAGTGCATTCGCCTGGCCGGTTTCAAGTCGTTCGTCGACCCGACCACAGTCAACTTCCCCAGCAACATGGCTGCCGTGGTCGGGCCAAACGGTTGCGGCAAGTCCAACATCATCGACGCCGTGCGCTGGGTCATGGGCGAGAGCTCGGCGAAGAACCTGCGCGGCGAGTCGATGACCGACGTCATCTTCAACGGCTCCACCAGCCGCAAGCCGGTCAGCCAGGCCAGCATCGAGCTGGTGTTCGACAACAGCGACAGCACGCTGGTGGGCGAGTACGCGGCCTACGCGGAAATCTCGATCCGCCGCAAGGTCACCCGCGAAAGCCAGAACACCTATTACCTGAACGGCACCAAGTGTCGGCGCCGCGACATCACCGACATTTTTCTCGGCACCGGCCTGGGCCCGCGCAGCTACTCGATCATCGAGCAGGGCATGATCTCCAAGCTGATCGAGGCCAAGCCCGAAGACCTGCGCAACTTCATCGAGGAAGCCGCCGGCATTTCCAAGTACAAGGAGCGCCGCCGCGAGACCGAAAGTCGCATTCGCCGTACCCATGAGAACCTGGCGCGCCTGACCGACCTGCGCGAAGAGCTGGAACGCCAGCTCGAACGCCTGCACCGCCAGGCCCAGGCGGCCGAGAAATACCAGCAGTACAAAGCCGAGGAACGCCAGCTCAAGGCGCAGCTGTCGGCCTTGCGCTGGCAAACCCTGAACGAGCAGGTGGGCCAGCGCGAAGCGGTCATTGCCGATCAGGAGGTGGCCTTCGAAGCGCTGGTGGCGGAACAGCGCAACGCCGATGCGGGCATCGAGCGCCTGCGCGATGGCCATCACGAGCTGTCCGAACGCTTCAATACCGTGCAGGCGCGCTTCTATTCCGTGGGCGGTGACATCGCCCGTGTCGAGCAGAACATCCAGCACGGCCAGCAGCGCCTGCGCCAACTGCAGGACGATTTCAAGGAAGCCGAACGCGCTCGCCTGGAAACCGAATCGCACCTGGGCCACGACCAGACCCTGCTGGCGACCCTGGGCGAAGAGCTGGACATGCTCGAGCCCGAGCAGGCAATCAGCAGTGCCGCCGCCGAAGAAGCGGCGGCGGCGCTGGAAGAAGCGGAAACCCGCATGCACGGTTGGCAGGAGCAGTGGGACCGGTTCAACACTGACTCGGCCGAGCCACGGCGCCTGGCCGAAGTTCAGCAGGCGCGCATCGCCCAGCTCGAACTGTCGATGCAGCGCCTGGCCGAGCGGCAGCGGCGCCACAGCGAAGAGCGCGAACTGCTGGCGGCCGACCCTGAAGACGCGGCCATCCTCGAACTGGCCGAACAGCTGGCCAGCAGCGAAATGCTCATCGAAGAGTGGACCGCCGAGGAACGGCAGCAGGCCGAACAGCTGGACGCTACCCGTCAGCAACTGCAACAGGCGACCCAGGCCCAGCAACAGGCCCAGGGCGAGCTGCAGCGGCTCAACGGCCGCCTGGCTTCCCTCGAGGCTTTGCAGCAGGCCGCGCTGGATCCGGGCACGGGCACCGCGCAGTGGCTGGATCAACAGGGGCTGGCCCGCCATCCGCGCCTGGCCGAAGGGCTGCGCGTCGAGCCCGGCTGGGAGCTGGCGGTGGAAACCGTGTTGGGCGCCGATCTCCAGGCAGTGCTGGTCGATGATCTGCAAGGCCTCGACCTGGCCGGCTTCGATCAGGGCGAACTGCGCCTGATCAGCGCGGCTGCGGGCGTCGTAGCCTTGCCAGACAGTCTGCTGCACAAGGTCCACAGCCAGGTCGACCTGAGCCCCTGGCTCGCGGGGGTGCGAACGGTCGCCGACCTCGACACCGCGCTGGCCCAGCGCAGCCAACTGGCCGCGGGCGAAAGCCTGGTCAGCCAGGACGGCTATTGGCTGGGTCGGCACTTTCTGCGCGTCAGCCGTGGCAACGACGCCAGCCGCGGGGTTCTGGCCCGTGGGCAGGAGCTGCAGGCCCTGCAATTGGACGTCGAGTCGCGCGAAGCGACCCTGGCGCAATTGCACGAACAGCTTGCGGCCTGCCGTGAACGGCAGGATGCCCAGGAACAGCTGCGCGACCAACTGCGCCGCCGCATCCAGGATGAAAACCGCCAGCAGGGCGAACTCAAGGCCAGGCTTTCGGCCAGCCGCGCCAGGGCCGAGCAGTTGGCACTGCGTCGCCGTCGCCTGGACGAAGAACTGGATGAGTTGGCCGAGCAGCGCGCCCTGGAACACGAGCAGCTCGGTGAGTCGCGCCTGCAGTTGCAGGACGCGCTCGACGCCATGGCCACCGACACCGAACAGCGCGAACAGCTCATGGCCCAGCGCGACAGCCTGCGCGAAGGCCTGGAGCGCATTCGCCAGGACGCCCGCCAGCACAAGGATTGCGCGCATCAGTTGGCGGTTCGCCTGGGCTCGCTGCGCGCCCAGCACGACTCCACTGGCCAGGCGCTGGAACGCCTGCAATTGCAGGCCGAGCGTTTGGGCGAGAAACGCGAACAATTGAGTCTGAACCTGGAGGAGGGCGAAGCCCCGCTCGAAGAACTGCGCCTGGACCTCGAAGGCCTGCTCGAGCAGCGCATGGCCGTCGACGAAGAAATGCGTCACGCGCGGCTGGCACTGGACGATGCCGATCGCGAGCTGCGCGAGGTCGAAAAACGTCGCACCCAGGCCGAGCAGCAGAGCCAGCTGTTGCGCGGCCAGCTGGAACAGCACCGCCTGGAGTGGCAGGGCCTCAGCGTGCGGCGCAAGACCCTGCAGGAGCAGCTGCAGGCCGACGGCTACGACCTGCACGGCGTGCTCGCCACCCTCGACGTGCTGGCCAGCGAGCAGGAGGCCGAGGAAGAACTGCAGCGTATCGATGGGCGCATCCAGCGCCTGGGCGCGATCAACCTCGCGGCCATCGACGAATACCAGCAGCAATCCGAGCGCAAGCGCTATCTGGATGCGCAAAACGCCGACCTGGCCGAAGCGCTGGACACCCTGGAAAACGTCATTCGCAAGATCGACAAGGAAACCCGCAGCCGCTTCAAGGACACCTTTGACCAGATCAATGCCGGTTTGCAGGCACTTTTTCCAAAAGTTTTCGGTGGTGGCAGTGCTTATCTGGAACTGACGGGCGAAGATTTACTCGATACAGGGGTGACGATCATGGCGCGTCCGCCCGGCAAGAAGAACAGCACCATTCATTTGCTCTCCGGTGGAGAGAAAGCCTTGACCGCACTGGCCCTGGTTTTCGCTATCTTCAAACTGAATCCGGCGCCGTTCTGCATGCTCGACGAAGTCGATGCACCGCTGGACGACGCCAACGTCGGTCGTTACGCCCGGTTGGTGAAAGAGATGTCGCAGACGGTGCAGTTCATCTATATCACCCACAACAAGATCGCCATGGAGATGGCGGATCAGTTGATGGGGGTGACCATGCACGAACCTGGTTGCTCGCGACTGGTGGCCGTGGACGTGGAAGAAGCATTGGCCATGGTCGAGGCCTGAAAAACCCTTATCATGGCGTTAAAATCGACCAAATGCGACAGACGGTGTAAAGTTGTTTCTGGTCGTGCTAGTTTTACCAAAGTCTTGTTTACGCGTGGGAAAACGCCTGTCAGAACATACAGTTGGCGCCACGTCTTAAAGAGGGTTCACACCCTTTATTTTTCAGCATTTTTATAGAGGCACGGGATTACATGGAAATCGGTCTGCGCGAGTGGCTGATCCTCATCGGCATCATTGTCATTGCCGGTATTCTTTTCGACGGCTGGCGCCGGATGCGTGGCGGCAAGGGCAAGCTCAAGTTTCGCCTGGATCGCAACATCAACAACCTTCCCGAGGAAGACACGGGCGCCGAAGTGCTCGGTCCGCCTCGCGTACTCGATGCTCATAAAGAGCCGCAACTGGATGAGCATGACCTCCCGTCCATGAGCGCCCAGCGCGACGGCGGCAACCAGCGCGCCAAGCGCGAGCCGTCGGCCGACCACGCTGATCTCAACCTGGCCGTGGAGCCGGACGAGATCAAGGAGCCCCGCGAGGCCCGGCCGACCAAGCCTGCACGCGAGCCCAAGCCGGCCAAACCGCAGCCTGCGATGAAAGCGGCGCGTGACGCCCACGACGATTTCGCCAGCGAGGGCAAGGGTTTTTCCAGCAGCGGTGCCCCGGCCGTGGAGAAAGACCTGCCACCGGTCGAAGAGGTGCTGGTGATCAGCGTCATCTCGCGCAGCGAGAGCGGTTTCCGCGGCCCTGCGTTGCTGCAGAACATCCTGGAAAGCGGCCTGCGCTTCGGCGAAATGGACATTTTCCATCGTCACGAAAGCATGGCCGGCAATGGCGAAGTGCTGTTCTCCATGGCCAATGCGGTCAAGCCGGGCATCTTCGATCTGGACGATATCGACCATTTCAGCACCCGCGCCGTGAGCTTCTTCCTCGGTCTGCCCGGCCCGCGTCATCCCAAGCAGGCCTTCGACGTGATGGTGGCCGCAGCGCGCAAGCTGGCCCATGAACTGGACGGCGAGTTGAAGGACGACCAGCGCAGCGTGCTGACCGCGCAGACCATCGAGCACTACCGCCAGCGCATCGTCGAATTCGAACGCCGCGCCATGACTCACAAGCGCTAAGTCCGATACTGCCGCAGCCCGTGCCCTTGTAGGAGCGGGCAGTGCCCGCGAACGGAGCGCCGCCAAACCCAGATCCAACCCAAGAGCAGCCCAGGCTGCTCTTTTGCTTCAAGCGAGAACCGATCATGACCGACGCCACCCGTATCCTCGAACTGCGTGCCGAACTCGACCAGCACAATTACCGTTACCACGTGCTCGACGAACCCAGCATCCCCGACGCCGAATACGACCGTCTGTTCCATGAACTGAAAGCGCTCGAAGCCGCCCATCCCGAGTTGGTCACGCCCGACTCGCCCACGCAGCGCGTCGGCAACGCTGCATTGACCGCGTTCTCCCAGGTGCGCCACGAAATCCCCATGCTCAGCCTGGGCAACGCCTTCGAAGAGGTCGACCTGCGTGAATTCGACCGCCGCGTCACCGAAGGCCTCGACCTGCCCACCGGTGATCTGTTCGGCAGCGGCGCGGCCATCCACTACAGCTGCGAACCCAAGCTCGACGGCCTGGCTGTTTCCCTGCTGTATCAGGACGGCGCCCTGGTTCGCGGCGCCACCCGCGGCGATGGCACCACCGGCGAAGACATCAGTGTCAACGTGCGCACCATCCGCAACATCCCGCTCAAGCTGCACGGCAGTGGCTGGCCACCGGTGCTGGAAGTGCGCGGCGAGGTTTACATGTCCAAGGCCGGCTTCGAGCGGCTCAACGCCAGCCAGATGGAAGTCGGCGGCAAGACCTTCGCCAACCCGCGCAACGCCGCGGCAGGCAGCCTGCGTCAGCTCGACTCGAAGATCACCGCCAGCCGGCCCCTGGAGTTCTGCTGCTACGGCATCGGCCAAGTTACCGAAGACATCGCCACCACCCACACCGGCAACCTCGAACAGCTCAAGAAATGGGGCATGCCGATCAGTCGCGAGCTCAAGGTCGCGGAAAACATCGAGCAGTGCCTGGAGTACTACCACGACATCGGCGCCCGCCGAACCCAGCTGCCCTATGAAATCGACGGTGTGGTGTTCAAGGTCAACAGCGTGGCCTCCCAGCGCGAGCTGGGCTTTCGCGCGCGCGAGCCGCGCTGGGCCATTGCCCATAAATTCCCCGCCATGGAAGAACTCACCGAACTGCTCGACGTGGAATTTCAGGTCGGCCGCACCGGCGCCGTTACACCTGTGGCGCGGCTCAAGCCGGTCAAGGTGGCAGGTGTCACGGTGGCCAACGCTACCCTGCACAACATGGACGAAGTGGCGCGCCTGGGCCTGATGATCGGCGATACCGTGATCATCCGTCGCGCCGGTGACGTCATTCCCCAGGTCATGCAGGTGGCGGTCGAGCGTCGGCCGGACAACGCCCGTGCGGTTCAGGTGCCGGAAACCTGCCCGGTGTGCGGCTCCCATGTCGAGCGCACCCAGCTGGTCAAGCGCAGCAAGGGCAAGCAGACGGTCAGCGAAGGCGCGGTCTATCGCTGTGTCGGGCGGTTGGCCTGTGGTGCGCAACTCAAGCAGGCGATCATACATTTCGTCTCGCGGCGGGCGATGGACATCGACGGGCTCGGTGAAAAGAGCGTCGAGCAGTTGGTCGACGAAGGCCTGGTCAGTTCGCCCGCCGACCTCTACACGCTGCAGTTCGACGACGTGGTCAAGCTGGACGGCTTCGCCGAGGTGTCCAGCAACAACCTGCTCAAGGCCATCGCCGACAGCAAGCAGCCGAGCCTGGCACGCTTCATCTATGCCTTGGGTATTCCTGATGTGGGCGAGGAGACTGCCAAGGTGCTGGCGCGCTCCTTGGGCTCGCTGCAGCGCGTCAGCGAAGCGCTGCCGCAGGTGCTGACTTATCTGCCGGACGTCGGCCTGGAAGTGGCCTTCGAGATCCACAGCTTCTTCGAAGATCCGCACAACCGCAGCGTCATCCAGCAATTGCTCGAGCGCGGCCTGCAGTTGCAGGAGGAGGGCGACGTACACCCCGAGTACGCCGCCAGCACCACCCTGGCCGGCATGATCGCCAAGCTGGAGATCAATTCGGTAGGGCCGACTGGCGCCGAGAAGCTGGTGGCCAAGCTGGGCAGCCTGGACCAGATCATCGCCGCCGACGGCATCGACCTGCGCCAGGCGCTCAACGCCCGGCAGGCGGAGGCGGTGCGCGAGTACTTCAAGGAGCCGCGTAACGCCGAGACGGCCAAGGCCGTGGAAGCGCAGTTGCAAGCCTTCGGCATGCACTGGGCAAGCGAGAAAAAAGTCGTCGAAGGCCTGCCCCTGGCGGGGCAGACGTGGGTACTGACCGGCTCGCTGGAGCAGATGAGCCGCGACGAAGCCAAGCAGAAGCTCGAAGCCCTTGGGGCCAAGGTCTCCGGCTCGGTTTCCGCCAAGACCCACACCGTGGTGGCAGGCCCCGGCGCCGGCTCTAAATTGGCCAAAGCCAGCGAACTGGGCATCAAGGTCCTCGACGAAGAGCAGTTCCTGAAGTTTCTTGACAATATGTAACATCATGACATGACGCACCCCAAGTTTGCCCCAAACTGCGATGCACCCCAGCAATCAGAGCCCAGGGCCACCCCCCCCCTGTAGCAGCGGCGCAAGCCGCGTCCGGTTCTACCGCGTTCATTCAGACTGACTGCGGCCACCGTCGACGCGGCTCGCGCCGCTGCTACACGACCTTCTTCAACCTCCCATCCGCATTTCCGCCCAACCTCCACCGCAAATGAAACCTTTCCCACGCCGGCAAGCTCTAGTCATGGCAGGCCACCGGAGATCGCCATGTATCGTTTTTTCGAACAACTCAGCACCCGAATCACCGCCCCATTCGCCAAACCGGAAAACCGTCACAGCAAGGTATGGGAATGCACCTGCGGGCAGTCGATCTTCTTCCGCAACAGCCAGTGCCTGGCATGCAATGCCTTGCTCGGTTTCTGGCCGGCCAAGAACGTGCTGTCCACGCTCGACGCAGGCCCCGAAGCAGGCAGCTGGCGCCTGCATGCCGCCCCCGACGCAGGCCTGTTCCGCCGCTGCGCCAACCTCGATACCCCCGCAGCCTGCAACTGGCTGGTACCGGCAGAGAAGGGGCCCGCAGCCCTGTGCACCGCCTGCAACCTGAACCGGACCATCCCCGACCTGAGCATTCCGGAAAACCCCGAACACTGGCGCAAGGTCGAAACGGCTAAGCGCCGTCTGATCGCCCAACTGATCAACCTCGGCCTGCCGGTCATCGCCAAGACCGAAGACGAAGCCACCGGCCTGGCGTTCGACTTCATCGGCACCGACCTCAACGGCAACGCGCCCACCACCGGCCACGCCAATGGCCTGGTTACCCTGGATATCAAGGAAGCCGACGACGCCCACCGGGAAAAGGTTCGCGTGCAGATGCGCGAACCGTACCGCACGCTGCTCGGACACTTCCGGCACGAAGTAGGGCACTACTACTGGGACCGGCTGATCGCCGACACTCACTGGGTGGCCGACTACCGCCGCCTGTTCGGCGATGAAAGCCAAAGCTACGCCGACGCGCTGCAGCGCCATTACGACCAGGGTGCCCCGGCCGATTGGCAACAGAACTTCGTCAGTGCCTACGCCACCATGCACCCATGGGAAGACTGGGCGGAAACCTGGGCTCACTACCTGCACATGATGGACGCGGTGGACACCGCGTTGGGCTTCGGCATGAGCGCCAAGGAAATGGACCTCGACTACACGCCGTTCCCCTTGGCCACCCTGTACGACCCGGACCACACCAGCGGCCCGGCATTCCTCGCGTTCGTCAACGCCTGGATCGAACTGGCCGGCATGCTAAACGAACTTTCCCGCGCCATGGGCCAGCCCGACTTCTACCCCTTCGTGCTGCCACCGGCCGTGATCGCCAAGCTGCACTTCATCCACGTCGTCGTCCAGGAAGCCGGCGGCCGCGCCGACGACGTCCTGCAGGTGTGACAAACCGGCCGATGCCCGCACACCCCCCCCTGTGGGAGCGGGCTCTGCCCGCGAAGAGGCCCGCACATTCACCGCCTGATCCGAAATGTGCACCGCCCATTCGTACGCCTTCGCGGGCAGAGCCCGCTCCCACAAGTTTCTGCAGCGCCACAATCCCAGGGCTACCCACGACCCCCTGTGGGAGCGGGCTCTGCCCGCGAATAGGCCCGCACATCCACCGCCTGATCCGAAATGTGCACCGCCCATTCATAAGCCTTCGCGGGCAGAGCCCGCTCCCACGAAGGCGGGGTAGCGCTGCTGCAAAAAGAGCTGCTGCCTCTAAAGCGCAAGCACGAACCTGCGCTCATAACCAATCCGTCCACGGTACGCTTCACCGCGATCCACCCACCCCAGCGCCTTGTACAACCCAATGCCCGCCACATTGTCAGCATCCACCGACAACTCCAGCTGTTGCACCCCAGGCCACGCACCGCGCGCTGCATCAGGCAGGCCCTGCAGACAAGCCCGCCCCAGCCCACGTCCCTGCATGCGCCGATCCACCTGCAATGCATGCAAGGTCGCCGCCTGCGGATGCGCCCATTCCGGCACGAATCGTCCATGCTTGAGCAGCAGAAATCCTTTCGGCACCTCATCCACCAGCAGCGCGAAACCTTGTATCTCACCGTCGGTGCAGCCCAGCAAGGTATACAGCGCCATGTCCACGTCCCCGGAATACTGCTTCTGCTCCGGGCGAATCTCGATATCCATCAATTGCTGCAGCTGTGTAGGCGACAAGTCGGGGTAGGGCGTCAGAACATTCATCGCAAGCACCAGGCAGGGGACATGTCGCGACGTTACCAATTCACATCACGGCTGTCGCTTGTCTTGCGCGCAAGCAATCCGCACCTACGCTGTACCGTACAAAGCAGTCCACGCCAAGTCCCTGACAGCCCTACAAATTTTATCTCGCGCAACGGGTTGTAACTTCTGTCAGGACCGGTACAATGGCCCCCGCTCGCTACCAAGCGAGTGTCGTTATGGTGACCCTGCCGGTCCCCCCGCAACGATTACCCGTGAACCTGGTCAGATCCGGAAGGAAGCAGCCACAGCGGGAACATTGTGTGCCGGGGTGTGGCTGGTAGGGTTGCCACCTCTTCCAGAATTCGTCTTCGCACGGATTCATCGCATCACCCATCCCAAACCGATACCCAGGCGAAAACTCGCCATCGCTGATCTTTGCCGATGTTTTTTCAGGCGAACTCAGCAATAGCGCAGGGCACGGATGCAATTTCGGGCCTGCTCCATTAGCATTGGCGCTCTTCCGCTTTCATGTCGCGACGGTTTTCGATGAGTTATCAGGTTCTTGCACGTAAATGGCGTCCGCGCTCGTTCCGCGAAATGGTCGGCCAGACCCATGTGCTCAAGGCATTGATCAATGCGCTGGACAACCAGCGGCTGCATCACGCCTACCTGTTTACTGGCACTCGGGGCGTGGGCAAGACCACCATCGCGCGGATCATCGCCAAGTGCCTCAACTGCGAGACGGGCATCACGTCAACGCCGTGCGGTGAATGCTCGGTCTGCCGCGAGATCGACGAGGGTCGCTTCGTCGATCTGATCGAGATCGATGCCGCCAGCCGTACCAAGGTCGAAGACACCCGCGAGCTGCTCGACAACGTGCAGTACGCACCCAGCCGTGGGCGCTTCAAGGTTTACCTGATCGACGAAGTGCACATGCTGTCCACGCACTCGTTCAACGCGTTGCTGAAGACGCTGGAAGAGCCGCCGCCCTACGTCAAATTCATTCTGGCCACCACCGATCCGCAGAAGTTGCCGGCGACCATTCTGTCGCGCTGCCTGCAGTTCTCTTTGAAGAACATGACGCCGGAGCGGGTGGTCGAGCACTTGAGCCATGTGCTGGGTGTCGAGAACGTACCCTTCGAGGACGACGCGCTGTGGTTGCTTGGCCGCGCCGCCGATGGCTCCATGCGCGACGCCATGAGCCTGACCGACCAGGCCATTGCCTTTGGCGAGGGCAAGGTGCTCGCAGCCGATGTTCGGGCGATGCTGGGTACGCTGGACCACGGTCAGGTTTACGGCGTGTTGGAGGCATTGCTCGAAGGTGACGCCCGCGGTGTGCTCGAGGCCGTGCGCCATCTGGCGGAGCAGGGGCCGGACTGGAATGGCGTGCTGGCTGAAATTCTCAACGTGCTGCACCGCGTGGCCATCGCCCAGGCGCTGCCCGAGGCGGTAGACAATGGCCAGGGTGATCGCGAACGGGTGCTGGCGCTGGCGCAGGCGCTGCCGGCCGAAGACGTGCAGTTCTATTATCAGATGGGCTTGATCGGCCGTCGCGACCTGCCACTGGCCCCGGAGCTGCGTGGCGGTTTCGAAATGGTGCTGCTGCGCATGCTCGCGTTCCGCCCCGCAGGCAGCAGCGATGGGCCCAGTCAACCGCTAAAGACAGTGGGGATCAGCGCGGCCACAGTTGATTCCACCCACTCCGTGGCAGCTGCAACCCCCGTAGGAGCCGTCAGCGGCCGCGAAGGCCTCGTTGCGGATACCCAGGCAGACCGCGTCGCGCCGTTCGCGGCCACGGACCGCTCCTACGAGATGCCCGCACCCTCGAATCCCCCCGTAGGAGCGGTCACCGGCCGCGAAGGCCCCACTGCAGATACCCAGACAGACCGCGTCGCGCCGTTCGCGGCCACGGACCGCTCCTACGAGATGCCCGCGCCCTCGAATCCCCCCGTAGGAGCGGTCAGCGACCGCGAAGAATCCCCCGCGCATTCCCAGGCAGCCCCCGAACCCGTTATCGATCTGCCCTGGAACGACCCGGTAGAGCCCGCAGCTGCGCCCACCCAGGAACCGATCCTGGATGTCGTCGCCGAGCAGCCCGCATTGACTCCAATGCCGGCGCCCACGCCTGCCAGTGCCGTGCCGGACGCCCCGGAAACCCAGACAGCCCCGCCTGCCGACGATGCCGAGCCCGCCGATTACACACCAGCCGGCATGGACCGCGACGACGAGCCGCCGCTGGACGAAGATTACTACGCCCCGGAAACCGATGGCGCCGCCTACAGCTACCTCGACGAGCTGGCCAGTGAAACCGTCCACGACACGCCTGTCGAAGCCGAGCCCGAAGTGCTGCCTGCCGCACAGCCAGCGAGCGGTCTGGCTCTGCAATGGCTCGAGCTGTTTCCGAAACTGCCGATCTCGGGGATGACTGGCAGCATCGCCGCCAACTGTACCCTGATCGCCGTGGAGGGCGACGACTGGCTGCTGCACCTGGACCCGGCGCACAGCGCGCTGTTCAACAGCACCCAGCAGCGGCGCCTGAACGATGCGCTGAACCAGTATCATCAGCGCACGCTCAACCTGACCATCGAGCTGATCCGCCCGGAACAGGAAACCCCGGCGCAGGCCGCCGCGCGCTGGCGTGCGAATCGCCAGGCCGATGCCGAACAGTCGATTCAACAAGACCCGTACGTTCAACAAATGCTGCAACAGTTCGGTGCCATCATTCGCGACGATACGATTGAACCAGTCGAGGCGGTGGCCGGCCCAACGCGTTAAGTGCTCCTACCCAAGCCCGCGCAGGACGCCTTCGGCACTGCGCGGTCATACCCATTGACCTTTGAGGTGAACCCCATGATGAAAGGTGGCATGGCCGGCCTGATGAAGCAGGCCCAGCAGATGCAGGAAAAAATGGCCGAGATGCAGGAAGAGTTGGCCAAGGCGGAAGTGACCGGCCAATCGGGCGCAGGCCTGGTGAGCGTGGTAATGACAGGTCGTCACGACGTCAAGCGCGTGAGCCTGGACGACAGCCTGATGCAGGAAGACAAGGACGTGCTCGAGGATCTGATCGCCGCCGCCGTCAACGACGCCGTGCGCAAGATCGAAGCCAACAGCAAGGACAAGATGTCTGGCATGACCTCCGGCATGCAACTGCCGCCCGGCTTCAAGATGCCGTTCTGACCCAAAAATGCCAGGCCCCAAGCCTGGCATTTTTGTATCTGAGTGACCCAAGTGGAAGCGCCCCCCCGTAGGAGCGGTCATCGGCCGCGAAAGCTAAACCGCGGTCTACCAGACACATCGTGTGCCCCCTTCGCCGCCACAGACCGCTGCTACAAGGTGCGCGCGCAATCCAATCCCCCCGTAGGAGCGGTCATCGGCCGCGAAAGCTACACTGCGGTCTACCAGACACATGGTGTGCCCCCTTCGCGGCCACAGACCGCTCCTACAGGATACGCGCGCAATCCAATCCCCCGGTAGGAGCGGTCATCGGCCGCGAAAGCTACACCGCGGTCTACCAGACACATCATGTGCCCCCTTCGCGGCCACAGACCGCTCCTACAGGATACGCGCGCAATCCAATCCCCCCGTAGGAGCGGTCATCGGCCGCGAAAGCTATACTGCGGTCTACCAGACACATGGTGTGCCCCCTTCGCGGCCAAAGACCGCTCCTACAGGATACGCGCGCAATCCAATCCCCCCGTAGGAGCGGTCATCGGCCGCGAAAGCCACGCCGCCGGCTGTTTGCCAAGCACCCAGTTGAACATCCCGCCACCCCATGCTGTCCTTTTCCTATAGCCACTTGCTGAAGGAATACCCCGCAATGTCCCAAGACCTGACCCTCAACCAGCGCTTCGTTCTTGCTTCCCGTCCGACCGGGGCGCCGACGCCGGAGAATTTCCGTCTGGAGCGCGAAGCCTTGCCGGATCTTGAAGACGGCCAAGTCCTGCTGCGCACTCTGTACCTGTCCCTGGACCCCTACATGCGCGGCCGCATGAGCGACGCACCGTCCTACGCCGCACCGGTGGACATCGACGAAGTCATGACCGGTGGCACTGTCAGCCGCGTAGAAACTTCCAAGCACCCCAAGTTCCGCGAAGGTGACCTGGTCGTCGGCATGACCGGCTGGCAGACCCACTGCATCTCCGACGGCAGCAATCTGACGCCGCTGCCCGCCGGCATCCCCAGCCCGTCAATGGCACTCGGCGTTCTGGGCATGCCCGGCATGACCGCCTACATGGGCCTGACCCACATCGGCCAGCCCAAGGAAGGCGAAACCCTGGTCGTCGCAGCCGCCTCCGGCGCAGTCGGATCGGTAGTGGGGCAGGTGGGCAAGATCAAAGGCCTCAAAGTCGTCGGCATTGCCGGCGGGCCGGAAAAATGCCGCTACGTCGTTGAAGAACTGGGCTTCGATGCCTGTGTCGACCACAAAAGCGAAACCTTCGCCGACGACCTGGCCAAAGCCTGCGACCAGGGCATCGACATCTACTTCGAAAACGTTGGCGGCAAAGTCTTCGACGCCGTCATGCCGTTGCTCAACGCTCGCGCGCGCATTCCAGTGTGCGGCCTGATCGCTGGCTACAACGCCACCGACCTGCCAGAAGGTCCGGACCGCTTCGCGCTGTTGCCGCGCACCTTGCTCACCAAGCGCATCCGCATGCAGGGCTTCATCGTGTTCGACGACTTTGGCGATCGCCATGCAGAATTCTTCTCTGCCATGGTGCCGTGGGTTCGTGACGGCAAGATCAAGTTCCGCGAGGACATGGTCGACGGTCTGGAGCGAGCGCCGGAGGCGTTCATCGGCCTGCTGCAAGGGCATAACTTCGGCAAGCTGGTGGTCAAGGTTTCCGACGCCTGAGCATTTGACGTGACCCGGAGGCGCGGGTATAAACCGCGTCTCGTCGTTACGTCAGGCCGCCTTCCATGAGCTTCAGCCCACTGATCCGTCAACTGATCGACAGCCTGCGCACCTTGCCCGGCGTTGGCCAGAAATCCGCCCAGCGCATGGCCCTGCAGCTGCTCGAACGCGACCGCAGCGGCGGCAGTCGCCTGGCCCAGGCGTTGAGCCAGGCCATGGAAGGCGTAGGCCATTGCCGCCAGTGCCGCACCCTCACCGAAGAAGAACTTTGCCCGCAATGCGGTGATCCACGTCGCGACGATACGCTGCTGTGCGTGGTGGAAGGGCCGATGGACGTCTATGCTGTTGAGCAGACCGGCTACCGCGGCCGCTATTTCGTGCTCAAGGGGCACCTGTCGCCCCTCGATGGTCTGGGCCCGGAGGCGATCGGCATCCCGCAACTGATGAGCCGTATAGACGAGCAGGGCACCTTCGCCGAAGTCATCCTGGCGACCAACCCGACTGTCGAAGGCGAAGCCACTGCTCATTACATCGCCCAGCTGTTGGCGAAGAAAGGCCTGGTGGCTTCACGCATTGCCCACGGCGTGCCCTTGGGTGGCGAGTTGGAACTGGTCGACGGCGGTACCTTGGCCCATTCCTTCGCCGGCCGCAGACCCATCACCCTCTAACCAACCCACCCCCTGTAGCAGCGGCGCAAGCCGCGTCGGCGGCACACGCGGTAGGTCGGAAGAATCACGGTGCTGCCGGACGCGGCTCGCGCCGCTGCTACAGAAAACATGCGAACCTGCGCCACACACCCCTGTAGCAGCGGCGCAAGCCGCGTCGGCGGCACACGCGGTGGGTCGGAAGAATCACGGTGCTGCCGGACGCGGCTCGCGCCGCTGCTACAGAAAACATGCGAACCTGTGCTACGTCTCCACACCTCCATTTCCAGGGCCGACCATGCACCGTCTAGCGTTCAAGCAAGTCGATGTCTTCACCACCCAGCGCTTCAAGGGCAATCCGCTGGCGGTCATCCTGCAGGCCGAAAGCCTGACGCGCGAACAGATGCAAGAAATCGCCCACTGGAACAACCTCTCTGAAACCACCTTCGTGCTGCCCGCCACTCGCCCTGAAGCGGACTACCGCGTACGCATCTTTACCCCGAACTCCGAGCTACCCTTCGCCGGCCACGCCACCCTCGGCAGCGCCCATGCCCTGATGGAGGCGGGCCTGATCGAGCCGCGCAACGGCCGTCTGGTGCAGGAGTGTGCATTGGGTCTGATCGACCTTGATGTGGTCCGCCAGCCGGATGGCTCGCAGCTGATTACCTTCGAATTGCCGCCCGCAACGATCCAGCCGGTCAACGACAGTGATCATCGCGAGCTGCAGGCCGTACTGGGGGTAAGCGTGGTGCGCGACCGCAGGCCGTGCTTCGTGACCGTTGGCCCGCGCTGGCTGGTGGTGCAACTGCGCGACGCACAAACCGTGCTGGCGGTCATTCCTGACCTGGCGCGCATGGCCATCAACGACCACCGCACCAGCACCACTGGCGTGGTGATCTTCGGCCCGCACCCCGAAGGCAGCAACGAGCACATAGAAGTCCGCACCTTCGCGCCCACCTGCGGCATCACAGAAGATGCAGCCTGCGGCAGCGGCGGCGGGGCGGTCGCCGCGTTCATTCGTGCCACCGGGCAGACCGCCTCGCTGGGATCGCACCTTCGAGTCGCCCAGGGCGCTGCGTTGGGTCGCGCTGGCAAGATGCAGCTGTCGATCACCGACCAGTCGATCAAGGTCACCGGTGCCTCTGTGACCTGCCTCGACGGCTTCCTCAATCCCTAGGCTTCCCCAGGGCCGCGGTCAGCGACCCACCACCTCGATGCCGCCATCGTTGTGTTGCCGATACAGCGTATAGGGCAGCATCAGCGTGTCGAGGATTGCCGAGACGCCGATGTCCAGCGCGACGAAACTCATCTGCGGTCCGCTGCGCGAGTGGCCGGGCTTGGGCGCCTGGCCATGCAGCAGGCAGAAGTCATAGACCACGCCGCTGTACACCCGAGGTACAGCGCCGCAGAACGACTCAGCTTCCTTCAAGTTGTCGCTGGTCACCACATCATCGCGAAACACCGTATTGATCGTGCCGCAACCCGCCAGCAGTCCCGCGACAACGACGCCTATCAACGCTTTCATTCCTGCCACTCCTTGTGTGAGATCGGCACTATAACCGTTTCCATCAACTGGTTTCGCCAGGGTCGTGTTGCGCCTTTCGTCAGATGAAGGGAACTGTCATATACGAAAAGACGAAATGCGTTGTCCATTGCCTCGCAAATCGAACAGGCCCGGTATCCGGACGCCAGATGTGAACGATCGGTTACCTCTCGTAACAACTTTTTTGGCAGTGTGTTCAACCGGTGTTACAAACCTCGCTGTCGGCCCGTATGTGCCGTGGGGACAGGCCTTGGGTGGTTTGGTATCATCCGGCCTTTGAAAATCATGCATGCGTCAGACGCGCCCTGAATCGATCCAGCGCGTCTCATTTTTAACTTGATGGTGTTGTTTAACGTGAAAATCCTCGTAACCGGTGGTGCAGGCTTCATTGGCTCGGCAGTCATTCGCCATATCCTGGCAAATACCGACGACGCCGTGGTCAATGTCGACAAATTGACCTACGCCGGTAATCTGGATTCGCTCATGGGCAGCGAGCGCACGCCGCGCTACGCCTTCGAGCACGTCGACATCTGCGACCGCGCGCAAATGGATCGAGTGTTCGCCGAGCACCAGCCGGATCTGGTCATGCACCTGGCTGCCGAATCCCATGTCGATCGCTCGATCACCGGGCCTGCCGCGTTCGTCGAAACCAACGTGATCGGTACCTACACCTTGCTCGAAGCCGCGCGCCAATACTGGTCGCAACTCGACGCCGAGGCCCAAGCCGCCTTCCGCTTCCATCACATCTCCACCGATGAAGTGTATGGCGACCTCGAAGGCCCGGAAGACCTCTTCACCGAAACCACGCCTTACCAGCCCAGCTCGCCGTATTCCGCGAGCAAGGCCAGCTCCGATCACCTGGTCCGCGCCTGGCAGCGCACCTACGGGCTGCCGACGTTGATCACCAACTGCTCGAACAACTATGGGCCGTGCCATTTCCCGGAAAAACTCATTCCGTTGATCATCCTCAATGCCCTGGAAGGCAAGGCTTTGCCCATTTATGGCAAAGGTAATCAAATTCGCGACTGGCTGTATGTCGAAGACCATGCACGTGCGCTGTATCAAGTAGTGACCGAAGGTGAGGTAGGGGAGACCTACAATATCGGCGGCCACAACGAGAAACAGAACATCGAAGTCGTGCACACGGTCTGCGCCTTGCTCGACGAGCTCTGCCCGCAGTCACCCCATCGTCCTCATGCGCATTTGATCACCCACGTACAAGATCGCCCCGGCCATGACGTTCGCTACGCCATCGACGCCAGCAAGATCCAGCGCGAGCTGGGCTGGACGCCGGTAGAAACGTTCGAGTCCGGTATTCGCAAGACCGTGCAGTGGTATCTGGATAATCCCGAATGGGTCAACCGCGTGAAGAGCGGCGCCTACCAGCAATGGATCGATACGAATTATCAAGGGCGTGAACTGTGAAAATATTGCTCCTGGGCAAGAACGGTCAGGTGGGTTGGGAGCTGCAGCGTGCCTTGGCGCCGCTGGGCAAGGTAGTCGCACTGGGCAGGAACATCGATGAAGCCGGTCTCTGCGGAGACCTGGCATCGCTTCAAGGGCTGGCCGAAACGGTGCGGCGCATCGCGCCGAACGTTATCGTCAACGCTGCCGCCTATACCGCCGTGGACAAGGCCGAGAGCGAAAAGGACACCGCCGACCTGATCAATCACCGGGCCAGCGCCGTGCTCGCCCGTGAAGCGCTCGATCTGGACGCCTGGCTGGTGCATTACTCCACCGACTACGTGTTCGACGGCACGGGCGAAAAGCCCTGGCAGGAGAGCGACACCACTGTCCCCGTCAACTACTACGGCGCGAGCAAGCTGGCCGGCGAAGAAGCCATTCGCAAGTCCGGCTGCAAGCACCTGATTTTCCGCACCAGCTGGGTCTACGCAGCCCGTGGCAACAATTTTGCCAAGACCATGCTGCGCCTGGCCAAGGACCGCAAGAGCCTGAGCGTCATCAGCGATCAGATCGGCGCACCCACCGGCGCCGAGCTGCTGGCCGACGTCGTCGCCCATGCCATTCCCATGGCCGTGGCGAACCCTGACCTGGCCGGTACCTACCACCTCGCCGCTACAGGCGAAACGTCCTGGCACGCCTTTGCCAAGCTGGTCATCGAAAACGCCCGCCGCCAAGGCACCAAGCTGGCCGTGGAAACGGTCGAGGCCATTCCCACCAGTGCCTACCCGACACCCGCCCTGCGCCCGCTGAATTCGCGCCTGGACACCACCAAACTGACCGAGCGTTTCGGCCTGACCCTGCCGCATTGGGAAGTGGGCGTGAAGCGAATGCTGGCCGAGATCAGCACCAAGCAATGATCGCTGAACTACTGGGCCAGGCCGGGTGTCCAAGCGCGAACGATTTGCGCTTGGCCCCGGGTTTCCTGATATTCTAGCCGCCACTTCCTTGACTCATCAGCAGCGAGCGGCTTCAGGGTTTGACGTATATGTTGTCTGCGGCGCAGGGAGCCGCCAGATCTTCGATGCGCAGCGGTGGTTTCCACCCCATGTACAGCTGGTCTACAGATCGATTTTCACAGTGCCGCTACACCGGCAAACAAAGGATCCAATACGCATGAACCTGATCCCCGTTATTCTTTCCGGCGGCGTTGGCAGCCGGTTGTGGCCCGTTTCGCGCGAGGCCCATCCCAAGCCATTCATGGCACTGCCTGACGGCCAGAACCTGATCCAGAAGACCTTCCTGCGCGCCTCCAAGCTCGAAGGCGTGTCCGAAGTGCTGACCGTTACCAACCGCGAACTGCTGTTCAAGACCGAAGACGAATACCGCACCGTCAACAAGACCGGCCACGCCCAGGGCTTCATCCTCGAGCCGTTCGGCCGCAACACCGCCGCCGCCGTCGCCATGGCCGCGCTGCAGCTCAATGACTCCCACGGTCCCGACGCCCACATGCTGGTGCTGGCGGCCGACCACCTGATCCAGAACGAAGCCGCGTTCTCCGCCGCCGTCGCCAAAGCCGTCAAGCTGTCGGCCGAAGGCTGGCTGGTCACGTTCGGCATCCAGCCGCAGTACCCTGAAACCGGCTTTGGCTACATCGAGGCCGGCGTCGGCACCGGCCTGGAAGGTACCCTGAAAGTCGCGCGCTTCGTCGAGAAGCCAGACCTGGAAACCGCCAAGGGCTACGTTGCCGCCGGTAACTACTTCTGGAACTCGGGCATGTTCTGCTTCCAGGTCCGCAGCGTCCTCGAAGAACTGAAGAAACACGCGCCGGACGTTCTTGCCGCCGCCGTTGCCGTCAAGGAAGCCTCGCGCCTGACCGAGGCACCGAACTACCGCTGCCTGGCATTGGACGCCGACGCGTTCGCCCAGGTCCCGGATATTTCGGTCGACTACGCCCTGATGGAGCGCTCGGACAAAGTGGCCACCGTGCCGTGCGACATCGGCTGGAGCGACATCGGTTCGTGGAACGCCGTCAGTGAGCTGACCGGCGCTGACGAAAACGGCAACCGTTTCGAAGGCGAAGTGCTCTCGCACAATGCCCGCAACAACTTCGTCCACAGCGAAGACCGCCTGACCGCACTGGTCGGCGTCGAAGACCTGCTGGTCATCGACACCCCGGATGCCCTGATGATCAGCCACAAGGATCACGGCCAGGACGTCAAGCACATCGTCGGCCAGCTCAAGGCCAGCGGCCACCACCTGCACAAGCTGCACCGCACCGTGCACCGTCCGTGGGGCACCTACACCACCCTGGAAGAGGGTGAGCGCTTCAAGATCAAGCGCATCGTGGTCAAGCCCCAGGCGTCGCTGTCGCTGCAGATGCACCATCACCGCAGCGAACACTGGATCGTGGTCAGCGGCATGGCCGTGGTGGTCAACGACGACCGCGAGCTGATGCTCAACACCAACGAGTCGACGTTCATTCGTGCCGGCCACCAGCATCGCCTGAAGAACCCGGGCGTGATCGACCTGGTGCTGATCGAAGTGCAAAGCGGCGACTACCTCGGTGAGGACGACATCGTCCGTTTCGAAGACGTCTACGGCCGCGTTGACAAGGCCTGACCGATAAACCCCGCTTCGGCCTCTGCGCGTGCCTCCAATGCATGCGCAGGGGCCGAACTGCGCTGGTCGTTCGTCAGCGACCGTCCAATCTACCGACGTCCGCGCTCATCGCGCGTCGGCCACATAGAGCGAGCGATTGCCATGTATCCCCCTCTCCAGACCCGTTGCTTCAAGGCCTACGACATTCGTGGCCAAGTCCCTGCCGACCTCAATGACGACATCGCCTACCGTATCGGTCGCGCGCTGGTGTCCGAACTGCACGGCAAAGCCTATGTCGTCGGGCGCGACATGCGCCTGGAAAGCCCAGGCCTGGCCGCCGCCCTCATCAAGGGCCTGACCGAGGCCGGCGCCGACGTGCTCGACCTGGGCCTGTGCGGCACCGAAGAAGTCTACTTCGCCACCAGCCACCTCAAGGCCGATGGCGGCATCATGATCACCGCCAGCCATAACCCCAAGGGTTACAACGGCATGAAGCTGGTGCGCGAGCATTCCAAGCCGATCAGCGGCGACACCGGCCTCGACGCCATTCGTGCCCGCGTTGAAGCCGGCAGCTTCGACGACAAGGCCGCCACCGCTGGCCACGTGCGCGAAGTGTTCGACAAGAGCGCCTACATCGAGCACCTGCTCACCTACATCGACGTCAAGTCGCTCAAGCCCCTCAAGGTGCTGGCCGACCCCGGCAACGGCGCCGTCGGCCCGACCATCGAACTGCTCAAGGCCAAGCTGCCACTGGAACTGATCGTCATCAACGGCGAACCAGACGGCAACTTCCCCAACGGCGTGCCCAACCCGCTGCTGCCGGAAAACCGCGAGCTGACCCGCAAGGCCCTGCTGGAAAACGGCGCCGACATGGGTATCGCCTGGGACGGCGACTTCGACCGCTGCTTCTTCTTCGACGACAAGGGCCGCTTCATCGAGGGCTACTACCTGGTCGGCCTGCTGGCTGAAATGCTGCTGAAGAAGCACCCCGGCAGCAAGATCATCCACGACCCACGCCTGACCTGGAACACCATCGAACAGGTCGAAGCCGCCGGCGGCGTCGCCATCCAGAGCAAGACCGGCCACGCCTTCATCAAGGAGCGCATGCGCGCCGAAGACGCCGTCTACGGCGGCGAGATGAGCGCTCACCACTATTTCCGCGACTTCGCCTACTGCGACAGCGGCAATATCCCGTGGCTGCTGGTCGCCGAGCTGATGAGCGTCACCGGCAAGACCCTGGCCCAACTGGTGGACGAGCGCATCCAGGCGTTCCCGTGCAGCGGCGAGATCAACTACGAAGTCGCCGACGTCAAAGGCTCGATCGAGAAGATCCTCGCGTTCTACACCGCACAGAACCCCAGCGTCGACCGCACCGACGGCATCAGCGTCGAGTTCGCCGACTGGCGCTTCAGCCTGCGGGGCTCGAACACCGAGCCACTGCTGCGCCTGAACGTGGAAAGCCGCGGCAGCGAAGAATTGGTGGCTCAGCGTGTTGCTGAGATTGAGCGTTTGATCAAAGGATAATTATGTTTGGCATGTTGAGAGGCATCTGGGACTACAGAGGCTTCATTGTAACTTCCATCAAGAACGAGTTTGTTGCGCGCTTTGCGCGCAGCAAACTGGGTGGCCTCTGGATGATCATTCATCCGCTGGCCCAGGTCGCCATCTACGCGCTCATCCTGTCCAACGTGCTCGGCGCCCGCTTGCCGGGCATCGACAACAAGTACGCCTACGCGCTGTACCTGATTGCCGGCATCCTGGCCTGGAACCTGTTCGCGGAAATCGTCGGGCGCTGCCTGACGGTGTTCATCGAGCAGGGCAACCTGATGAAGAAGATGCGCTTTCCGCGCATTGCGTTGCCGGTCATCGTGGTGGGCTCGTGCCTGCTGAACAACCTGCTGCTGTTCGTGGCCGTGCTGATCATCTTCACGGTGCTGGGCCACTCGCCTAACATTCAAATGCTCTGGCTCATTCCTCTGACCCTGGCTGTGGTCGCCCTGGCGGTCGGCATCGGCCTGGTGCTGGGTGTGCTGAACGTATTCCTGCGCGACATCGGCCAAGTGGTGCCGATCATCCTGCAAGTGTGGTTCTGGTTCACCCCCATCGTCTATTCGGTCAACATCGTGCCTGACTACCTCAAAGGCACGCTGGACATCAATCCGATGTACCCCATCGTCACCGCCTACCACAACGTGCTGGTCTATAAAGTCTCGCCTGACCTGCAACAGATCGGCGTGACGTTCCTGATCGCTGTCGGCTTGATGCTGCTGGGGCTGTTCCTGTTCCGCCGGGCATCCGCAGAAATGGTGGACTCGCTATGACCCTTCTTGCAGTCACCAACGTTGGCAAGGCCTACCGTGCCTACCGCTCTGAATGGCAGCGCATGGCGCGCTGGTTCTACTTGCCGGTCAAGGCCAGCCAGGAACACTGGGTGCTCAAGCACATCAGCTTCAACATCGAAGCAGGCGAGGCGATCGGTATCGTCGGCCAGAACGGCGCGGGTAAATCCACGCTGCTGAAGATGATCACCGGTACCCTGCAGCCCACCGAAGGCACAGTACAGGTCAACGGGCGCATCGCGGCGATTCTGGAACTGGGCATGGGCTTCAACGCCGAACTCACCGGTCGCCAGAACGTCTACCACGCTGCCGGCCTGATGGGTTTCAACACGGCCCAGATCGACGGCGTGATCGGCGACATCGAGGCCTTCGCCGAGATTGGCGAATACTTCGACCAGGCCGTACGCATGTACTCCAGCGGCATGCAGATGCGCGTGGCTTTCTCCGTCGCCACTGCCTTCCGCCCCGAGATCCTGATCATCGACGAAGCGCTGTCGGTAGGCGACAGCTACTTCCAGCACAAGAGCTTCGGTCGCATCAAGGAATTCCAGAAAGCCGGCACGACGCTGCTGATCGTCTCGCACGATCGCGGCGCCATCCAGGCGCTGTGCAACCGCGCAATCCTTCTGGAGGGCGGCACCGTCATCAAGGACGGCTCGCCGGAGGAGGTGATGGACTACTACAACGCCATCATCGCCCAGAAGGAAAACTCGACGGTCGAAGTGCACACGCTTGCCGACGGTGGGATACAGACGCGTTCAGGTAGTGGCAAGGCCGTTATCGACAGCGTGGCGCTGTACAACACCGACGGTGTTCCCGTCGAGTACGTCGCAGTGGGCGACGATGTCTGCCTGACCATCAACGTAAAGGTCAACGCCGAGTTGCCGGAGTTGGTGGTTGGATACGTCATCAAGGACCGCCTTGGCCAAGACGTATTCGGTACCAACACGCACCATCTCGAATGCGTTCGGACCGGTCTGCACGAGGGCGACATGCTCTCGTACACGTTCCGCTTCAACGCCAGCCTGGGTGTGGGCTCCTACTCGGTGGCCATCGCTCTGCACGCGACCGACAGCCACATCGCCGACAACTACGAGTGGCGCGATCTGGCCTTGGTGTTCAACGTGGTCAATATGTCGAAAAGTACTTTTGTAGGTCTGGCCTGGATGCCGCCGACTGTGGAGTGCAAGTAATGGATGACGGTTTCTACCGTGCGTTCGAAGACCGCTATCGTGGTTCGCGTGAACTGATCACCGAGCGCCTCAAAGCCTATCTACCGTTTCTATCCCCGCTCAAAGCTTTGTATCAGGATTATCCCGTCCTGGACCTGGGCTGCGGCCGGGGAGAGTGGCTGGAGCTTCTGACTGCAGAAGGCTACGCCCCAACAGGCGTGGATCTGGACGAAGGCATGCTTGAAGCCTGCCGGGCGCTCGACTTGCCTGCGCGTAAGGCTGATGCCTTGAGCGCCTTGAAAGAGCTGGCAGACAACAGCTTGATTGCCGTGACCGGCTTTCACATTGCCGAACACATTCCATTTCCAGTGTTGCAGGAGCTGGTCGCCGAAGCTCTGCGCGTACTGCGCCCGGCCGGTTTGCTGATTCTGGAAACACCCAATGCCGAAAGTCTGGTGGTGGGTACCAACTCCTTCTACCTGGACCCGACTCACGAGCGGCCGTTGCCCAACTTGCTGATGTCGTTCCTGGCCGAGCACGCTGGGTTTGCCAAGTCGAAAATCGTCCGGCTGCAAGAGCGCCCGGAGCTACGCGAAGAAAGCACCAGCCTCGGCTTGTGGGAGGTTCTGGCCGGTACCAGTCCGGACTACGCGGTCGTAGGCCAGAAGCAGGCCGTGACTGAGCAGCTTGAAGACTTTGCACCTGTATTCGACGCCGCCTACGGCGTCTCGCTGGACCAATTGGCAGTTCGTTACGACCAAGCGCTGGAGCGTCGATTGAAGGGTATAGAAGGAGAGCTGGTTGCGGCTCGGGATGAATTCGTTACGCACGATGGGCTGCAAGCGCTCATGGACCGACTTCATGCGCAGCAGACGGACCAGCTGGTCTTGCTCCAGGATCGGTTCAGCCAGGACGTAGACGCGCAACAGCAGCGCTTCAATCAAAGCATCCTGAGTCTGCAACAGCACTGCTCGGGTCTGCAGACCAGCCTGACCAACGTGCAGAAAAGTCATGGCGAGGCCATTGCCCAAACCGAACACGTTCGCCAGGAACTCAATGCATCGTTGGGCAACGCGCATCATTGGTACCTGCGCGCAGTAGCCTACGAACAGCAGCTGCAAGCAGTGCACGCCAGCACTTCATGGCGTCTCACTGCGCCTTTGCGTGTAGTCATGCGTGCCATTTACTGGCCGTTCCGGTCAGGTAAATCTTCCGTGGGCCGTACCTTGCGCAGGATCGTGCCGCATGCGCGTCTATGGGTCGGCCGTCGGCCGGCCATCCAACGACCGCTGATGGCGGTGCTCAATCGCAGCCCATGGCTTGCTGCCAAACTGCGTCAGCTGCACCAAAGTGCCGTCCACGCCGATGCGGCCAGCAACGCCAGCGACCCACAACATGGCGTGATCGATCATGCGCCATTGACCGAACGGGGCCGCGATATCGAGCGCGCCTTGATGCAAGCTATGACGAAGGACCTGAACTGAATGCGTATCGTAATCGACATGCAGGGTGCGCAAACCGAAAGCCGTTTCAGGGGGATCGGACGCTACAGCCTGTCCCTGGCGCAAGGCATCGCCCGCAATCGCGGCGAGCACGAAGTGTTTCTGGTGCTCAACGGCATGCTCAGCGAGAGCATTGAGAACATCCGCGCTGCCTTCATCGGGCTGTTACCGCATAGTCACATCCGCGTCTGGTATGCAGAAGGTCCGGTGAGCGATCGCGATCCCGCCAATACCCCGCGGCGTCAGGTGGCGGAGTTGGTTCGCCAGGCGTGCATCGACGACCTGCGTCCCGATGTGGTGCATGTCACCAGCGCCGTTGAAGGCTATATCGACGATGCCGCGATTGGCAGCCCGTTGCTGGACAAGAACGCGTTGGTCAGCGCAACGCTGTACGACCTTATTCCTCTGGTCAGTGCCAAGCAGTATCTGGATCCGAATCCGGGTTACAAGAAGCACTATCTGGAAAAAGTCGAAGCCTTCAAGAACTATGACCTGCTGCTATCGATTTCGGAGTTCGCCCGAGAAGAAGCACTGTCGTTCCTTCCGCTTGAAGCCGCGAATATCGCCAACGTCTCCACCGCAGCCGATGATGTGTTCCGCCCCATCTCCCTCAGCCTCGAAGAACGGTCTGTGGTCGAGAAGAAGTTCGGCCTGCACGACAAGTTCGTGCTCTATTCGGGCGGCGCCGACGACCGCAAGAATCTGCCGCAACTGATCAAGGCGTTTGCCAATATCAAGGCCGAGTTGGGTGACATACAGCTGGTCTTCGCCGGCAAAATGCCGGAATACCATATCAACAGCTACAAGACCCTGGCACGCGCTCAGGGGTTGGGTAACTCGGACCTGGTGTTCACCGGCTACATCACCGACGAAGAGCTGGTCGCGCTGTACAGCCTGTGCCGGCTCTACGTATTCCCGTCCTGGCACGAAGGCTTCGGTCTGCCGCCCCTGGAGGCGATGAAGTGTGGAGCGCCGGTTATCGGCGCCAACACGTCCAGCGTGCCGGAGGTGATTGGTTGGGACGAGGCAATGTTCGACCCATTCGACATCTCGGCCATTGCCAAGAAGATGCGCCAGGCACTGGTGAATGACGACTTCCGGGCCGAGCTTGCTGCGCACGGCCTGACACGCGCCGAGGAGTTCTCGTGGGACCGCACCGGCAAAGCCGCTGTAGCAGCGTTCGAAACCGCTTTGTCCAAGCGAGACTCGTTGCCATCCGCCTGGGCTTACCCAGACCTTGACCAAACCCAGTCGCTCATCGATGCCTTGGCCGCTACCGGACACTTGAGCAGCGGTGCGGTAGATGTTTCGCGCCTGGCCAAAGCCATCGATTATTCGATTCAAGGCGATGTCGGCAAGCCGACACTGTTCGTCGATATCTCCGAGCTGTGCAAGCACGACGGCAAAAGCGGTATTCAGCGCGTGGTGCGCAGCATTCTGCTGGAATGGCTGACCAACGCCCCGGCAGGTTACGTCGTCAAGCCGGTGTACACGAAGGCGGGTGAGCCGTTCTATCGCTATGCAGCCAAGTTTACGACAATGTTCCTGGGCAAAGAGGCAAGCGAAGCGGAAGTCGATGAGGCTATAAGCTACCGCGCGGGCGATGTCTACATCTGCCTCGATCTGCTGATGGATGTGCTTCCTCACAAGCAGTCGTACCTCAATACCTTGCGTTCGCACGGTGTCAGTATCTTCTTCGTTGTGTACGACCTGCTGATCCTGCAACTGCCGCACTGCTTCGTGGAAAGTTTGCAGGCGCACTACATCAAGTGGATCAACGCCGTGGCGCACTACGATGGCGCGATGTGCATTTCCCATGCGGTGGCGGACGAGCTACGCGAATGGCTGGTGGAAAATGCACCAGAGCGCAGTCGACCGTTCCACATTGGCGCCTTCCACCTGGGGGCCGACATCGACCAGTCCATGCCATCCTCGGGCGTACCGGAAAGCCCTGGGCTGCGCATCGAATCGCTGCGTCCTGCGCCAAGCTTTCTGATGGTAGGCACGCTTGAGCCGCGTAAAGGCCACGCGCAGGCCCTCGACGCGTTTGAACTGCTATGGAAGGCGGGCCATGACGCCAACCTGATCATCGTCGGCAAGCACGGTTGGCTGGTGGACGAACTGGCCGCGCGCCTGACCAGTCATGCCGAGTTGGGCAAGCGTTTGCTGTGGCTGGAAGGTGTGAGCGATGAATACCTCGAACACCTCTACAACGAGGCCGACTGCCTGGTGGCCGCGTCCTACGGTGAGGGTTTCGGATTGCCCCTGATTGAGGCCGCTCAGTACAACCTGCCTATTTTCGCGCGGGATCTGCCGGTGTTTCGCGAAGTGGCAGGGGAGTATGCCTATTACTTCGAGGGTACAGAAACCCAGGAAATCGCAGATCGACTGGCTGATTGGTTGGCGTTGTATGAGAAGAACGAGCACCCGCGCTCAAACGAAATGCCGTGGCTGACCTGGAAGGAAAGCGCCAAGCAGTTGATTGCCGAGTTGGATCGGGTCTGTGGTGCCTGAGTACGGCACCCGGCACAAGCAGAGTCGGCAGTGGCGCCCGGGATCATCCGGGTTTCATGCCGGCGCTGACACAAACTGGACGGATCAAGGTATTCTTGCGCGCTGCCCCGTACCTGATCCCGTGGCAGAGACCACAGAGCAGTAAGTCGTTGGTCGGCTATAGCCCGGAACGACTCACGGCCGAATAGCTTGAGAAACCGGTGAATCATCCCGGTTTTCCTGAGGCGCGAGGTAACTTTCTCTGCAAGAGAAAGTGATCGCCGATGACATTGAATGGAGCTGTAAATGCTAGTAAACGATGTGAAAGTAGCTGTAGTCATTCCGAGCTACAAAGTCAAAGCACACATCCTTGGTGTCATCGAAAGTATCGGGCCTGAAATCCAGACGATCTATGTGGTCGACGACTGCTGTCCCGAGGGTTCGGGAGACTTCGTCGAGCAGAACAACCAGGATCCGCGCGTGGTGGTCCTGCGCAACCCTGAAAATCAGGGGGTGGGCGGTGCGGTGATGACTGGTTACCAGGCCGCACTGAATGATGACGTGGATATCGTCGTCAAAATTGATGGCGACGGCCAGATGGATCCGACACTCATCGAAAGCTTCATTTCGCCTATCCTTCTGGGTCATGCCGACTACACAAAAGGCAATCGCTTCTACGATCTCGAAAAGATTTCGGCGATGCCGAAAATGCGTCTGTTCGGCAACGCTGTCTTGTCGTTCATGACCAAGCTGTCATCCGGGTACTGGGATCTGTTCGACCCTACCAACGGTTTCACCGCCATTCATACCGATGTTGTGCGCCATCTACCGTTCAACAGAATCAGCCGCCGCTACTTCTTTGAAACAGACATGCTGTTTCGTCTGAACACATTGCGGGCTGTGGTGATCGACATCCCGATGGACGCGAAGTACGAAGACGAGGTCAGCAATCTCAAGATCTCGAAAGTGGTCGGTGAATTCCTGTTCAAACACATCCGCAACTTTGGCAAACGGGTTTTCTACAACTACTATTTGCGTGGAATGTCGTTGGCCTCTCTGGAGCTTCCGATCGCGCTGGTACTGCTGGTATGGGGTGGCATCTTCGGTGTCTCGCACTGGATCGACTCGCTGAACACGGACATTCCCACACCGGCTGGAACCGTCATGCTCTCGGCCTTGCCCGTGATCATAGGGGTACAGCTGCTGCTCGCGTTCATCGGCCATGATATTGCATCCAGCCCTCGACATCCGTTCCATCGAACCCGTAAAAAGGTCAAGGTCAAAGCGCGGGACAACGTTCAATGATCTACTTGGTGGCTGTACTGTGTGTTCTGGGCATCGCCGGTGGGCAGATACTCTTCAAATTGAGCGCGGCATCGCTGCAGCGCGTGGGTATCTTCGACCCTCAGACACTGATCACGTTGTTCACCGCCTTCGCGCTCTACGGTATCACCACCATTGCGTGGGTATGGGTGCTGCAGAAAATCGAATTGGGTAAGGCCTATCCGTTGATGGCAATGGCCTTCGTACTGGTCCCGATTGGCAGTCACTTCGTGTTCGGGGAGCGATTCAGCGTGCAGTACTTTGTTGGCGTAGCACTCATCATGAGTGGGATCGTAGTGGCTTTGAAAGCCTGACAGTCCGAGTTCTTCGCCTTCATTCCTCCAGCCGAGCAGTGGACCAACACTTCATGGAAGTTCAAAAGCATCAATCTGTACAGTCATTGCGATCGGCAGGAAAAATACTGTTCCTGCTGGTTGCGATGTGTTTTTTCCTCTACATCCAGTTCAGGGTGCAGATCAATAACGGTTTTTCCGTTCTCTATGGCGACAGCTACGATGCCGCCATTGTCGTAGCTATTCTCGAACATTGGTTGAATGTGTTTCGCGGCGATTCGCCATGGTCGCAGCTGTATTACTTTTATCCCTATAAAAATACGCTCGCGCAAACAGACGGCTATTTTCTGATTGCGGTGATCTATTCAGTCATTCGGCAATTTGGTCCCGATTCGTTTCTGGCTTCCGAATTGAGCAACATCGTCGTCAGAGCAATTGGTTTCCTTGGCTTCTACTGGATGATGCGCAAGGTCTTCCGAGTTTCCTACGGATGGGCCGTTCTGTCGGCAGGGCTGTTCCTGATCGCCAACAACCTCACGGTGCACGGCACACGGGTTCAACTGGCGACATTGGCATTTGCCCCCATCGTCACGGTCCTGCTGCATCAGGCGTACGTGGCGTTGCTCGCCGGCGACAGGGTCAGGTTGGGCGTCAGGGGCGGCTCGGCGGGCATCGCGCTGGGTGCGTGGGCACTGACCTGTTTCTATATCACCTGGTTCTTCATTTTCTTCACGGTGATCCTGGCTTTCGTCCTGCTCTGTGTCGCGGATCAGCAGCAGCGTCGGGCGCTATGGCAGGCCACGCTGCGCCATTGGTGGGTGGTTGCCAGTGTAGGTTTGATAGCCATCATTGCAATGATTCCGTTGCTCAGTGTCTACCTGCCCAAGGCAGCCGAGTCTGGAGTGCGTTCGTACGAGTCTGCCCTGAAGTACGTGGTGGAACTGCCTGGCATTCTGCAGGTGGGCGAAACCAACATACTATTCGGCACCATCTACAACAACGCTATAAAAGTGATATTTCCCGGTTACACCTGGGAGGGCGAGTACTACAACACAGGCATCGCGCCCATCATCTTCGTCCTGTTCTGCTTTGCAACCGTTGCCATTTTTCGTCAGCGTAAACAACACCCGATTACACAGTTTACCTGGGCGGTGAGCTTGGCCGTGTTGATCACATGGGCCTGTGTCATCAAGGTGAATGAAAGAAGCCTTTGGTTCTTCGTTTACACCTTCTTTCCAGGCGCGAAAGCGTTGAACGTGGTGAGTGCCTACCAGATCTTCCTAATGTTCCCACTGACCGTCGTCGTGACCGTGTACCTCGCGCGATTGCTTCCGCGGTTGCCAGTGTCGATTCTCTGCATTTTGGGCACAATGCTGATTGTCGAAGAAATGAACCGAGCCTACATCCATCTTGATCGGAAAGTAGAACTGGCCAAAGTCGCAAATCTGACTCCAGCACCGGCCACCTGCAAGGTGTTCTACGTCAGTGGATGGCCACGACAGGAATCAGTGATCGACAATATCTACGCTCACAACGTCAGCGCGATGCTGATAGCGGAGCTCTTGAGAATGCCCACGATCAATGGTTTCGCCTCGTTCAATCCGCCGGACTGGAACCTGGCGTATCCGAATAACAACGACTACGATCAGCGCGTCCGGACATACCTGCAAAACCACGCGATTACCGATGTGTGCAAGCTCGATCTGGCTACCAAACAATGGTCACCCGTGCCGCAGTGACCCGCTAATGGCTCTCTCACCGCGGCCCAGGCCCCGGTGAGACACCTGTAACGCCATCAATACTTCTCAAGCTGTCTTCATGCCCCGTCAGGGCAGGGGCCTTGCTTCACGTGCTCTCAAGAACCGCTGCGCAGGTCGTTCCAGGAATCTGTGGCTCAGCATGCTCAGTACGATCAGCACAGCGAAGAACAGCAGCATGACCCAGCCTTGATAGAACACAGCGCGCGCAAAACCCAGCTTGTCTGCCGTCAGAGCGAACACAATCTGCAGCGGAAAGTGAATCAGATAGGACGCATAGCTGATATCTCCAAGTACTGCGCCTGAGCGAAGCAGGTTGGGCCAGTAGCGCCCGATACCTGCAAGGGCTGCGATCAAGAGTGGGAAGCCGACGCACATGACGAAATACGTGTTCACGTTATCGCTAAAGCTTAGCTGATACACCCAAGCAGCAGCGCATGCCGCTGATACCAACGCCGTGCTCCGCCCCGGTCCAGCGTGACGCTCCAACCATTGCAAGCTGATGTAGGTCAGCCCGCCTACATAGAAACACAGCAGACCGCTGCCTTGCTTGTAGTAGTCAGGGTACAGATAGGCGCCAAGCGCACACATGAGCACTGCCAAGGGCAGCAAAAACCGCCCAGTCAGGCAGATCAGGAAGAAGGTGGCATACAGCAGCACCTCTACCGACACGGACCAGATTGGCGCGTTGAAGGACCAGCCCTTTTCAAAGCCCCAGGCGGGGGCAAGGAAAACGTTCAGGATCGCGTGATAGGCATCGTTGGCCTGATAGACGAACGAGCTCGAGTGCATCGAGCCGTAGATCACCTGAAGGGCAGCTACGACCACGAAGGTCACGATATGAAGCGGGTAGAGCCGGCTGAACCGGTCCAGAGCAAAACTATTTACCGTGATGGACTTTTCCAAGATTTTTTTAGCGAACAGCCAGAAAAAAACGAATCCCGAGATCGAGAAAAACAGCTGAACCGCCAGGCCTCCATGACCATAAAGCCCTTTGAAGGTGGCAAAAAAAGGCTGTTGTGCAGCAACGAATGCAGAGGGATCATCGGCGACATAGAAAAAATGCTGCCAATGCCAGAACACGACACACAGCGCGGCGAGGCCTCGGAGGGTGTCTAGAGTGTAAAGACGGGCGGCTGAAGGGGGACTGGCGGTCATGGAAGCGTCGACTGTTGGGTGGGAATAATAAGGATAGGCTCGGCAGCCAACTTTACGACCTGATAAACACTCGCACGTGGCGAGGTTGCAAAGTAATCTGCCAAGAGGCGAATGCTAACAGATCTAACAAGAGGCTGCCGCGTTTCGTTGCTATAGCAGCACAGATAGGGTATAAGGCCCAACTTCGACCAACTTAGAGATGAAAAATGGGGATTTTGAGACTGATATTGGCCATGCTTGTGGTACTTGGCCATATGGATATCAATTTCCTGGGGCTGCACCTTGCCGTGAGTGCTGTTGTAGTTTTTTACATATTGGCAGGGCATGTCGTCGCCAAGTTGTGGAGCCGACAAGATAATCTAGTATTGACTGAGCGTGCCAGTTGGTTCTATCGAGATAGATTTTTGAGGATCTATCCCCTTTATCTAGCAGCGCTGACCATGTCAGTAGTTCTATGGTAGCTAGGGGCAAAATCTATTTTTCTGGCCGTGAACCCATCGCTTTGGGCATGGCTTTCAAATGTGTTGATCGTGCCTTTGAATTTTTACATGTTCACAGGGGTGAACGATTTCATGCTGGTTCCTCCGGCATGGTCATTGGGGGCCGAGATACAGTTCTATATTCTATTGCCTTTCTTGCTCAGCAGTCGCAATGCCGCGTGGGCATTCAGCCTCGTAACCTTTGGCTGCTACCTAGGTGCTCAGTTAGGGCTGTTGAATGCCGATTTTTATGGGTATCGCTTGCTGGCTGGGGTAGGCTTCATATTCATGCTAGGCGTGCTCGCGCACCGGGAAGATCCGGTTTCCCGGACAGGTGTAGGCCTGGCGTGGGCCGGAAGCGCTGGATATGTGAGTTTCTTAGCCCTGACTGGTCATTCGGCAGCATTTAATCTGGACGTTGCGCTTGGCATAACCGTTGGACTGCCTTCGCTTCTGCTGTTCCTAAAATTTCCAAAGTTTGGAACGTTAGGGGCAGTTCAACGGTACGCGGGGGAGATGTTTTATGGTGTTTTTTTATTCCATTTTCCTGTGATCTGGTTATTGCAGATGTTGGGTCTCTATTCTAAGTCCAATGCATGGTTAGTCATTCTCATTTCGGCCGCAATAGCGTGGGGCTGTCATGCTGCTATTGAGCGGCCTATATGGAGAAGGCTGCGTCCGATTGCACAAAAATAAACCTAGATCAATACTGCATCCGGTCCGGAATTACCGAGGAGTCTCTTCAGCTAATTCAGCCACCCGTTGCTATTTGTTAAAACAGCTTTTGACCCATCGCAAAGGCGCGGTCAAACGCCAACTGGTCGACTGGTAGACGGCGTCTAGGCTGGCTTGGTGATGCGACTTGAGCCGCTCCAGCTCGGGTGGGGGCGGCAACGCGGATGCGGAGTTGCCAAAGCGTGTGTTGATCCAGACTTGAGTGCCATCCAAGTAGGTGAGAGCGCTTAAGTCAATGTCGCTGCCGGGACGAAATTTGCACGGTTTTTCATAGAGAAGCTTCCAACCATTATCGTGCAGCAGATCGATGATGCCGCCTTCAAGAGCCCTGCTGTGAGTCGCCACTAGCAGCACTTTGACCTTGCGTTGCAGTGCATCCAGGGAAGCACGTATAGATCTCAGTTCGAACCCTTGGATATCCATATGCATGAAATCGACCGACTCCAGCTCGGTCAATACGGAATCAATCGTGTAGGTGTCAATCTCTTGGGCATCGACTGTTATCCCTCGGTAGTCTTTGCTACTCCCATCCTCTATAGGCGATGCACCCCAGTCGAAGACGCTCTGAGAACCAAAGGAAACCTTTCCTACGGTGTCGGATATGGCGCCGTGGATGCACCGCACGTCTACGTAGCTATCTTGATCGCCTGCCGCTCCCGCAGAAACCTCATCAGGAAGGGGAAGACCATTGTCCGCAAGGTTCGTACGCAGCAGCGTGTGACGCTGCAGGTCAGCCTCCACAGCTAAAAGACAGATCTTCCTGATGCCATGCCGCAAGGCAGCCTTTGCACCAAAAACAAGCCAGGGCCCGTAGCCAGCTCCCAGTTCCACGATGGTGAACGAATCCTTCGCTCGTTCCAAAGCGTAGATAACTGCCAGGTACTCGATAGCCTCGGCATGCAGGGCATCGTCTGGAAACGGTATAGCCCCCAGTGCATGTTCGGCCGGATGGCTCTCGATCCCGAAATAGGAAAGGCGTGTGCGAACGCCGGAAAAGTCGGTGTAGAAGCCTGCGCAAGGGACGGCGTCAGGGCTACGATATTTTTCAAACGCTTGCAGGTCACTCAGTGGCACGCCCAGGTAGACCTGATTGTCCGAGATAGCGTCGCGTAAAGATTTTTCCATGTGAAGTCCGCCTGTAATGAATGATCCTATTCATCCACTCGCATTGACGCGAGAAAGCTGGCCCAGGGATTCTGTTGTTAAGTGGATAGAAGGTCAATCGTTTTCCAAACTATGTTTGCGTTTCTTGGCCGGGCATTAACAGCTTTCCCAGCTGCATGGGCGTGACAATCACTTGAAGATCAGCATTACGGGGCTGGGTCTGCACGCTGTTCAGACTAAGAAGTATAGAGCAGGCAGAAGAATAATTAGCGACGACATGACAAATCACTAACACATGGAAAAATCTCCTGGCCCGTTCGCGCCTATCATATGGAGGCAAAATCTTAGGCCCTATATGTGTAAAGTACATCGCTTTATCGTGTTGTTTGAAGGGAGTATCTCTGCGATATAGATGTAGTTGATTAGAGTATTAGCACTCAAGGAAGCGTAATTGCCCAGATTCAACGTCCACATGAAAAGCTGATTATTAATAAACCGCGTCGATATCAAGATATGATGACTGAGTCTCCTCTGTTCAAGGTGCACAGATGATCTGGTTCGGTCTTTAGTAGGAAATATCAAACGATCTGTCAAGGACGACCTTGATGGCACCATCGCTGGCGGTGAAGAAATCATTGTTTCTTTTCTGCAAACTTTGTATTACAGTGGGTGCGCTATTTAGAGCAAGGTCAAATCGTGAGATCGAATTCAGGGAGGGGTGTGCTGATGAGAGTATACCGGATATAAGGCCGCGATCTCGGATTTGACAAAGGTTAAGACTCGACTAGAGTTGAACCAATTGGCAAGGTGGGGAAAAGTTATGATTGGAATTGAAGCTATAATTAAAGCCTTATATTCGGGGATACTAGGACGAGAAATAGGTTTTGAGGAGTTGGAAGTACGGTTGAAATCAGATTCTATTCGCTTTGCGGAAGTTGATTATCTAAATAGATTAACTGCAGAATTAGTTGATTCTGAAGAATTTCAAATCAAGCGAGGGCTGAATCCGAGCGTTTATAATGTTCAGCCACCCGACATCTACTATGCTTACAAATTTTTCTTGGGCAGGCTGCCGGAAGGTGATGCCATTTACGAAGATAAGATGAGCTTTAAAAATGTCGAGCAACTATTAAGTGTTCTTGTCAGGTCTGAGGAGTTTATAGGTAATCTAATTCTGAAAGATGTGATATCGGTCCGTAGGAAGCCTGCAGGGTTTGCTTTGGATGTTATGGAAAAAATCTCGGTTGGACAGAAGAATATTATTGTATTGAGCGGTTGCCAAGGAAAGCAAATAGCTGATTATTTTCAAATAAAGACTGGAATAAAAACAGTACCTAATGTCTATCTAGGTAACAAGGAGTTAGTAAATTTCATACGGACTCAAGGAGATAGCTATCGAGGTATGCTGGCAAGCTATGACCTGATTTACACGCAGAAAAAAGAAGTATTTGATGTGCTGCAATCATATGCTGAATTGGCCTCTAAAGTAAGACTCATGCCAATCATAGAGCATGCCGGATTTCAGCCAGATCAAGTGTATGTTTTCAACGATTTAAGTCAAGAATTTGTCATAGGGCCGCTGGGTGAATACCAATCTCTAATCGTAGTTGCATCCTTTTACGCTGGTTACAGCGAGGGTCAGTGCAAGAATTTCTTCTGCAGCAGGGTTTATGCAGAATTGGGTTACAGTGAGCTTCAAAGAGACTCGCTAGAGTGTCTGCGTTTGATCGGTCTCGATATGGGCTATGCCATGGATGGTCTGATCGATAGATGGAATAAGTCAGGCAAGTGGATGAGAACTATAAATCACCCGTACAAGCATGTACTTGGAGATATGGTAGACCAAGCTCTCATGAAAGAAAGCATTCTTATTGAGCAGGATATTGATCAGTATGTCGTAGATCACTTGGCATCAAACGTCGACTGGCCGTTGTATCCGGATTCGCTAGAAGATTCGGACTTCATAAGATTCAAAGTGCCAAGTGCGCTAACTGCCAAATCTAATGTTGCTCGTTTTTTAGATCTGGAAGAATTTATTGACGCGACTTACAGATCTCTGGGTGGAATCGATCTCTCAAATCTACGATTTAATCAGTTAGGGCGTAATATCGATTTACAATTGACTATCAATGCTTTAGTGCGAGTATGTCCTAAGAGAAAGTGATGACTGCATTTCCGCCATTCACAAGATGATGAATGGCGGAAATACAAATTATTCCAGATCTGAATCTAAAGCTTCTTCATCACATACTATGGCGTTGTTTTGCGCCGCCTCCCTTAGCATAGCGGAAGAGCATGTAGCTTCTTTTGGGGTTTCAACGTGAGAGTAATGTTGCATAAAAAGCCGCATTACGTGATTTACACCTTCTGGACGAACTGATCTCAAATCAGCTTCATAATAGGAACCTTTGTTGAAATTGCCGGTTATTATTTCATAAGAAGGGAAGTAATCGCAGATCTCATGCCGTCTTGTTATGTAATCTGCGGCCGCTCTAAGCGCTGACTTACTATACGTAGTAGAGACTAGCACGTGACGGTGTTCATACGTTGCAACTAGAGGCACAGGTGAAACCGTCAAAATTATTCTGCATTTCGGGTTCACAGTTTCGATGCGTGATATAAAGGCTTCAAGGTCGGCAATTACATCGTGCGTTTCGAAATTTACGAACTCATAGTGCTGTTCATCCATCCCGCCAGCGGCAACGCCTGGAGCCAATGGGAATACTGCTCCGTCTTCGAGACGCCTCCAAGCTTCTGTGAGCCCTAATGTGAATACGAATATATCCACATTTTCAAACATTGTTCGAACGTGACCCAAGTGCTCTTCTCTGGCGGAAACGACCTCAGCAACTGTCGAGTATCCATTAGGTTTTACGAGAGGACGAAACGGGTCAACGTAATTTCCGTCCTTAGACTTCCATGCTTGGTCGAGGGGGGTGAATTCACCATATGCGCGATCAAAGAGTTGTAGCAGTTGTCTTGATGTATAAATGTTTCCATAACGAGCTGAGAAAACACCATAATTTAGCTCTGTTAGGCTTTCTGCATCATAGCCCTGATCTTCACCGTTTTCAGGCACGTAGTACGTGAAGCCGCTTTTAGATAGTGTCTTGGATATGTGCTGGGCAAAGCAACTTCCGGCAGTGGCAACTTTGTCTTGCCGCGTAAGTGAAAATCTAGATTTAACTACCGGATCTACATCGTTGCTTTCGACCTTCTCTACGGCACGGCGCCATAGCTGATGTGACTGGATTTTGGTATATGGATTGAAACCGGATGTTAAAACATCTAAAGCGTGCTTGTTGTGGCTGAAAAAATTAGTCTGTGTCAAATATTCTTTAAGATGCTTGAATTGATCAGAATCCAAGCGAAATGCGGTTAATGAATTGACCTCGTAAGTAGCGTAATGATCAAAGGACTGCGATACGAATTGCGTTAGAGACAATGTTGGAACGGGTCGCTGTGAAGTTCCCAGATGCTTTGCCTGCTTGAACAGCAGGCTACCTTCAAGGTTATGGAGTCTAGCTATCTCTGGATACACGGGCCAGCAGGGATGATCGGCTAGATGGTCAATGAGGTAGGTTTCGATGCTTGGAATAAAGCTAACGTTCGCATCTAAAAGTATTTTTCGGGCAACATCTCCTAGTACTGAAAGCTTCGGGTGATTTAAGGAATGCATGAAGCAGCCTTTGGATTTCCAGCGGGCTAACATTCCTTCCATGGTGAACGCCATCTGGTGTCCACGCGTGACAAGGAACTGATCAGAGGAAGCGCCATGGTCATAATAGCCCAGAAATTTGTAAATATCTGGGTGGTAAAGCGATACAGCCTGCTCCTTGCTTAAGCCTTGTTGCCAACACCAAAAGGCAATCATGGAATGATACTCGCCCATCGGGCCACCTAAGTGCGTGCCGTTGTTTTTTTTGACATATCCCATGTCAGGATGGAACGACGTGTAGCTGATTCCGGGTACGTAGCGAAGCTTGGACTCAATGCAGGGATAAAGCTCAATAAGGCGGGTTGTAAATAAATCAGAATCTAAGTGCTGCAGGATAATGTAGTCACATTCAGCTGCGAGGATATTTATCTCCAAGTTTCCTGTTTGCAATCCCTCAGTGTTTTGTGCGTTCAGTTCTATCGCGACTGCCGAAGAGCAAGAGCTCATGGCGTTAATAAGGGTCGCAATTGATACTGCCTGACAGTTCCCTATAATCAGAAACTTTGATCGTGCGGAGGACTCGAACGCTACACTCGAGTAAGTGCGGCGAAAATACTCTTTTGAACGTGTCAGTGTGCGAACAAGTTTGTCTTCGCTCTCGATGGCCATGTGGTCGGCTACGATACCCTCCGACTCAGGGTTTCTACCCAGATAGCGTAGGAAGGACGCAATAACGAATTCCCTTGATATAGCCATTGTGACTCCCTCCAAATTCTTTACTTAAGTGGTATGCATGCCTAGGAGCAATCTTGATCATGTAGTGGTACAAAGCGATTACATACCGTGAGTAACAACCTGTCGCTTCACCATCAATCTTAACTTCTATTTTGTTCGAACGAACTGAAATCAGTGCCGTGAAGGTCCGCAAGAACTAGATTAGGAGTGCGTTTTCGCTTGAACTCTTCGGAACGCATCATATCAAAAACGAACTGGTACCTCGCGCCTCCCTCAAATCGACCGTTACGAAGTGAGTTCAGGAAGCCTTCAGGATCCGGAATGCGCCCTAGCACGAGCAGGTATGATAATGCGATGAACGTATTATCTGGAAGGTGCTCAATTGATTTCAAGATTTCTTTTGCTACAAGAGCAATATTTTGATCACCAGGTTCATCTTCCTGCGCTTTGAGGTATTGCCTAATAGAAAGTGATGAAAGCACCTTATCCTCAGTCTTACTAGCGACGCCAGGTGTTAATATGCCATCTAATAAATTGAATATCCCGTTCTCTAGGAGGCTACCGCTGGCAAGGTCAGTTAACGACAATGTGCATTGTGACTTAGGCATATCACTCAGATGAAGCTGAAAAGAAAATCCGCAGTGTTCTGGGGCGAGCCCTGCCGCGTGAACATCTGGTCTAGACAGATTTGCTTCAACCTCTCTTATGTTAAGTTCATTAATCTTAACTAAAAGAATTTGTTTCGTCAGCTGGCTATTATAAATCCAGCCGGTAAATAACCCTGAGCTGAAAGTATCGACAATACCAAAAAAAGACATAATATGACCGCCTGTTTATTGCAGTTTTGAGCAAATGGAGAATACCTGTGCGCCGTAAGCGTCCCAGCTTTTACTATCGAGATATTTTTTTAGGTTTTCATTCCAATCGTCGGCGGTAGTGCAACCCATGTCCAACACGCTGGTAAGTTTATCTTCAAATATGCTGTAGTCACAGGGGTCGAAGTACCAAGCAAATTCGCGGCCGGCTTCCATGATGCTGGAAGAGCAGGAGGCTAAGACCGGCGTGCCACAAGACAAACCTTCTAATACAGGCAATCCGAAGCCTTCATATAGCGATGGAAACAGTAATAGAGACGCTTTGTTAAGAAGATCCCATTTGAGTTTTTCGCTTACGTAAGGTAGTCGAATAATCTTGCCGCTCTTTACATATTCATGTAGTTCATATTTAGCGATAAGCTCATCGAATGATATAAGCCAGCCATCTTTTCCGCAGAAAACGAATGAGTAGCTATTTAGTTGACCCAAGTTTAGTGAAATGTATTTTAGAGCAAGTTCGATGTTCTTTCTTGGCTCAATTGTACCCATTACCAACACAAACCTGTCGACGCCCTCTTCGGCAGGGGCTGTCAGTTTGCTTTTCTTAGGCAATGAAGCCCCGAGTTCTACAACATAGATATTTTTTGGGTCTGGTTGCAGATAAGTCTTTACATCATACGCGGTGGAATTGGATACACATATAAGTGCATCGGATAACTCGGCGTCTCGAATGATTGTAGTGCCATGGTGTCGAATAGTGTCGGCGTGATGGTACTCTGGGGATGTTATGAATACCAAGTCGTGGATAATCTGCGCATGTTTATCGAAAAAGAAGCGAGTCATGACATTCGGAAATAGCCCAACCGACATCTCGACTTCGTTCAGTCTAGATAGAAGCGGTTTTAGGTATATTTTCTCATTCGCTAGTGCATGCAATGTCAGGCCACTTTCCGCACTGATCAATCGATTAATAATGTGTTTTGGAATTATGTAGTCATCCCAAAAAAACTCTACGTCGTTCCGCTTAAGTCCGTGTTTGACCAGCTCAAGAGCGACTTTTGGTATTCCTGTATAAGAGAGTTCCTGTAGTGGGGAAATATCCATGAATATTGTCGGGCTTACAGCCTTATTGATTTTCATCATTTAGACCCTACTGCAGTAAGTACAAGTTTTGAAACGGCTTCAAATGAATAGTTGTTGATTATTGCTTTTCGGCATTGTTCTGCCATATTAGCTTTGGTCTTTGGAGCTAGCTGTCTCGCTCTTACTAATGCCCTCAAGATATCAAGTTCCGAGCAGTCATGCCATTGGAAACCCCAAGTGGAGGCATCGGAGGACGTCAAATGAGTTATTTCGGTGGGTATCGATGGGATAATTATCGAATTTTCTTCGCTAATATAATCACTCATTGCCGTGTTATCGGTTGTGATAGGTACAATGCCTGCCGCCATTGCTTCTTGTAGTGGCAGGTTTTGACCTTCGGCGCGCGACGGACTCATATAGAAGTCGAACAGGCTGAAGAACTCAAACTTTAATGGCTCTGGGATATAATCAGTAGTAAAGTAAATTCCATGCGCATCAAGTGCATGACTATCACCTAAGAACCAGCGGAGTATCTCGTACACTCTTTCGTTTTTCTCAGGGCTTGTAAATTTTAAAATGAGTATTGTATTTGGATTGTCGTGATGAAATGCATGAAATGCTTTAATAAGTTTTTTTAGATTTTTGCGGTTGTCGTGTGGATTGAGTATTTGTAGAAATGCCAAGCCACCGTTACTTTTTACACGCTGTATAACATGCGTCAGATCTGTTGGCCGGTTGTCTAGCGAGTGCTGAGAGTACATGAATCCGTGATTCCTGATACTTACTGGCCAGCACTTGATTTGATTTTTTTTGATTTTGTCCAGCCGTGAGCTATATTCTTCTACTCCACTGCTGAGCAGATGTCTCGCCGGCACTTCGCATGGTGCAGGAATAACATGTATGTTTTTGATGTTGTGTTGTTGTAAAACATTCTGCGTGAAACTGCAGCCTACCCAGACTTGATCAAAAGCCTTAAGCATCCTTAGGTCGTCACTGCACGGTAGAACTGGATCTGACGCGTACTTGGACTTTATCTTATCAAATTCCCAGGCGATGTGTGCAATATTTAAAAAGCCACCTGCAGTTCTTAGATACTGTGTGGGTTTGAATGCAATATGGACTTTTTTGCTACTAAAGCTATTAAATGCCGTCTCTTTGAGATTGAAGTCTCTATATATTTCAGGGTGTTTTAGGTCTATCCATGGCTGACCTTGGCTGTCAAACATGCTACAAAACTTGTCGCGAACGGCTCTGTAGGAGTAATGCGCTCTGCCTGGTTCTACGACATTCTTCACTCCGGACGCGTCGGCAATTTCCGAGCTGATCGCAAAGATATATTTCTGCTGAGTTTCTGATTTCATTCGATAGTTTCCGCAGCTTATGTCTATTTTTCAAGGATCAGGAGTGACACTATGCCTGACCCGCGCTAATTACTGTTTGATGTAAATTGCTGCAAGCTACTCAAATGAATGCGATACCTAGTACCTACCGCTTCCGGGGAGAACAGTTCATAGAGCTTACTGGTTCGATCACTACTCACGCAGGTTGCTGCCCTATGAGCTATCAAAGCATCTCTCATCGCCGCTGCCGCGTGCGTTACATCTGGCTCACCCCAAAAGTTATCCGCGCTCTCAACGTAATCACTTGCCGATGTACTGACGAGTGTATACGCAATGTGGTACCCACCAAGCTGTCGGCAGAAATCGATATTCCCGCCGTAATCTGTTGCCACAACATTGATACCGACAAGATATGCTTCCGCTATTCCACGTCCAAAACCTTCTGCCTTATGCAAGGACACGAAGCAATCGCAGACACTGTAGAGGTTCAATACCTCTGCTTTAGTCAGCATTGAGTCAAAGATCAATATCCTCGGGTCTGATTTCGTTGCCATTACTATTTTTTGCCAAGCTTCACTTTTTGCGTTAGGCCGCATACATTTAATCAGCAGCCGTACCGAGTCGTTCTCAGGAGGAAATGCTTCTGCAAAAGCCTTAAGTATCGCTTCTGGATTCTTTCTCTGAATAAAAGAATTTCCGTCAAATGAGAATACAAATATGTATTTATCCTGAGGCAAATTCCATTTTATGCGATCCCTGATAGCGATAAATTCGTCCGGGAGTTTCACTGCCATTGGCATGTATCGAACTGGCTTGATCGTGGCGGCTTGCGCGGCCCTTTGAATGTGACGACTGGAGGCCCATACTTCATCAACTAAACTGAAGCAATGGTTCCAAGCATTCGGCCAAATGTGAAGTTCCCACGGCCAGTAGCCAATAGTGTATCTCCCCTCGAAAATACTACTACCTTTCTCGAGATAAAGTCGAAGATGTTCTAAAGCTGTAAGGCAGATCAAGTTTGTTGCATACACCGGCGTTTGAGTAACCCAGTGTTCGACACTGCGATCGGCTTGACGTATTTCTGCACCAGGCTGGAAGTCTATAATAGTGAAAGGTACCCCGGCGGCGGATAGTGCATGGGCTGCCATCCGCACGTCCTCACCTATTCCGAGTTCGCCGAATGCGTATCCGATCAGATTTACCCCGTAAGGTAGTTTTTCAGGCAGGCACTTCAGCTTGGCAGGTGGCCAAGCCCTCGGTACCGTTTGCAGTAACAAGGGAAGGGATGTCTCAACCATGCCTTGATTTATAAGCCATTCTTCGTATAACAACACACCGGTACTGGTGGCGAGGTCAAAGAGGCTGCTTAGGTCGCTTCGGCTGGAATAGACTAATGATCCAAATCGGGAGCTGAATAGCTTATTAGAATCCAACCAAAAGCGTTTTTCGTGAAGCGTAACGTCCTCTGCGGTTAAGCCCAACTCTCCCATTCCCCCTTGAAGCCAGTACCAGGATAGGGCACGGAGCTGATCTTTTTCAGTTTCAAGCTTCGAATCGATACCTAGGTCCTTCCGTTCCTCTATAGCGAGGTGTAGAAGGCGCGTAATGCCTCCTGACCATCTCGTCGATGGAACGTCAGCACATTTCGCAAGCTCACTCCAAAATTCTGAAAGTTCTTGTAGTGCAATGTATTCCCGGCGTCCATGGACCACTATCCACGCAAGAAAATGCCGCCTGCTTTCCTCGTCGGACAGCGTATAGCGGGGAAGTAGATCCTCACTTCTTAACTGAAGTATCGCCAGAAAAAGTGCATAGAACTTGCTTGCGCCAGCCACTTCAAGACTTGGTATCGTGGACGAATAAGTTTCGCAGGCCCCTTTACCATCTGCCGCAGTCTTGAGGATTTCAGCTATTGCCATGTTCATTCCTTTAGCAAGATCTTATATTCGCGAGGTTCAATCATTTGGGTGCAGTCATGCTGCCAACCATGGGCTCGTTGGTACGCGCGCGAAGCGGCCGGGGTGGCATCGCCAACCCGCCATAAGGACCTGAAAGATAATCGTGCGACATCCCTGGATGATACGCGGGGTCCGCTGCGCCTCCTGCCGTCCATCGCGCGACGAAGTTATCCTGCTCACGCTTGGCGCGAGCCCGGCGGTCGATTGATACGTCTTTCCCACGGCTTGCCGACTCCGCATGTATGAGCAGGGCAAAGGCGTCCCATATCAGTCTTCCTCCCGCTGCCTGTACACGCAGGCACAAATCGACATCGTTGAAAGCGATAGGGAAAGTTCCTTCCTCCATTCCGCAATGTTCCAGGTACAAAGCGGTTGCCATCAACATACAAGCCCCGGTGACGCTGCTGGAGCGATGGGATAGCTGGTTAAGTCCTAGATAGCCCGCATCGCTGGCGTTCAGATGATTACCGGCGTGGGCTGCCAATCCGTTGATCCCGATGATTACGCCTCCATGCTGGACCATTCCATTGGCCCACAGAAGCTTCGCGCCGACGACATCCACGCTCGGCCGCACGACTTGGCTCACCAGTTCTTTCAACCAGTCATCCCCAAGGATCTCGATGTCGTTATTGAGCAGACAGACGAACTCCCCAGTCGCTATCTCTGCCGCGCGGTTGTTCACGGCTGGGTAGTTGAAGGGGAAGGGATGCGGCAGTATTACCACCCCGCGATTCTCCAGCTCAGCCAGGTACGTCAGGGTGGCGGGATCACTCGACTCATTGTCGATGATGATGACTTCCAGATTCGGATAATCAGTTTGGCGCAACACCCCCTCGACACAGGTGCGCAGCAACTTAACCTGATCCCGAGTAGGAATCATGATCGAGACTCTAGGCAATACTGCCGGCAACGGCCAACGAGCTCTGAGCAGGCCTGGGAAACCTGCAATGGATTCCACCAAAGCGCCTTTGGACATCGAGTCGACCAGCCAGGACATGGCGGCTTCTCGTCGCTCGCAGCGTGGTGCATCCACAGGTGTTACCGGACGAGCCGTATGCCGGTGGTAAATCACTTTAGGAATGTGCGTGACTTCGAGCGCGTCGCGCTCCGTTATCAGCGCCACGCCTGCCAGCAGTGAATGCCAGTCCAGCGATGAAGTATTCAACCCCGTGAGGGCGGCATCTGCAGCACGCTCAAGGAGGCGTGCGCCGAATATGGCACCAGCGGAGAACAGATCGGCGCCTATGAACAGATCAACATCCCATACGGGTTTGAGCCATGGAGATGAACGTGCGCCCGTTGGGCTGTCGCAGTCGCAGTCCCCGTATGCCCATGCAGTGTCGCCCTCCAGCAGTGGTACAAGATAATCAAGAGCATACGGGGCAAGCCGATCACCGGCGCTGACCGGAATGACAGTGTCACAGCCTTGATCCATCAGGCGATGGAGTCCACTGAGTATGTCCGATTCAGCGACTACTTCCACCGCTTTGATTTGATGGCTTTGCTGGCTGAGGCTGAGTCTGGACAGCCCCTCCAGTTCTGCATCGCCGTTGCTGAGGATGAGCGCGCCGCATGTAAGGCCGAGCCCAGCACTGGCTGGCCGGGGTTGCTGGAACACCTCGAACCATTCCGGGTAATGATGGAAGCCTGCGCTCTTGGGCAAAATCAGCTCTTGATGACGGGCAACTTCCGCCAGCAACGCGAGCTTTGGATTGTCTTCGATGGTCGAGGTATGGCTGCGCAACAACGCTTCCAAGCCTTCCGGCCAGCAGCACAACGTCAGCGGGCTACCGGATAGCGGCTCACCCAAATCATTTTGCACGTGCAGCGTATGAGCTTTGCCGTCAGCGAGTGTCCAGGGTAGATCCAGTTCGAATCCATGATTACGACTGGCCTTGTACGCCAAGGCATGATGAAGCCGATCCGCCTGAGCACTGACCAGTACATTCGTCCCTTCGCGGACATGGATAGTGACGGAGCGGTTTGGATCGGCGGCATCGAATGCCCAGCCACTTATTCTCAAACCTCCGGTGTGCCAGACCTGAGACGCGGCGGGAGCCGGCTCGGAAGGCATTGCTGCAGGGAGTTGGATGGTGCCTGCCAACCATTCGGACTGATTGGCAACGCGTGCCGTAATCACGTTGCCAGTACTCAACCAACTCTCGCGAAGTTGAATGGCGAAGCCGTTGAACTGATCACCTGCTTCCGCGTCTGGACAGAACTCGTTGGCTCGTACAAATGCCACGCTACTGCCGTCCACATGGATCTCCACCACCAGTTTCAGATCCGGTTTAGCAGCATCCATCGCCCAGCCTTGTAGCACATCACCATAGAGCCCGGTGAGTCGCCCGCGAATAGTGGTTGTATTCTGATCGTTCATAGTTCTGTCAGGCTCGAAGCCTCTGTCCTTGATCTATCCAGCTGCGCGGGCGCGCAGGAGGTGGATTCGCTGATGGCATTTGCTCGCATTGAGTGAAGCGGTATGTCATGCAAGGCAGCCATCCGTATGCAGTGCGCATCGGGGAGTAGGCCAGTATCCAGAGTGGCAAGCACTTTACATCCGCTAAGCGTCACCCACGTTGCCCGCTCGAACCCAGGGGAAGGAGTCAAGCCTTGCACCGCTCCTGTGGCAAGTAGGGTTTTCAATGCTGGAGTATCGCCTTCTACACAGAAAATAGTGGACGAAGCGGCCCTGCGGAACTGTCTAGCAACTTGAATCCATCTCTCAAGCATTGCCGGTTGCGACAGATCGTCTGCGATGAGCATCCGCTGTGCTGGCTTCTCGACTATTGAGGGTCTATGCGTGGGGTTGCAGTTCGCCGCTCCAACGGACGCAGTGAGGCCGACTGTGTCGAACGTTTGCGTCAGATCGGCGGGCAACACCGGGCCCCCTGCGTAAATGTAATTTGCTACCCCGTTTTTGATCAGGGACGTTAGATGGCCAAACAGTACCTTGCCGTCTTTAGGAAGGGTGTAATCGATGACCAACGCCAAGGGCTTCATCGGAGCTGAGAGTGTCGCAACAATGCCGGTGGCCCCCTGTCTGTAGACGAGACTCAACGCAGAGTTTTGTGGCGAGTCCGGCTGCACATGAACCGCCATGGCTGAACTGCAGATGATTGCTTCGCTTTTCAGCCAGTTGCACAGGCTGCCGAAGCGCGCTCTTTGCAGAGCGTTTCGAGCCGGCCGCAATGGATCCCGTTTGCAGAACGCGTCATAGTCCGCCTCGGCAGTGGGGAAGCGTTTGCGCAATATGGCGTTGTTGTAGGCAACCCTTAGTTGTTTTTCTTCCTTGAAAGATACCCCGCCTTTATGGGCCACGAAGACGTTGGGCGCACCAAGATGGCGGAAGCCATGCTGACGCGCTCGCAGACACCAGTCCGTTTCTTCGCCATAACCCCGGCTGAGGTGCACTTCGTCCAGGTAGCCCACCGCATCCAGTGCGCTGCGTTTTATGTAGAGGCAGAAGCCGCATCCTGTCTCCAACTCTACCGCTGGACTGTTGACGGTGCGCGCCAGTTCGTCGAGTTCGGCGTGTTCGGAGGCTGTCGGCATTGGCGCGCTGATACGGCTGAATGGAAAGCTCATCAGTTCGCCGTTGTTGGTGAACGGCGTCACCGAAGCGATATCGGCTGCTGTATAGGCCTTGTCACGCAGACGGTCCAGCCAGTTGCCGTGTACGCGCGTGTCGGCATTTAGCCAGACCACATCTTGCAGGCCACTGAGTGCCATTCCGCGATTCATGTTTCGGATGAAACCGAGATTCACCGGGTTCTGGATCAGCTTGATCTTGCCTTTGCTTGCCAGAATCTTGAGCGCTTTATGCAATGCCGGAACTGGGGTCGCGTCATCCAGTACCACGATTCTGTGGGGAGTGCGGTTCAATTTGCGGGCTGCAATCGCACTGTTGATGCACTCCAGGGTTTCCTCGAGGCCGTCATACACGGGAATCAATACATCGACTGGCTGCGTTGCGCCCGCTCCCTCAAGTGCCGGGGGGGGAACGAAGGTAGGCATCGCCGAAACAGGGCTGCCCAACAAGGCTGCCCCTGTCCCGAACCGTACCTGCACCGCCGGCGTTGGGTTGGGGACCTTGATTCGGATGCCGCCGTGAGTGGAAGGAAGGCCGACAGCTGTGAGCAACGGGTGTGCCAGATTCGCCGTAACACTCATCGCCTGGCCGTTGGCTTCGAGGTGCAGGGTAGGGGCCGTTTGCGGATCTCTCAGGTCGACTGCCCAGCCCTGGATTTCCTTGTCATCAGGATTGAAGCGAACTACGCCGACAGTGGACGCAGTATCGGGCTGGGCGAGCAGCAACTTGAGGACGAACGAGAGCTCGGCTGCTTCAGTGATATCAGGAAGGTGAGCAAGGATAGACGCGCGCAGATCCTGAGGTGATTCTGATTGGCTGCGAGCTTGCCACAGGGTCATCCGCAACGAGGCATCGTTGGGGTTTTTCTGCCAAGCCGCACTCAGGTATTTCTTCGCGGTTTCAGGTTGGTTCTGGAGCAGAATGCATCGGCCGACCAACGCATGTACGTCTGGTCGATGGGGTAGGAGATGAGCTGCGTTACTTAGAAAAATAAATGCCAGCTGAGGATCGTGCGACAACGCATCGATACCTTTCCAGATCAGAGCCTCCGGTCGGTATTCGGATGTCTGCATGGCGCGCTCCAGCGCTACAGCGGCGAGGTCATGCTCATTGGCCTGACGGTGGCGGTGAAAAATGTCCATGAGCGTTTCTCGCTCACGATCAAGGTTTCTGGACATGGGCTGTTCGATTCGCCATTCAAAATAAAAAGAAGGGCGACCCTAAAGTCGCCCCTTTTTTTCAGAACACGCCCAGCCTTTCAGCTGGACGTATCTTCAACTCGGCAGGGTGAGTTACACCGCGCCGTGCAGTACTACAACGTTGTCGATGTGAGCGATCGCTTCCTGCGAACCGATGATGCCGATGGCAACGTCAGCCTGAGTAGCGCCGTTGGCCAGAGCCTCGACCCAACCTGCTTTACCAGCAACGTCGGCTGCAGCCTGATCTTCGGTACGGCCCAGTGCTTTGACGTACAGGTCGTTCAGGAAGTTGTCAGTCGACTTCTCAGCAGCTTCGGACGAACCGAGGATGCCTGCAGCCACTTCGGCACGGCTTGCACCGTTGACCAGTTGACCGACCCAAGCGGACAAGCCGTCTTCGCCTGCATCACGGCCCAGAGCGGCAGTGTACAGAGCTTGGACGAATTCGCCGTTGCCGCTGTCTTGGGCGATGGCTTCTTGCGAAGTTGCAATGCCGGTGACAACGTCTACGAGCGAACCACCGCTGGCCAACACGCTCAGCCAGTTTTGAGCGCCAGCGGCGTCTTCACCGATGTTGCGGCCCAGCAGGGCACCGTACAGGGTGTCGATGAACGCGGTGTTGTCACCATCGGTGTACTCGCCAGAGTTCAGGAAGTTCTGAGCAATGGTGTTCAACGAAGTACCTTCGTTGACCTGAGTAGTCCACTGTTTGGCGCCAGCAACGTCGGCGTCACGGCCGAGGATACCGTCGTACAGACGCAGTGCAGCAGCTTCGGCTTCGTTGTGAGCCAGCGCAACGGTGCTGATGACGCCAGCGGTGTCGGTGAAGCTCAAGAACTCGGCGTTGGTGATGGCCGCGGTTTGACCCAGACCTTGAGCGCCGTTCAGCGTGACGTTGAAGTTGTTGCCTGTAACGAAGCTGTAGTTGGCGGAAGAACCTTCCAACTGAACGACGTCATAGCCAGCGCCGGTGTTCACTACGTCAGAGTGGTTTACGCCGCTCAGAACGATGGTGTCATTGCCGGTACCGGTGGTGATGACGTTGTTGCCCAGGCCAGCGACTACGGTGTTGTTGCCGTTGCCAGTGGTGATGACGTCGTTACCGAAGCCAGCGTCGATGTAGGTGTTCTGATCGCCAGTTACGGTGATGATGTCGTCGCCGTTGCCGGTTTTGACCAGGAATTCAACAGCAGTAGCAGGATCAGCGGCAACAGCGGCGGCTGCGATGCTGAATGCGCTGAAAGTCGACACTTCTTCAGCCGGAGCTACTGGAGCTACAGGAGCAGCAGCAACAGGGTTGAAAGTGACGTTCAGGTTGGCATTGCTGTCCAGTACGAACGCTTTGGCCGAGGCCAGCGAATCAGGAATGGCCAAGGTAACGGTGTCGCCAGTACGGCCAGCGACAGTACCGGTTACGACTTCAGCAGCAGCAGTCTGACCAGTTGGAGTCAGAGGAGCCGAAACGCCATCCCAGCTAGCCAGGTTGACGGTGGCAGCTGTTTCCAAGCTCAGCAGGGTGCTGATCGCGGCCGCGGTAGCGGACGAGAAGTTGGTACCGGTCAGGGTGGTCTGGAACGATTCGGACGAAATAGGGCTGTCGTATTGCATGTGTAATTCCTGTTACTTCAGGCCATCTGGCCCGTGCTGCTGATTTTCTGCTTCAATGCAGAGTTTTCCCACGGAGACTTATTGCGGGGAGCGTTCATCTTCGTGACGGGATCTATGGAGAGATGCAGCGCCACCAGAGGCTCGGTGCCTGTGGGGCCATACATCATCTGGTTGGCCACGACGAGTTGCGGCGAGGAGCCGGAGAACACGATGTGGCCAGACAATTCGTAGAGGCAGCGGTTGGGACCGACCAAACTGAAGCCTGCCGAAATAAGCGGAGAGGCTTTGCCGCGTGTCCCGGTGAAGGTGCCGGCAGCCACGTTGGGGCTTGGGCCCGAACCGGCGACTGTTGAGGTGTAGACGAGATCCACGCCTTCTGGCTTGTTTTCCCAGATGACGCAAAAACCTTCCAGGCGTTTCGTGCCGTCATGCTCACCCACCCACCCTTTGGTGGATTCAACGTCGCCTGCGCCCTGGAGGTGCGCGATGAGCTTGAGCGTGGCGGGGGAGGCTGTTGCCGCGAGTGCCGGGCTGGGCTCTGGGGTCGCAACGACAGAGAAATTGCGCATGATGGCAGGAGAGGTGTCTATACGGTCGATGCGCAGATCTATCGGATCAATTTCAGCATCGAACATGTGATATTCGGTGATCAGAACAGTGGCCACACCACTTTTGACACGGGCAACTATTGTATCGCCCAAGTGTGTAAGCATGTTCTTGCTCACACCCTCAGCCGGGAAGAAGTCGATGGACCCTTTGCCCAAAGGCGCTTGTTGTAGTGCGATGCAAACAGGCTTGTCTGCAGGGGGCTGCGAAGCATAACGAAAGATGTACATTCCAGGCTCTAGCAGGGTGACCCGCGAGCTGATCTTCAATCCATCTAGTGCATGCGAAGGCAGTGACATGAAATTCCGATTTCCTGTTGGCTTGAACACACTGTGCCATTGAGAAATGACAATCCCGAAACAATAACGTGGCCAGTGGCGGCGTCCCTTCGAGCGAGAATGATTGAGCCAGAGAGGGGAGGTTGTCAATCGTCGCGTGAAAAAAATCTTACATTCCCGATCAAGCCACCCTTGGAGGGGTTGGCTGGGGGGACTAGCTTGGGGCAAGTGGTTTACAAGTAGCCACGTGGCCACTGTGGAGACGCGATAAAAATCTACTACAAAACCTTCAAAATCAAAGGCTTAGGACAACTAAGCATTTGTAATATTTAATTACGACAAATTTCAGTCGCAATATTAGTGGCACTAAGCTATTACCTACGGCCGCATCGGAATCTTCCACTTGACAGACCATAATTGATCGGATCTACGGCGATGGTTTAAATCTGGATTTTAGTTCCGATCCGTGAAGCGGTCCGTGGGGAGCCCAAAGTTTCATGCACAAACTGAATAAAAAATTAAGAAAAAAACCGTAGTGCTGCACCGTCCGGTTCCATATGCTGCCCATGTTTTGACCCGCACTACTGGCCTCATAATGGGGGTCGCGGCAGAACCTCCTATCAAACGGAAGCGAGTGGTACACTGCGCATCGTTTTCGCCATTTTTTCAGTACGGATACTATGAGTCGGTCACACGAGAATAATCTGCAAGCGGCTTTAAAGGCCTGTAAAACCAGCTTCCTCTCGGTAGGTTTCTTCAGTTTCTTCGTCAATGCGTTGATGCTGGTTCCAACCTTCTACATGATCCAGGTGTCCGGCAGGGTGGTTCCTGCCAGCAGCAATTCAACGTTGTTGATGCTCACACTGATCCTCACCATTCTCATGATCACTATGGGTTCGCTCGAGTGGGTGCGCTCGAGAATCATGGTGCGCATCAGCAACCGGCTCGACGTCCTTCTGAGTCGGGATGTGTACCGGGCCAGTTTCAAGCGCGCGCTGAATAGTGGGGGGATGGATGCCACGGCCCAGTCGTTGAATGACCTGACGTCGCTCCGCCAGTTTTTGACCGGGCCCGGCTTGTTTGCGTTCTTCGATGCTCCCTGGTTTCCGATCTACACCGCCGTAATGTTCCTTTTCCATCCGTGGTTCGGCTGGATGACCGTGGCGTCAGGTCTGGTTCTGGTCGTGCTGGCGTTCGTCAATCACCGGTACACGGCGAACACCCTTGCCGCGGCCAACAAGGAAAGCGTCAGCTCCAACGTCACGACCAACAAGACATTGCGCAATGCGGAAGTCATCGAGTCCATGGGGATGCTTGAAACCCTCATGAACAGATGGGCGGTTCGTCAGCGCAAGGTGCTGATGCTGCAGTCGGAGGCGAGTGACAAGGGCGGGACCATTACCTCGATTTCCAAGACGTTCCGCAATTGGGCCCAATCGATCATGCTGGGTATCGGCGCCTATCTGGTGATCACTCATCAGGTGACACCGGGCCTGATGATGGCGGGCTCCTTGCTGCTGGGCCGTGCGCTGTCTCCCATCGACCAGATGATCGGCAGCTGGAAAGGGTTCATCGCTGCGAAGGTTCAGTACGGCCGTCTCAGCGACGTACTGAACAAACTCAACGCAGAACCGGAGCGCATGCCGCTTCCGGCGCCGCAAGGGCACATTCAGGTCGAGAATCTGGTTGTAGCGCCCCCGGGAGCCAAGGCTCCGGTGATCCGCAATATCAGCTTCGTTGCACCTGCCGGATCGATTGTCGGCATCGTCGGGCCGAGCGCGGCGGGCAAGTCGACATTGGTGCGCGCCTTGATGGGCATCTGGCCGACGCAGCACGGTGTGGTTCGACTCGATGGTGCTGATATCAGCAGTTGGGACAAGCACGAGCTTGGGCCCTATGTGGGTTATCTGCCTCAGGACATCGAGCTTTTCGAGGGCACCATCAGCGACAACATCTCCCGTTTTGAAAAAATCATCCCTGAAAAGGTGGTACAGGCCGCGCAGACAGCTGGCGTCCACGAGATGGTGCTGATGCTCCCCGACGGCTATGACACCGTGATCGGTAGCGATGGCATCAACCTTTCGGGCGGTCAGCGTCAGCGAATTGGTCTGGCCCGTGCCATCTACGGCAATCCGCGGCTTATCGTGCTCGATGAGCCTAACTCCAACCTCGACGAGGTGGGTGAGCGCGCGCTCAGCGTTGCATTGCAGAAGATCAAGGAGACAGGCGCCACCGTCTTCATCGTCTCCCATCGACCCAATATCCTTTCGCGGCTCGACCGCATATTGGTGATGTCCAACGGGACGATTTCTCTCTATGGCGAGCGTGACAAGGTCATTGCCGAGCTCGCAGCTCAACAGGCAAAAGGTCAGGCCCGTGTTGCCCAGCCCGGCCCAGGCCCAGGCGCGAACGGTGCGACAGCGCCCGCTGCGCCTAATCCGCCGGCACCTCCTGCAGGCCCAGGCGCGCAGGCGCCCGCTGCTTCCGCACCTAACGGCGCTTGAAAGGAATTCATCAGTGACCAGCAAGGCTATTACGACGTTCGATCACAACTTCGATGACATGCCCACGTCCGATCGCGGCATCAGGCGCATTGGCATGACTATCGTGTTTGTCACCTTTGGCATCTTCGGTACATGGGCTGCGGTAGCACCGTTGGGAAACTCAGTGCACGGCGTGGGAAATGTCACCGTGCAGAGCTATCGCAAGACCGTTCAGCATCTGGAGGGCGGTATCGTCAAGGAGCTGCTCGCCCGCGACGGTGACATGGTCAAGCAGGGTGATCCACTGATCGTGCTCGACGAAGGACAGCTGAGCAGCGAGTACGAGTCGACCCGCAATCAGTTGATCGTAGCTCGCTACAAGGAAGCGCGTTTGCGTGCAGAGCGCGACGGCTTGCAAGCCATCCCGCCCGTGGTCCTGACGGGCACGGATTCGGAGCGGGCGCAGGAAGCGCTGGCCGGTGAGCAGCAGGTGTTCAGTGCTCGACACGATTCGCGGCTGAGTGAGATTTCGGTGCAGCGCGAACGTATCAGTCAGTTGAAACAGCAAATCTTGGGTCTGCAGGACATGATCAGGACGAAGCAGAACCTGGAGAAGTCCTATAGCGGCGAGATCGTCCAGCTTAAGGATCTGCTCTCTCAAGGCTTCGTTGACAATCAGCGTTTGCTGGAACAGCAGCGCCGCTTGGACATGCTCAAGACGGAAGTGGCCGACCACCAGTCCACTATTGTGAAAACCCGCCTGCAGATCAGCGAAACGGAAATGCAGATCGTGCAGTTGAACAAGAAATTCAGCTCGGACGTGGCCAATGAGCTCTCGGGCGTGCAGGCGCAGGTGTTCGACCTGCAAGAGAAGGAGAGCGCATTGAGCGATCGCCTGTCTCGTGTAGTCATTCGGGCGCCAGAGAGTGGCATGGTGCTCGACATGAAAGTGCACACGGTAGGCGGCGTTGTCAGTGCTGCCACTCCACTGCTGGATATCGTGCCAGCGTCTGCCGAGCTCATCGTCGAGGCACACGTTGCACCGAACGATATCGACCGCCTCTCGTTGGGCAAGAAAGCCGACATCCGCTTCAGTGCGTTCAACAGCACCACCACGCCTGTGATTGAGGGCGAGGTGACGCGTATTTCGGCTGACGCCCTGAAAGACGAACGCTCGGGTGAGCCCTACTATCTGGTGCGAGTGAAGGTTTCCGATGATGGCATGAAGAAGCTCGGCGATCGCAAGTTGCAACCGGGGATGCCTGCTGAGGTGCTGATCAATGCCGGTGACCGCACCATGCTCGAGTATCTGCTCAAGCCCGCTCAGAACATGTTCGCCACGTCGATGATCGAGGAGTGACTGTGTCGCGTTTGTTACCTGGTGTGATGTTGAGCATGTTGGCGTTGCAAGCCGTTGGCGCCGAACCGCTGGTTCCCAACGATGTCCCGCCCAAGCCAGCGGTGTCGGCTTCGACCTACGCACTGGACCTGGCCGGGCTGTACCGTGAGGCGCGTCTTGAAGACCCGCGGGTGCTGGCGGCCTACGCGCGGGCGCGGTCTGCTTCCGAGCAGCAGCGCGAAGCTTTGGGCGGCTTGCTGCCGCAGTTGTCGGCGCAGAGCAATTTCAACCGGATTTTGCGCAAGGACGACGCCGCGCGGGAAATCTACGACAACAAGAGCTATTCCCTGAGCCTGACTCAATACCTCTACAACAAGACCGCTTGGGAGGGTTGGCAGAAGGCCAAGAGCGTTACGGCGCAGAAGGGCGCCCAGGCCGAAGATTCCCACGCCGAGGCCACGGTGGATCTGGCCAAGCGATACTTCATCGCGTTGGCCGCCGATGACGAGCTGGAGCTGGTGCAGGCCGAGCGGCGGGCGACTCAGAAGAACCTTGATCGGATCAACATGCTCTACGAGCGGCAGATGGCCAAGATCACCGATCAGCTCGACCTCAAAGCGCGGGTCGATGCCTTGGCGGCCCAGGAAGTGGATGCCCGCAATCAGGTGCAGGTCAGTCGTGAGGCTTTGTCCGAGATTGTCGGCCGGCGAATCGACGAGCGGTTGAGTCGGGTGCGCAACGACGTGGCGTTGCAGGCGCCGACTGTGCCGCTGGCCAATTTTGTGTCCCAGGCCATGGATGCCAACCCCTTGCTCAAGGCCTACCAGAGTGGCGCCGAGGCCGCCGATGCGGCGGTGCGCGAAGGCAAGGGCGGGCACTATCCGCAACTGAGTGTGAGCCTGAGCGCTCAGCAGAGCGACGTCGGCTACGACAATACCTTGACGCCTCGCAGCGACAGCTATGTGGCAACCCTGGGGGTGAGGGTGCCTATCTACAGCGGTGGTTCCACCTCGGCGCGGGTTCGGGGTTTGTACGATGACCAACTGGCTGCCGAGCAGGAACTTGAAGGTGTGCGCCGGCAGGTGGTGAAGGAAACGACTACTTCCTACCTTACCGCCCAGGCCAGTGTGGAAAAGATACGCGCGAACAAGAACGCATTGTCTTCGGCGCAACAGTCGAGCGTGGCGGCGCAGAAGGCGTTTGCCTATGGCGTGGTGAATGCGGTGGATGTATTGACCAGTGTGCAGAATGAGTTCAAGGCGCGCAGGGATTTGTTGAGGTCGCAGTACGACTTCATTACCAATCTGTTCATGTTGAATCGTTGGAGTGGCAAGTTGAACCAAGAGAGTGTCGACAGTGTCAACGTCTGGCTCAGCCCCGAGCCGGAACAAGGTTTGCCTGGCGGTGATGTTGCCAAGGTGAAAACCAAGCCCTGATTGATGTTGTATCGTCGATGTAACAACTCTGTAGGAGCGGTCTGTGGCCGCGAACGGAACACTGCGATACATCAGTCAGTCCTTGGTGTTCTTTTCGCGGCCACGGACCGCTCCTACGGGATGCGAGCAGCGTGCGGTCTTCGGCTCGCGCCGGTGTCGGAGGCTGGGCTGGGCTTGCGGGTATATGTATACTCCGCGCTTTGATAATTCGAGCGCCGGTGCTTTGCGCTGCCGCAAGCGTTGTTCGGTTTCTCTTTACACTGCCTAGTCGGCACTAAATGGAGTTGGTTAATTCGCATGAAAGCTATTGTCACTGGTATCACTGGTCAAGATGGCGCCTACCTGGCGGAACTGCTGCTGGAAAAGGGCTACACCGTATACGGCACTTACCGCCGTACCAGCTCCGTCAACTTCTGGCGTATCGAAGAGCTGGGTATCCAGAACAACCCTAACCTGCACCTGGTCGAGTACGACCTGACCGACCTGTCCGCCAGCATCCGTTTGCTGCAGACCACCGAAGCCACCGAGGTCTACAACCTCGCTGCGCAGAGCTTCGTTGGTGTCTCGTTCGAGCAGCCGCTGACCACCGCCGAAATCACCGGCCTGGGCGCTGTCAACCTGCTGGAAGCCATTCGCATCGTCAACCCGAAGGCGCGCTTCTACCAGGCTTCGACTTCCGAGATGTTCGGCAAGGTGCAGGCCATTCCTCAGATCGAGGAAACCCCGTTCTACCCGCGCAGCCCCTACGGTGTGGCCAAGCTGTACGCCCACTGGATGACCATCAACTACCGCGAGTCGTACGGCATCTTCGCTACCAGCGGCATCCTGTTCAACCACGAGTCGCCTCTGCGCGGCCGTGAGTTCGTGACCCGCAAGATCACCGACACCGTCGCCAAGATCAAGCTGGGCCTGCAGGAAACCCTGGAGCTGGGCAACATCGACGCCAAGCGCGATTGGGGTTTCGCCAAGGAATACGTCGAAGGTATGTGGCGCATGCTGCAGGCCGACGAGCCGGACACCTTCGTGTTGGCCACCAACCGTACCGAAACCGTGCGTGACTTCGTCACCATGGCCTTCAAGGCCGTGGACATCGAGATCAAGTGGCAGGGCGAAGCTGAATCCGAGCAGGGCCTGTGTGCCAAGACCGGCAAGGTGCTGGTTTCGGTCAATCCGAAGTTCTACCGCCCAACCGAAGTTGACCTGCTGATCGGCAACCCGGCCAAGGCCAAGGCCGTATTGGGCTGGGAACCGAAGACCTCGCTGGAAGAGCTGTGCCGGATGATGGTCGAGGCTGACCTGCGCCGCAACGAGAAAGGGTTTTCGTTCTGATGGCTAATGTCGGCAAACGCGCATTGATCACTGGTATCCAGGGTTTCACCGGCCGCTACATGGCCGCCGAGTTGCAGGCCCATGGGTATGAAGTCATCGGCTTGGGCAGTCAGCCGTCGGAGGAGCCAGGTTACTACCAGGCCGATCTGAACGATGCGCCCAGGCTCAGTGCGTTGCTGGCAGAGCTGCAGCCCGATTACGTGGTTCACCTCGCCGCACTGGCGTTCGTGGGCCATGGCGTGGCTGATGCGTTCTATCAGGTCAACCTGATTGGTACGCGCAACCTGCTCGAAGCGGTCGCCGCTTCGGGCAAGGCGCCTGAATGTGTATTGCTGGCCAGTAGCGCCAATGTGTACGGCAATGCATCCGAAGGCATGCTGGACGAAGGCACGGCCCCCGCGCCGGCCAACGATTACGCCGTCAGCAAGCTGGCCATGGAATACATGGCCAGCTTGTGGCAAAACCGCTTGCCCATTGTCGTCACCCGGCCGTTCAACTACACCGGGGTGGGGCAGGCGGACAATTTTCTGTTGCCCAAGATCGTCTCGCACTTCCGCCGCAAGGCCGGGGTGATCGAGTTGGGCAACCTCGACGTGTGGCGCGATTTCAGCGACGTACGCGCGCTGGTCGCCGCATACCGTGGGCTGCTGGAAAACAAGCCCTTGGGGCAGACCGTCAATGTCAGCTCGGGTGTCACCCATTCGCTGCGTGAAGTGATCGAGTTGTGCGAAAGCATCACCGGCCATTCCATCCGTGTGGAAGTGAACCCCGCATTCGTGCGCGCCAACGAAGTGAAGACGCTGTGCGGTGACAATACCCGCCTGCGTTCGCTGGTGGGCGACTGGCAGACCCCGCCGTTACGCGACACCCTGCAATGGATGTTGGCTGCCCAATAAATGAAGGTCGTCCTTTCCGTCGAGCCTGTGCGCTTTCCGCTGACGGGCATTGGGCGTTATACCTATGAGCTGGCGCGCCGCCTGCAGAGCAGTCCGGAAATAACCGACCTGCAGTTCTTTGCCGGGCGCAGCTTCTTGCCGGCGCTGCCGAGTGCGGCGGACGCGTCCGGCAGCGGCTACAGCCTCAAGCGAGCAGTGCAGAAGAACTTTCTGGCCATCGAGGCCTATCGTCTGCTGATGCCATTGCTCAAGGCGCGTGCCCTGAAAGGGCATGGCGATTATCTGTATCACAGCCCCAATTATTACCTGCCGCCGTTCAAGGGGCCGCGCATTGCGACCTTTCACGACTTGTCGCCGTTTACCTGGTCCCAGTGTCACGCGCCACAGCTGGCGCGCTACCTGCAGAAAGAGCTGCGGCTGACCTTGAAACGTGCGGACCGCCTGATCACCGATTCCGAATTTACCCGGCGCGAACTGGCCGCGTATTTCGATTGGCCTCTCGAGCGGATCGATACCGTGCCGCTGGCCAGTTCGCCGGAGTTTCATCCGCGCAGCGCGGCGCAAACCGCTGAAGTGCTCGGGCGCTACGGGTTGAGCCACGAAGGCTACAGCCTGTTCGCCGGCACCATCGAGCCGCGCAAGAACATCGAGACGCTGCTCACGGCCTACGAAACGCTGCCGCTGGCCACGCGCCAACGCTGGCCGTTGATCCTGGCCGGCTACCGAGGCTGGCAGAACGAGGCGATCTTTGCGCGCATCGAGTCGGCGCAGCGCCAGGGCTGGGCGCGCTATCTGGGCTTCGTGCCGGCCGAGGACTTGCCGGTGCTGTTCGCGGGCGCGCGGTTGTTTGCCTTTCCGTCGTTGTACGAGGGGTTTGGCCTGCCGGTGCTGGAGTCGATGAGTTCGGGCGTGCCGGTGGTCTGTGCCAACAACTCGTCCCTGTTGGAAGTGGCGGGCGAGGCGGCGCTGATGTGCGAGGCGATGGATATCGAAACCCTGGCGCAGCACATGGCCAAGGCGCTGGAAGACGACCCATGGCGCGCCGAGGCTCGGCAACGTGGTCTGGCCCACGCCGACGGATTCTCCTGGGACCGTTGTGCGGCGCAGACGTTGATATCCTATCGCCGCACGTTGGAAAGCCGATGATCAAGGTGCTGCACTTCTTCAAGACGTACTTCCCCGACTCCATGGGCGGTATCGAGCAGGTCATCTTTCAGTTGGCAGAGGGATGTGCCGCAGGCGGTGTGCAATCCGAAGTGTTGTACCTCAGCGAGCGCGGCGCGGCGCGTGGCGAACGGGTGGGGCACCATGTGGCCCACCGTGCCAAGCTCGATTTGCACGTGGCCTCGACCGGGTTTTCCTGGTCGGCGCTGGGCGATTTCAAGGAGTTGGCCAGCCAGGCGGATCTGATTCACTACCACTTCCCCTGGCCGTTCATGGACCTGGTGCATTTTGCCAGCCGCACCGGCAAGCCGTCGGTGGTCAGTTATCACTCCGATATCATCAAGCAGAAGACCCTGCTCAAGTTGTATCAGCCGTTGATGAATCGCTTCCTCGGGTCCATGGACCGCATCGTCGTGTCTTCACCCGACTACGCGGCCAGCAGCCCGGTGCTGCAGCGCTTCACCGAAAAGTTGTCAGTCATTCCGTTCGGCCTCGATCCCGCCACATACCCCACGCCGTCTGCCGAGCGCCTGGCGCATTGGCAGGCCCGCTTTCCCGGTAAGTTCTTTCTTTTCGTCGGCGCGCTGCGCTACTACAAGGGTCTGAACTACTTGCTCGATGCTGCCAAGGCGACCGGCTTGCCGGTGGTGATTCTTGGGGGTGGCCATCTGGAAGCTGAGCTCAAGGCCTATGCCCAGCAGCTTGAAGTGAGCAATGTGCATTTTCTCGGCGGCTTGCCCGATGAAGACAAGGCGGCGCTGCTGACCCTGTGCCACGCCTTCGTGTTTCCGTCGCACCTGCGTTCCGAGTCGTTCGGCATTTCGCTGCTTGAAGGCGCCATGTATGGCAAGCCGATGATTTCGTGCGACATCGGCAGCGGCATGAGCTACATCAACCGGGCCGGTGAAACCGGGCTGGTGATTCCCCCGCGCGATCCCCAGGCGCTGGCGGCGGCCATGCAGACACTGTGGAACGATGAAGCCCTAGCCAGTGCCATGGGCGCCGCCGCGGCGCGTCGCTTCCAGCAGGTGTTCACCGCGCAGGGGATGGCGGACAGTTATGTGCAGTTGTATCACGACGTATTGCAGCGTTAATCCATTCGACCAAGGTGCTCGCCCATGATCTCGAAAGCTGTTTTGGTAACTGGCGCGTCGGGTTTTGTCGGTGCCGCCGTCGCGGCTCGGCTGGTGCGGCTGGGCTGCCCGATCACCCGCGCCGCCGTGCGCCGCGCCTACACAAAACTGCCCATTGGGGTGGAAGGCTGCGTGGTGCCCACGCTGGCCGCCGACACCGACTGGACCAGCGCGCTCGCCGGCATTGACAGTGTGGTGCACGCCGCTGCGCGTGTGCACGTGATGCGCGAGTCGCACGCCGATCCCTTGGCCGAATTTCGCCGGGTGAATGTCGAAGGCACGCTGAACCTTGCCCGCCAGGCGGCGCAGGCCGGGGTGCGGCGCTTTGTTTTCATCAGTTCGATCAAGGTCAATGGCGAGGCCACCGAGCCGGGGCAGCCGTTTCGTGCCGACGACGAGCCGTCTCCGCGTGATGCCTACGGCATTTCTAAGCTTGAAGCGGAAGTGGGCTTGCGAGCATTGGCAGCAAGCACCGGCATGGAGGTGGTGATCATTCGCCCGGTGCTGGTGTACGGGCCAGGCGTGCGCGCGAATTTCCAGACGCTGCTGCGTCTGGTGAGCAGTGGTGTGCCGCTGCCTTTCGGCAAGACCAACAACCGTCGCAGCCTGGTGGCGCTGGACAATCTGGCGGATCTGGTGTGCACCTGCCTGGAACATCCGGCTGCGTCGAATCAAACCTTTCTGGTCAGTGATGGCGAGCCGGTGTCCACTGCGAACCTGGTGCGCGCCATGGCCGCGGCGATGGGCAAGCAGCCGCGGCTGCTCGATGTGCCATTGCCGTGGATGAGCCGCGTGGCGAATGCCTTGGGGCAGGGTGCAGTGACGCAACGGCTGTTTGATTCCCTGGAAGTCGACATCGACAAGAATCGCCAATTGCTGGGCTGGCAGCCGCCCACCTCCATGGCCGACGCGCTGGCCGCCACGGCGCGGCCCTACGTGGCAGCGCGCCGTCGATGAGCCTGCTGGTATGGCTGCTGGTCGTGCTGGTGCTTGCCTATGGGCTGACCTTCGCTTTGCGTCGCTACGCGCTGGCGCGCAGCCTGATGGACGTGCCCAACGCGCGCAGTTCCCACACGGTGCCGACCCCGCGCGGCGGTGGCGTGGCGATCGTACTGGTGTTCCTGGCCGCCATCAGCGGGCTGGCGCTTTGGGGGATGCTCGAAAGCCGTGTCTGGCTGGCCCTGTTCAGCAGTGGGGCGCTGGTGGCCGTGGTGGGTTTTCTCGATGATCACAATCACATCGCTGCACGTTGGCGCCTGCTCGGGCATTTCGCAGCGGGCGGCTGGGCCCTGCTGTGCCTGGGCGGCATGCCTGGCGTGATCGGTGCGATCGACGGGCTTGCCGCGTTGTGGTGGTTATTCGGCCTGTTGTACCTGGTGTGGATGCTCAACCTCTACAACTTCATGGACGGCATCGACGGTATCGCCAGTGTCGAGGCCATCTGCGTGTGTGCCGGGGCCTGTTTGATCTATGCGCTTGGCGGGCATGCACAGCTGATGTGGCTGCCGGCCGTGCTGGCGGCGGCGGTGTCGGGCTTTCTGCTGTGGAACTGGCCGCCGGCGAAGATCTTCATGGGCGATGCGGGCAGCGGTTTTCTTGGGCTGGTGCTGGCGGTGCTGTCGGTTCAGGCAGCGTGGATCGAGCCGGCTTACTTCTGGGGGTGGGTGATCCTTCTGGGTGTGTTCATCGTCGATGCCACGTTCACCTTGCTGCGGCGTTTGCTGCGGGGCGACAAGGTCTATCAGGCTCATCGAAGCCACGCCTATCAGTACGCCTCGCGGGTCTACGAGCGTCATCTGCCGGTGACCCTGGCGACGGCGTCGATCACGCTGGGCTGGCTGTTACCCTGGGCCATTGCCGTGACGGTTTTCGGTCTGAGCCCCGTTCTAGGCACCTTTATTGCGTACATCCCTTTGTTGTGGCTGGCTTTTCGTTATCATGCGGGGGAATTGGAACGCGCATGAAATTGCGTTCGCTCACTGGTGCATTCGGCTGATCGCACTTAAGGTTACGTAGTTGCTACAACCGACCGTCACGGTCTGGGGCCATACGGGTCGAATACTGATGGATAGAATACGTACACGCTTGCTGGGTTTGCCACGTCGCCAGAAGCGTATGTTGCAAGTGGTCGCGGACATCGTGCTGGTCTGGGTCGCGCTGTGGATGGCCTTTCTGGTGCGCCTGGGCATCGAGGACATGTACAACCCGATCCGCGAGCACGAATGGTTGTTCGTGGCCGCGCCGTTCGTGGCCATACCGCTGTTCATTCGTTTCGGCATGTATCGCGCGGTGATGCGCTACTTCGGCAACGATGCACTGGTGGCCATCGTCAAGGCGGTCAGCCTGTCGGCGCTGATCCTGGCGGTGGTGGTGTATTGGTACAGCAACCACCAGACGGTGGTGCCGCGCTCGATCATCTTCAATTATTGGTGGATCAGCCTGGTCATCATCGGCGGCCTGCGCCTGGCCATGCGCCAATACTTCATGGGCGACTGGTTCAACGCCGTGCACAACGTGCCGTTCGCCGGGCGTGACGACCGCTTGACCAAGGTGGCGGTGTACGGTGCCGGTGTTGCAGGCAACCAGCTGGTTGCCGCACTGCGCATGGGCCGGGTGATGCGTCCGGTGGCGTTCATCGACGACGACCCGAGCATATCCGACCGGGTGATTGCCGGCATTCAGGTGTTCAAGCCCAAGCATATCCAGCGAATGATCGATCTGACCGGCGCCGAGGAGCTGTTGCTGGCGCTGCCGTCGACGTCGCGCTCGCGGCGTCGCGAAATTCTCAGTTTCCTCGAAGGCTTTCCGCTGCACGTGCGCAGTGTGCCCAACTTCACCGCGCTGGCCAGTGGTGAGGTGAAGGTCGACGACATTCAGGAAGTCGACATTGCCGACCTGCTCGGGCGCGATTCGGTGCCTGCGCAGGATGACCTGCTGGAGCACTGCATTGCTGGCAAGTCGGTGCTGGTGACCGGGGCAGGGGGGTCGATCGGCTCCGAGCTCTGCCGTCAGATTCTTGGCCTTGAGCCGGCGCTGCTGATTCTCCTGGATCATGGCGAATTCAATCTGTACACCATCAGCGGCGAGCTGGAGCAGCGTGCTGCCCGTGAAGGGTTGCACGTGCAGATGCTGCCGACCCTGGGCACGGTGCGCGACCAGGCCAAGCTGCTCGAGGTGATGACCACCTGGAAGGTGGATACGGTGTACCACGCGGCGGCCTACAAGCATGTGCCGATGGTGGAACACAACATTGCCGAGGGTGTACGCAACAACGTGCTGGGTACGCTGAACTGCGCCCAGGCGGCGTTGCAGGCGGGGGTGGCCAACTTCGTGTTGATCTCCACCGACAAGGCGGTGCGCCCCACCAATGTGATGGGCAGCACCAAGCGCCTGGCGGAGATGACCCTGCAGGCGCTGAGCCGTGAAGTGGCGCCGGTGTTGTTCGGCGACCCGGCCAACGTGGCGCGGGTGAACAAGACACGCTTCACCATGGTGCGCTTCGGCAATGTGCTCGGCTCGTCGGGGTCGGTGATTCCGTTGTTTCACAAGCAGATCAAGTCGGGCGGGCCGGTGACGGTGACCCATCCGAACATCACCCGCTATTTCATGACCATTCCGGAGGCTGCGCAGTTGGTCATCCAAGCGGGGTCGATGGGGCGCGGCGGTGAAGTGTTCGTGCTGGATATGGGCGAGCCGGTGAAGATCATCGACCTGGCGCAGAAGATGATTCACTTGTCGGGCTTGAGCATTCGGTCCGAGCAGAATCCCCAGGGGGATATCGGCATCGAGTTCACTGGGCTGCGGCCGGGTGAGAAGCTGTATGAGGAATTGCTGATCGGCAACAACGTGGTGGCTACCCGTCATCCGATGATCATGAGCGCCCATGAGGATCATTTGCCATGGGAAGCCCTCAAGGGCGAGCTGACCGGTTTGCTGCGGGCACTGGATGACACGGATTTCGACCGGGTCCGCGAGATATTGCAGAAAGCCGTGAGCGGCTACGCGCCCGAAGGCGAGATCGTCGATTGGCTGCACATCCAACAGCACCGCGGCACCCCCGACTGATCCGGCGTCTTGCAAACTCGCTCCCCCGTAGGAGCGGCCAGTGGCCGCGAAGGCCGCCCCGCATTTCGCCTGACCCACCGCGCGGACCTTTTCGCGGCCGATGACCGCTCCTACGGTGGGTTGCCCGATCTGCCGACACCCCGTAGGAGCGGCCAGTGGCCGCGAAGACCGCCCCGCATTTCGCCTGACCCACCGCGCGGACCTTTTCGCGGCCAATGACCGCTCCTACGGAGGGTTGCCCGATCTGCCGACACCCCGTAGGAGCGGCCAGTGGCCGCGAAGGCCGCCCCGCATTTCGCCTGACCCACCACGCGGACCTTTTCGCGGCCAATGACCGCTCCTACGGTGGGGGGGCATGGATTGGTCGACAATCGGGTACGGATCGCCCATCATGCAGCGCTGCCGATATCAGGCCGTACATACCCGAATTAGTCGTTGCCCATAAAATGACCGACATACTTTCCGAACCTGCCGTTCGAGCCGACGTAGCGGATTTGCCCCTCGTTTCGATCGTGGCGCCGTGCTACAACGCTGAAAATTTCCTCGAAGAAGCGTTGGCCAGCATCTTCGCCCAGGACTATCCGAATTTCGAAGTGATCATCGTCGACGACGGTTCCAGTGACCGCAGCATCGAGATGCTCACCGCGCTGCAGGCGACCTACGACTTCCAGTTGCTGCGGCAAACCAACCAGGGTGTCAGCGCCGCGCTGAATTTCGGCCTGCAGCACGCCCGCGGCAAATACGTATCCACGCCGGATCTGGACGACATCATGCTCGCCCACTCTCTGCGCGTACGTGTCGATTACCTGGAGCAGAACCCTGAAGTCGGCGCGGTAGGTGCATTGATCACCTACATGGACACCCAGGGCAACGCCCTCAAGGACCAGACACACACGCGCATCCGCCGCATGGATTTCGCCGACATCCTCGCCAATGCCCGGGTCTGCGGCGCGCCAGTGTCGTTGTACCGCATGGACGTGCTGCGCAAGGCCAAGTTCTACGACCCGGCGATCAAGGTCCAGGATTTCCAGATCACCCTGCGCATTGCCGAACAGGGCGTCGAGATCCATATGCTGCCGGTGATCGTGACCCGCTACCGGCGCCATCCGCACAACTTGTCGCGCCGCTACAAGACCTTGTTCGAAGCCGACATGCGCGCCATCGAGCCCTATCGCGGGCACCCCGGCTATGAGCGCGGCCGCGCCAAACTGGTCAACAAGGCGTTGAAATACGCGGTGGTGGAAGACAAGAAGGATGCGCTGCGACTGCTGCGCTCCATCCCGCTCAAGCTATGGGATCGCACCACGTTTCGCCGTCTCAAGCGTCTGGTGCTGCATTGGTAAGTAAGGAAGTGCGTCGATGAAGTGGTGGGACCGGTTGAAGAAAAGGAAGGTTCGCAAGCACCTCGGGCAGTTCGAGAAGCTGTTTCGCGGGCCCGAGCGAATCCGCATGCGCTACCCCCAGTATGCAATCGGGGTGGGCACCTACGGCATTCCCGACGTGCAGGAGTTCGGTGACGACACCACCTTGAAGGTCGGCAACTACACCTCGATCGCCGAAGGCGTGAAGATTCTGCTCGGCGGTGGCCACCGCACCGATTGGGTGTCGTGCTTTCCGTTTCCGTTGATCATCGACGAGGTCAAGGACGTGCCGGGCGCGGCGCCTACCAAAGGCGACGTGATCATCGGCAGCGACTGCTGGCTGTGCGCCAATGTGTTGATTCTGTCCGGTGTGACGGTTGGCCATGGTGCAGTGGTTGCAGCCGGCGCGGTGGTGACCAAGGACATACCGCCCTATGCCGTGGTGGGCGGCAACCCGTGTCGGTTCATCAAGTGGCGTTTCGAAGAACGCGTGCGGGACGCCTTGCTGGCGTCGGCGTGGTGGGACTGGCCTGTTGCCGAAGTCAAAGCCGTGGCCCACCTGCTGTGCAGCGACGACCTCGAGGCGTTTCTGACCTATGCCCGCAATCGCCAGCCAACAGCCGTGGCTGGATGAAGTGGTTGGAAGTGTCACGCGCTTGCCAGCGTTGCAAGCAAGGCCTGACCTCCATTGAGGTCACGCATTGTTACAATGCGAATGGCCCTGGCGATTGGCTCGGCCGCTCGTCGTACCTAGAGTGCCTACCTTCGCGTAGGCACGGCATCACTTTTTCAGAGCAGCGAATATGAACACGTCCACCTCCGACAATCGAAAGCAGCCCCTGGTGTCGGTGATCATCGCCTCGTACAACCATGCGCCGTATATCGAGGCCTCGATCGGCAGCGTGCTGGCGCAGACCTACGCCAACATCGAGTTGCTGGTGGTGGACGATGGTTCGACCGATGGCAGCGTTGAGCTGCTGCGCAAGCTCAGTGCCGAGCATGGTTTCGATCTGCGCGTGCAGGAGAACAAGGGGCTGTCGCGGACGCTGAACGAGTCGGTGGCCCGTTGCCAGGGCAGCCTGGTGGTGCCGTTCGGATCGGACGACGTGATGTTCGCCCATCGTATCGCCACCCAAGTGGCGTACATGGAAGACAAGCCCGAGGTGGGTATCTGCTCGGCCAATACCGAGATCATTGATGCGACCGGCAAGGTGATGTGCGAGCGTGAACAGCGCAAGCGCAACGAGCCGTTCCGCCGGCTGGATTTCGACGACATGTTCATGGACCGCAAGCCGGGGCCGACTGCCGCCACGCTGATGTTCCGTCGCGAGGCGCTGGAGAAGGTGGGTGGATTCGATCCGGAGATTCGCCTTGAGGATGTCTATATCGAGTTGGCAGTGACCCGCGCGGGTTATTTCATCGATGTACTGGGTGAGCCCCTGGCGCAGTACCGCAAGCATGCGACCAACACCTACAAGAATGGCCGCTTCATGGTCGAGAACGTGCTCAAGACCTACGCCGTGTACCGCGAGCACCCGGCGTACGAGCAGGTGCGCTGGCGTTTTCTCAATTCGATGTTCCTGAAGTATGCGCGCAAGGACAAGGGCCTGAGCAGAGAGCTGCTGGGCATGATTCCGCTCAGGGCCTGGAACAGGAAGACCCTGCGCGGCATGCTCCGTATGGTGTTCAGCTGAAATCCGCGTAGACGTTTTCGCGGCCGATGACCGCTCCTACGGGACGTCGGATTCTCCGTAGGAGCGGTCCGTGGCCGCGAAGGGCGCACCGCAGTGCATCAGGCAATACGCGTAACCCTTTTCGCGGCCGATGACCGCTCCTACGGGGCGTCGGATTCTCCGTAGGAGCGGCCCGTGGCCGCGAAAGGCGCGCTGCGTTACAGCAGGCAATCCGCGTAGACGTTTTCGCGGCCGATGACCGCTCCTACGGGACGTCGGATTCTGCGTAGGAGCGGCCCGTGGCCGCGAAAGGCGCACTGCGTTGCATCAGGCAATCCGTAATGTCACTCAAACGGCCTTGGCAGGGCGGCTGAGGCGGTTGCCCCAGTGGCATAGCCATTGCGCATACACCAGCGCCATCGGAATCCAGATCAGGAACCAGTGCTCCTTGGGGCGGGACATGAAGGCGCTGCCTTCGGTCAGCCCCGACGCAAACCCGAACACCAGCCAGGTTGCGGCCAACACCACCTGCGGTTCCCGCCGATTCATCCAGCAGAAGCGCATGGCCAGACCATACAGCACCATCCACAGACTCAGCCCTGCAACGCCGCCGATGTACAGCACGCCCAGTTCGATATTGTGCGGGTCGGCCAAGGTGTACGGCAGGCCAGGTATGACGATGGTCATCTCCGAATCGTAGCCGCGCCCCAACCACGGGTTCTCGCCGATCTGACGCAGTGACTCCATCCAGATTTCCGGCCGGTACGACGCCCCGCGCGAGGTCAGCACATCGGGCATTACCACGTACAGCGCTGCGATCCCCAGCAGTGCAATGGCAATTGCCAGCCCGCCGCGTTTCTTGTTTCCCGCCGCCATCAGCCACAGCAATGCCGCCGCCATGCCGATGATCGGCGTCCGCGAACCCGTGGCGATCAAGGTTACGCCCAGTACCGCCAGGCACCCCAGCGCCAACGGGTTCCACGGATTGCGTCCGATGTACCAGGTGGCTAGCCAGACACTGGCAAAGGCGCCGAACACATGGGCGCTGAGCAGAGGGTTGTAGAGCGCGCCATACCCATCCAGACGGCTGCCCAGGGACGCGCCTTGCACGCCATAGAAATAGATCAACGACAAACCCGCCGCTGCCGTGGCGATCACTGCCGCTGCACGGGTGAGTTGCGCCAGTCGCGCGGGCACCTTCAGCGCGATCAGGCCAGCCGAGAGCAGCACCATGGCGATGTAGAGCGGCCGCTTGAACAGCGAGCCGAAGTCTTCGCCGTCTGCGGCCCAACTGACACTGAGCAGGATGTAGGCGCTGAAGGCCACGAAGGCAAGGAACATCGGGTTGCGCACCAGCGCCTTGAACGGACCCGGCTGCAATGCCAGGGCGAGCAGGGTGGGCACCGCCAGGAAGATGTAGAACAGCTTGTGATACAGAGAGCGATCCCATGCCCAGAACATGCCGGTCATGATGACCAACCAGCCGATGGGGAGCACATAGGCGTTCAGCACGTGCACCGTACGCTCGCGCACGGAAGTACTCTGGGATTGCATGAGAGGTTGTCTGTCCATAGGCCTTGGCAGTGAAGTGTTTGGGGGCGGGTGGATTGTACGTGGATGTGACTTTGCATCAACACAGAAGGTCCGAACGCCGAAAAATCCTACGGGCTGGTGCAGCTCACATACCTACTTACACATGCCCTCAATCCGTCAGGCGCCCGCGCAGGCCGGGGCAGGGCCGGTGCGACACGTCGTGCAACAGGGTGGCACTGGAACATCTGCGATGCGGGGCTAGGGTTGGCAGGCGGCTCGGGAATGCCGCACTTCTCATTCAAGTCATGGAGCATAAGCAATGCGCAAGATCCTCCTTCCTGCACTGGCGCTGGCATTCTTCGCCAGCACCGCGGTGCCCATTCTAAGCTCGCCAGTTATGGCCGCGCCTGCCGCCTCGGTATCGGTTGCCCATCCGGGGCTGCCGGGCAGGGTCAACCTCAATACGGCCGACGCTGAAACCCTCAAGAAGGAACTCTCCGGGGTCGGCCTGACCAAGGCGACCGCCATCGTCAAGCACCGACAGACCTACGGGCCATTCGACTCGGTGGAAGAACTGCTGGAGGTTACGGGTATCGGCAAGGCTTTGCTGGATCGCAACCGCGACAAGCTGGTCGTCAATTGACGATCGGTCACAGGCTCAGCTGGAGCTGACCAGACGCAGTTTGAACCGGTCGGGAATCACCGCCTCGACGATATCGGCAGCCCGCTGTGTGCCGCCCATCAGGTGGATGGCATCGGCCAGGTTCTCCAGGTCGGGCCATTGGTTCTCCAGCAGATGACGCATGTGTTCCGCCAACTCCCGGCTGCTGCAATGCCGGCTGGCGTGCACGCCGGAACCGCTGTAGGCCACCCGCGCCGCAACGCCTGGCTGGTCGGCGGCGATGGGCAAGGCCAGGATCGGCGTTTCTGCCACGACGGCTTCGAGCACGATGTCGAGGTCGCCGTGGGTCACCAGCACGTCGGCATACTGCAACAGCATGGGCTGGTCGGCAAAATCCGTGACCCAGGTTGCGCCGTGTCGCAGCAGTTGATCGCTTTGCCGATGACTCAGCCCACCGCAATGCATGACCAGCAGTTGGGCATCGAGCAACTTGCAGGCCTGGGCAATGCGTTTGAACAGGCTCATGCGGTTGCCGTGGAGCCGGCCCAAGGTTGCGAAGACGAAAGGCCGAGCATTGTCCAACGTGTAGGGCAGGTGGTTGGTCTCATCGGACACCCGGCGCAGGGGGCCGACCTCATGGAACCATGGCGGCAGGTTGGGCCGCGGAAAGTCGAACTCCAGCACCGTTTGGCTGATTTGCGCGAGCGGCGACAGGCATTGATGCAGGCCCTCGCGGACGCTCAGCCCAAGTGCGGCGGACTGACGGGCAATGGCTTTGCGCAATGGCTTCATGACCCAGTCATGCCGGCGCTCGGCGCGCGCATACCGCTCGATGGCGTCTTCGCCGCGCTCGTAGGGGTAGGGCAATACGGCCAACGGTACGGTTATGTCCTCGCGGTTGACCGGCAATGCGCAGGCGACGGACACGAACGGCAGGCCAAGCGACTCTGCCACCAGCCCGCCCGCTGCTTCCATCTGGTCGCACAGCACGGCGTCGATGCGTTCTTCGCGCAGAGCGTTGGGCAACTCTTCACAGAGCATCTGCGTGACTTGCGCCATATCGGCATAGGTACGCCGCTGGCCAAGCAAAGTGTCGACATTGGCTGCCAGTGCAAGGCTTTTCGCCAGGCTTCCGGCAGGAAAGCGTTCCTGGCCGACGCTGCGGAATTTGACCCTGTTGCAATGCAATAGATGACGTGCGTCGGGTTGGTGGAAGAACGTGACGCTGTGTCCGCGGTCGATCAGCTCCATTGCCAGGTTTTCAAGCGGTTGAAAGTGGCTCGGCAGGGGTGGAGCGATGATGGCAAAGCGGATCATTGTCGACTCCCGCGCGTTCAGGTGAACACAATGCGTCAGGTCCTCTCTCAACGGCAAGCGGGGCCTGCCGTACGCTGATGCAGCTAGCGTGAATCAGGGGAGGGTTCGAAGCTATGAGCGCAGGTCCTTGCCGCTCGTTCCGTGTTGTCACCGGAAATGTATCTGGAAACGGCGCTAACCGTCGGAAATATGCTGGGTAAACTTTAAGTAATAAAGAATTAAAGCATTACAAAACATCAGCTTGCAGACAATCTCAAATGTAGTTTGTGATTTATCGTCAAACGCTCGACGTTTTCCGTTTCGAACTGTCGTTTGGGAGAGTAAGCTTGCCGGCGGGCCACCCCCTGGGGGTGATGATCATTGGAAGCCGCGGGTTGAATTGCACCCGCTGTAGTGGCTTGGCGAGGCGGGTAAGGGATCGTCCTGCGCCGACGCCTGGGAAGTGGATGATGGCTGACAAGAGATTGCGGATTCTGATTGCCGACGAGTTGGACCAGCAGGCGGTGCAGATCGAACGAACGCTCAACAACCTGGGCTACTTCAGGGTGGTGCCGGTGGGTTCGCTCGACGAACTGCTGACCATGGTGCAAAGCGCTTACGAGCCTTTCGATCTGTTGATTGCCAACACTGACATGGCTGTGCGGTCGGGTGTCGATCTGCCGCGGTTCTGCAAGAACAGTGAGCACGTTCGCCATGCGTTGCTGTATGAGAGCCAGAAGCGGATCGAAACCGAACTGGCCGACCCTGGCGGTGAGCGGTTGAGCACCAGCGTCACGCAGCTGCCGGACCGCGACGCGCTGCAGACCTTCATGGCCATTGTCGAATCGCCCAAGGCGCCGCCGGAGCATCGCGTTCGCGTGATCGGCGATGGCATCCGCGTACGCAAGTCGCTCAGCTCACCGCCGCTGTAGGAGCCCTCGGGGTCCGCCAACCGGGCATTGCGGTGTATCTGCCAGTCTGCGGCGTTCCTTTCGCGGCCGATGACCGCTCCTACGGGATAGGCACCTCATAGCGCCTGCCACGCCTGACGGTTTTTGCTATCCTGCGCGCCTTTGACAGGCGCGAGGATACGCGCCGTCGGCCACCAGCGGACTTGCCCATGCCTGCCGATAGCTCTGCCCAGCCATTGCTGCTCAACCGCAGCGACCACAAGACCCTCGGTCTGGCGGCCCTCGGTGGCGCGCTGGAAATCTACGATTTCATCATCTTCGTATTCTTCGCCCTGACCCTCAGCCAGCTGTTCTTCCCGCCGCAGATGCCCGAGTGGCTGCGCCTGTTGCAGAGCTTCGGTATCTTCGTGACCGGCTATCTGGCCCGCCCGTTGGGCGGCATCCTGATGGCGCATTTCGCCGATCGTCTGGGGCGCAAGCGTGTGTTCAGCCTGAGCATCCTGATGATGGCGGTGCCCTGCCTGCTGATCGGCATGATGCCCACCTATGCGCAGATCGGTTACTTCGCGCCGCTGCTGCTGCTGGCCCTGCGCATTCTGCAGGGCGCTGCCGTCGGGGGCGAGGTGCCCAGCGCCTGGGTGTTCGTGGCCGAGCACGTGCCGCTGAGAAGACGCGGCTATGCCTTGGGGTTTCTCCAGGCGGGGCTGACCTTTGGCTATCTGCTCGGCGCATTGACTGCCACTGTGCTGGCGCGGGTGTACACCCCGCAGGAAATCCTCGATTGGGCGTGGCGTTTGCCCTTCCTGCTGGGCGGCGTATTTGGCGTGGTCGGTGTGTGGCTGCGCCGACTGCTCAGCGAAACACCGGTGTTTCTGGCCATGCGCGCGCGCAGTGAGCAGGTCAGCGAATTCTCCCTGCGTACCGTGCTGCGTGAGCACCGCGCTTCGCTGATCCCTGCGGTATTGCTGACGTGTGTGCTGACTTCGGCGGTGGTGGTGCTGGTGGTGATCACGCCGACGGTGATGCAGCAGCGCTTTGGCCTGGATGCACGGCACACCTTTGCGCTGAGTAGCCTGGGTATCGTCTTCCTCAACGTTGGCTGCGTGTTGGCTGGCCTGCTGGTCGATCGCATCGGCGCCTGGCGTGCGCTGGTCCTTTATAGCGTGCTGCTGCCGCTGGGCATCACCGCGCTCTATGCCAGCCTGGTTGCCGGGGTCGGCAGTCTTGCCGTGGCCTATGCGCTGGCTGGTCTGGGGTGTGGAGTGGTGGGTGTGGTGCCGTCGCTGATGGTCGGCCTGTTTCCCGCCAAGGTGCGTGTATCGGGCATTTCGTTTACCTACAACATCGCGTATGCGCTGTGGGCGAGTACCACGCCGCTGCTGCTGATCGCCTTGATGCCGTGGAGCCCGTGGGTCTGTGTGGGCTATTGCGTGGTGATGGGTGCGGTCGGTGTCGGCACCGCCTGGCTCTTCGGCAGACGCCGACCTCTTCAGGCCTACGCCTGACCTCAAACGAACCGGCCACCAGGCCGGTTTTTTTATGCCTCGATCCCGGTTCCCATGTGGAGCGGGCTCTGCCCGCGAATGAGGCGCTGCGGTCTGACAGATACACGGCGGGGCATTCTTCGCGGGCAGAGCCCGCTCCCACAGGAATGATGTGAATAATTCCCTATATGTGGGATTGATAATTATATATTGAGATTATCGTTCAAATGGATTTATAGTCGGCCATCACACACCGCCACTCACTACCAAAAACAAACAAGGTGAAGCGATGCAGCCGCAACTCGTTGCACTCGATTGGGGAACCAGTTCCCTGCGAGCCTATCTGCTCGGCCCTGATGGCCACGTACTCGACCAGCGTTCGCTGGATCGGGGCATCATGCAGTTGTCCAACACCCCCCGTAGCATTTGCGGCGAACAGACCAGCGATGGTTTCGAGCTGACCTTCGATGAAGCCTGCGGCGACTGGCTCGACGCTTTTCCTGACGTTGCCGTGATCGCCTGCGGCATGGTCGGCAGCGCCCAGGGTTGGCACGAGGTGCCGTATTGCCAGAGCCCGGCGCAGGCCGCCGATGTCGCAGCCGGCATGGCTCGCGTGCGTACCCTCAGGGGTATCTGCGTGCATCTGGTGCCCGGCGTGCTGCAACGTTCGGCACTGCCCAACGTCATGCGCGGCGAGGAAACCCAGATCTTCGGCCTGCTGCAGTCGCTGCCTTCGGGTGAGCGCGACCAGACCTTGCTGATCGGCCTGCCTGGCAGCCATTCGAAGTGGGCGAGGGTGGTCGAGCAGCGCATCGAGCATTTCGACACCTTCATGACCGGCGAGCTGTTCGCCGCAGCCAGTGCCCACACCATTCTCGGCCGCACGCAGAAGCGCAGTGCGTCGTTCGACAGCGCGGCGTTCGAGCGCGGTGTAGCCGTGGCGATGTCGCGCGAGGGCAGCATCGGCGTGCTGTCGACCATGTTCAGCGCGCGCAGCCTTGGCCTCACCGGCCAATTGGCGAGCAGTGAACAAGCGGACTATCTGTCTGGCCTGATGATTGGCCACGAGCTGCGCGCCCTGGCCGAAATGCTGCGTCAGCGCAGCGGGCAGGAATCGCTGCCGGCTGTGGTCCTGATCGGCAGCAGTGCGTTGTGCCAGCGCTATCGGCAGGCATTGGCCTTGTGTGGCTTCAACAGCGTCAGCCTGGCCGAACAGGCCACCGAACGCGGTCTCTGGAGCCTGGCGCTGGCCGCCGGGCTCGTCGCTCAACAGTTCCAAGAGGTTTGACATGCTCAAGCAAGCAATGGCCCAGAACGGGCTGATCGCCATTTTGCGCGGCCTGCGCCCCGAAGAGTCGGTGGCCATCGGCGAGGTGCTGTACAGCGCCGGGTTTCGCATCATCGAGGTGCCGCTCAACTCTCCGCAGCCTTTCGACAGCATTCGGCTGTTGCGCAACAGTTTGCCCGCCGATTGCCTGATCGGTGCCGGAACGGTGCTGTCTGCCGAGCAGGTGCTTCAGGTCAAGGCGGCGGGAGGGCAACTGATCGTCATGCCGCACAGCGATCCTGCAGTGCTCAAGGCGGCCAAGGAAGCCGAGATGTTCCTGGCGCCGGGCGTGCTGACACCGACCGAAGCGTTCGCCGCGCTGGCCGCCGGTGCCGACGTGTTGAAACTGTTCCCGGCCGAGTCGCTGACGCCGGCCGTGGTCAAGGCGCTGTTGGCGGTGCTGCCCAAAGGGACGGCGCTGGTACCGGTGGGAGGCATCAGCCCGGACAACATGCAGCCGTTTCTCGACGCCGGCGTTGCCGGGTTTGGCCTGGGTTCGGGCCTGTTCAAGCCAGGCATGACGGTGCAGCAGGTGGCTGATAACGCAAAGGCGTACGTCCAGGCCTGGCAGTCGCTGAAAGGTTGACACGCTGTGCGCCCCTGTAGGAGCGGTCATCGGCCGCGAAGAGGGCGCCGCGCAGTGACTGATCCACCGCGTCGCCCGGTTCGCGGCCACGGACCGCTCCTACGAAATCGATACGGGCGGTAACGGCAACATTTACAGACGCTCGAGCGTCCATCGAACAAGAGAGACAACAGATGAAAATCACCAAACTCACGACCTTCATCGTTCCACCGCGCTGGTGCTTCCTCAAGGTCGAGACCGACGAGGGTGTGGTCGGCTGGGGCGAGCCCGTGGTCGAAGGCCGCGCGCACACCGTGGCTGCCGCCGTTGACGAATTATCCGACTACCTGATCGGCAAGGACCCACGCAATATCGAAGACATCTGGACCGTGCTGTACCGCGGCGGTTTCTACCGTGGCGGCGCCATCCACATGAGCGCCCTGGCCGGTATCGATCAGGCGCTGTGGGATATCAAGGGCAAGGCCCTGGGCGTTTCGGTCAGCGACCTGCTCGGCGGGCAGGTACGCGATCGGATCCGGGTGTACTCGTGGATTGGCGGCGACCGCCCGGCCGACACGGCGCGCGCGGCGAGCGAGGCGGTGGCTCGTGGTTTCACTGCGGTGAAGATGAACGGCACGGAGGAACTGCAGTTTCTCGACACGTTCGACAAGGTCGATCGCGCCCTGGCCAGCGTTGCGGCCGTGCGTGATGCGGTAGGGCCGAACGTGGGCATTGGCGTCGACTTCCATGGCCGGGTGCACAAGCCCATGGCCAAGGTGCTGATGAAGGAGCTGGACCAGTTCAAGCTGATGTTCATCGAAGAGCCGGTGTTGAGCGAGAACTACGAAGCGCTCAAGGAGCTGGCGCCGTTGACCAGTACGCCGATCGCACTCGGTGAGCGTTTGTACTCGCGTTGGGACTTCAAGCGGATTCTCAGTGAAGGCTATGTGGACATCATCCAGCCCGATGCCTCGCATGCCGGGGGCATCACCGAGACCCGCAAGATCGCCAACATGGCCGAGGCCTATGACGTAGCGCTGGCCTTGCATTGCCCGTTGGGGCCGATCGCGCTGGCGGCGTGCCTGCAGCTGGATGCGGTTTGCTACAACGCCTTCATCCAGGAGCAGAGCCTGGGCATCCACTACAACGAAAGCAACGATCTGCTCGACTATGTCACCCACCCCGAGGTGTTCGATTACGACAATGGGTTCGTGAAGATTCCGAACGGGCCGGGACTGGGAATCGAGATCAACGAGGAGTACGTGCGGGAGCGCGCAGAGATCGGCCATCGCTGGCGCAACCCGATCTGGCGCCATGCCGACGGCAGCTTCGCGGAGTGGTGATTCACCGCTGATACCGCGGCGCGGCCTTCGCGGGTAGCAAGCTCGCCGCCCGCCCTGTCGCCGCATCACCCCTCTACAAATACAATAAGAGGCACCCCATGCATACCCAATCCACTACCGCCGCGCCGGCGCTGGCGACGCCCAGCCGCAAGCGCTTTTTCATCATGGTGCTGTTGTTCATCACCGTGGTGATCAACTACCTGGACCGCAGCAACCTGTCCATCGCCGCACCGGCGCTGACCAGCGACCTGGGCATCGATCCGGTGCACGTCGGCCTGATTTTCTCGGCATTCGGCTGGACCTACGCCGCCATGCAGATCCCCGGCGGCTGGCTGGTCGACCGCGTTCCGCCACGCATCCTCTACAGCGTGGCCCTGGCGTTGTGGTCCATTGCCACCGTCATGCTCGGCTTTGCCGGCAGTTTCATCGCCCTGTTCGTGCTGCGCATGGCCGTGGGCGCGCTGGAAGCGCCGGCGTACCCGATCAACAGCCGCGTGGTGACGACCTGGTTTCCCGAGCGCGAACGTGCCACCGCCATCGGCTTCTACACCTCGGGCCAATTCGTCGGCCTGGCCTTCCTCACCCCGGTACTGGCCTGGCTGCAACACGAATTCGGCTGGCACATGGTGTTCGTCAGCACCGGTCTGGTGGGCATTGTCTGGGCAGTGATCTGGTACGCGGTGTATCGCGAGCCGCGCGATTTCAAAGGCGCCAACGCGGCCGAAATCCAGCTCATCAGCGACGGCGGCGGCTTGGTCGACATGCAGAAATCGGCGCGCCAGGCCAAGGCCGGTTTCAGCTGGACCGACCTGGGCATCGTGTTGAGCAAGCGCAAACTCTGGGGTATCTACCTGGGCCAGTATTGCCTCAACTCGACCTTGTGGTTCTTCCTGACCTGGTTCCCGACTTACCTGGTGAAATACCGCGGCATGGATTTCATCAAATCGGGCATGCTCGCCTCGTTGCCGTTCCTGGCCGCTTTTGTCGGCGTGCTGTGCTCGGGGTTCTTTTCCGACTGGCTGATCCGTCGCGGTGCCAGCATCGGCCTGGCGCGCAAGCTGCCGATCATCGGCGGCCTGCTGATCTCGACGTGCATCATCGGCGCCAACTACGTCGATTCGACCCCGCTGGTCATCGCTTGCCTGGCGCTGGCCTTTTTCGGCAACGGCCTGGCGTCGATCACCTGGTCGCTGGTTTCGACCCTGGCCCCTGCGCGGTTACTGGGGCTGACGGGCGGGGTGTTCAACTTCATCGGCAACCTGTCGGCGATCACCACACCGATCGCCATCGGCTTCCTGGCGACCGGCGACTCGTTCGCGCCCGCGATCACTTACATTGCGGTCACGGCGCTGGTCGGGGCGTTGTCCTACATTCTGCTGGTGGGCAAGGTCGAGCGGATCGAGCTTTGACCCGATTGCGAGCAGGCGAACATAATGCGCCTGCTTTTACCTGACGCGAAGGTTGACCATGCAGGACGACATGCCCCCCGCCGCACCGACCGGCACCCAGACCCTGCTCCGCGGGCTGGCAGTGATCCAGGCCGTGGCCGGCGGCGCCCGTGATCTGAAAGAGATCGCACGGCGCATCGGCACCACGCGCAGCACCACCCACCGGCTGGTCAGTTGCCTGGTGGACGAGCGCTACTTGCGGGTGCTGCCCCAGGCGGGCTATCTGCTCGGGCCGCGGCTGATCGAGCTGGGCTTCCAGGCGCGGGACGAAGTGCCACTGGTGATGTTGGCCAGCCCTTGGCTGGATGAACTGTCGGCGCGAACCGGCGATACCATTCACCTGGCGATTCGCGACGGCGACGAGGTGCTGTACCTGCACAAGACCCCAGGGCGCAATGGCCCGGAGATGCGTTCGCGGGTAGGTCATCGCATGCCGCTGGCGCGCACCGGCATCGGCAAGGCGCTGATGCTCGACGCCGAGGCGGCCGAATGGCAGAGGCTGTTCGAACGGGGGGAGGCCGTTGCGGCGGAATCCGCCCTGTGGCCCGACCACCCGCAACTCACCTGGCCCCAGTTCCAGGCCCGTATGCAAACCTATGTAACGGGCCGCTATGCGTTCGACCTGGAAGACAACGAACCATCGATTCGCTGCGTGGCTGCACCCATCCGCGATGCCAGCGGACAAATCGTGGCCGCGATCAGTGTCGCCAGTACGCTGCCTTACATGCCTGTGGAGAAGATGGAATCCCTGGTTCCTGTGGTCCAGAAAGCCGCTCACGCCATCTCCGCAGAACTCGGCGCTAGGGTGTAACCCCAGACGCTGCAGCGCTCTTTTCGCGGCCACGGACCGCTCCTACGCAGGGTTCGAGTCCGCCGTAGGAGCGGTCATCGGCCGCGAAAGGGGCGCCGCGGTGTGTCTGGGAGACTGCAGCGCTATTTTCGCGGCCACGGACCGCTCCTACGCAGGGTTCGAGGACGCCGTAGGAGCGGTCATCGGCCGCGAAGGGGCGCCGCGGTGTGTCTGGGAGACCGTAGCGCTGCGTTCGCGGCCACGGACCGCTCCTACGCAGGGTTCGAGGGCGCCGTAGGAGCGGTCATCGGCCGCGAAGGGGGCGCCGCGGTGTGTCTGGGAGACCGTAGCGCCTTTTCGCGGCCACGGACCGCTCCTACGCAAGGTTCGAGTCCGCCGTAGGAGCGGTCATCGGCCGCGAAGGGGGCGCCGCGGTGTGTCTGGAAGACCGCAGCGCTGCGTTCGCGGCCACGGACCGCTCCTACGCAGGGTTTGAGGGCGCCGTAGGAGCGGTCATCGGCCGCGAAGGGGGCGCCGCGGTGTGTCTGGAAGACTGCAGCGCCTTTTCGCGGCCACGGACCGCTCCTACGGGCGTGGGGTTGAGCTGGATGCCTGGTAACCCTGCAGCCAAATAGCATCCCACAAAGGGTAATCGCCGACCCTTTTGACCAATCCTGCGCGCAGCGGGTTGGCGACAATGTATCTGGCACTGGCGAGTAAATCCTCCTCCTGACGCAGCGCTCGGTCGTGGAAGCCTGCCTGCCACAATTGGCCTGTTCTTGCGCACCGTTCATTGATTGCCTTGCTCGAGCGCGATTTGACCTGACGCATCAGGCTTTCCAGCGATGCGTCCTCAAGTTGCATCAGCCAGTGGAGGTGATCGGGCATGACAACCCAAGCCAGCGATTGTGCCTGGTTCCAGCGCTGGGCATTCATCATCTCCCTGACTACGCACCGTCCCAGTTCGAAATCCCGGAACAGGGGCGTTCTATGTTTCACAACGGCAGTCAAAAGATAGATGCCGCCACGCTGAGAAAAGCGGCCCGTGCGTAACCTGCAATTTTTGTAGAGTGGCATGAGAGCCTCCGTCCATGGCGGAGGTTTGAATGTAGCGGGCAGTGACCAGGTGGGTGGGGCGGATTGATGTCTGTGTGTGTCCGCTACGGAGATCGAAATGACCGGTGATGAGTGTCAGGTTTGCACAGTGCCAGAAGCTTGAAGGAGCGGCGTGTAGCCGCGGATGAGATGCTGCGGGGGATCAGGGGTATTGCGTCGGTTTTTTCGCGGCCACGGACCGCTCCTACGCAGGGTTCGAGGGCGCCGTAGGAGCGGTCATCGGCCGCGAAGGGGGCGCCGCGGTGTGTCTGGGAGACCGCAGCGCTGCGTTCGCGGCCACGGACCGCTCCTACGCAGGGTTCGAGTCCGCCGTAGGAGCGGTCATCGGCCGCGAAGGGGCCTTGCGGTGTTTCTGATGTACGGGTGTGCGGGCTTCGCGGGCAGAGCCCGCTCCCACAAAAACAACCTCTGCAAAAAAACGCCCCTGACAAAAACGGCGCCCACAAAAAAGGGCCCTTGGAAGGGCCCTTATCACCAGCAGACGGCTCAGTTCAGGCCGAGTTTGCCGCGCAGGGTGGAGAGGTCTTCGGCGAGGGTGTTGACCGGGCCGATCAGTGCCTTGCGGTCGTTTTCCTTGACCTTGTCGTAGGTTTGGAAGCCGCCATCGGCAATGCGGTACTTGGCCAGGATCTTGTCGACGGTGGCGAAGTTCTTGTCTACCTTGGCTGCGAACGCCTTGTCCTGGCCTTCGATCTGTGGACGGAACAGGTCGACGATCTTCTTCGCGCCGTCGATGTTGCCCTGGAAATCATACAGGTCGGTATGGCTGTAACGGTCTTCCTCACCGGACACCTTGGTCGCGGCCACCTCTTCGAGCAGTGCGGCGGCACCGCCGACCACTTTCTCCGGCGGGAAGGTCAGCTCGGCGATACGGTTCTGCAAGTCCTTCACATCCTTGAGCAGACCGTCGGCCAATGCATCCAGGCCCTTGGTGGTATTTTCCGAGTACAGGCTGTATTCCAGGCGGTGAAAACCGGTGAAATCTTCCGCCTTCACACCGGCTTCATGGTCATCGACACGCGAATCGATCGACGCATCTAGGTCGCTGAACAGCTCGGCGATCGGCTCGATGGCCTCGTAGTGCACGCGGGTCGGCGCATACAGCTTCTTGGCGGTGGCCAGGTCGCCTTTCTTGATCGCGTCGGTGAACCTGGCGGTTTCCACGGCCAGTTGATCGACCTTCTCGGTCACGTAGATCTTGTAGTCCGAAACCGGCCCTACCAGGTCCAACGGCGACTGGGTCGCGGCAAAGGCCGACAGCGGAGCGTTGAACAGGCCAAGGGTCAGCAGCAGAGCGAGTGGCGTCTTTGTCATGAGTGGTTCCCCGGTTGTATCAAGTGGTCATGCAGTGGTGGTGAGGTTCTTGCTCGCAGCGAGCAGGCTGCGGCCGATGAAATCCTGGGCGCTGGTCACTCCTGGCAGGGTGAAGAAATAACCGCCGCCCACGGGCTTGAGATATTCCTCCAGCGGTTCGCCGTTGAGGCGGGTCTGCACGGTGATGAAGCCTTTTTCCAGATCCGCCTGGTAGCAGATGAACAGCAAGCCCATGTCCAGCTGGCCGTTCTTGTTCACCCCGTTCGAATAGTTGAAGGGTCGACGCAGGATGAGGTTCTGCTGCGACTCGGGGGTGCGCGGATTGGCCAGGCGAATGTGCGCGTCCAGCTTGGTCAGCTTGCCTTCGGGATCTTTGCCGTAGTCCGGCACATCGCTTTCCAGTCGGCCGTCCATGGGCGCACCGGTGGTTTTCACCCGGCCGAAGATATTCTCCTGCTCTTGCAGCGGCGTGCGGTCCCAGCGTTCGACGAAGTTGCGGATGATGCGCACCGCCTGATAACTGCCATGCTCGGCCCAGGTTGGCTCGTCGCTGCCAGGCTGCACCCATACCAGCGCATCCATCAGCCGGGTGTCGTTGGAGTCCGGGTTGGCCGAGCCGTCACGAAAGCCGAGGAAGTTGCGCGCGCTCTGTTCAGGCTCGCCAGGTTTGGCAGGCGCCTGCGGCGGCACCGTACCTTCCTGTTTCCATCGCACGAAAAGCAGGTCGGGCAGGTTCTTGACGATGTCGCGCAGGGCGTGGATGTTGCTGTCCGGGGTATTGGCACAGAACTGCAGGGTCAGGTCACCGTGGCATTGATCCGCTTCCAACGCATCGTTGGGGAAACCGACCATCCGCGACAGGCGTTTGGGCTTGGCATCGGCGAGGCCGAAGCGCTCGTCGAACAGTGACTCGCCCACCGACACGGTGATGGTCAGGTTGTCTGGCACCACCACCGGGCCAAGGATGCCCGAATCCACCGGCGGCAGCTTGGGGTCGACCTGCGCCACGGGGCCGCCAGCCATCAGGAAGCGGATGCGCTCGTCCAGGGTGCGGAAAAGGCGCTCCAGGTCTTCGCGATCACTGGCCAGTACATCGAATGCCACCAGCATGCCTGCGGCTGGCCGCGGTGTGACGATCCCGGTCTGGTGCACGCCCTGGTAGTCATGGCGGTCCTGGGTCTTTTCGCTTTTTGGCGCTTCGGTGACCTTGGCGGCGGGGGCGGCCATCGCCGGGCAGCTCAGGCCGGCGCCCGCCAGTGTCGCACCGGCGGCGCCCAGGCCCAGCAGCACGCGACGGCGCTGGGCGTCGATGGTCGGATTCGGATTGTCGGTGTTGCTCATGATCGTTTATCTCGTCGCTGTTTCATTCACTTCAACGTCTTTCGCACCGCAGGTACCGCCGACGCGGCTCGCGCCGCTGCTACAGAGATCGCGCTGCCAATGCGGCTTGGCGTAATCCCTGTAGCAGCGGCGCAAGCCGCGTCCGGGTTCAGCGCGGTCAGCCAGTTACACTGCAGGTACCGCCGACGCGGCTCGCGCCGCTGCTACAGAGATCGCACTGCCACTGCGGCTTGTCGTATCCCCGCGTCTGGGCTCAGCGCGGTCAGCCAGTTACACCGCAGGTGCCGCCGACGGGCCTACAGGGTGGAGAGGCCCAGCGCAGGGTCGATGCCGTCGAGGGCATCGGCCAGGGCCTTGGCCTGGGCAGCGATCTGCTGGCGTTGTTCGATGCTGACCGTCTCGTAGCTTTGATAGCCGTCGCCGCTGCGCAGGCTCGCCAACTGCATGGCCAACTCATCCGCCGCCTCGTCGATCCGCGGCAGCAACTCGGACGCGGACTTCGTCAACAGTGGACGCAGCAGGTCGACCACCTTGCGCGCACCCTCCAGATTGGCCGCGAAGCCATTCAGGTCGGTGTGGCTGTAGCGCTCCTCTTCACCCTGGCTACGAATGTCCGCCAACCCGTGCAGGTTGCGCGCAACGATGCTCACCAGTTGTTCGGGAGGCAATGGCTGCGCCAGCAGCTGGCGCCTCAGTTCAGTGACATCGCTGGCCAGTTTCTGCGCCACCGGCACCAGACCCTCCACGCTGTTCTGCTTGAACAGGCCGTACTCCAAGCGGTGGAAGCCACCGAAAGCCGTGTCCTGTTCGCGCTTCTCGTAGTAGTCGGCGCGGGCATTGATGGCATTGTCCAGTTCGGCCAGGCGTTGCGCGGCGGGCGCGATACGTTGATAGGCGGCTCGTGCCGGGGCGTACAAGCTGCGAGCCTGCGCCAGATCACCGGCGACAATGGCCTGGTTCAAGGCGTCCACGGCGCGAATCAGGGCGCTGCCCTGGGTTGCCAGGTACACCCGGTATTCCGACAGAGGGCCGACGAAAGCCACCATCGACGGCCGCGCCTTGGCTGCAGCATCGGACTCGGCCGTGGGCGTGACCTTCAAGGTGCCGCGCGGATTGCTGAGCAGGCCGCAGGTGATCTGATAATTCCCCGGCTGCAGGTTGGCGTTGATCACCTGGCTCAGGCCGGGCGCGATGTTCTCGCGCTCTTCGACCACCAGCACGCCATCGAGGATTTCCCATTCCACCGCCCGCTCGGAGCGGTTGACGATGCGAAAGCTGTTGCGCCCCGCGGCCACGGTGAGCGCGGCCGGCTCGCAGTTGTGCGGATGGATGTTCACCACGATCTCGTTCTGGGCGCTGGCCTGACGTTTGCTCGAAGCGACTTGCGACGCGTAGTAGAACAGGCCGCCGGCGGCGATCATCACGACCACCGACGCGGCGAGCGCCATACGCATCAGGCGCGGCGGGGCGCCATTGACTGGGTTGGACATGGAAGCCTTACTGATGAGTGGCGGGGGAGGAGTTGACCTGCGCCGGCGCGGCATGGGGCATGAAGAACGCCACCAGGGCCACCACCAGATAGATCAGGTATGCACCCAGGGTGCTGATCGTCGGTGCGTCCTGATAGCCGAACATGCCGGCCAGTACCGATCCGATCGGACCGTCCATGGGCAGGGTGGCGCTGATGTCGAAGACCACGCTCTGCAAGCTGTTCCAGACCCCTGCTTCATGCAGGGCCATGACCGAGTTGGCGAGAATGCCCGCCGCGACCACCAGAATGAACAAGCCGGTCCAGCGAAAGAACAGCGACAGGTTCAGGCGCATGCTGCCCGAATAGATGGCAAAGCCGATGGCCACTGCCAGCAGCAGGCCGAGCAGGGCGCCGATGGGCGCACCGGGACCTTCGCTCTGCTGGAACACGGCGAGTAGGAAAAATACGGTTTCCAGGCCTTCGCGGGCGACTGCGAAGAACACCATGGCGATCAGCGCGGCGACCTGGTGGCGAGAGCCAGTCAGGGCTTGGTCCAGGGCTGCCTGCAGCGAGTGCTTCACCGAGCGGGCGACCTTGCGCATCCAGAACACCATGGAGGTGAGGATGACCACGGCCACCAGGCCGATGAGCGCTTCGAACAATTCCTGTTGCTTCTGCGGGAATTCCGCGCTCATCAACTCAAGGCCGCCGCCCACCAGCAGGGCCAGGGCCGCTGCGAGGAAGACGCCGATCCAGACCGCTGGCATCCATTGACCGCGACCAGTCTGTTTCAGGTAGCTGGCGATGATGCCAACGATGAGCGCGGCTTCAATCCCTTCGCGCAGCATGATCAAGAATGGAACCAGCACTTCGCACCGTTCAACGAGTAATTAGGATGCTAACTTGTAACATAATGATACTCATTATTAAACAGCGTGCTTGATGTTTGCGCCGAATGGAAGCTGAACAAATCTTCAGGAAGAGGGCGGCGTGAAGACCTCCTGCCCCAGGCGGAAAACCAGCAGCGTGACTGAATCGGCATTGGCCAGAATCAGCTTCGAACGCACCTCGGGGTCGGTCCGGAAGGCCACGCGGGCATCGGCAAGGTGGGTCTTGCCTGTCAATTGCAGGACCGTTTTGCGCTGACGCCCATCGCTGGGACGAAAATCGCGTCGACCACTGGAACCCGGGCGAGTGAACAGTTTTGCAACCGGCGTACTCAAGGACAACCCTTCCTGGCGGATCTTGAGCAGGCTGCGCGCATACACCTGCGCCTGCCCATACATGCCGCCCAGGTCATCATAATGCTGGTGCAGCGGCAGAAAGGTGTCGAGGTAGGCCAGGTCCACGGTCTTGAGCACCTGATGGCTGAGCTCATGCAGCAGCGATGCGGCCTGATGGTGCGCATACAACTGCGCCTGGGTGCGTTCATGACTGGAATACATCATGGTCTCGATCGGCAGATCGAAGAATTTTTCCGTCAGGAATATGCGTTGCTGCGGATCGCCCTCCCAGACAAAGGCGTGGTTGCCCTCGTGGCCCTCCTCATTGAGCCCGTCCCAATAGCGGGGCGAGGAGTGTGGGTCCAGTGCATCGCTGGTCAGTGCGTCGAGCAACTGCACACAGCTGCTGCGCAGACGTTGCAGCATGGCCGGCGTGACGTCCACTTCGAACACGTCGGTCAGAATCTCCAGGGTCTGTGCCGGCAGCGGTACGTGGGGGGATTTCTGATTGAGATTTTGCAGCGCATTGCGCAGGCAATCGACCGCATGGGCATGGGCGCGCACGATCATCTGGTGATGACGAGGGTAGCGCTGGCGGATCTGATCGGTGCCTTCGGCCAAGGTGATGAATACGTCGGGAATGTTGATGTCGGTGATCCAGGTGTCGTAGTTGTCCATCAACGAATACCCGGCCCCCATCCGCGCGATCTCGAGATCGGCGTGCCACTTCTGCTGGCCATCCAGGGTGATGGTTGGCCCTTCACGTCCTTTGCTGACGATGTACCAACCTTACTCGGCGCGCTTGACCTCCATCACCCGGCCATCGACCACGGCATAGCGGTGCGCGAGGTCGGCGGTTTCATACATGTTGAGCAGGGCGTCGTAGTTGAGTCTGTTCAATGCCACATCGTTGGCTTCCAATGCGGCCAGTGCCGCACTCAGGCCGCCAAAGCGCCGGCCTGCCACCAGCGCCCTGGGTACGTGTTCGGCATTTTCGGCGGCCTGGATCTCGCGCTTGAAATGCTCGGCGCCACGGCGCGCGCCGACCACCGAAGCCAGGGCGGCAATGAAGTCGGCCAGGGCCTCACCCCAGCGCCTGCGTCCCATCGCCTTGACCGAATCGTTGAGCAGCTGTTGCGACTGATAAAGCGCCACCAGGGACCCGACGACGCTGGGTAGAATCATCGCACCTTGCTCGATGCCCAGTTTCACGATGTGACAGAAAGCATTCCAGCTCGCTTCTCCCGAGGACATGGTCTGCTGGCGTGCCAGCAGTTGGATGAGCTGGAGATTGTCTTCGAACAGATAGTACAGAGCGTTGCCCTGTTCTGGTTGATCGAGCAGGACGATGGCTGGCGGTTTGCCCAGTCTCTGACCGTCGTTGACTTCGGTGGTCCAGGGGATATGGGGCTCGGTGAATCCCGAGTGCTCATAGCGTGAATGAACGTCTTCAGGCAGTCGGCTCAGGATCTGTGCCTGAAGCGCGGTGTTGGTCTTGATCTGCTCCAGCAGCTGTACGCGCGATGCGTACTCGCGAATGGTCTCCGACTCGCCATAGCAGGTGTAGAGCACGACCGGACCACGGTCGGGTTGCACCGGCGCGATCAGGTACATGCCGCAGGCAATATCGGCTTTCATGCCCACGTCCGGGATCAAACCCAGCGGCCCGAGGGTGATCCGCTGACCGTTCAAGGGCTCGCGAGCCACACCGTCTGGCATCTCTACCACCTGAGCGATCATGTCGGTGGCCGCCGCACTGATCTTGCCCTGCATCTCCCGTTCGAGCGCGTTGCGCACCATCTGCGCCGGCAATGCCTTGACGAACAGCAAACGGCGCAAGGGGTAGTCTCCGGACTGCCTGGACAGCTTGGCGGCCAGCAGCTTGCGGTACTCGCCACCCACATCCGCATCCTTGACCACCTCGCGCACCTGGTGCGTCGTCGGTACATCCATGATCAACGAGGGCGGGTCGAGGCTGATGTGCATCTCGCTCGACACCGACCCGGAGAATTGGCTGATCGCCCATTCGGTCAGGGTTTTGGTCCGGCTGACGAGCGTACCGGTACCGAGCATGCCGCCAATGCTGACCCCGCCGCCGCTGGTGTCGGTCAGCTTGATCACGACCCGATCAGGATCACTGGGGCCTCCTGGCCAGACCTTGGCCATGGAGGCGCGCAGACGGTCTCGCGAAAAATCGTCGATGAAGGGGATCTGCGCCAGATAATTGCTTTTCCTGTTGGCGGTTGCCAGGCAGCGTCCGAGAATGTCGGCGTAGCGGGCGAGTTGGCTGGCGCTCGCGCGCTGGATCCAGGGGGGTAGCAGCTCGGCAAGCTGCACGTTCGCCGCATCGACGGCCAGACGGTCCAGGCCAACGGTGAGCATGTTGTCGGCGCGGCTGTAGTCTGCATTGCGCTGGAACAGCGTGGCGGAAAACCCGCATTGGACGGCCAGCGCCATGTTGACGCCCAGACCGGTCAGCTGACGATGGCTTTCCAGCGCATCGAGCTCGGTAATGAAGTCGCCGGTCAGCGCACGGGTTTCCACGTGAATGCCGGAGACGGGAGCGGCCTGGAAGTGTTCCAGGACTGTCGCGATCAAGGCCGGATCCAGGCCGTTGAGCCAGCGGGTACGGGCGTGCGGATGACGGGCCGAAGCCGCCACGGTTTTCTTCAGTTGCTGCAGCGAGTCGAAGGCGAACAGCCCGTGGTCGCCGGACCACATCAATACCGGGCTTGCAGGCTTTGAATGGCAGTGCAGCACGAACATGTCGGCCAGCGGGATGGTGTTCGTTTCTGAAGGCACCCGCAAATAGATGGCATGCACGTCGGTGTCGGCAGCATTGCGCAAACGGGCCGTGGGATAGTCGAGTGCAGTGGCGAGCAGTTGCAGCAGTGTCTCGTCGATGCTGCCCTCACGCCGGGCGACGGCCAGGCTGGTGCGCAGGCCGAGTTCACGCAATGCCCGCCGTTGACCTGGCAAGTCATAGGCACCCAGGCAAGGTGGTTGCGGTGCGGACATCTGCCGGCGCACCAGGCCGCGGTAGGTTTTCGTCAGTGCCGGACTGCAGGCCAGCACGAGTTGTTCTATATGCTCGACGTCGGGCCAGTTGAGCTCGATGCCTGCCAGGTTCAGCACTCGATCCGCCGAGGTCAGTGGCGCGATGATGGCGCCGCTGGTCCGCTCCAGAAAGTAGTCGACCAGCCCGATAGCCGCCAACTCCGGTGCTCCGTCGATGTGGAGGCGCAGCTCGTCGGCCGGTAGCGGTGACTGCATCGCCAGCAGGCCGGGTGCGAACAACAGGCGCACACCGTCTTTGACCGGGGAGACGCAGTGCATGGTCGATCGCTGCCAGTTGCGCAGGGTTTCGATCTGCAGCAGCCAGTTGCTCTTGGCCCCATTCGTGGAAGGCTCGACTGCCTGCAGGGCCAGGGCGGTGATCGGCCGCTCGCCACTGAGCCAGTGCAGCCGAGGGTGTGCCAGCATGCGCAGATCCAACGCTTCGGCGACCGCCAGCAGCGGAGAAGGGCGCAGGGCTGACGCGTTGCCGAACACCTCCTGCACCCGGCGCCGTTGCAAGTCGATCAAGCCGTCGGCCAGGGTCTGGAACGCTTGCCCGGTCAGCGCCAGGCGCTGGGGTACAGGCCGAATCATCGCGTTGAACAATGCTCGATCGCTTTTGATCAGCCGCAGGCTGTCGCTCGCCCCGGCGACCAGCCCTTGCAGGTAGTCACCCAGCGCCTGCAGGTCGGCACAATGCGACAGACCCTGGTCCGTGCTGAAAATGTAGTAGCCGAGGCTGGCCTGGTCGGCGTCGCTGATGATCAGCGTGCCTGGCCAGGCCACGGGCTCGTCGTTCAGCGCCTGGTCGGCGTTGAATCGAAGGGTTTCCAGGCGCAAACCGGCAGGCGCTGGCGATGTCACCACCGATTTCAGCAGCTCCAGTTGCGCGTTGCTCGCATGCAGATGGCTTTGCGCCTCCAGCACTGCACTCAGGTAGGCAGTCTGCAGGCTCCGACCCAGGCCATCGCGCAGGCTGCCGCGCTCGTTGTCGGGGTTGGCGCGCCAGAAGTCGGCCAGCGCAGCGCTGTAGTTTTTCGCCAATCGTGAGTTGGTGGCCATCAGCGTACTGCGGTAGCAAAGCGCATCGGCGTCACTCAACGTCTGTCCATAGACGCCGAGGAAACGATGTTCGCAGTCGGGTTGCGGTGAGTCGGCGAGCAGGTCCAGAGCGGTATCGAGCAAGCGCTGCACGTTGACCACTGCCTGAGTCTGGCGGTCGACACGATGCACTTTGTGGCTGCGCGGGATGATCGGGTCGCTGGCAGGCATCGCAGTGCGCAGCGCTGCGGTGAGGTCTCGGTCGAGGATATCGCCGAGCAGCGGCAACTGATGCCAGGTACGGTCGATGGCTTTCAGGCGCCGCGCTTGCGCCAGAATGACCGCTTTCATCCAGCGCTTGAACGGTGATTGAGTCACTGACACCCATTTCGGCTCGCGCGTGCTGGTCGGCCGAGCCCCGGCTTCGGCCTGCAACCGCGCCAACAGGGCATCGCGCAGGGCGGCGCTGCTGGTGAACGGCAGGATGCCTGTGAGTGGCGAGTAATAGTAGGCCGCCGCAAGGTCCGGATCGGTGCGCGTGATGCGCAGTCCGCAGAACACGCCGGGATCGGCATTGCCCAGCAGGCAGACCTGCATGTCCGGCGCAATGGTGGGGCTATCTGGCAGGCCCCGCAGCCAGTCGTACTCGATGACGCTCAGTTGTTCGCTTTCAAATGCCTGGGTGAGGTGGCGGGACATGCACTGGGCAAGTTGACGCGAGTGAAACCAGGGGAGGGTATTGGCCATGATGCGCTCCATCGAAGGAACAGGCGGCAGGTGCCGGCCTGAGAGCGATCAAGGCTAGGGCGATGCAGGCGTACCATGGCTGTACATATGTGGCGAGGGGAGACATACGGATGAGGCTTGAGACGCACTTGCCCCGAGGCGTGGTCGGGGCAGGTGGGATGCGGCGGTGAAGCGCAGCTCTGGACCGGGAACAATCAGACCGGGAACAGTTCGCTCAGCTTCATGGCCAGCATCATGTCGCCTTCGGCGCGCAGCTTGCCGCCCATGAACGCCTGCATGCCATCGGTTTCGCCGCTGACGATGCCCTTGAGGGTTTCGCTGTCCATGACCAGGGTCACGTTGGCGTCCGGGTTTTCGCCTTCCTGCAGCTCGCAGGTACCGTCTTTCACCAGCAGGGCGTACTGCTTGTCTTCGTCGGTGATGTTGAATCCGAATACCAGGTCCAGGCCTTTGGCGGCCTCTGGATTGAACTTGGCTTTCATGGCGTGTACGGCGTCGGCTACGGAGGTCATGGTGCGGTCCTTTTGTTGGAGGTGTGCAATGATCGCGAGGGCCTGGGCGGCCTGGCTCGATAGGGCAGTGAAAGTCCTGCGAGGTTAGGGGGGGTATCGGCGCCTGTCAACGAATAATCATACGTGCGTTTGAATGGCTCGTTTGATGCCGAGCGTTTCCCGGCTGGCCCAAGGCTTTGCCCCCCGGTATGCTGGGCTCATTCCATCGTCCCCTGGCTTGGCGGGCGTCATGCATGTAAGGAGTCACCGTGGAGTTTTTCGCCGATTACGCCGGGTTTCTGATCCGCACCGTCACCCTGGTCGTTGCCATCCTGGTGGTGTTGGCCGCCATCGCGTCGCTGCGCGCCAAGGGCCGGCGCAAACCGGCCGGCCAGTTGCAGGTCAGCAAGCTCAATGACTTCTACAAGGGCCTGCGCGAGCGGCTCGAGGCCGGTCTGTTCGACAAGGACAAGCTCAAGGCCTTGCGCAAGGAACAGGCGAAGAACGAGAAGAAAGCCAAGAAGAAAAAGCCCGACAGCAAGCATCGGGTCTTCGTCCTGGACTTCGATGGCGACATCAAGGCTTCCGCCACCGAAAACCTGCGTCATGAAATCACCGCACTGCTGACCCTGGCCACCCCCAACGACGAGGTCGTGCTGCGCCTGGAAAGCGGCGGCGGCATGGTCCACAGCTACGGCCTGGCGTCCTCGCAACTGGCGCGCATCCGCCAGGCCGGTGTGCCGTTGACCGTGTGCATCGACAAGGTTGCCGCCAGCGGCGGCTACATGATGGCCTGCATCGGCGAGAAGATCATCAGCGCGCCGTTCGCCATCCTCGGGTCCATCGGCGTGGTCGCGCAGTTGCCCAACGTCAACAAGCTGTTGAAGAAGCACGACATCGATTTCGAGGTGCTCACCGCCGGCGAGTACAAGCGCACCTTGACCGTGTTCGGCGAGAACACCGAGAAGGGCCGGGAGAAATTCCAGGAAGACCTCGACGTCACCCACAAGCTGTTCAAGAGTTTCGTTGCCCACTATCGCCCGCAGTTGTCGATCGACGATGTGGCGACCGGCGAGGTCTGGCTCGGCGTGGCGGCGCTCGACAAGCAGCTGGTCGACGAGCTCAAGACCAGCGACGAATACCTGGCCGAACGCGCCAGGCAAGCCGAGGTGTTCCATCTTCATTACGCCAAGGCCAAGAGCCTGCAGGAGCGCGTAGGGCTGGCAGCCAGCGGCTCGGTCGAGCACCTGGCCGGCAAGGCCTGGGAGAAGCTCAGCCAGCAGCGTTTCTGGTAACGTCCAGCGTTATGTAACACCGGGCGCTTCGGGCGCCTTGCTCCACTGGGCCATCTGCGGCATGTCGCCGTGGATTACCCGGATTGGAGCTTGCTCTTGGTTACCCCAGCACCCGCGCTGCATGTCAGCGACACCCCCGCCCATTACCCTGTCATCGCCAAGCATGTCCCGGACTGGTTGCGAAAGGCCGAGCCAGTGGCCATTCGCGCCTACGAGAAAGCCTTGCGCCAGAACCGCGCGAGCCAGGCGACTGCGCAGTATCTGGCGAAAGATTTCGTCGGTCCGGCCGAGTTCGTCGGCTCCCGTCTGCAATCGGCGTTCGACGCTGCCTTCGGTGCAGCGGGCGCTGTCGATGTCACTCGCGCCGAATGGGTCGAATTCGACCGTGGCTCGGCGATTCTCGGCCGACCGCTCAGTGTGCGGCGGCGTACGTTGCTGGAAGCGGCCATGGCCAATTTCAGTGAAGACGAAGCCAGCCCCGGCCACTTCACCGGCGGCACGCTGCTGCTGCAACCCGATGCCCTGCAATTGCGGCTCGAAGAGCACGGCCTGCGCTGGAGCTACGGTTGGCACTATCAGGCCAAGGACACGATCGCGGTACAACCTCACCAGTTCGCCCGGCTGTGCCGCGACCTGGATCTGGGCCGTGCCTACCAGCAACGCTTCGATGAGGTGTTCAAGCCCACGGCGCTCAGAAGCCAATGGGTCACGGGTGCATTTCGCGCCAATATACGCAGCGAACTGGCCGTGCAGGCGCAGCAGGCGTTGCTGCGCGGCCAGCTCGATGCGCAAGCCTGCAGCGTGGTGCAGCAGCTGCTGGCAGATACGCCGGGTGAGGTGAAGTGGCAGGGTCAGCCAGTGATATTGTGCGATCTGCGCGGTTTGGTCACTTGGGTGCACAGCGGCACGACGTTGCACGGTGTGGTGTCCATCCAGACCAGCACGCAATCCAGTGCACCGTGCATCGTCTATATGCCTGGTGCTGGCGACGGTGCCTTCAAGCAGTACCCCAGCTTCGACGCGTTCGGTTCCGACCTGCGTGCGAAGTTGCGTGACGGTGCCTTCCAGGGCTGGTTTGCGGGGTTCGTGGCCGAGCCCGACCGCCGCGAGTTCTTTCTCAGGCTGAACAACACGTTGCGTCCGCAACGTGTCGAGTGGGGCATTGCACAGGGTCCACTGGATGATCCGGACGCCGATATCGGTCTGCGCCGCACCACCAGCGCCCAGGCTTTGGTACCGCTGCTGCACGAGGCGATGCTGGCCAAACGCGCGGCGGATGCGCGCTACTTCGTTGTACCGACTGCCGAGATCGACGCCGCCGAGCGGCAGGCGCGCTGGATGCACTACCTGCAGCAGGGCGTGACGCTGCTCAATGTTGCCGCCTTGTCGGTGCCGGCCCTCGGTGCGTTGATGGCCGCCGTCGGCACCGTTCAACTGCTTGGCGAGCTGTTCGTCGGCATGGACGACTGGACCCACGGGCAGACCGAAGAAGCGGCAGCTCACTTTTTCGCCGTCGCGGTCAATCTCGCTGTGGTGGGCGCCACGGTCGCAGGCGGCGTGGCCCTGGCGCGGTCGCCGTTCGTGGCCGGCATGCTGCCGGTCGTCGACCGAGCCGGGCGCACCCGCCTGTGGCCGACCACCCTGGAAGCGTTCGCAGCCCGCGAGCAGCTTCCGCAGACGCTGGTGCCCGATGCGCAGTGGCAATACGTGCACGGGGGCAGCCACTACATCAAGCACGATGGACTGTTCTACCGACAAAGCTTCGAGGCCAGTAGCGCAAGGTGGTACATCGAACATCCTGCGGCCGACGTCGAGTATCGCCTGGCCTTGACCCACAACGGTGAAGGCGCCTGGCGCGTGGCCCACGAAGATCCAGGGCAATGGACTGCCGTGCAGGCGCTGCGTCGATTCGGCCCTGCGCTGGACGGGCTGGATGATGCCGCGCTGCAACGGGTGCGCCAGGTCAGCGGAATCAGCGGGCGTCAGTTGCGCGATCTGCATCGTCGCGGCGGCAAGCTCCCGGCGCTGGTCAAGGCGTGCGCCGATGACCTGCGCGCCGAACGGGCCGTGCTGGCGCTTCCCGCGAGTGAGCGTACGGCTGCTCTGGCGCGTTTGCGCGAAGCAGCACCAGCGATACCTGTCGGGCATCCGGCGGCCGCCTTGCTTCGCGATTTTCCCCGCCTGCCGCAGGTGGTTGCCGAAGAGATCGCGGCCGGCGCCAACGACCGCGAACGGGCACAGCTGATTGCCGCCGCCCGCGTTCCGCTGCGCTTGGCCACCCAGTCACGCTGGAGCCTGTGGGAGGCGCAGCTCAATCGGGCCATCCTCGGCCTCACTGGCGCCGGCGATGCACGCAGCGCCAGGCTGCGCCAGGGCCTGACGGCGGCCATGAGCGAGCAACAACAGCGCACTGTTTCGCCGCAGAAACTCTTGGCCCTGGCAGCCGGGGATCGCCCGCGGGCCGCCCGGCTCATTGGCCAGCGCCGGCCCAAGGCCTTCACGGCGCCCGAGCGCATCGCGGGGCACCGCTGGGGTTATCGTCTCAGCGGTCGTGGTGGCAGCCAGGACGAACTGGCGCAACCTGTGCGTCCCCTCAGCGCCGCTCGCCAGCAGGCACGCTTCGACGAAGGGCGGCGGCTGGATGCCTCCCTGGCCCACTGGGCCCAGGAAAGCACCACCACGCCAGGTCCCGATGGGCAACCCGTTGCGGTCGCCAGCGCAGATCGCGAGCTGGCGCGGCAGCGCATCATGGCTTCCTGGCGCGGCGAGGCACCCCTGGCCGAGGACGGTGCCGGTGAAATGTCGCAAGTGCTCGATCTCTCGGAGTTGCGCATTGGTACGCTGCCGGTGCTGGAAGGCGACTTTTCCCGGGTTCGCTACCTGTCGCTGGAACAGTGCGGCCTGACCGAGCTGACGCCCGGGTTTCTGGAAATGTTCACCCAATTGGAACACCTGGAGTTGCAAAGCAATTACCTGACGCGGATCCCGCCCGGTGTCACGGCGCTGAACGAACTGCAGATGATCGCGCTCGACGACAACCGCCTGCAGGCCTCGCCAACGATGTTCGATGAGGTGGCCACACTGCCTGGCCTGCACGCACTGGTGCTGCGCGACAACCCCATGCAGATTCCCCCGACCGCCGTGCAGCGCCTGGCCAGCCTGTCCTCGTTGCGCTACCTGGCCCTGGACAACACCGATGGCCAGGCGATGGCCGAGCACCTGCCCATTCTTGCCAGGCTGCCCAACCTGGAAAGCCTGTGGGTGGGCCGCAACGGCATGACCCTGACGCCCCAGGCCATGCAGGCGCTGGGCAGCCTGCAAACGCTGGACTACCTGGACCTGTCGGGGAATCCGGTGGGCCCGCACCTGGACCTGAGCCTGCTTCAGGCCATAGGCGGGCTGCGCCTGCGCGATTGTCAGCTGCAGCAGTGGCCTGTCGGCTTGACCGGCCTGATGGACCGTCAACCGCTGCGCCTGCGCTGGGTCGAGCTGGACGACAATCCCATCGTCGAGGTGCCCGAGCTGCACACGCTGGCGTTCTTCCGAGGCGAGCCACAAGTGCCACGCCCGCTGGGTCTTTCTTTCGCCCACTTGAGCGCCGTTGCGGTCAGCCGCCTGCAGGCCGTGGGCGTGGTCTTCGACTACCTGCAGATACTGGCGCAAGCGGCCGACGGCGAGGCTGCGGCGCGACTGGCCAGGCTGCGTGCGATGCCGGGCAGCCGGCGCTTCATGCAGCTGCTGGGCAGGCTCAGCGATACCGCAGACTACCGTCTGGTCCCCGCCAACCTGGCCGAGCGGGCCTGGAAAGTGATCGACGCGGCAGCTGCGTCGAGCTCGCTGCGCGAGCAATTGTTCGCCATCGCCCAGCGCCCGGACACCTGCGGTGATCAGGTGATGGCACTGTTTGCCGACCTGGAACAACAACAGATGTACGTCCGCGCCGCCGACCCCACGCTCGATGGGCCGCAACGCAGTGCTCAGCTGCTTGGGTTGTCGCGCAGCCTGTACCGCCTGGATCGCGTCGACAGCCTGGCCCGCGCCGATGTGCGGGCGCGCGCGGCGGCCCGCGATATCGACGCGGACGAAATGGAAGAGGTCGAGGTACTGCTGGCCTACCGGATTGGCCTGGCCACGCGGCTGGGTCTGTTGAACCAGCCCCATGGCATGCTGTTCGGGGCCATCGAACCGGTGACGTTGGCCCAGCTCGATGCGGTGGCCGGCCAGGTGCTGCAAGAGGAGAGCGATGCAGCCCTGTTGGAGTGGCACATGAGCCAGGACTACTGGCTCGATTACCTGCGACGCGAGCACCGAGCTCGCCTGGACGCCGCCCAGGCACCGTGGCAGGTGCGCCTGGCGCAGCTGCAGGCGCGTGACTATGACGACGGTTTTGACCAGGAGCTGGTCAGCTTGCAGGTGGAGCGCCAGGCCGCGGAAATGACAGTCCTGCGTGCGCTGACGCAGGAGGCCATGACGCAATAGGCAAGCCCCGGCGGCTGTGGTGCATGGCTACCGCAGCCGCCCTTGTTGGCTCTGTTTTGCTGGGCGTTCTTCGAAACCAGGAAAGCCAAGCATGTCCAGCACCGAGATTCCCCTTCCAGGTCGCCATGATGCGTTCATTCGTGAGCGCACCCCCGCATGGGCCGCCGCCATCGGCACGACGCAGATGAACCAGTTGCAGCAAGCGCTGGTGTCCGAGCAATTCAGCTCGAACGGCCCACTGCCTTGGTTCACCCGTGCTTCGAGCGAGCATCGTGACGCTTTGATATCAGCCCAGGTCGAGCGCCAGCGTTGCCGCTCGAAGCTGAGCCTGGCCCTGGCCGGGTTTCGCAGCGTGGTCGCGTTCGCCGAACCCATCCTCGCCGAGGCCATGCGCATGCGCTTCGGCGCAACCTTGAATGTCCATGCCACGGACTTCATCCGTATCCAGACGCGCGAACACCTGCTGGGTCTGGATAACGACCATGTGCCTCAAGCCGAACCACTGATCATGGCAGCGCTGGGCAACTTCGTGGCAGACCCGGATTTTCATCCGCGCACCACGCTGGCACCCTCGGGCAGCGTGAAAAAGAGCGGTCCGTTCCCGCTCGGGCCGTTCACCAGCCGCTTTGAATACCGCATCGACAACCCACTGCCGATCGACCCCGGACGGTTCGCCACCCTGGTCCGCCAGTTGGACCTGGGGCGTCTGTACCAGGCGCACTTGAGCGAGGTGTTCGAAGCCACCGCCACCCGTGCCCAGGTCGCTGCCGCAGTCAACGCGACCCGCAGGGCCCAGCTGCGGGTGCTGGCCCATGTCGCCCGGATGAAGGGGGACATCGACGAGCAGGGCTTCAAGGTGGTCGAAAGTGTGGTCGCCGGGCGCGTCGAGCGCTGGGGTACCGGCACGGTACAGTTCTCTCGGCTGAGCCTGCTCGGGTCGGCGCTGCACGATGTGCTGGTGATCGGGCCGGCGCGCGGAGTGGGCCAGGCGACGGCGCCCATGCCTTGTCTGGTATGGATGCCGGGCGATGCGCGGGCACCCCTGAAGCAATACGCATCGACGGCCGAGTTCATCCAGGCGCTGGCTGTGGAGCTACTCAAGCCCGAGTCCGTTCGCCGGTTGCTTGCGCGGGTGGCGCAGACCGAACGCGCCGAGTTCCAGGCGCGCCTGCAACGTCGGCTCTGGCGCACCGAGGACGGTGACAACGGGCGCAAGATCGCCGTGGTCAATGCGCGGCCCAAGCTGGATATCGTCGAGGTGTCGGTGCGCGGCGAGCTGTTTGCCCATCTGCACGAGCGCCATGTGGCTTGGCTCAAGGCCGAAGCCAGGTGCCTGGCGGTGCCTACCGATCGGATCGACGCTGATCAGCGTCAGGCGCGCTGGAGCGGTTGGCTGGAGGAGGGGGTGTCGCTGTTGAACCTGGCTGCACTGTGCATTCCGGCGCTGGGCGAGGTGATGGTGCCGGTGATCGCGCAACAGCTGGTCGGTGAGGTCTACCACGGCATCGAGGCCTGGGAGGATGGCCGCACGGACGAAGCGTTCGGACACTTCAAGGGCATCGTCGGCAACCTGGCACTGGCCGTCGTTGCCCACGGCGTGGCCGCCGATTTCGGCACGACCTATCGCGCGGACGGTGTGGTCGACGAGATGCAACAGGTGCGGCTGGCCGACGGTCGCCAACGCCTGCTGCACCCGGATCTGCAGGACTACCGGGCAGTCGATTTGCCCGTCGCTATCGCGGCCGACGACCAAGGCGTCTACCGCCACCTGGGCAAGACCTTCATCCGGCTCGACGATCACTTTTTCGAGGTGCAACTCACTGCCGATCAGGCTCGGGGCCATGTGATTCATCCCACAGGCTCCACGGCCTATCGCCCCAGCGTCCAGCACAATGGCGCAGGCGCCTGGCAGCACTCTCTGGAGCAGCCGTTGCAATGGCGCGGCGCCGGGTTGATGCGCCGCTTCGGTCCCATGACCGAGCGCATAGGCGACGACGACCTGCTGACCCTGGCCGAGATCCATGGCGTACCCCTGGACCGGTTGCGTCGCCTGCACGTCGACCAGGAGCCACTGCCGGCGGCCCTGCACGAGGGTGTCATTCGCTACCGGGCCCATCAGGACCTGGCCGCGCGCATGGGGCCCAGCGGCCAGGGTATGTTCGATGAGCAGGGCAAGCAGCTGTTGGCCTCGCTGATCGAGCGCCAGCAGCCTGCTGCCAGCCGCGAGGCTGGAATACTGCGTCGCGATTTTCCGGGCCTGCCGGTGCGAATTGCCAATGAGATCGGCGCGTCGGTCAGCGCTGCCGAGCGCACGCGTATCCGCGAAGCTGGGCGGCTGCCGCTGCGTGTGGCCGAGCAGGCGCGCGCGCGGTTGGCACAGTGGCGTTCGAGCCAGGCCTGTAGCGCGCTGATCCTCGACACCGGTGGTTCTGCGGACCGCGACAAGGTGGTGATCGGCCTGTTGCCCAGCCTGCCGGGATGGACGGGCCGGGTGCGCCTGGAGTTGCGCGACGGCGGCCAGGCCGGCGACGTCACCGCGGCAGCGGGCGTCGGGGTCGATACCGAGCTCAAGTACATCGTGGCCAGTGAGGGCCGCTACCGCGCCTATGACCAGCGCGACCAGGAACTGGGCGGGTGGATGGATCTGTACAGCGCCATCTGCCGCGCCTTGCCCGACGCCGAACGCAGCGCCCTGGACCTCAATCCCAGCGCCGGGGAGGCACTGCGCCAGCGCTTGAGTGGCCTGGTTCGGGCCGACCGCAGCCGCGTGTCGCGACTGCTCGGGCAACGTCAGGTACAGCCTTGGTTCAAATCACCGGAACGCCATTCGCAGGGCATCGGCTACGCGCTCAGCGGGCGTGGCCAACCAGGCTGGAGGCAGAACCGACGGTTGCGGCACCTGTATCCGGGTTTGTCGCAAGCCAGTCTGCAGGTGCTGCGTGAATCGATGGTACGGCCCGATGAGTCGTTCGAGATGGCCTTGCAGCGCCTGGAGCAGGAATTTCAGGTATTGCGCCGGGAACTCAAGGATTGGCGCCGGCGCGCGCCGGTGGACGTGAACAGGGACAACGCTGCTCGCGATATCATCAGCGCCTGGCGCAGGGAAACCACGATTCTGGACCTTGGCGGGCAGCGCCTGGGTGATCTGCCATTGCTGGTGGCCGACCTCAGCCATGTGCGGCACTTGCGCATGAGCGCCATGGGGTTGCAAGGCGATCCCTCGTTCTTCCTGTCGGTGTTTCCCAATCTGTTCAGCCTGAACCTGTCGAACAACCGGCTGACAGCCATTCCGGGGCAGGTGCGCTCGATGGCCAGGCTGATGACCCTGGACTTCGACGAAAACCTGCTGGCTCCCTCACCGCAGATGTTCGATGCATTGATCAGCCACCCCACCCAGACCGCGCTGCGCTACCTCAGCCTGCGACGCAGCTTCGCGATCCGCCTGGCCGAGGGCAGCATCGTCGATAACCCTCTACCGGCTGAAGCCCTGCAGGCGCTGGGGCAAATTCCGCACCTGCGCGAGCTGGATCTGTCGAGCAATGCGCTGACCCTCGACGATGCCGCCTGTACCGCCCTGGGGCAATTGCGGGAACTGGAAACCTTGCGCCTGCAGCGCAACCATATTCGCTTGAGCGAGGCACGACGCACGGCGCTGGCAGGCTTGTCTGGCCTGCAGACCCTGGATCTGAACGGCAACCCGCTGCTGCTGCCGCCCACGCTCGACAGACTGCTGTCGTTGCGCTATCTGGGGTTGAGCGGGACTGGCATCGGCACCTGGCCGCCGGGGCTGACGCAGGTCTTCAATCGCGTGCCTCAGGTGATCAGAATTGCCAACCTCAGCGGCAACGAGATCGTCCGCGTGCCGGTGTTGGAAAACAGCGCCATGGCGCAGATCAACCTGAACCTGGCCAACCACGGCCGTCCGGTGCTGAATCTGGACAACAACCCCTTGTCGGAACCCAGCTATCAGCGCCTGAGTCGGGCCGGTGTGTTCCCGCGTCGACGCTGGATGGGCGGTGCTGGCGCAGCAGGCCGCCCGGTGGTCGACCAGCGCTGGCTGGAAGGCTGCGAAGCGGGCCTTGCGCAGCGCATCGCGGCGGATCGCAGCAGTGAGGGGGCGGCGGCTTTCTATCGGGTAATGGATCAAGTCTCGCGCACGGCGGGCTACGCCAGACACTCCCTGGCCTACAAGCAGCGCATGTGGGCGATCATGGAGGCACTGGTGCCGCCGGTGCAGGGGGGCGCTGGTGATGGGCTGGGTGTGGTGGACCTGCGTCAGCAGCTGTTCGATCAGGCGACCTTGACCGAGAACACCTGCGGCGATGGCATCAGCGTGGTGATAGATGACTTCGAAACCCGGGTCCTGGCCTGGCAGGCGGCATCCAGCGCCATTGATGGTGGGGCGGCGATGTTCAAGCCGTTGCTGGCCTTGAGTCGCCAGTTGTACAAGGCGGCGTTGGTGGACGAATACGCCGTGGGCATCACCCAGGCGCGCCTGCAACGGCGCGAGGCGTTGCTGGCTGGCGATCCTGCGCCGGCGCTATTGCCGTTCGACGAGATCACCGAGGCGGAACTGCAGGCCGCCGTGCCGGACGAGGTGGAGATTCGCTTGCGCTTGCGCGGGTTGGCGCAGTCACGCCTGGGGCTGCGCGTGCAACCCGAGATGCTCTACACCGAGCAGATCGCTTCGGCCACTGTCGAGCATGTGGTACGCGCCGTGCTGGAGCGCGCTACCGACAGCGGATTGACCGACTGGCTGGTGGATCAGCCTTTCTGGCAGCTGTACCTGCGCAAGGTGTACCCGGAGCGTATGTCAGCGCTTGCGGACTTCTGGGCCGAGGTGATCAACCATTTCGAAGAAGCCCTGGATGCCAACGCTGCATTCACCACAGAGGTATCCGGGCTGCCGCCGTTGCTTGAGCAGCTGAAAACCTTGGCGCCCAGCGTGGTATGGCAGGGCGAGCAGGGGGAGGCGGCGAAAGTGGTGCTGACCGAACAAGCCACGCTGGATCTCTACGGGGCCATCGATCAGGCCCGTCGAAAGGCGCTGGACGCGCTCCATCGAGCGCTGACTCAGGCAGCGTTGGTCGGTTCTTAGGAAGGATCGAGCGGCGGCGTGCAAGTTTGTGACCGCCGCGCCAGCAGTGGCGCGGCGGCTACGGCCTGCAACCAGGGTTCAGCGGCGACGGAACAGCGGCAGCGGTTCGTCGGTGGCCGCCTGGTAGCTCACGGAGAAATCCTTGAGGCTTTCCAGGGCTTCGTACGGGTCTTTGTCGGCGCGCAAGGCGAAGGCATCGAACCCGCAGCGGTGCAGGTAGAACAATTGGTCGCGGAGCACGTCGCCAATGGCGCGCAGTTCGCCCTTGAAGCCATAGCGATCGCGCAGCAGGCGCGCATTGGAGTAGTTGCGGCCGTCGGTGAAGGCCGGGAAGTTCAGGGCGATGACCTGGAACTCGTTGGCCTGTTCACCGATTTCCTCGGCTTCTTCGTCGCTGTCCAGCCAGACGCCCAGCCCACCGTCCCGAGCCTTGAGCGCCGGACCGTGCTCGCGCCACAGCGAGAGGGGCACGATCAGGTCGTCACAGTTGCTGATGCCGTCGAACGAGGTGTCCTTGGGCAGCAGGTGCCAGGTTTCGTCGACGACTTCGTTGTTCTTAATGATTCGCTGCATAGACGCGCTCCTTGAAGGGGTCGATGCCGATCCGCTGGTAGGTATCGATGAAACGCTCGTCTTCGGTGCGTTTTTCCACGTACACGTCGATCAGCTTGGAGATGACATCGGGCATGGCGTCCTGGGCGAATGACGGGCCGAGGATCTTGCCCAGGCTAGCGTCGCGGCTGGCGCTGCCACCCAGGGACACCTGGTAGAACTCCTCACCTTTCTTGTCCACGCCAAGGATGCCGATGTGGCCGACGTGGTGGTGACCGCAGGCGTTCATGCAACCGGAAATATTGAGGTCCAGTTCGCCGATGTCGAACAGGTAGTCCAGGTCGTCGAAACGGCGCTGGATGGATTCGGCGATCGGAATCGACTTGGCGTTGGCCAGGGAGCAGAAATCACCGCCCGGGCAGCAGATGATGTCGGTCAGCAGGCCGATGTTGGGGGTGGCGAAACCGCCTTCGCGCAACTCGTTCCAGAGGCTGAACAGCTGCGCCTGTTCGACGTCGGCCAGAATGATGTTCTGCTCGTGAGAGGTGCGCAGCTGGCCGAAGCTGTACTTGTCGGCCAGATCGGCGACGGCGTCGAGTTGCTTGTCGGTCAGGTCGCCGGGTGCGACGCCGGTGGGCTTGAGCGACAGGGTCACGGCCACATAGCCCGGCTTCTTGTGGGCCAGGGTATTGCGCGAGCGCCAGCGGGCGAAACCCGGATGCTCGGCATCCAGTTGCGCCAGGTCGGCGGCGAAGTCGGGCAGGGCCTTGTACTCCGGGTCGACGAAGTGCTTGGCCACGCGGTGCAGTTCGGCCTCGGTCAGTGTGGTGCTGCCGCCGCGCAAGTGCTGCATCTCGGCATCGACTTTCTGGGCGAACACTTCCGGCGTCAGGGCCTTGACCAGAATCTTGATCCGAGCCTTGTACTTGTTGTCGCGACGGCCATAGCGGTTGTAGACGCGCAGGATGGCATCGAGGTAGCTGAGCAGGTCCTGCCAGGGCAGGAACTCGTTGATGAACGCGCCCACTACCGGCGTCCGGCCAAGGCCGCCACCGACCAGTACGCGGAAGCCCAGCTCGCCAGCGTCGTTGTGCACCGGCTCCAGGCCAATGTCATGCACTTCGATGGCGGCGCGGTCGGTGCTTGCACCATTCACGGCAATCTTGAACTTGCGCGGCAGGTAGGCGAATTCCGGGTGGAACGTGGTCCACTGGCGAACGATCTCGCACCACGGGCGCGGGTCGATCACTTCATCGGCGGCCACGCCGGCGAACTGGTCGGTGGTGACGTTGCGCAGGCAGTTGCCGCTGGTCTGGATCGCATGCATCTGCACGGTAGCCAGTTCGGCCAGGATGTCGGGAATGTCTTCCACGGCCGGCCAGTTGAACTGCACGTTCTGTCGCGTGCTGATGTGCGCGTAGCCCTTGTCGAAGTCGCGAGCGATCTTGGCCATCATGCGCGTCTGCCGCGATGTCAGCTGGCCATAGGGCACGGCGACGCGCAGCATCGGGGCAAAACGCTGGATGTAGAGGCCGTTCTGCAGGCGTAGCGGGCGAAACTCTTCTTCGCTCAGTTCGCCAGCCAGGTAGCGGCGGGTCTGATCTCGGAACTGCTTGACGCGGTCCTCGATGATCCGTTGATCGTACTCGTCATAAACGTACATGGTGATCCTGTTCTCAGGCTGTCTTGTCGCATCATCAGAAAAGCACGCGCACGGTCGCGGGCTCTCGACAGAGCCGACGGAAGATAACAGTTTGTAAATAGACGTAAAAGTGATGTTTGAGTATATGCACAGAACCAGAATGCATATGCCCCGAGGTACCTGTCACCCCTGTAGGAGCGGTCATCGCCCGCGAAGGCCGTACCGCGGAGTGCCTGCCCCCACAGAGTTCGCGATCGCCTTGTGGGAGCGGGCCCTGCCCGCGAAGCGCGCGCCGCGGATTGGACTCAGAGGGCCTTGCTGACGTGAATGTCGCTGATGCTCGCCGCAGCGTCGCCGTGCAAGGCGACCAGGGCAGCCTGGGCCTCTTCCAGCGAGCCGGTGGCCAGGTGGGCGAAGTCCCAGCGGCGTTGGCCGTCGAGGTTGTAGCGGATCACATACTTGATCATGGGCGCCCCTGTATCAGGTGAATTTCGAAGCCGTGCGGCGCACGATCTTGATCTTGTGGGTGAAGCTGCTCTTGCGCGCCACGCTGGACAGCTTGGTGCCCGCAGTGTCGATGGTGATGTTCCAGAAGCCTGTGCTCGGCGCGCTGATCTTGGCCGGGAAGGTATCGAACGCGCCGCCGTGGTAGGTGTGTCGTCCACCGTTCTTGAAGCTGCGGAAATTGGCATCGCTCATCAGGCGGATGTTGCAGAGCTGGGAGCACTCGATGACGACCAAGTCATCTTCATTGAGGTGCTCGCGCTGGTGAACGAATTTCATGGGCTCTCCACTGTTGCCGGTGCGCGAGTTACAGGTGCGCGCAAAAGCGCAACGATATCATGCGCGCCGCGGCACGGATAAATTCTACCGATGCATGGAGCAAATTCATGACCTTGCGGTCACAGGGTATTTAATGACGGAGATGCATCATGAAGTGGGCCTGGTTGACGGCAGTGGTATTGCTCGGTGGTTGTGCCACCGTGACGGACATCGAGAAAAGCCCCGAGACCATGAGCGTGATTTCCGGCAAGACCCCCAAGGAGTATTCCACCTGCGTGGTCGCCCAGCTGAGCGACAGTCGCGGGCCCTCCGTGATCGAGCAGAAGCATGACGGCTATCGGATCATCGTTCCGCAGAAACTCTCTAAGGATCCAGCCGCCGTGCTGATCGTCGACGATCGGTCCGGCGGCAGCAGCATCAAGGTGCACGAACGTCTGTCCAACGTGCCGCTGCGCCCTGCCGACGTGCGTCAGGCGGCCGAGAAATGCATTTCCGGCTGAGCCGTCTCTACTTGCACACCACCACCAGGCTGCGGGTCTGGTAGTTGCCCAGGTCGGCATCTGCCAGCCCGATCTCGCCGGTACGCCGCGGTACACCTTGCGTCGCGACCGTCTGATAGCCGGCAGGGCACTCCAGGCGGGCTTGTTCGTCGCACTTGTCCCAGGACATGGCTTGACCCGAGCAATCGATGTTCAAGCCTTGTTGGCCGTTCTTGAGAATGGTGGGCGAAGTGCTTGCGCAGGCCGAAACGGCAAGCACGGCAAGGGTGGCCAGGGTGGTGCGCAGGAGGGTGCTCATGGGGCGGGATTCTTCAGGTAGACAAGGGGGCCGCTATGCGGTGGCGCAATGCTATACACTGCCAGGCGGCAAGGGTAGTTGTGCAAGGAAATTTTCCGTTGCTCGACCGGTGTAGCAATATTTACCTTGCAGTGGAACTATCTGCATCAGGATTTCTCTATCAACCAATCGGTTGGCCAGCGGCAGGCATTGTTAGGTAGTCGACGCCTGAACCCGACTGTGCCGTAACTCGTCAGCATTGCTCTTCTGTAAGGACTCACATGATCAAGAAATGCTTGTTTCCAGCGGCCGGCTACGGTACTCGCTTCCTGCCAGCGACCAAAGCAATGCCCAAGGAAATGCTGCCGATCGTCAACAAGCCGCTGATCCAGTACGGCGTCGAAGAGGCTCTGGAAGCTGGCCTGAGCCAGATTTCCATCGTCACCGGGCGCGGCAAGCGCGCGATCGAAGACCACTTCGACATCAGCTACGAGCTGGAAACCCAGATCAAGGGCACCGAAAAGGAAAAGTACCTGGTCGGTATTCGCAAGCTGATCGACCAGTGCACCTTCTCCTACACCCGCCAGGTGCAGATGAAAGGCCTGGGCCACGCCATTCTCAGCGGTCGCCCGCTGATCGGCGACGAGGCGTTCGCGGTAGTGCTGGCGGACGACATGTGCGTGAATCTGGACGGCGACGGTGTGCTGCAGCAGATGGTCAAGCTGTACAACCAGTTCCGCTGCTCGATCGTGGCGATCCAGGAAGTCGACCCGCAGGAAACCCACAAGTACGGTGTGATCGCCGGCGACATGATCCGTGAAGATATCTTTCGCGTGACCAGCATGGTTGAAAAGCCAAAGCCTGAAGATGCGCCGTCGAACCTGGCCATCATCGGCCGCTACATCCTGACCCCGGACATCTTCGACCTCATCGAACAGACCGAGCCAGGCAAGAGTGGCGAGATCCAGATCACCGATGCCCTGATGAAGCAGGCCCAGAACGGTTGCGTGCTGGCCTACAAGTTCAAGGGCGAGCGTTTCGACTGCGGCGGCGCCGAAGGCTACATCGACGCCACCAACTTCTGCTTCGAAAACTTCTACAAGACCGGCAAAGCGTTCATCTGACGCCCAATCGGTTAGCATGATCGACGCCGCTGCCCTCTGGACAGCGGCGTTCTTGTTTATGGCTACGGCTCGCGTGCGGGCCGTGCAGGTGCCAGGAGAGCAACATGAGCTATGACTTCGATTTATTCGTGATTGGCGCCGGTTCCGGCGGCGTGCGCGCGGCGCGCTTCGCCGCAGGGTTCGGCGCGAAAGTGGCAGTGGCTGAAAGCCGCTACCTGGGCGGCACCTGCGTCAATGTCGGCTGCGTGCCGAAGAAGTTGCTGGTGTATGGCGCCCACTTCGCCGACGACTTCGACCACGCCAGCGGTTTTGGCTGGAGCCTGGAGAAGCCTTCGTTCGATTGGCCAACCTTGATTGCCAACAAGAACAAGGAGATCGAACGGCTCAATGGCATCTATCGCAACCTGCTGGTCAACAGCGGCGTGAAACTGCTGGAAGGTCATGCACGCCTGGTGGACGCGCACACGGTCGAAGTGGATGGACAGCGCTTCAGCGCCGAGCACATCCTGATAGCCACCGGTGGCTGGCCGCAGATTCCCGATGTGCCGGGACGTGAGCATGCCATCACCTCGAACGAGGCGTTTTTCCTCGAGCAACTGCCCAAGCGTGTCATCGTGGTTGGTGGCGGTTACATCGCCGTCGAATTCGCTGGGATCTTCAATGGCCTGGGCAGCGAAACCACCTTGCTCTACCGCGGCGAGATGTTCCTGCGTGGCTTCGACGGTGCGGTGCGCAAGCACTTGAGCGAAGAGCTGACCAAGCGCGGCATGAACCTGCAGTTCAATTCCGATATTGCCCGCATCGACAAGCTCGACGACGGCAGCCTCAAGGTCACGCTCAAGGACGGTCGCGAGCTGGCGGCGGACTGCGTGTTCTATGCGACCGGGCGCCGGCCGATGCTGGATAACCTGGGGTTGGAAAATACCGGCGTGCAGTTGGACGACAAGGGGTTCATCCAGGTCGACGAGCAGTTCCAGACCACAGAGCCCTCGATCCTGGCGCTGGGCGATGTTATTGGCCGTGTGCAGCTGACCCCGGTAGCGTTGGCCGAGGGCATGGCCGTGGCGCGTCGCCTGTTCAAGCCTGAGCAGTATCGCCCGGTGGACTACAAGCACATCCCCACTGCAGTGTTCAGCCTGCCGAACATCGGCACCGTGGGCTTGACCGAGGAAGAGGCGCGCGAGCAGGGGCATTCGGTACAGATCTTCGAGAGCCGTTTCCGACCCATGCAACTGAGCCTGACCCATAGCCAGGAGCGCACCCTGATGAAACTGGTGGTCGATGCCGACACCGACAAGGTATTGGGTTGCCACATGGTTGGCCCTGATGCCGGCGAGATCGTGCAAGGGTTGGCGATTGCGCTCAAGGCGGGCGCGACCAAGCAGGTCTTCGACGAAACCATCGGCGTGCATCCCACCGCTGCCGAGGAATTCGTCACCATGCGCACTCCAGTGGACGCCTGAGCCTGCGGCCTGCCGGTCAGTCCGGCAGGCCGACCACGGCAGCGTATTCCTGCAGTGCGGCGTCATGGCTGATACCCAGTTTTTCCATGGCGCAGCGCTTTTGCCGGCTGATGGTTTTTTCGCTGCGCTGCAGACGTGCAGCGACGTCGCGTCCGCTCATGCCTCCCACCAGTAACCTCAGTACTTCCAGCTCGCGCGCCGACAGGCGTTCATGGGCGCCCCGGTGTTCCACTTCATATTCGGCCAGGCGTCGGGTGAAGCGTGCACTGAGGTAATGGTTGCCGCGCATGAGGCTGTGGGCCGCCGTGCTCAGATGGCTCAGGCACTCCTGCTTGTCATAGAGCCCTCGGGCGCCGCTGTCGAGGATAGCCCGCAGCACCATGGGATTATCCAGCGTGGTCAGCACCAGCACCGGCAGGCGCGGGTAGCGCAGACGCACCTGGCGCAGCAGTGCCAGGCCGTCGCCACCCTCGAGCTGAGGCATGCGGTAGTCGGTGATCAGCAGATCGCAGGCATGCTGCTGCAGCGATTCGAGCACTCGGTTGGCGTTTTCGGCCTCGCCGACCACGCTGAAACGCGCGCGCGGGGCGCGCTCCAGCGCAATGCGCAGCCCAAGTCGAACGGCCGAGTGGTCGTCGGCCACAATGGTTTTGATAGTCACCTGGTTGATCTCATCTGCGGAAGCGGGCCTCATGCTATCCGCCGGGTCCCAGGCATGGCTGTAGGGAGTGCGTGGGTGCGACTGTGCGAAAAGTCGACAAAAAGCAGTGTCATTGCCCTGTGTTCATATTTCTTCTTTATTATGTGTAGCTTCGATAGGCAAAACCAATCGACAGCATCCAGTTTGCCAATGAGCTATCGGTCAAGCATGTGTCTAGGATGCTGCCTATCGAATTCAAACACGATTTCAACCCCCTGAAGGAGAGTCACCGATGCCGATCATCAACAGCCAAGTCAAGCCATTCAACGCTACCGCTTACCACAATGGCGCTTTCGTGCCGGTCAGCGACGCCGATCTGAAAGGCAAGTGGTCTGTCGTATTCTTCTACCCAGCCGACTTCACCTTCGTTTGCCCAACCGAACTGGGCGACTTGGCCGACAACTACGAAGCTTTCAAGCAACTGGGCGTGGAAATCTATGGTGTGTCGACCGACACCCACTTCACCCACAAGGCCTGGCACGACACTTCGGACACCATCGGCAAGATCCAGTACCCGCTGATCGGTGACCCGACTCACACCATTTCGAAGAACTTCGACGTGCTGATCGAGGCCGACGGCATCGCTGACCGTGGCACTTTCGTGATCAACCCGGAAGGCCAGATCAAGATCGTCGAGCTGAACGACGGCGGTGTAGGCCGTGATGCATCCGAACTGCTGCGCAAGGTCAAAGCGGCCCAGTACGTCGCCGCTCACCCAGGCGAAGTATGCCCAGCCAAGTGGAAAGAAGGCGAAGCCACCCTGGCTCCGTCGCTGGACCTGGTTGGCAAGATCTAAGCAGCTTCCCAGGCTGTCTCCTGCGGGTCACTCCCCGCAGGACTGCATCACCCCTGTAGGAGCGGTCATCGGCCGCGAAAATCCGCCGCGTTTTGCTTGTCCGAACGCAGCGCCTGATTCGCACCCAGCGACCGCTCCCACAGTTTTCAACTTCTCCAAAAGCATCATCGCTCACTCGGGGTCGATTACCCCGGCGGGCAACTGTCGTCTTCGAAACATTCAAAACGGAAATCGCCCTCATGTTGGACGCCAATCTTAAAGCCCAGTTGAAAGCCTATCTGGAACGGGTCACCCAACCGATCGAGATCGTCGCGTCCCTTGATGACGGCGCGAAATCCGAGGAATTGCTCGGTCTGCTGCGCGACATCGACGCGTTGTCGGACAAGATCACGCTGCTCGACAATGGCAACGATGCACGCAAGCCATCGTTTTCCATCACCCGTCCCGGCGCGGACATCGGCCTGCGTTTTGCCGGTATCCCCATGGGTCACGAATTCACCTCGCTGGTACTGGCGCTGCTGCAGGTTGGCGGCCACCCCTCCAAGGCCAGTGCCGAGGTCATCGAACAGATCGCTGCGTTGAAAGGCGAGTTTCTGTTCGAAAGCTATTTTTCCCTGTCATGCCAGAACTGCCCGGACGTGGTCCAGGCGCTGAACCTGATGGCGGTGCTCAACCCCAATATTCGTCACGTCGCCATTGACGGCGCGCTGTTCCAGGCTGAAGTGGAAGAGCGGCAGGTCATGGCCGTGCCGAGCGTCTACCTCAACGGCAAGAACTTCGGTCAGGGCCGCATGGGCCTGGAAGAAATCCTGGCGAAAATCGACACCAGCGCCAGTGATCGCCAGGCTGAAAAGCTCAACGCCAAGCAGGCGTTCGACATGCTGGTGATCGGCGGCGGGCCTGCCGGTGCGGCAGCTGCCATCTACGCTGCCCGCAAAGGCATCCGTACTGGTGTTGCCGCCGAACGTTTCGGCGGCCAGGTGCTGGACACCATGGCCATCGAGAACTTCATTTCCGTGCAGGAAACCGAAGGCCCGAAATTGGCCGTGGCGCTTGAAGAGCACGTCAAGCAATACGAAGTGGACATCATGAACCTGCAGCGTGCCGAGAAACTGATCCCTGGCAAGGACGGTGCGCCGCACGAAGTGATATTTGCCAGCGGTGCGTCACTCAAAGCCAAGACGCTGATTCTGGCGACCGGTGCGCGCTGGCGTGAAATGAACGTGCCGGGTGAGCAGGAGTACCGCAACCGCGGCGTGGCCTACTGCCCGCACTGCGACGGTCCGCTGTTCAAGGGCAAGCGCGTGGCGGTGATCGGTGGTGGCAACTCTGGTGTGGAAGCCGCCATCGACCTGGCCGGTATCGTTGCCCATGTCACGCTGATCGAGTTCGACACCCAGCTGCGTGCCGACGCCGTGCTGCAGCGCAAGCTGCACAGCCTGCCCAACGTCAAGGTGATCACCAGTGCCCTGACCACCGAAGTGACCGGTGACGGCCAGCGCGTCAACGGCCTGCGCTACAAGGATCGGCAGAGCAGCGAGCATCACGAAATCGCTATGGAAGGTATCTTCGTGCAGATCGGCCTGCTGCCCAACACCGACTGGCTCAAAGGCACCATCGAGCTGTCGAACCGCGGCGAGATCATGGTCGATGCACGCGGCGAGACCGATCTGCCGGGTATCTTCGCTGCCGGTGACGTGACCACCGTGCCGTTCAAGCAGATCGTGATCGCGGTCGGCGAGGGCGCCAAGGCTTCGCTGGCGGCCTTCGATCACCTGATCCGCACCTCTGCGCCTGCCTGATCGGGCAATTGACGCGGCTTGCGCCGCTGCTACAGGAGGGGCGCTGGGCTGACGTGGCTTGCGCCGCTGCTACAGGAGGGGCGCTTGACTGACGCGGCTTGCGCCGCTGTTACGGGGTAACACCTGTAGCAGCGGCGCAAGCCGCGTCGCTTTTGACAATATCAAACCCTTTGCCTCAACTTCTGCTGCGCACCCAATCTTCCAGACAAACTTCAAGTAACTAAAGAAGTTGCCGTCCCCACTGTTGCGTCATTTACGTTTCTGCGAAGTTGCACTATCGTGTGCAAGCAAGCGTGGCATCTGCAAGAGAGCCCGGCTCGAAAAAGGGCAGGGCGCCATCAGGTTCTGTCCGGAGTAGAGACATTGTCAAGACTCGCTGAATACCGTGCCGCCGAAAAGGCATTGCAAGAACAACTCGCCCAGCTCGAAACAATGAAGAACGACGCGGGGTTGAAGAAAGAAATCGAGTTCGAGAAAAAGCTCCTGGGTTTGATGAAAACCTATGAAAAGGGCCTGCGCGACATCGTCGCCATTCTCGATCCGCAAACTGCCTCCGCCAGGGCGCCAGCCCCTGCGCCCAAGCAGCAACGGCGGGCGCGGGTGGTCAAGGTGTACGAGAACCCGCACACCGGCGAGCGCATCGAAACCAAGGGTGGCAATCACCACGGCCTCAAAGCCTGGAAACAGGAGCATGGCGTCAGCACCGTAGACGGCTGGTTGCTTCGCTGAGTGAATTCGATGAAAAACGCTGAGTGAGTGCTCAGGTTTTCACATCCTTTTCACAGCCACTGTTCCATTATGAAATCCGCTGATGGAACAGCGCCCCAAATGCCCGCTTCGGCGGGCTTCTTATTGCCTGAAATTCAAGATTATCTTCCGCGTTACACTCTCCGCGTCTCATTGTCGCGCATTCAAAGCGTCGTCGCGTTTGGCATCGTCCATTGCGTTCCGTATCATGACTCGCAGCTACTGCCCATTCATTCAAGGGAGCTTTCATGAGCCTCGATCATTTGAACAGTGTGCCCGGTGTAACCGCGCAACCTGAAGCCGCCACATCCCAGTTCGTCTTCAACCACACCATGTTGCGGGTCAAGAACATCGAGCGGTCGCTGGACTTCTATACCCGGGTATTGGGTTTCAGCCTGGTGGAGAAGCGGGATTTTGCCGAGGCCCAGTTCAGCCTGTATTTCCTGGCACTGGTGGACAAGTCGACGATTCCTGCGGATGACAAGGCGCGCACCACCTGGATGAAGTCGATGCCCGGGGTGCTCGAGTTGACCCATAACCATGGCACCGAGAACGATGCGGACTTTGCCTACCACGATGGCAACAGCGACCCACGCGGTTTCGGTCATATCTGTGTATCGGTGCCGGATATCCACGCCGCCTGTGAGCGTTTCGAAACCCTGGGCGTGGACTTCCAGAAGCGTCTGACCGATGGCCGCATGAAGAGCATCGCTTTCATCAAGGATCCTGACGGCTACTGGGTCGAAATCATCCAGCCGGACCTGTTGCCTTCTGCCCCGCACACCGCGGCGCTTTCTTCGCGGCCGCTGACCGCTCCTACAGGGTCATCCCAGTCTCAGTAGGAGCGGTCCGTGGCCGCGAAGGGGCGATGCGGTCTGGCAGTCATACCGCGGTGCTGCTTCGCGGCCGCTGACCGCTCCTACAGAGGGGGCGTGGCACCGGGGCTACGCAGGGATATGCTGGCGGTAACGCTGGTAGGCGCCGTGATAGGCCGAGACGTTGGCGGGGATGGGTTGGGTGCGACTGGTTTCGTCCAGGCGCACGCAGCGTTCGCATAACAGGGCCAAGCCTTGTGGATCCTGGCCGGCGCACCACGCCGCCTGGATTGCCGCGCCCAATGCCGCGGCTTCCGGCTGCTCGGTGCAGACCACCGGGGCGTCCATGATGTCCGCTACTATCTGCCGCCACACCGGGCTCTTCGAGCCGCCCCCGATCAGCCGTATCACGTGGGTTTGCAGGCCGCCTGCGCGCAGCAGGTCCAGGCCATAGCGCAGGCCGAAGGTGGTACCTTCCACTGCCGCGCGGCACAGGTTTGCCGCGCTCAGGTTGTCACTGGTTAGCCCCAGCACCGAGCCGGTGGCGTGAGGCAGCGCGGGTACCCGTTCGCCATTGAGGAACGGCAGCATCACGATACCTGCGGCGCCAATCGGTGCCTGCGCCACGGCCTTGTTGAAACCGCTGATGTCCAACTGCAGCAACTCGCGCACGGCCGTAGTCACATTGGTCAGGTTCATGGTGCAGATCAGCGGCAACCACCCTCCCGACGACGAACAGAACGTCGCCACCGCCGGTTCGTCCAGCACGGTCGGCTGGTCGCTGCAGGCGTACACCGTGCCGGAAGACCCCAGGCTCATGGTGATGACTCCAGGGTGGGTGTTATCGGTGCCGATGGCGCCCATCATGTTGTCGCCGCCGCCGCTGGCGACCACAGCCAACGGATTGATACCCAGGCGGGCGGCAATTCCCGGACGAATCGTGCCCACAGGCTGATGCGACTCGATCAGCGGCGGCACTGCCGCTTCCAGCCGCCCGCTGGCATCGATCTGGCGCAGCAGGGCGAAGTCCCACTGGCGCTCGCGCACGTTGAAGTAACCGGTGCCCGAAGCGTCACCGTATTCGGCGCGCGCCAGCCCGGTCAGCCAGAAGTTCAGGTAGTCGTGGGGCAACAGCACGTGGGCGATGCGCTCGAATATCTGCGGATGATGCTCGCGGGTCCAGAGCAGCTTCGACACGGTATACCCCGGCGCAATGACCAGCCCCAGGCGGTCGAGCGAGCCCTGGTCACCACCCAGTTCGGCCAGCAGGCGCTCGTTCTGCGGCGTGCTCTCGGTGTCGCACCAGAGCTTGGCCGGGCGCAGCGGTTGCCCGTCTGCGTCCAGCAACACCAGGCCATGCTGCTGGCCGGACACACCGACGCCCAGAATCTGCTGGCCATCGATACCGGCCTGGGCCAGCGCCTGCGCGGTGGCCTGTTCGAACGCGGTCAGCCAGTCACTGGTGTGCTGCTCGCGCCGTCCGTTTTCACCGCTGATCATATGATGAGCGGCCGAGCCCTGGCCCAGTACCTGACCGCTGTCAGCGTCGAGGATCAGCGCCTTGGTGCCTTGGGTGCCGCAGTCGATCCCGAGAAACATGGCCGCTTACTCCTCGCCGTCCAGCAGCGGCTTCAAGGTGGCATGCACACCCTGGGTACGCAGGCTGTGGAGATTGCGTTCGAAGGCCGCGACGAACTCCGCCGAGCGTGGGATCTGCGTGCCGAAGATTTCCTCGACCCCCAGCAGCCGTTGGGTAAGCAATGCCTGGTCGGCCACCAATGCCTGGCAGAACTCGGCGCGTGGATCTGGAATGGTGTAGTGCGTGCCGTTCTCGTCGACGCCGCCCAGATAAAGCGCCCAGGCCGCTACCACCAGCGCCGCGCGCTCGGTGCCCTGCCGATCGGCGATCAGGCGGTTGATGGTCGGCACGGTGAACTTGGGAAACTTCGAGGAGCCGTCCGAACACACGCGTTCCAACTGGTCAGCGATGGCCTGGTTGGAGAAGCGCTCGATCAGCGTGTCCTTGTAGCCTTCCAGGTCGATGCCAGGCACGGAAGCCAGTTGTGGCGTGACGTCGAGGTCCATGTAGGCGCGGATGTAGCGCACGAACAGCGGATCGTTCATGGTCTCGTGAACGAAGCGGTAACCTTTCAGGAAGCCCAGGTAGGTCAGGGCCAGGTGGCTGCCGTTGAGCAGTTTGATCTTCATCTCTTCATAGGGCGTGACATCGTCGGTGAACTGCACGCCGACCTTTTCCCAGGCGGGCCGGCCTGCGCCGAACTTGTCCTCTACCACCCATTGCACGAACGGCTCGCAGACAACCGGCCAGCTGTCCTCTACGCCATGCCGTTCGCGCAGTTGGGCGCGATGGGCCTCGCTGGTCATCGGCGTGATGCGGTCGACCATGGCATTGGGGAACTGCACATGGCTGGCGATCCAGTCGTGCAGCGTCGGGTCCTGCAGCGCCGCGAACGCCAGCAACGCCTTGCGCGCGACTGCGCCGTTATGGGGCAGGTTGTCACAGGACATCACGGTGAAGGCGTCGATGCCGGCGTCGTGCCGTCGTTGCAAGGCCGCGCAGAGAAAGCCGAAGACGGTGGTGGGCGTCAGCGGGTGAGCCAGGTCGTGCTGGATCTGCGGCAAGTGAGCCATGAACTCGCCGTTGCTGTCGTCGATGCAATAGCCCCCTTCGGTGATGGTCAGTGAAACGATGCGCACCGCGGGCTCGGCCAGCTTGACGATCAGGGCCTCGGCGCTCTCTTCGGCCAGGAGCATGTCGGTGATCGCGCCGATCACTCGCACCTCGGTGTCCGGCGTGTCGCCCAGTTCCACCAGGGTGTAGTAGAAATCCTGCTCGGCCAGGGCGTCGCGGACCTTGCGGTCTTCGCTGCGCAAGCCGGCGCCGCAGATAGCCCACTGCCGGGCTTCGCCCTGGTTCATCAGGGCATCGGTGTAGAACGCCTGGTGCGCGCGGTGGAACCCACCGACGCCGATGTGGACGATGCCATGCGCGAGTGTCGTCGGGTCGTAGGCGGGCAACTGGATGTGCTCGGCGAGCTGATGCAGATTCTGTCGATTGAGTTTCATGTTCGGTCCTGTATCAGGCAGCGGCCTGCAGCGGTTTGGCCACGGCAATGCCCTGGGCATCGAAAAGGTGGCAGTACTCGGCGTCCAGCAGCAGGTTCAGGCGTTCGCCGTACTGACTGCGCAGATCGCCGCGGATTCGCAGGGTCAGCGGTTCCTGCGAGTCGGTGACGACGTGGCAGAAGGTATCGCTGCCCAGTCGCTCGCTGACATCGGCGGTCACCGCCAACTGGCATTGTCCCGGCTGCGCCAGGTCGAGGTGCTCGGGGCGGATGCCCAGGGTCACCGCATCGCCGACTTTCAGCGTCTGGCTGACGCGGGGCAGGTAGATCCGGGTGCCGGCGTCGAGGGCAACTTCGCAGCCCTGGCCATCGACCCGGCTGAGCGTGCCTTTGAGGAAACCCATCTTCGGCGTACCGAGAAAACCGGCGACGAACAGGTTGGCCGGATGATGGTACAGCTCCAACGGCGCCCCTACCTGTTCGACGCGGCCGCCGTTGAGCACCACCACCTTGTCGGCCAGGGTCATGGCTTCGACCTGGTCATGGGTGACGTAGATCATGGTGGCCTGCAGTTCCTTGTGCAGGCGCGAGAGTTCCAGGCGGGTCTGCACGCGCAGGGCTGCGTCGAGGTTGGACAGTGGCTCGTCGAACAGGAAAATCTTGGGGTGACGGACGATGGCGCGCCCGATCGCCACGCGCTGGCGCTGGCCGCCCGACAACTGCTTGGGCTTGCGGTCGAGCAGGGCGCCCAGTTCGAGAATGCGCGCAGCTTCCGCTACTTTGCTCTCGACTTCCGCTTTGGGCTTACCGGCCAGGTCCAGTGCGAACGACAGGTTCTTGCGCACCGTCATGTGCGGATACAGGGCGTAGGTCTGGAACACCATGGCCAGGTCGCGCTTGGCCGGGGTCACTTCGGTGATGTCGCGACCGTCCAGCTCGATGGTGCCACTGCTGACTTCCTCGAGCCCGGCGATCAGGCGCAGCAGCGTCGACTTGCCGCAGCCTGACGGGCCGACGAACACCACGAACTCGCGGTCGTGCACTTCCAGGTCGATGCCCTTGATGATCTGCAGGCCTTCGAAGCCCTTTTTCAGGTTTTTTATTTTCAGAGTGGCCATGGGATGGTTCCTGATATGAGTACGTTGTTGGCGATGCTGGCCTCTTCGCGGCCACTGGCCGCTCCTACAAGGGTCGTGCAGAACCCGTAGGAGCGGTCAGCGGCCGCGAAGGCGTCCGTGAAATCGCCACCGGTCACTTGACTGCCCCGAAGGACAGGCCGCGCACCAGCTGCTTCTGGCTGATCCAGCCGAAGATCAGGATCGGCGCGCAGGCCAGGGTCGAAACGGCTGACAGCTTGGCCCAGAACAAGCCTTCCGGGCTCGAGTACGAGGCGATCAGGGCGGTCAACGGCGCGGCGCCGGAGCTGGTCAGGTTCAACGACCAGAAGGCTTCGTTCCAGCACAGGATCAACGACAGCAGCACGGTCGAGGCCAGGCCACCCTTACTGATCGGCAACAGCACCCGAAGCATTTCCTGGCCCAGCGTGGCACCGTCCAGGCGTGCCGCTTCGAGGATTTCCCGGGGGATGTCCTTGAAGTAGGTGTACACCATCCAGACCACGATCGGCAGGTTGATCAGGGTGTAGATGACGATCAGGGCAATGCGTGAATCCAGCAGGCCTGCACCCTTGGCCAGCAGGTAGATGGGCATCAGCACACCCACCGGCGGCAGCATCTTGGTGGAGAGCATCCACAGCAAGGTCTGCTTGGTGCGCTTGGTTTCGTAGAACGCCATCGAGTAGGCGGCCGGCACTGCAATCAACATGCACAGGGCGGTGGCACTGAAGGAAATCAGCACCGAGTTCCAGGCGAAGTGCAGGTAGTCGCTGCGCTCCTGAATGTGCAGGTAGTTTTCCAGGGTTGGCGTGAAGATGAACTGCGGCGGTGTGGCGAAGGCGTCGATCTCGGTCTTGAAGCTGGTCAGCACCATCCAGAAGATCGGGAAGAACACCAGGATCGCCACGGCCCAGGCCAGGCAGCCCAGGACCAGGCTTTGCAGGCGACGCGATTGTTGAAGTGTCATGGTGCAGGCCCTCAATTCTTGTCGGTGAGGTTTTTGCCGATCATCCGCACCAGGATGATGGCGGCGATGTTGGCGATGACCACGGCGATCAAGCCACCGGCGGAGGCCATGCCCACGTCGAACTGCACCAGTGCCTGGTTGTAGATCAGGTAGGCAAGGTTGGTGGAGGCGAAACCCGGACCACCGTTGGTAGTGGTGAAGATTTCCGCGAACACCGAGAGCAGGAAGATCGTTTCGATCATCACCACCACGGCGATGGGCCGCGCCAGATGCGGCAGCGTCAGGTGCCAGAAGATCGCCAGGGCGCCGGCGCCATCAAGCCGCGCGGCCTCTTTCTGTTCCTGGTCCAGCGACTGCATGGCGGTCATCAGCAGCAGGATGGCGAACGGCAGCCATTGCCAACTGACGATGACGATGATCGAGAACAGCGGGTAATGGGCGAGCCAGTCGACCGGTTCGGCACCGAAGAATTTCCACACCGCAGCGAGGATCCCCGACACCGGGTGGAAAATCAGGTTCTTGAAGATCAGCGCGCCAACCGTGGGCATGATGAAGAACGGCGAGATGAGCATCACTCGCACGATACCTCGGCCCAGGAACTCGCTGGCTTCCAGCAGGGCTGCGATCAGTACGCCGAAGACCACGCTGATCAACAGCACGCTGCCGACCAGCAGCAAGGTATTGGTGGCGCCCGGCATGAAGCCGGCGTCGGTGAGGAAGAAGCTGAAATTCTCCAGCCCGACGAATTCGTTCTCGCCGGGGTACAGCAGGTTGTAGCGGATCAGCGAGAAGTAGACGGTCATGCCCAGTGGCACGATCATCCATAGCAGCAGCAAGGCCACCGACGGCGTGACCAGAAACCAGCCGGGGTTGGACAAGCGGCGCTTGCCCGTCACCTCAGCGGCGTCGGGCTGGGGCTTGGCAGTCGTAGTATTCATGAGTGCGCACCTGGTGAGCAGGGCTGCCCGCCACGGTCGGCGGGCAGCAGGGCGGACGTGTTACTGCTTGGGGTAGCCGGCGCGCTTCATGGCGCGCTCGGTCGCCGTCTGCGCAACCACCAACGCCTGGTCCGCGGTGGTCTGCCCGGTCAGCGCGGCAGCGAATGCCTTGCCGACTTCAGTACCGATGGCCTGGAACTCGGGAATGGTCACCAGTTGGATGCCAACGTAGGGCTTGGCGTCGGTCTGCTTGGGATCGGCGACCTTCAGCGATTCCAGCGTGATGTGGGCGAACGGCGCCGCCTTCAGGTACTCGTCGGTGTAGGTCGACTTGCGCGTGCCAGGTGGCACATTGGCCACGCCGTCGGTCTTGGCGACCAGCGCTGCATATTCCTTGGACGTTGCCCAGGCCGAAAACTGCTGCGCGGCCTGCTGGTTCTTCGAGCTGGCTGGGATGGCCAGGGCCCAGGAGTACAGCCAGGCCGAGCCCTTGTCGGTGGTTTCATGAGGGGCGAAGGTGAAGCCGACACTGTCGGCGACCTTGCTTTGGGTCTTGTCCATGGTGAACGAGCCGGCGACGCTGGCGTCGACCCAGATGGCGCACTTGCCACTGTTGAACAGCGCCAGGTTCTCGTTGAAGCCATTGCTCGAAGCGCCTGGAGGGCCGGACTTCTTCATGTTGTCGACATAGAAGTTCAGCGCTTTCTTCCAGGCTTCGCTGTCGAACTGTGGCTTCCACTGGCTATCGAACCAGCTGCCGCCGAAGCTGTTGGCCACGGTAGTGATCAACGCCATGTTCTCGCCCCAGCCGGCCTTGCCGCGCAGGCACAGGCCGTATTGGTCCTTGCTCTTGTCGGTGAGCTTTCCGGCGAATTCGGCGATCTGGGTCCAGGTGGGTTTTTCCGGCATCTCGAGACCGGCCGCCTTGAACAGGTCGGTGCGGTAGTAGGTCATCGAGCTTTCAGCGTAGAACGGCAGGGCGTACAGCTGGCCTTTCACCGACAGGCCGTCGCGCACCGAAGGGAAGACATCGTCTATGTCGTAGCTGGCGGGCAGGTCCTTCATCGGTGACAGCCAACCCTTTGCGCCCCACAGCGAGGCTTCGTACATGCCGATGGTCAACACGTCGAACTGGCCGCCCTGGGTAGCGATATCGGTGGTCAGGCGCTGGCGCAGCACGTTTTCTTCCAGCACCACCCAATTGAGCTTGATGTCGGGATGCTCGGACTCGAAAGTCTTGGCCAGGCGCTGCATGCGAATCATGTCGCTGTTGTTGACGGTGGCGATGGTCAGGGTGGTGTCGGCATGGCTGTAGCCACTGACGGCCAGTGCGCCACACAGACCGCTGGCAACGAGCAGGCGTTTGTAGTCTATGGTCATCTCGCATTCCTCTTCGGCACGCGGGGGGGCGGCCTTGGTTATTATTCTTGTGTCTTCGTAGAGGTGAAGCACTGCCTGTGATTACAGACCCCCGCAGGCATTCTGACAAATCCCTGAGTACACCCACGCTGATACTAATTTGCACTGAGCCGGCTGGCGCAGCGACGCGCCAGAGGCGTGCGCAGCGTCGTTGTGAGGTTTCGTACAGGTTTCAGGAGCTCGACCGCTGCACGGCCAGGCGACGATAGTGCGACGGCGTCATGCCCTTGAGCTGCTGGAAGCGGCGGTTGAAGTTGGAAATATTGTTGAAGCCGGACTCGAAGCACACGTCCGTCACCGGCCGATCGCCGTCAGCCAGCAGCTCGCAGGACTTGCTGATGCGCAGGCGATTGACGAACTCGACGAAGCAGCGGCCGGTAGCCTGTTTGAACACCCGGGAAAAATAGGTCGGTTTCATGCCCAGGTAGGCGGCGACTTCTTCCAGAGACAGCTCGCGCGCATAGTGGGCAAAAATGTAGTCGACCGCGCGGTTGGTGCGCTCCACCGCGTGCTCGTCGGCGTCCTGGGCCGCTGCAGTGCCCGAGAGCAACTGGTAGTCCTCGCAGGCCGCCAGCGATTCCATGAGTATCAGGAAGTGTCCGAGGCGGCTGATACCCTGGCTGTCGGCGATGCGCTGCATCGAGGCACCGGCCTGGGCGATGGTCCGGGCACAGCGGAACTCGATGCCGTAACGGGCTCGTTCGAGCAGCGGCGCAAGACTTTTGAGTTCGCTGAATACCTGGTGGCCATGGTCGAACAGCTCGTCGGTGAAATTGACCAGCATGTCGCGCTTGTTCACCGACTCGTCGTTCTGCAGCTGGCTGATCCAGTTGTGCGGCAGATTGGGCCCGGTGAGAAACAGGCTGCCCGGATTGAAGTTGCCGATGTAGTCGCCGACGAACACTTTGCCGGAGGTGGCGACCAGCAGGTGCAGTTCGTATTCCTTGTGGAAATGCCAGCGCACCAGCGGGCACGGGAAACCATGCTGGCGATAGATGATCGAGCGACCGTCGTGGTCGTCCATCAACTCGTAGGAAGGGTCGGTTATTCGCGTTGCTCGAGTCATGCCGTGGCTGCTTTTGGAGTTGTGCCGATCGGAAATGCGCACCCAAGCATAGCGGTGGACGGGCCTGTGCGTCCAAGGCTGAAACGTCCGGCGTCGAGAAGCCCGGCGTTGAAGCGGCCCTCGCTCAGCGGGCGTCGTCGTTCTTGCGCGGCGTGTTCGAGCGCGGTAGGCCCGGCAAGGAGGGGGGCAGGCTGCCGCGGTCCGGCTCCCAGTCGGGAAGCGATGGCCGGCCCTCGTTCGCTGCCGGTTTGAGCAGCTGTACTTGAGCCAGCAGCGCTTCCATGGCGGCCATCAACCCGACCTTGGAATTGGGCAGCACGGGGTGGTGAGGTGGGATGAACAGGCTCAGGGTCGACACCTGCACCAGAGGCGATGCCGGGCAGTCGGTCACACTGAGCACACAGGCTTCGCGGGACTTGGCGTATTCGGCCAGGCGAATGGTGTCGCGGGTGTAGGCGGGCAGGGCGATGGCCAGCAGGGTGTCGTTGCGGGTGATGCCGGACAGTCGATAGGCCGACCCTTCAAGACCGCCGTCCAGGGTCACGCAGTGCGCGCCGGCGCAGAACGGGCTGAGCCCCGCGGCTGCCATGGCGGCGATGTGAAAGCTGTTGCCGAAACCGACCACGAACACATTCTGCGAGCGGGCCAGGCGCAGGGCCATCTCATCGAAGGTCTGGTTGTCGTTCATGCGTGTGACGTTGTCCAGATGGTGCTTGCTGAGGCTGATCTGCTGTTCCAGATCGAACCCCGTCTCCGGTGCCTGCTTGAGCCGGCCTTCGATGACGTCGGCCGCAGACACCACGGCCAGCAGGTTTTCCATCAGGGCAAAGCGCAGGCCGGTGAAACCGTTGAGGCCGATCGCATTGGCCAGGCGGTTGACGGCGGCGGTGGAGGTGCCGGTGGCGCCGGCCAGTTCTTCTATGTTGAGCGTTGCGCTGCGGTAGGGGTTGGCTTGCAGGAATGTGGAGACTTTCTTCAGCGCGGGCCGCAGCTCTTCGTGCTTGCCACGCAATGCGCGCATCAGCTCGGAATCGTACACTTTGGTACTGTCGATAGGCGCCATCGTCGTTCGTCCTGAATGGGCAATAGGAACTACCTTGGACACCAGAGATTAGTTCGCGGGCCACAAAGTGCCAGCGGCCGCTTAGACCGATTGGTTCTTGGATTGGATCCATTGCGAGAAGTATTTCGTGCTCTTGTGCAGATGATGCCGGAGCATGCTGCCGGTGAAGTTTGCCCGGCGATGCTGCGCGAGGCTCTGGCTCAACTGTTGCAGACGCAGGATCAGAGCCTGAGCGTGTGGCTCGGTCGCATACTGGGCGCCCAGATGCTCATGGCACTGCTCATGGGCGGCTTGCCATTGATCCGCGTTTTCGTACAGCTCGACGGCCGCCTGCGCCAGCTCGTCTGCGCTGCGGCCTATCCGGCCCGGCCAGCGCTCGCCGGTACGCATGCCTTCGGCGCCCGTCGGGGTCGTCACGCTGGGCGTACCGCAGAGCATGGCATCGAGCAACTTGCCCTTGATGCCCGCGCCGAAACGCAGTGGCGCCAGTGCCACCCGTGCCTGACCCACCACCTGCAACGCATCCATTGCCCAGCCCTTGACCAGGAAACCTTGGGCAGGGTTGTGCAGGGCCGTGGCCTTGGGCGGTGTGTAGGCGCCGTGGACGTGCAATTGCGCGCGCGGCAACTGCTTGCGAATGCGTGGCCAGACCTGCTGCTTGAGCCACAGCACGGCGTCCCAGTTGGGCGCGTGGCGAAAATTGCCGATGCAGACGAAGTTGGCTCTCTGCTCGAAGGTCAGTGCTGCGGTGGCTGGCGGCTCGACCATCAGCGGACAATCATGCAGCAGGCTGGCTGGCACGCCGAAGCATTCGGTCAGCAGTTGCGTCTCGAACGGCGAGATCATCAAGCTCAAGTCGCAACGAAAGATGGCTGCCACTTCACGCTGGGTGATATCGGCGTCGCTCATGTGCGCGTAGAGCGTGTCCGGTGCTTCGGCGAACAATGCCGAGAAGTCGTTTTCGTCGTCACTTGCGTGCAGGCGCTGCTTGAGCAAACCCTGACGCGCGTCGCGCAGGCTCTGCAGGTCGCAGGTTTCCAGCACACGCACGGCCTGCGGGCAGTGCTGCTCGACCCGCCAACCGAATTGCTCTTCCATCATGAAGCGATCGAACAGGACCATGTCCGGCTGCAACTCAGCCACGAAGCGGTCGAAACTGTCGTCATTGAGCTCGATGGCTCGTTCGGCGATGCCCAGCGCTGCGAGGTCGGCCTTGTGCTCGCCGACCCTGGCGGGGCTGGCGAAAGTCACGTGCCAGCCTTGGGTCGTGAAGCACTGCAGCAACTGCATCATGTGCCCGCCGGCCGCGGAAGAGGTGGGCTCGGGCCAGACATAGCCAATGACCAGGACGCGCTGAAAAGACATGGGGCAGACTCGGGGGCAAAAACCGGGCGCGCATTAGGCCATGATTACGCGCCGGGGTGTAGCGGCAGGCGCGGCTTCAGGCCGCCAGCATGCTCTTGACCTTGTCGCGCAACTGGTCGATGGAGAACGGCTTGCCGATCATGGCCATGCCCGCCGGAACGTCCAGCGCTTCGGCGTAGCCGCTGGCGAACAGCACCGGCAGTTCGGGACGCAAGGCGCGCGCCTCGACGGCCAGCTCCTTGCCGTCCATGCCGGGCAGGCCCATGTCGGTCATCATCAGGTCGATGGTCTCGGCCGAATCGTTGAGGAAGGTCAGCGCCTGAGGACCGTCCTCGGCTTCCAGTACCTTGAACTCGAATTCCTCCAGCACGTCCACGATCAGCATGCGGACGATCGCATCGTCTTCGACGACAAGAATGGTTTTGGCGGTATCGGACATCGTTCGGATCCTGGTCGGCAAGGGGCGCAGACGGCGCCGAGCCGTCATGTCGCAGATAACGTTACGCCCCGAGGGCAACGAGCACCCGGGAAGCAGGGCGCCAATCATAAAGCATGGGTCGGGGTCAGGCCATGCTTGTGGAGGCATTAAACGAGACCATTCCCACGTTTAGATGTGAAAATTCTTACGAAGCATGAGGAAAAAACCTAACAAATTGACTGAATTGCGGCAAAATCCCCGACCTCGAATACAGGATCCGGGCCCAAGGACATGAACAAACCCTCTTCGATCGACGAGCAGAGCTTCCGTCGCCTGCTCAGTCGCAACGTTGGCTTGCCGCTGGGCGTGGGCGTGCTCAGCGTGGCCGTGTTCATTGCGATCATCGTTTACCTGCTGTCGGTGATCGACTGGGTCGAGCACACCGACCGGGTCATCAACAACGCCAACGAAGCGACCAAGCTGTCGATCGACATGGAAACCGGGATGCGGGGGTACCTGCTCTCGGGTGCCGAGGGCTACCTGGACCCCTATGAACTGGCCAAGCCGCGCCTGGCCGCCGAGTTGCCAGCCTTGCAGGCGTTGGTGGCCGACAACCCGCGCCAGGTCGATCGCCTGACCCGCATCATGGCGCTGCAGAAGGACTGGCTCTCCTACGGCGAGGAGCTGATTTCGCTCAAGCGCGCCACCGGCGACTATTCCAGCGTGGTCCAGACCGGCCGCGGCAAGCGCCTGACCGACGCAATCCGCAAGGAATACGAAGGCTTCATTGCCATGGAGCAGCAACTGCGGGTGGAGCGCAGCGAAAACGTGTCGCGCACCATCTGGGCATCGGTCAGCCTTTATGTACTGTTCGTTCTGGTGGTCAGCGCCTTGCTGGCGTATTTCGGCCGACGCGACATGACCGAACTGTCGACCTCCTATGGCGGCAACCTGGCTGCCCTGCAAAAGGGTGCCAAGCGCCTGCAGGACCAGGCCTGGCTGCGCACCGGCCAGACTCAGCTGGCCGAACAGTTGCTGGGCCAGCAGACCCTGCAGATGCTGGGCCGCAACATGCTGCAGTTCTTCGCCCAGTACCTGGGTTCGGTGGTCGCTGCGGTGTACATCCGCGAAGAGCACGGCAACCTGCGCCGTATCGCCTCGTACGGGTTCTCCCGCGAGCGTGAGGTGACGGACCAGTTGCTGATCAATGGCGAGGGTATTGCCGGCCAGGCCGTGCAGCGCAACCGGGTCATCCGCCTGGACGACGTGCCGGCCGATTACCTGCGTTTGAGCTCAGGCCTGGGCGAGGGCGCAGCCCGCAGCGTGCTGGTCATCCCGACCAGCGACAACGACCAGATCAACGCCGTGGTCGAGTTGGGTTTCCTGCGACCCCTGACCGACCGCGACCTGGAAATCGTCGAGCTGCTGGCCGACAACATCGGCACCGCCATCGAAGCGGCCCGCTACCGTCAGCGCCTGCAGGAAGTGCTCGCCGAAACCCAGCAGCTCAACGAAGAGCTGCAGGTGCAGCAGGAAGAGCTGAAAACCGCCAACGAAGAGCTTGAAGAACAGTCGCGGGTGCTCAAGGAGTCCCAGGCTTACCTGGAAACCCAGCAGGCGGAACTGGAGCAGACCAACGAGCAGTTGGCCGAACGCACCGATGCACTGGGCCAGCAGCGCGATGCGCTGGATCGCAAGAACCTGGAGCTCAACCAGGCCCAGGTACAGCTCGAAGAGCGTGCCGACGAGCTGCAGCGTTCGAGCCGCTACAAGTCCGAATTCCTCGCCAACATGTCCCATGAGTTACGCACGCCACTCAACAGCTCGTTGATCCTGGCCAAGCTGCTGGCGGAAAACCCTCAGGAAAACCTGACCAGCGACCAGGTCAAATTCGCCGAGTCGATCTACTCCGCGGGCAACGATCTGCTCAACCTGATCAACGACATCCTCGACATCTCCAAGGTCGAGGCGGGCAAGCTCGACCTGCGACCGGAGAACAGCAGCGTGCCGCGGCTGGTCGACAGCTTGCGCATGACCTTCGAGCCGCTGGCCGGGCAGAAGCACCTGGAACTGTCGGTGCAGATTCTTCCCGACGCACCGGCGATGTTGTACACCGATCGCCAGCGAGTTGAGCAGATTCTCAAGAACCTGTTGGCCAACGCGCTGAAGTTCACCGAGCAGGGCAGTGTCGAGCTGTTGGTGTCTGGCCATGCCAACCAAGGCATCGCCTTCCAGATTCGCGACACCGGCATCGGTATCGCCGTCGACCAGCAGCAGGCCATCTTCGAGGCCTTCCGCCAGGCGGACGGCACCACCAACCGCCGCTACGGCGGCACCGGCCTGGGCCTGTCGATTTCCCGCGACCTAGCCAACATGCTCGGCGGCTACATCACCGTCAGCAGCGAACTGGGCAAGGGCAGCACCTTTACTTTGGTATTGCCGCAACGCTACGAAGAAATCATCGAGGCGCCGCGGCATGCGCCGCAGCCCATGGTGATCGCTGCGCAGCCGGTGTCCAACACCCCGGCCGTGCTCGAAGCGCCGCTGACCGTGGCGCGCTTTGCCGACGACCGCGATAAAGGCCCGTTCACCAAGCGCTGCATACTGGTGGTCGAGGATGAGCCGAACTTCGCGCGTATCCTTTACGACCTGGCGCATGAGCTGGACTACCACTGTCTGGTGGCCCACGCCGCCGATGAGGGCTTCGACCTGGCGGCGACCTTCGTGCCCGATGCGATCCTGCTCGACATGCGCCTGCCCGATCATTCCGGCCTGACCGTGCTGCAGCGCCTCAAGGAACTGGCCACCACGCGGCACATTCCCGTGCACGTGATTTCGGTCGAGGACCGGGTCGAGGCGGCCATGCACATGGGCGCGATCGGCTATGCGGTCAAGCCGACCACCCGCGACGAACTCAAGGAAGTCTTCGGCCGCCTGGAAGCCAAGCTGACGCAAAAGCTCAAGCGCATTCTGCTGGTGGAAGACGATGACCTGCAGCGCGAGAGCATTTCCCTGCTGATCGGCGACGACGACATCGAGATCACTGCCGTGGGCTTTGCCCAGGAGGCACTCGACCTGCTGCGCGACAACGTCTACGACTGCATGATCATCGACCTCAAGCTGCCCGACATGCTTGGCGGCGACCTGCTCAAGCGCATGTCCAACGAGGAGATCCGTGCGTTCCCGCCGGTCATCGTCTACACCGGGCGCAACCTCACCCGCGACGAAGAAGCCGAGCTGCTCAAGTACTCCCGTTCGATCATCATCAAGGGCGCGCGCTCGCCCGAGCGGCTGCTCGACGAAGTGACGCTGTTCCTGCACAAAGTCGAATCGCAGTTGTCCCATGAGCGGCAAAAGATGTTGAAAACCGCCCGCAGTCGCGACAAGGTCTTCGAGGGCCGCAAGATCCTCGTGGTGGACGACGACGTGCGCAATATCTTTGCCCTGACCAGTGCCCTGGAACACAAGGGCGCCATCGTTGAAGTAGGCCGTAACGGCCGAGAGGCAATCGACAAGTTGAATCAGGTCGAGGACATCGATCTGGTGTTGATGGATGTGATGATGCCCGAGATGGATGGCTACGAGGCCACCCGCGAGATCCGCAAGGACCCGCGCTGGCGCAAGCTGCCGATCATCGCGGTCACTGCCAAGGCCATGAAAGACGATCAGGAACGCTGCCTGCAGGCCGGTTCCAACGACTACCTGGCCAAGCCCATCGACCTGGATCGTCTGTTCTCGCTGATCCGCGTGTGGTTGCCGCAACTGGAGCGCATGTAGTGAGTGATTCCCTGGCCGGCAAGCCCTCCCAGCCGGCTGCCGAGCGCAATATCGATATCGAGATCCGTTTGCTGATCGAGGCGATCTACCTCACCTACAGCTACGATTTCCGCGATTACTCGGGCGCGTCGGTGAAGCGTCGCATCCTGCACGCGCTGCGCCAGATGGAGTGCAGCAGCGTCTCGTCGCTGCAGGCTCGGGTGCTGCACGAGCCTACGGCGTTCATGGAGCTGCTGCAGTACCTGACGATTCCGGTAAGCGAGATGTTCCGTGACCCCGAGCACTTCCTGGCGCTGCGCCGTGAGGTGGTGCCGCTGCTCAAGACCTATCCATCGCTCAAGGTCTGGATCGCCGGGTGCAGCACCGGCGAAGAGGTCTACTCCATGGCCATTCTGCTGCGCGAGGAAGGTCTGCTCGACCGCACCATCATCTATGCCACCGATATCAACCCGACCTCCCTGGAAAAGGCCAAGCAAGGCATCTACTCCATGGAAAGCGTGCGCGCCTATACCCAGAGCTACCAGCGCGCCGGTGGCACCCGCTCGTTCGCCGACTACTACACCGCGGCCTATGGCAACGCCATCTTCGACAGCAGCCTGCGCGAGAACGTGACCTTCGCCGACCACAGCCTGGCCACCGACAGCGTGTTCTCCGAGACCCAGCTGGTGTCCTGCCGCAATGTGCTCATCTATTTCAACAAAGGCCTGCAGGACCGCGCATTCGGGCTGTTCCACGAATCCCTGAGCCATCGCGGCTTTCTCATGCTCGGCAGCAAGGAAACCCTGGATTTCTCGGCCTACAGTTCGCGCTTCGAAACCCTGACGCGCCCCGAACGGATCTATCGCAAGTCATGAGTCGTTTCCAAGCGGTGGTGGTGGGCGCATCGGCCGGTGGCGTCGAGGCACTGCTGGGGGTGTACGGGCAGTTGCCGATGGATTTCAAGCTACCGGTGCTGACCGTGCTGCACCTGCCGGACGAGCGTCACAGCCAGTTGGCGGAAGTGTTCGAAAGGCGCTTGAACCGGCCGGTGCGCCAGGCGCGTGACAAGGAGCCCATCGAACCCGGTATGTTCTACTTTGCCGGCCCCAGTTATCACCTGTCGGTCGAGCGCGATTTCAGCCTGTCGTTGAGCCAGGAGGAGCGGGTGCACTATTCGCGTCCAGCCATAGACTTTCTCTTCGATTCGGCCGCCGATGCCTATGGCAGCGGGTTGATCGGGGTATTGTTGACGGGGGCCAACGAAGACGGCGCGCGAGGTCTGGCCAGCATCAAACACAAAGGTGGCTTGACCATCGTCCAGGACCCCGCCGAGGCGCGGGTCGCGGTCATGCCGCAGGCGGCCATCCGCCTGCAGGCGCCTGATCACATTCTTTCACTCCACGGCATTGGCTGTCTGCTTGCCGAGCTGGAACGAAGCACATGCTAAGCAACGTCCAAGCAAAACTGTTGATCGTCGATGACCTGCCGGAGAACCTGCTGGCCCTGGAGGCGTTGATCGCCAGCCCCGGCCGCGAGGTGCACAAGGCACTCTCGGCCGACGAAGCTTTGTCGCTGCTGTTGCAGCACGAATTCGCCATGGCCATTCTCGATGTGCAGATGCCGGGCATGAACGGCTTCGAGCTGGCCGAGCTCATGCGCAGCACCGAGAAGACCAAGAACATTCCGATCGTGTTCGTCAGCGCCGCCGGGCGCGAGCTCAACTATGCCTTCAAGGGCTACGAAAGCGGCGCCGTGGATTTCCTCCACAAGCCGCTGGACATGCAGGCGGTGAAGAGCAAGGTCAGCGTGTTCGTCGACCTGTACCGCCAGCGCAAGACCCTCAAGGAACAGCTCGATGCGCTGGAGCGCTCGCGTCAGGAACAAGAGGTGCTGCTCAAGCGCCTGCAAGTGACCCAAAGCGAACTGGAGCATGCAGTGCGCATGCGTGACGACTTCATGTCGATCGTTTCCCACGAAGTGCGCACCCCGCTCAATGGGCTGATCCTGGAAACGCAACTGCGCAAACTGCACCTGGCGCGCGATAACGCCGATGCCTTCACCCTCGACAAGATGCGCGCCATGGTCGAACGCGACGAGCGGCAGATCAAGAGCCTGATCCGCTTGATCGAGGACATGCTCGATGTGTCGCGCATCCGCACCGGCAAGCTGTCCATCCGTCCTGCCCAGTTCGACCTGGCGCAACTGGTGCGCAATCTGGTCGACAGTTTTGCGCCTCAGGTGGCTGCCGCCGACTGCACCATCAGCCTGCGTGCGGATGAGCCGGTGCTGGGCATCTGGGACGAGTTCCGCATCGAGCAAGTGGTCAGCAACCTGATCTCGAATGCCTTGCGCTACGGTGGCAAGGGGCCGGTGGAGGTCACGGTGTACGGGCACAACGGCTGGGCGCGCGTGGAAGTGCGGGACCATGGCATCGGTATCAGCAAGGAAAACCAGCTGCGCATCTTTCAGCAATTCGAGCGGGTGTCGGGCAGCAACGTGGTAGCGGGCCTGGGCCTGGGCCTGTTCATTTCCGAGCAGATCGTGGCGGCCCACGGCGGGCGCATCGAAGTCGACAGCGCCCTGGGCGACGGCGCGACGTTCCGGGTCAGCCTGCCGCTTTAGGAATAAGCGCACTCACACGCAACCTCTGTCGCAGGTCATGGTCGTAATGGCAGCAAAACATATAAGTACATAGGCTTCCCCATGAGTGAAGATGCACAAGATGTCGTTCTCATCGTAGAGGACGAACCGTTGATATTGATGGTCCTGGCAGACTACTTGTCCGGCCTGGGCTATCGCGTCCTGAAAGCCGAGAATGGCGAGCAGGCACTGGAAATTCTGTCGACCAAGCCGCACCTGGACCTGATGGTCACCGACTATCGTCTGCCCGGTGGCATTTCCGGGGTGAAGATCGCCGAGCCCGCCGTGTTGCTGCGGCCGGACCTGAAGGTGATATTCATCAGTGGCTATCCGGCGGAAATCCTCGAAACCAACAGCCCGATCGCGCGCAAGGCGCCGATCCTGGCCAAGCCGTTCGACTTGGATACGCTGCACGAGCAGATTCAGGAACTGCTGGCCTGAAAGAGCAGGGCACCTGGCCTGACGGTCAGGTGCCCTGTTTGTTTGCAGGCATTTTGTTGGTAGGCATTCGCCGTCTGCTTCAGGGGGTTGGCAATGCGGCCCCTTTGGGCCAGAGCAACCACACCTGACCTTCCTGCTTCATGTTGCCGGCCAGCTCGCCGGCTTCTGCTCCCGTCCCCCAGAACAGATCGGCACGCACTTCGCCGGCAATGGCGCCACCGGTGTCTTGCGCGGCCACTGGGCGAACCACCGGGGTGCCGTCGGGGCGCGTGGTCGACAGCCATAACAGGCTACCCAACGGGATCACCTTGCGATCGATCGCCACGCTGTAGCCTGCGGTAAGGGGCACGTTGAGCGAGCCACGCGGCCCTTCGTTGCTGTCCGGCCGAAGGCTGAAGAACACGTAGCTCGGATTGCTGGCGAGCAGTTCCGGCACGCGCTGGGGGTTGGCCACGGCCCAGTCACGGATGCGGCCCATGCTCACCTCTTCTTTCTTCAGCAGGCCCTGGTCCACCAGCCAGCGGCCGACCGGACGGTAGGGGTGGCCGTTCTGGTCAGCGTAGCCGACGCGCAGTTGCCGACCGTTATCCAGCTGCAGGCGCCCCGAACCTTGAATCTGCAGGAACTGCAGGTCCATGGGGTCGCGCATCCACGCCACCACGGGCGCGTTGTCGATGCCCTGACGCTGGATGGTGGCCGCGTCATCATAGGGACGCAGCACCTGGCCGTCGAGCCGCCCGCGCAGGCGCTTGCCTTTGAGTTCGGGGTAAAGGCTGTCCAACTGCACGCTGATCATGTCTGCCGGTACGCCGTAGACAGGTACCGGATGCCCTGCGTCGGCCTTGAGGCTGCCGGGATAGACAGGCTCGTAGTAGCCAGTGATCAGGCCGTGTTCGCCTTTTTCCGCAGAGCGCAGGCCGTAGACCTGCAGTTGTGCCTGAAGGAAGGTGCGGATCGCGGTGGGAGCAGTGTCCACCGCTTGCGCCGAGGCGCAGGTGGCGCCCCAGATCGCATCCTTGGCCAGCCGCTGGCAAGCCGAGCGCCAGGCAGTGAAGCCGGCCTGCAGGTCGCTGTCGCTGACCTTGGGCAAATCATCCCAGGTGGCCGGTGCGTAGGTGGCGACGGGTTGTGTGGGTGGCACGGGCTTGTTGTCGTTGTCGCAGGCGGACAACAGCGCCAGCGCCGGCACGACGCCGATGAGCAGGCGTCGCCAGGGGAAACGGAAATGGGTCACGCAACGCATCCTGATAGCGATAAGAGGCGGCTACTTTGGATAAACCCACCCCCAACGTCAAATCCATGCGGCGAACAGGTGTGCAGCGGTAGCCGCCGACGCGGCTCGCGCCGCTGCTACAGAACGACACCATCCCCTGTAGCAGCGGTGCAAGCCGCGTCCGGCTTGATGCGGTTGTACAGGCTTACTGTGTTGCCGCCGACGCGGCTTGCGCCGCTGCTACAGGACCTCATCCCCTGTAGCAGCGGCGCAAGCCGCGTCCGGCTTGATGCGGTTGTTCACCTGCGTCAGCAATAGCTGGCAATCCGACGTACCTGGCCCTGTCCCTGGCCCAGGGTCCACTCGCGATTGAGGGTCTGGAACACATCGTTGACGAACTGCCGATCGGCCGCCGCTTTCTTGCCGACATAGCCCTTGCCGCGGCGGTAGATCGGCATGCGCGCGCGCAGTTCGGGGTGGCTGCGCTCGAAATCCTCGCCGTCGGCGTCATTGGCCAGGGCGTCGATATGTACATCGCCCCGCTGGCAGACCCAAAGAATATGGTCGTCGAGGCTGTCACGGCCGGCTGCCAGAATGCGGGCGAGCTGGTCAACGGTGGGCTGCTGGTTCAGGTTCATGTGTATGCTCCTTGAGCTCTGTGTGATCTGTCAGGTTGTGGTCCCCAACACGGGTCGGCAGGTACGCTTCACGTGTTGTCCGTCTAGGTCAGTACTGGCTCGAGCTCGATGTGTAGTGCTTGAAACCATCACTACATGAAAGCCATGGCGTTCAGGTTGCACCTACCCGCGGGGTACGCGGATCACATCGGAGTGACTCGATGGCTCATCGAGCAGGACTGGTTTCGCCTCTGCTCTGTTCCCGATCAGGGAGACGGCCTCATCATGCAAGTCACAACGAGTCGCGTCAATGAATATGTAGTGCTTTTTTATCAGCACTACATATTTTATTTATGACCTGCAAGTCACGCATTCCGGCCTGCTTCGTCGCACATGGATCCTGTCGCGCGGTGTTTGCAATCCGCAGCTCAGCGCCTTGCCCTTGCTCAGGCCCACGAAAGCCCCGGCAAGGCTTGATTGTTCGAGCGTCTCCCATAATCATGCTCGGCCCGAGCGCAGAAGGTGCGTCCTGTGCAAGTACCCAGTGGAGCCGTATGGAGTTCAAGCAGAGTCTGAGTCGACGGATCGTCATCGTGTTTGCGTTGATGAGCGCTTTCGTCGCCGGCGTATTCGCTGTGGGCATCGTGGCCACCGTGCATCTGGTGGAGCGCAAGCTGACGACCATGAGTTTGAGCGGCAACATGCATCGCCTGCTGTTGGTCGACAATGCGGACGATTGGCGCCACCGACCCGAGAAAGACGAGCTGTTCTACATCGAGGGTGGCAACGGCGACCTGAGCATGCCCAACGAGCTCAAGACCCTGCCGATCGGTTTCCAGAAGCTCACGCTCTGGCCGCGCACCTACTACGCCATGGTCGCCCGCGTCGACAATCGTCAGTACGTATTGCTGCGTGACCAGGAGGGTATGGAACAGCGTGCCAATGTGCTGTTCATCGTGGTAGGCGCTGGCTTTCTGCTGAGCATCGCCCTGGCGATCATGCTGGGCGGACTCCTGGCCCGCCGGGTGATGGCGCCGGTCGTGCGGCTGGCCCGGCAGGTGCGCCATCGCGACAAGATGCTCGGCCTGGCTCCGCCGCTGTCGCCCGATTACACCGACGATGAAGTCGGCGAACTGGCGCGCTCCTTCGATGAAACGCTGAGCAAGCTGCGGGCGGCGCTCAATCGCGAGCAGATGTTCACCAGCGACGTGAGCCACGAATTGCGCACGCCGTTGATGATTCTCGCCAGCTCCTGCGACCTGCTGCTGGCCACCGAGCTGGATGAGCGCTCGCACCGTCAAGTGGCGCGGATTGCACGGGCCACCGACGGCATGAGCCAACTGGTCGAAACGTTCCTGTTGCTGGCACGCGACCGCGATGCGGCCAGCCATGGCAATCCTTCTGCCACCTTGCGCCGGACCGCCGACGAACTGGTCGAGATCTGGGGGCGCCAAATAGAGGCCAAGGGCCTTGAATTCATCTATGTGGCGGACAACCATTCGAGCGAGGTCTACAACCATGCATTCCTGCATTCGGTAATGGGCAACCTGCTGCGCAACGCATGGCACTACACCGACACCGGGTTCGTGCGCCTCACCCTGACCGAAACCGGGTTCCACGTGGAGGACAGCGGTATCGGCATTCCGGAGGAAAAGCGCAACGCCATGTTTCAGCCATTCGTGCGCGGGGACGAGCAGCGCGGCGAGGGTCTGGGCCTGGGCTTGTCCCTGGTGCAGCGCATCTGTGTCAACCAGGGCTGGCACGTGAGCCTGAGCAGTCGCGAGCCCCATGGGTGTTTTTTTGCCGTGCAACTGGGCGACGCCTAGCGCCGGAACACGCTCGAGCCGTGCGCCCAGTCACAGTCTTTTTGTGAACCTTGCCACCTTTTTGTGGTCTTTCAGCTGGCGGCTTGAACCGACGGCATGCCGGGCAATAGGCCCAGGAAGGGCTTTTCATCGCCTCTCTTCGCAAGTAGTAGCCACCCGTAGCGGTAGTAGCGACAGGCACGACCGGTGCAGGCCCAGCCCGCGGGGCATTGTTGCCCCCCCTTTCGAATGGTCCGTTCATCGGGGCCTTTTTTCTTATTCATGTGAAGATCGCCATGCCCTCATCTCAACGTCTTTCTACCGTATTCAGCCGCACCCGCCTGGTTGCCACCGGCCTGTTCACCGGGCTGTTGTTCACTGTCGGCCCTGCGCATGGCGAAGAAGCACCCGACACCAGCCGCTGGGTCAGCGACAACCTCAGTACCTTCGTGCGCAGCGGCCCGACCGATGGCTATCGCATCGTCGGCAGCTTGAAGTCCGGTCAGAAAGTCGAATTGCTTTCCACTCAGGGTGACTACAGCCAGGTGCGCGGCGAGGGTGGTTCCAGTGTCTGGATCCCCAGCAGCGACCTGCAACCCACCCCCGGCCCTGCCGAACACGTTCCGCTGCTGACGCAGCAGGTGGCCGATCTGAGCGGCAAGCTGCAGTCCATCGATGACAGCTGGAAGAACCGAGTCCAGGGCATGCAGGAAACCCTGGATGCGCGCAAGAAGCTGATCGACGAGCTGGAAGCGCGCAGCAAGGCGCTGAACGCCGAGCTCAGCGATGCCCAGTCCGAATTGCGCAGCACCCAGGCGAAGTTGGGTGATGAAAACAAGCACGTCATGATGAGCTACATGGTCTATGGCGGCAGCATTGCCGGTGCTGGTTTGCTGGCCGGGCTGATCCTGCCGATGATGACGCGTGGTCGCAAGCGTAACGATCGCTGGTTCTGAGGGCGGCGCCTACAGGTTGCGCTGAACCCGCCCGGCCGCTCGATGATCTATGGTGTTGCACTCCTTATCGCCACACAGAGAGAGCCTTGCCATGAATACCAGTGATCTACTTGAACAACTGCTGCGCGGTCGCAGCGGACAATCCTCGGCCGGCCAGCCTGGCGCTGCCAAAGGGCAGGGCGGACTGGGCGGTTTGCTGGGCGGACTGCTCGGTGGCGGTCGCGGCGCATCGGGCGGCGCCGGGCTGGGTGGGCTCGGCGGTTTGCTGGGTGGCATGCTGGGCGGAAGCGGGGGCAGTCGTTCCGGTTCGAGCAAGTACACTGCCATGGCGTCGTTGGCAATGATGGCTTACAAGGCCTATCAGACCTGGCAGCAACAGCAGGCAGCCGCACCCCAGCAAGCGTTGCGCACAATCGATCAGCTGTCCGAGTCCGAAGTTGAAGGCCACAGCCATGCGATTTTGCGCGCGTTGATTGCCGCGGCCAAGGCCGATGGCCGGGTGGATGCACAAGAGGAAGCCGCGATTCGCGCCGAATTGACCGAGCATGCCGAGGATGCGCAGTTGCAGCAGTGGCTGGACGCAGAATTGGCGCGGCCGCTGGACGCGCAAGAGCTGGCCAGTGCCGCGGATGGCCCAGCGATGGCAGCAGAGATGTACCTCGCCAGCGTGATGCTCATGGGTCAGCAGGATGCCGGCGAGCGGGCCTGGCTCGACCAACTGGCAGCCGCCCTGAACCTGGCCCCGGAACTTCGCGCCCAGCTCGATCAGCAGGCCAAGACGCAATAACCCCCACCTCAAAAGCCGTACGGCGATGCTGCAGGCCAACCCCATGCACCGCCGACGCGGCTCGCGCCGCTGCTACAAAAACCACACCCCCAGCGCCCTGCAACCCCTGTAGCAGCGGCGCAAGCCGCGTCCGCCAGCCCCGCAACCCAGCAGACGCACGCAACCCCTGTAGCAGCGGCGCAAGCCGCGTCCGGGCGCGGCGCCAATTCCCGTACGGTCGTTACAAGGGCCCCAATTCCAACCAGATCGGGGCATGGTCCGAAGGTTTTTCCATGGCGCGCAGGTCGTAGTCGATACCGGCGGCCCGAACCTGCGGCAGCAGCCCGCGGGATGCCAAAATCACATCGATGCGCAGGCCGCGCTTGGGCTGGTCTTCGAAGCCGCGGCTGCGATAATCGAACCAGCTGAACCGGTCGGCCACCTCCGGGTGCAGGTGACGGAAGCTGTCGACCAGCCCCCAGTCCTGCAACCGTTGCATCCATTCGCGTTCTTCGGGCAAGAAGCTGCACTTGCCCGTCTTCAGCCAACGCTTGGCGTTGTCCGCCCCGATACCAATGTCGCAATCCTGGGGCGAAATGTTCACATCGCCCATCACGATCAATGGCTGATCGTTGCTGAAGCCGCTTTCCAGCAAGCTCTGCAGGTCGCTGTAGAAGCGTCGTTTGGCGGGAAACTTGGTCGGGTGATCGCGACTTTCACCTTGCGGGAAGTAGCCGTTCATCACCGTGACGACCTGGCCCTGGGCATCGGCGAATGTGCCACGGATGAAGCGGCGTTGAGCGTCGTCTTCGTCACCGGCGAAGCCTTTGTCGATACTCAGCGGGGCGGCGCGAGAAAGCAGCGCAACCCCGTAGTGCCCTTTCTGCCCATGAAAGTGCACGTGATAGCCCAGCGCCTCGACCTCGGCCTGCGGAAACTGCTCGTCCGACACCTTGGTTTCCTGCAGCCCGATCACATCGGGCTGGTGCTTGTCGATCAAGGCCGCCAGCTGATGCGGGCGGGCGCGCAAGCCGTTGATGTTGAACGAGACGATTTTCATGGTCGCGGATCCTGGCAAATGCGCGATGCTAACGGAGTGTGGCGCAAGCGACCAGCGCGGCGGCGTGCAATCCAGCGTGATTTGCCTGCCCCGGGCACGGAACCCCTGCCGCCGCGCATCGTCCATTGACTACTCGTTGCACTCGCCAAGGACAGACCTCCATGCTCCAGACCTCGACCACCGCTGCAGAAGTACGTCAGCTCGATGGTGGTTACGCTCGGGAAACCCGCGCGCTGCTCTACCAGACCTACCTGCTTGACCCGACCTTTGCCTACCTGTTCGAAGCCGATCGTCCTGGGTTCGAGCGCCGCGTGCGTTCCACGGTGCGGCAACTGGTCAATCAGCACTTCCTCCAGGACCTACCGGCGCTGGGCCTGTTCTTCGATGACCGTCTGGCCGGCGTTGCGCTGGTAGCGCCACCCCAGCGTCGCCTGGGCATCACCGAGAGCTGGGCCTGGCAATGGCGGATGATGCTGGGCACCGGCGTGGAAGGTACTCGCCGTTATCTTGAATACCATCACGCCGTGCAGCATTGCCTGCCTTCGGATGCGGTGCATGTGCTGCCGCTGATGGGGCTGCATCCCGATTACCAGGGCCCTGAACTGGCCGAGCAACTGCTGACGGCGGTACACAACTGGTGCGCCCAGGACCCGACGTCCGAAGGCGTGGTGTTGGACACCGGCAATCCGCGCTATCTGGCGTTCTTCGAACGGCAAGGCTATACCCAGATCGGCGAAGTGCCATTGGGTCCGGTGGTCGAGCACGTGTTCTTCCATCCCAGCCCTGAAACGGTCCGCAGTTCTGAAACAGTCGGTTACGCACAAGGCTGAACTCCAGTCATCCACGACGCCTGGCAGGGTCCAAATCGACGTACAGGTCGTGATAGCATTCGCCTATGAACTATTCAGGACGATTGGCCGGCAGCCTGGCGCTGCTGGTTGCATGTATGGCGGCTCAGGCCCAAAGCGTACTCGATGTGCGCATCAACCCTGCCAATGCGGCGCTCAAGAGCAATGTCGAAGGCTATATCGGCAGCCTGGGCGATCGTGACGGCGAGGCACTGTTGCGCTTCAGTCGCGGGGCCGAGGAGCAGGCGCAGAAAGCGGCGCAGGCGTTGGGCTATTACCAAGCGCGAGTGAGCAGCGAAGTACAGCCGGGAGAAAATCCTCGCCTGCTGCTGCACATTGAGCCGGGAGAGCCTATACATCTGCGCAACGTCACCGTACGTGTCGAAGGTCCGGCGGCGCAATTGAAGGCCTTCCGCGTGCCGCACAGTCGCGAGCTGGCTCCTGGCGCGGTGCTCAACCACGGTCAGTACGAGAATGCCAAGCAGCTGATACAGAACCAGGCCTCGCGCTATGGATTCTTCAGTGGCACCTTCAGCAAGCAGCGCCTGGCCGTCGACCCACGGGCAGGCCTGGCCGACATCGAACTGGTGTACAACAGCGGTCCGCGGTTCAAGCTGGGCAAGGTCAGTTTCCAGGGCGACACGCCTTTCGACGATGAACTGCTGCAGCGCATGGTGCCCTTCAAGGAAGACACCGCCTACGATTCCGAACTGATTGCCGAGCTGAACCAGGCGCTGCAATCGAGTGGCTATTTCGAAGGCGTGCGGGTCGACGCGGCGCCAACGGCAGCCACCGAGCGGGTCATTCCCGTGGACGTGCAACTGACCACGCGCAAGCCCCGGACCATGGGGTTGGGCCTGGGTTATTCGACCGATGTGGGGCCGCGGGGCAAAGCCAACTGGACCCGCCACTGGGTCAATCCCCAGGGCCACAGCTATGGTGCGGAAATGGAGCTTTCCGCGCCTCGGCAGAACGTCGGGCTCTGGTATGACATCCCCCTGGATCCACCCCTCACCGACAAACTGCGCTGGGCTGGTGGCTACCAATACGAAGAGCTGGCCGACACCGACAGCCTGAGCAAACTGCTGACATTCGGCCCGGAATGGCACAGCAAGCTACCCAGCGGCTGGCAGCGAGTCATCTCGCTGAAGTGGCAACGCGAAGAATACCGGTTGGGCGACGACACCGGCCTGAGTACCCTGTTGATGCCAGGCATCAGCTACACCTACCTCAAGAGCGACAACAAGGTCGACCCGCACAATGGCTACCGTGTGCAGTTCGATGCGCAAGTGGCCAAGGAAGGGCTGATGTCGGACACCAACCTGTTGCATGGCAACGTAATGCTCAAGGGCTTGACCACCGTGGCGCAGAATCATCGCTTGCTTGGCCGAGTGCAGTTGGGCGGCAACGCCACCAACGGTTACAAATCCGTTCCGCCTTCGCTGCGCTTCTTTGCCGGTGGCGATCAGAGCGTGCGTGGCTACGATTACCAGACCCTGTCTCCGGAAAACTCAGATGGCGACCGCATCGGTGGACGCTACATGGTGGCCGGCAGCGTGGAATACCAGTACTCGATTGCCGAGAAATGGCGCCTGGCGACCTTTATCGACAAGGGCAACTCGTTCAACGACCTCAAGTTCGCCGACCTCAAGACGGGCATCGGCGTGGGCGTACGCTGGGTCTCCCCGGTAGGCCCGATTCGTCTCGATCTGGCCCACGCCATGGATGACGACGGTGGCGTGCGCCTGCACTTTTCCATGGGGCCGGAACTATGAAGCCCGCAGTGAAACGAGGTCTGCTGATCTCCTTAGGCGCGGTCGCAGCCTTGCTGCTGACCGTGATCGTGGCCGTGTCGCTGGTATTGGGCACGCAAGCCGGCAGCCGCTGGGCGCTGGCTCGCGTGCCCGGACTGACCCTGGAAAACTTCAGTGGCAGGCTGGGCGGGCATTGGCAGGCCGACAGGCTGGTATGGCAGCAACAGGCGACCCGAGTCGAGGTGCAGGCGCTTGAGCTGGCCTGGTCACCCGCTTGCCTGTGGCGCATGACCCTGTGCATCGACACCTTGCACACCGGCGCCATTCTTGCGCAGTTGCCTGCCAGCGAAGAGCCTGCCAGCAGCGGTCCGATCGTACTGCCCGATCTGCAATTGCCCATCGCGATAGAACTTGGCGATGTGCGTATCGATAGCCTGGAGCTGGATGGGGTGCAACAGCTGAGCGGTCTGGAGCTGGCGGCGCACTGGACCACCGACGGCCTCAAGATCGACCGAGCCCACCTGCAGCGCGATGAACTGGTGCTGGATGTGCACGGCACTCTGCGTCCTGGCGGTCAATGGCCACTCGATCTCGACGCCCAGGTGCAACTGCCCGCAGTGGACGACAAGCCCTGGCAGGTCACCCTCAACGCCACGGGCGATCTGCTGGACACACTGACCCTGGACGGCGAGAGCAGCGGCTACCTGCCCGCGCTGATCACCGGCACAGTGCAGCCGCTGGCCGAGCATTTGCCTGCGCAGTTGCGCATTCAGAGCGAGGCGTTCAAACCCAGCGCCGGGCTGCCCGACACCCTGGCTTTCAATCAGCTGGAACTCCTCGCCAAGGGTGACCTGCAGGCTGGCTATGCCATCGATGGCCGGGCCAGTCTGCCGGCCGAGCAGTCGCCGATGACCCTGTTGCTTGGCGCGCGGGTGGATGCCAAGGGTGCCGTGGTGCAGGCGTTGGACATCTCGTCCAGCGCGCAACAGCACCTGCGGCTGTCTGGCTCTCTGGATTGGCAACAAGGCCTGGCGGCGAAGGCCAGGATCGACTGGCTGGACTTCCCCTGGCACCGCCTGTATCCGGTCATTGCCGAGCCAGCCGTGAAGGTGCGGCGTTTCAACGGCGAGATCGATTACAGCGACGGCAAGTACCTGGGCAACCTGAAAGGTGCCTTCGATGGCCCGGCCGGTGCATTCACCCTGGTAACGCCGTTCAGCGGCGACCTGCAGCAGGTCTTCCTTCCCCAGCTGGAACTGGTGGCCGGGCAGGGCAAGGCGGCAGGTCACTTGAACGTGAAGTTTGCCGACGGCATCGCCTGGGACACGGCACTCGCCTTGAGCGCCATCGATCCGGCCTACTGGGTCGCGCAGATGCCCGGCAGCCTTGCCGGTCCTTTGCGCAGTACGGGTGAATTCAAGAACGAACGACTCAGCCTCGATGCCGACCTGGACCTCAAGGGCCGCTTGCGCGGGCAACCGGCCGTGCTCCAGGCCAAGGCCCAAGGCGCGGGCGAACGTTGGACGCTGGGCAACCTCGACGTTCGCCTGGGTGATAACCGCATCAAGGGTCAAGGCAGCCTGCAGCAGCGAGTCGAGGGTCGGCTGGACATCGACCTGGCCCGCCTGGGGCAGTTGTGGCCCGGGCTGCAGGGTCGGTTGAAAGGTCAGATGGATGCCGCAGGTACCCTGCAGGCACCCCAGGGCAAGCTCAAGCTGGTGGGCCAACAGTTGGCAATGGACAGCAACCGTCTGCAGAACCTGACCCTGGACGCCGGCCTCGATGGGGCCCAGCGCGGCACGCTGGATTTGACAGCTGCAGGCATTCGCGCAGGTGCAACCGACCTGGGCACCTTGAGCGCCAAGGCCTCGGGCGATATCAAGCGACAGCAAGCGCAACTGGATCTCAAGGGGCCTCAGCTGGCCCTGGCGACCAGTCTGGACGGTACGCTGGACAAAGGCTTCACCGCACAAAGCAGCTGGCGCGGGCGACTGGCCAGCGGTTCGGTGCAGGCCGGTGGCCAGGACTGGCGCCTGCAGGCGCCAGCGCGCCTGGAATACCTGGCTGGCGGGCAGCTCAACTTCGGTGCCCATTGTTGGCGCTCAGGACAGGCCAGCCTGTGTAGCGAAGACCAGCGCCTGGCGCCCGAGCCGCGCCTGCGCTACCACCTCAAGCAGTTCCCGCTGGACAGCCTGGCCCAGTGGTTGCCGAAGGATTTCGCCTGGCAGGGCCTGCTCAATGCCGACGTGGCGGTGGATGTGCCCGCCAGCGGTCCGGCCGGTGAGATCACGGTCGATGCCGGCAACGGCACCTTGCGGGTGCGCAACGACCAGCAGTGGGTCGACTTCCCCTATCAAACCCTGCGTCTGACCAGCCGTCTGAACCCGAAGCGAATCGATACCGAGCTCAATTTCCGCGGGGATCGCCTGGGGCAATTGCAGGTGATTGCGCAGATCGATCCGATCCCGGAGAGCAAGCCTGTCACCGGCAGTTTCCGCCTGGCCGGGCTCGACCTTTCCATCGCTCGGCCCTTCGTGCCCATGGTCGAAACCCTCAAGGGGCAGCTCGATGGCAGCGGACAGATCACAGGTTCTCTGATGGCACCGCAGGTCAACGGCAACGTCCGTCTCAGCGGTGGCGAATTAGCCGGCCCGGAACTGCCGACCACCCTTGAAGACCTGCAGTTGCAGGCGCAGATCGCCGGTGAAAGCGTGCGTTTGCAGGGCAGTTGGAAAAGCGGCAAGACCGGCCAAGGGTCGCTGGGCGGCACCGTCGCCTGGGCCGATGCCCTGGATGTAGACGTGCAGCTCAAGGGCTCGCGGCTGCCGATCAATGTCGAACCCTATGCAACCCTGGAAGCGGCGCCCGACCTGCGCATCCAGATGAATGGCGAGCGTCTCGCCGTGGTCGGCAAGGTGTTCATTCCCAAGGGTGCCATCGTGGTTCGGCAATTGCCGCCGTCCACCGTGAAGCTATCCGATGACGTGGTCATCGTCGGCAACCAGACCGAGCAGGGCAAGACGCCGTTGCCCATGGCGATTGATATCGATGTGGAAGTGGGCCAGGAAAAACTCACGTTCAACGGCTTCGGCCTGAGCGCCAACCTGGCAGGCCATGTTCATATCGGCGACAACCTGGACACGCGCGGTGAACTGGCCCTCAATGACGGGCGCTACAACGCCTATGGCCAACGTCTGACCATACGCCGCGCGCGCTTGCTGTTTGCCGGGCCAATCAGTCAGCCGTACCTGGACATCGAGGCGATCCGCACCACCGGTGATGTGATCGCCGGGATCCGCTTGACCGGCAATGCCGAGCAACCCACCAGCGAAGTGTTCTCGGAACCGACCATGAGCCAGGAACAGGCGCTCTCCTACCTGGTGTTGGGCCGCCCGTTGGGCAACAGCGGCGAGGACAACAACATGCTTGCCCAGGCAGCGCTCGGGCTGGGTTTGATGGGCAGCTCGGGGGTGACCAGCAAACTGGCCACCGACCTGGGCATCGAAGATTTCCAGCTCGACACCCAAGGCAGCGGCGATGCCACCAGTGTGGTTGCCAGCGGCAATATTTCCGAGAAGCTCAGCCTGCGCTATGGCGTAGGTGTGTTCGAGCCGGCCAATACCATCGCTTTGCGCTATCTGTTGAGCAAGCGTTTGTATCTGGAAGTGGCCAGCGGCGTCGCCAGCTCGCTGGATCTGTTCTACAAACGCGACTTCTGATGGCAACCCCGGGCCCATGGGTCGGGCCTGGGGGAAGGCTCAAAGGGCCAGGGTTCGGCGGATATTGCCGATCTGCCGCTGGCTCAGGCCGTACTTGTGTGCCAGTTCGCTGCGAGATGTGCCGTTGCGCGTCTCGTGGTGGATCTGCTGGTTGCGCCATTGGCGCAGGAAATGGTCGGCCTTGGGAATTTCCAGGGCCATGCCGGCGAAGCGCTGGATCAACGCCACTACCGTTGCGGCTTCCAGATGTTCCGCCAAGGCGGTGCGTTGCGGGTGTTTGGGGATGTAGCGCGGGCGTCCGCCGTAGAGCTGGGTCAGGCGGTAGGCCTGTTCGACACCGATGCATTCGATCAATACCTGCAGCGAATGGGGAAGTTGCTCGACGTCGATCTGCTGGAGCTGTTGGGTGTTCATGGTGACTTCCTTGTGGCAGCACTTGGCCAATCCGGCCGGAGGTCATTCTTGTCCAGGCGCCCCTGAGGCTCTAGGAGTCAAGAGGTCTCTGGCTGTGGGCAGGTTCCGGCAACTGCGTGGGAAATCCATACCGTCATTGGCATGACATTGGCCGTGGCGATGTGCTCGAACACTGTGCCTCGGTGGTCCCTGGCGATGTAACATGGCATGCAAACAGATACATCCCGGCAACAGAATCCGGGCCAACACGACTGTCAGGACCTCTACATGACTCAAGCTCAACGTATCAAATATTCCTTGCTGATTGCCCTGGTGGTATTGCTGATCATGCTCGGGCTGTCCTATCTGCAGACCCAGGGCGTCATCACCGAAAAACTCTTTCAGTACATTGCCATGGGTATCGCCGTACTGGTGGTGGTGATCAACGGTGTGCTGCGTCGCAAGGTCAAGCGACCGTAAGCGGGCGGCCTTTGAACTAATTTTTCGAGGTGACGCTCCAAGACAGTGCAGCACAAACCAATCACTGTTATGGAGTGCCCCATGTTCAAGAAGACTTTGACTGCCGTCGTTGCAACTTCCGCCCTGATGACCGCTGGCCTGGCGCTGGCCGACAAGCCCGGCGCTGGTTGGATCACCATCGAGAAAGCCATCGAGACCGCCAAGTCCAAGGGTTACACGGAAGTGTGGAAAATCGAAGCTGACGACAACGGCTACTGGGAAGGTGAGGGCAAGAAAGCCGACGGCGTAGCCTACGAGTTCCGTATCGACGGCCAGTCGGGCAACGTGCTGCGCGATCAGAAGGACTGATGCCCGCGGGCTTGTCCTGAGGCGGGTGGGTGTGGCGTACTAGGGCCTCGTTCCGTTGACGCCAGGAAATGCCCGATGCCTGCTAGCGACCCCGCCGTTCAATCGCTGTCCTTCGAAGATCTGACGCACTTGCTGCGTCAGATCTTCTTGCGTCATGGCACCTCTGCCGAGGTGGCCGACATTCTTGCTCACAACTGTGCAACTGCCCAACGAGACGGGGCCCACAGCCACGGCACATTCCGCATTCCCGGTTACCTTTCCACCCTGGCCAGCGGCTGGGTGGACGGCAAGGCGCGTCCGCAGGTCGAAGACGTTGCCAGTGGTTATGTGGCAGTGGATGCCGCCGGTGGCTTTGCCCAGCCAGCACTGGCCGCGGCGCGCGGGCTGTTGGTGAGCAAGGCACGCGAGGCAGGTATCGCCGTGCTGGCGATCCGCAATTCCCATCACTTTGCTGCGCTCTGGCCAGATGTCGAACCGTTCGCTGCCGAAGGCCTGGTGGCCCTGAGCGTGGTCAACAGCATGACCTGCGTCGTTCCCCATGGAGGCACCAAGCCATTGTTCGGCACCAATCCGATCGCCTTCGCAGCGCCGTGCGCAGGCAAGGATCCGCTGGTCTTCGACATGGCAACCAGCGCACTGGCCCACGGTGATGTGCAGATCGCGGCACGGGCCGGGCATCCCGTGCCTGTCGGTGCCGGTGTCGACAAGCACGGGCAGCCGACGACCGACCCGGCGGCAATTCTCGATGGCGGGGCGCTGCTGCCGTTTGGTGGCCACAAAGGCTCGGCGTTGTCGATGATGGTGGAGCTGCTTTCAGCGGCCCTCACCGGTGGAAATTTTTCCTTCGAGTTCGATTGGACACGTCATCCTGGTGCGCAGACGCCCTGGACCGGGCAGTTGATCATCGTCATCGACCCTGACAAGCGTGCTGGCCAGAACTTTGCCGAACGTAGCCGCGAGCTGGTCGAGCGCATGCATGAAGCCGGGCAATCGCGCCTCTCGGGCGACAGGCGCTATCGCCAGCGCGCACTGGCAAGGACTCAGGGCATTTCGATGCCTGTCGAAGAGTTGGAAAGATTGCGGGCTTTGGCTGGAGAATGATGCAGGAAGGGCCGCTGCGATCGACGGCCCGGAACAACGATGCGAGAACACGGGTGAAATCTGTGGGTGCAGTGCGGACTGATCAGTCGCGACGGCCCAGCAGCAGCCCCAGCAACAGGCCGCAGGTTGCCGAAGCAGCAACGGTCTGCCAAGGATGGCCACCGATGTAGGTTTGCGTGGCTTCGACCACTGGCTTGGCGCGCTCGCGCAGCCCGGCCAGGGAGTACGAAACATGCTCCAGCTTGGAATTGACTTGCGCGCGCAGGCTATTGGCGTCATCACCCACCAGGGAGGCGCCGTCCCTGAGCATTTTTTCCGATTCTTCGATCAACGCCAGCAGCTCGCTGAAAACTTGATCCTTGATTTGATCCTCGGCCGATTCAGCACTTGATCTACGGGCCATTTCACTCACTCCTGGTGTTTATTTAAGGCAGTGCAAGATTGAGTCCCGGCGCCCTGGAAAGTTGCATGCAGCGCTCAGGCGCAGCGTTTGCTCCTACAGGTTTTCATGTCCAGACGTGTAAGATGTCGCCTGTTTTTTCTGCTGGCAGGTACTCGCAATGAGCTTCAATCTCGCTAATCGTTCGCTGGCCGAGCGCGCCATGATCGAGGATGAAAAGGCCCGTCTCTACGAGCTGTGGCAAGCCAACCTGGGCAAGGCCAAGGCCGACGCTGCCCGACTCATCGGGGAAAAGGCCAAACGCAAGGGGCGTTGGGCCGAGTGGGTACGCGCCGAGCTGGACGGCATGTCTCCCCCTGAGTACGCCAACATGGTGCGTGCCGAAGTGAACAAGCTGATGGCTGCGGCACGCTGAGCCAGGGGCTGCCGGATTCGCCTGCACAAGCGTCGGGTTTCAATAGCCCGCTGCAGCCGGCAGGCTCAAGGTACCGCTGTCGCTGAAGCGCACCGTTCCGAACAGTCCGCCGGCAAGCTTGCCATGCAATCGGTAGGGCATGCCGTTCAGGCTCTGGGCGGGATTGAGGCCCATGGCCTGGCGCAACGCCGTGAACGCAGACACGCTCACAGGCACGGCCAGCACTTCCTCCGAATAACGTTCGATACGACCGTGCTGGCTGCTGACGCCACTGGCCAACGGCTGGCCGTTGACGTCCAGGTTCACCGCTATGCCGTCGTAGTCGATGGCGGTTTCGTTGGGGTTCTGCAGCCGCAGCTTGATGGCGAAGCGCAGCTCCAGCTCTTGCGCAGGCAAGGGCTCGATGCCCACCACACTGATGGAAACCGGATCCCTGGAGGGCAACAGCGAACATCCCGCTATGCCGGCCAGGAGTGCCAGGGTCAAGCAACTGCGCAATAAGCGAAACATGAGTGGGTAACTCCCGGACCGAGCACGTCGCTCCCTCAGTGCGACCATGAGTGTGGCTCTGGGTTCGCCATTCTGCGGGATGAGCGAACCAGGATGTGCCTGGCAGAGGCTTGGACTGGCTTGATGTGTGCAGATGTTTCAAAGAAATGGCGTTCCTGTGGGCCCAGCCCTGCGCCGCCTGGGAAGTGCGGGCATCGGTGCGTTGGATCGGGGCAGTCAATCGCGGCAAGCCCCAGACTGGCGCAGCGGTTCGACCATCGAGAGTAGGGCTGCTTTCACTTTCGAGGCGTCAAGTAGCCACTTGGCGCCTATGGTTACCCTTCAGGAACGTTCCTATGCGCACATCCGTCTCCGAGGGCACACCCCATGACCGTTTCGAAACTCAAACCTACGCTGGGCACGCTGCACCTTTGGGGTATCGCCGTTGGCCTGGTGATCTCCGGTGAATACTTTGGCTGGAGCTATGGCTGGGGCAGTGCCGGCACCCTGGGTTTCCTCTGCACCACGCTGATGGTCGCTGTGATGTACACCTGCTTCATCTTCAGCTTCACCGAACTGACCACGGCCATTCCCAATGCGGGTGGTCCATTTGCCTACAGCCTGCGCGCATTCGGCCCTGCAGGCGGCATGATTGCCGGGCTGGCGACCCTGATCGAATTCGTCTTCGCCCCGCCGGCCATCGCCATGGCCATCGGCGCCTACCTCAACGTGCAGTTTCCCGGACTCGATCCCAAATGGGCCGCGGTCGGTGCCTATGCCGTGTTCATGAGCCTCAACATTGTCGGCGTGAGCATTGCGGCCACCTTCGAACTGGTGGTGACCATCCTGGCGGTGTTCGAACTGCTGGTGTTCATGGGCGTGGTGGCGCCGGCGTTCAGTTTCAGCAACTTCGCCCTGGGCGGTTGGGCCGGGTCCGACACGTTCAGCCTCGGTGCATTGAGCGGGATGTTCGCGGCGATTCCTTTCGCCATCTGGTTCTTCCTGGCCATCGAAGGTGCGGCCATGGCCGCCGAGGAAGCCAAGGACCCCAAACGCACCATTCCCCGGGCCTACATCGCCGGGATCCTGACCCTGGTCACCTTGGCCATCAGCGTGATGATCTTCGCCGGCGGCGTCGGCGACTGGCGCGCCCTGGCGAACATCAACGACCCGCTGCCGCAAGCCATGAAAGGCGTGGTGGGCGAGAACTCCAACTGGATGCACATGCTGGTATGGATCGGCCTGTTCGGGCTGGTCGCCAGCTTTCACGGAATCATCCTGGGCTATTCACGGCAGTTCTTCGCGCTGGCACGGGCGGGTTTCCTGCCCAAGGGCCTGGCCAAGCTATCGCGCTTCCACACCCCGCACCGCGCCATCCTCGCCGGTGGGGTGGTGGGCATCGCGGCGATCTTCAGCGATGGGCTGGTCAACCTGCAGGGGCTGAGCCTGACCGCGGCAATGATCACCATGGCTGTGTTCGGTGCCATCGTCATGTACATCATGAGCATGCTCAGCCTGTTCAAGCTGCGCCACAGCGAACCTCAGCTCGAGCGTTCCTTCCGCGCGCCCGGCTATCCGCTGGTGCCGGCCATTGCGCTGGTGCTGGCGCTGGTGTGTCTGGTGGCGATGGTGTGGTTCAATGCGATGATCTGCGGGATCTTCATCGGTCTGATGTGCCTCGGCTCGCTGTTCTGCGTATTCGTGCGCAGCCGCGGCGACAGCCACCCCGTAATGGCCAGCGAGTGAGGAGGGCAGCATGAGTTTCGTGCACAGCATCGCCGGGCAGACCTGGCGCTTCGACAGTCTCCGGCAGTTGATGGCCAAGGCCAGTCCGGCACGCTCGGGGGACTACCTGGCCGAAATTGCTGCCGGCAGCGACGCCGAGCGGGCGGCGGCGCAGATGGCCCTGGCGGACGTGCCGCTCACGCGTTTTCTGCACGAGGCGCTGATCCCCTATGAAGAGGATGAAGTCACCCGCCTGATCGTCGATACCCACGATGCGCAGGCCTTCGCTGCGGTCAGCCATCTGACCGTGGGCGGCTTTCGTGACTGGCTGCTCGGCGACGAGGCCAACGAAGCCAACGAAGCCAGCCTGCGGGCCCTGGCGCCCGGCATCACGCCGGAGATGGCCGCTGCCGTGTCGAAGATCATGCGTGTGCAGGACCTAGTCCTGGTGGCGCAGAAGATTCGCGTGGTCACGCGTTTTCGCAACACGGTAGGGCTGCGTGGGCGGATGTCGACCCGGCTGCAGCCGAACCATCCCACGGACGATCCGGCCGGTATCGCTGCCAGTGTTCTGGATGGCCTGCTGTATGGCAACGGCGATGCCATGATCGGCATCAATCCGGCCAGCGATAGCCTCAGCGCCATCAGCGAGCTGCTGAAGATGCTCGACGGCGTGATCCAGCATTACGGCATACCGACCCAATCCTGCGTGCTGACCCATGTGACCTCTTCGATAGCCGCCATCGAGCGCGGCGTGCCGCTGGATCTGGTGTTCCAGTCCATCGCCGGCACCGAAGCGGCCAACAGCAGCTTCGGTGTCAGCCTGGCGGTGTTGCAGGAAGGCCATGAAGCAGGCCTGAGCCTGAAGCGCGGCACCCAGGGCAACAACCTGATGTACTTCGAAACCGGGCAGGGCAGTGCGTTGTCCGCCAACGCCCACCATGGGGTCGACCAGCAGACCTGCGAGGCGCGGGCCTATGCGGTAGCACGGCGGTTCGACCCATTCCTGGTCAATACCGTGGTCGGCTTCATCGGCCCTGAATACCTGTACAACGGCAAGCAGATCATCCGCGCAGGGCTCGAGGACCATTTCTGCGGCAAGCTGATGGGTGTGCCCATGGGTTGCGACATCTGCTACACCAATCATGCCGAGGCTGACCAGGATGACATGGACATGCTGCTGACCCTGCTGGGCGTGGCCGGTATCAATTTCATCATGGGCATTCCGGGGTCGGACGACGTCATGCTCAATTACCAGACCACCTCTTTTCACGATGCCTTGTATGCGCGCAAGACCCTGGGCCTGCGGCCGGCACCGGAGTTCGAAGATTGGCTGGCGCGCATGGACATACTGCAACAGCAGGACGGCCAGCTGCGGCTGGGTACGGGTGTTCCGCCGTTGTTCGGCACGGCCCTGGCCCGTCTGGGTTGACGGGCCAGGGTTTGGCTGACTCCATCCATCTGCTCGAAGGTGAGCCATGAACGACAACACTCCCACCCGAGGCGACCCCTGGAGCGCGCTGCGTGCACTGACACCTGCGCGCATAGCCCTGGGCCGGGCCGGCACCAGCTTGCCCAGCAGCGCACAGCTGGACTTCCAGTACGCCCATGCGCAAGCCCGCGATGCCGTGCACCTGCCGTTCGACAAGGCAGCGCTCGCCGAGGCTTGTCCCGGTAGTTTGAGCCTGCACAGCGCGGCGACTGACCGGCATGTCTATCTGCAGCGTCCTGACCTGGGTCGGCGCCTGGACGAGGCTTCGCTGCAGCAGCTGCTCACTCACGCCGGCGAGAGTTCGGCAGGGTTCGATCTGGCGGTGGTGATCGCCGACGGTCTTTCCGCGCTGGCTGTGCACCGGCATGCGCTGCCCATGCTGCAACGCATCGAGCAGATCGCGGGTGACGAGGGCTGGAGCCTGGCGCCGGTGTGCCTGGTCGAGCAAGGACGGGTGGCCGTGGCCGACGAGGTAGCGCAGGCACTGGGCGCGCGCATGGTGGTACTGCTGATCGGTGAGCGGCCGGGCCTGAGTTCGCCCGACAGCCTCGGGCTGTATTTCACCTATGCACCGCGAGTGGGGTTGAACGATGCCGCACGCAACTGCATTTCCAATGTGCGCCTGCAGGGCCTGAGCTATGCCACCGCTGCGCACAAGTTGCAGTACCTGATGCGCGAGGCCTGGCAACGCAAGCTGTCGGGCGTCCACCTCAAGGATGAAGCGTTGGTACCGGAAATCGAAAACGACGCCCCGCAGCGACCGGGGAATTTCTTGCTCGACAACCCCCTGTAGCAGCGGCGCAAGCCGCGTCGGCGGTATCCGCTGAGCATCTGGCCCAACGCGGTAAGCCCAGACGCGGCTTGCGCCGCTGCTACAGGGGATGGCGAGCCGCGTCGGCGGTATCCGCGGAGCATCTGGCCCAACGCGGTAAGTCCGGACGCGGCTTGCGCCGCTGCTACAGGGGATGGCGAGCCGCGTCGGCGGTTTCGCGGTTACAGGGGATTGCGCATCTTTTCGATATGAATCCAGAGGTTTTCATCCTCGAAGGATTCGATCACCAGGTTAGCCCCGGCGGACCGCAGGGTCTGCGCCGATTGGCTGGTCGACAGCGCCACGGTGAACAGCCCAGCCGCAACCGCAGCAGTTACTCCAGGTACCGAATCTTCGAAGGCAATGCCTGCCTCGGCGCGTGCGCCCAAGCGTTGCAGGCCGGTCAGGTAGGGCAGGGGATCGGGTTTGGCGCGTGCCAGCTCTTCGGCAACCACCACTGTCGGCAGGCGCTCGGCCAGACCCAGGGCATCGAGCATGTGTTCGGCATTGGCACGCGGTGCGTTGGTCACTACCACCATGCCAAGTTGCGCCTGTTCGGCATAGTCGAGCAAACGCAACAGCCCGGCAATCGGCGCAAGTTGCGGTGCAAGTTCGCGAAAGCGCGCTTCCTTGCGATCGGCGAACGCTTCGTGCTCCGCCACCGAGCGCTCTGGAAACAGGTACTGGCACATGTCGGCATTGGCCCGGCCGCTGGCATGCAACTGGAACTCTTCATGGGTGAATTCGCGACCTTCCTCGGCCAGCAATTGCTGCACGGCGAGAAGGTGCAAGGCGTCGGTTTCAGTCAGTGTGCCATCGAGGTCGAACAGCAGGGCTTCGAGCATGAATCGTCCATTCCATCCCAGGGTTTGCCGCAGTGTAGCAGTGTCGGATGGCAGTTCCGATGCTCGCGGACCGGCTATCGGGCAGATGACGCTTGGCAAGTATTTAGGGTGATGTTATTTTGCCATCAATTGAATTGCCCTCTCTCAAATTGCCCGGTCTCTCGCAGGAAGCTCGAGCCTGACATCTGCAGGAAAGTGTCATGTCCGATCCCGTTCATGCTTCTGCCCAGGCTCTAGTGTCCTGTGACCGGCTGACCCTGTTACCCGACCGGCGACAATTTCTCACCGACCTTGGCCATCTGTTGCTGCAGCATCCGGGAGCGTCCCGCCACCTGGTGCTGATCGATGCCGTGGATACCGCCTGGGCCCATGACATGACGCTGGCCCTGGGCATGGTCCCATTCGAGAACCTGTTGTGCTGCATAGCCCGTCGGCTGCTGCGCCTGCGCGCGGGGCAGGGCCCGGTCTACCACATCGGCCGCAAGCGTTTCGCCTTCGTGCTGGACGCTGAGCAAGCCGATGTCGGCGGCTATCTCGACATGCTGGTGCACGCCTTGCGCTGTCCCACGCAGATAGAAGGCATGCCGGTTAGACCCACCGTGCGCGCTGGCGTCACGCCATTTCTGATCAGCTTCGAAGCGGTCCGCGATGCACTGCGCAAAGCCATGTACGCGGCCGAACTGGCGTTGCTCGGCGGTCAGGCGTGGGCGTGGTACGACCCCGTGCGCGACAACGCCTATCGCAGGTCCTTCCGACTGGCGTCCGATGTGACCCAGGCGCTGCGCGACGGGCAACTGCGATTGGTGTTCCAGCCACGCTTCGCCTTGCCCGAGGGTGATCAGGTCAGTGCCGAAGCGTTGCTGCGCTGGGAGCATCCACGGCTGGGGCCGGTTTCGCCCGCCGAGTTCATTCCGGTGCTGGAAAAGAGTGCGTTGATCCATAGTGTGACGCGCTGGGTCATCGACGCAGCCTTGGCCAAGCTGGCCCAATGGCCTGCAACGGTGCTGACCAAACTGTCGCTGAATCTTTCCGCGCTGGATTTCGACGGCCACGACATCACTCAGGTCATCAGCGCGGCCTGTCGCACCTACGGCATCCACCCCGAGCGCCTCGAGGTCGAGATTACCGAAGGCGAGTGGCTGCGTTCCAACCCACTGGTGCTGACACAGCTGGCCGCCATCCGCGAATTGGGCGTGGATGTAGCGATCGATGATTTCGGCACCGGCTACAGCAATTTCTCCTACCTGCACGAAATACCCGCCAACGTGGTGAAACTCGACAAGTCGATGATCACCGGCATGGAGCACAGCCCGCGGCATCAATTGATCGTCCAGACGGTGCTGGAACTGGCGCGCAAGCTGGGCTACCGCACCGTGGCCGAAGGTGTCGAGACCTTCAAGTGCATGCAGATGATCCGCGCCCTGGGCTGTGATGAAGCCCAGGGCTACTTTTTCGCCCGGCCCATGCCGGAACAGGAATTTCTCGGTTGGAGCGGCGCATCGCGCTTCCCATTGCGCAAATTGCTGGTGGCAACGCCGGCCTGATCGGTACCGTTGGCGCCCTTGGTGGCGAGAACTGAAAATAGACGCTTTACTGTTCATGCATACAGTAGTAAAAATGCAGCCATGAACAGATTACTCCCACTCACCTATTTTCATTCTCCCAGCAACCTGGCCTCGAGGGCAGGGCAGTGATGGGCGCCGTGGTCAGCCTGGAAGGCCTGATCGACCAACGCCGTATCTGGCGCGGACGTCAGGAAACCGCTCCCAGCGGCTTGCAGCCCACCGGTCATGCTGCCCTCGATGCCGTGCTCCCCAACGGTGGGTGGCCTCCGGCGGCACTCAGTGAAATCCTGCTTGCCGCCAACGGCAGTGGCGAATTGCAGTTGCTCTGGCCGACCCTGGCGCGCTTGAGCCAGGCGGGCGAACGAATCGTATTGATAGCACCGCCGTTCATTCCCTATCCCCATGCCTGGATGGCGGCGGGTGTCCGTTTGCAGCATCTTTGCGTGCTCAAGGCCCAAGGCAAGGATGCCTTGTGGGCTGCCGAGCAATGCCTGCGTTCCGGCAGCTGCGCAGCGGTACTCTGCTGGCCGCAGAACCCTGATGACAAGGCCTTGCGACGCCTGCAGGTGGCGGCAGAAACCGGCGAGACCCTGGGCTTTGCCTTGCGCGAACAGCGGGCGGCGCTCAACCCGTCACCGGCAGCGCTGCGGCTGTCGCTGCATGCGCCTGCAGGGCAGGTGCAAGTACTCAAATGTCGCGGCGGGATGCCGCCCGCGATGCCCGTCACCTTCGTCAGTTACGTTTGAGATTGCCATGCTGTGGGCCTGCATTCTGCTGCCGCAACTGGCGCTCGACGCCGTGCTGCGCCAACGCGAAGACCCACAGCAACCGCTTGCCCTGGTCACCGGCCCGCTGCAGCGACGCGTGCTGCAAGCAGTCAATCCGGCGGCACGTGAACTGGGCATGAAACCGGGGCAGTCACTCACCGCCGCCTACATGCTCAGCCGTGATTTCGCCACCGCACCCTACGACCCGGCACAGATCGAACACTGGCAGCGTTTCCTGGCTGCGTGGGCCTATCGGTTCAGTTCCCAGGTCAGCGTGCATTACCCCCGGGTGCTGTTGCTCGAAGTGCAGTCGACCCTTGGACTGTTCGGGCCATGGCCTCAGTTCGAGGCGCGGTTGCGCAGCGAACTCGATGCCCTGGGCTTCCGCCATCGCATCACCCTGGCCCCCAACCCGGCTGCGGCACGCATGCTGGCCAACGCCTATGACGGTCTCAGCGTCGAGGATCAATCGACGCTGGCCGATGTTCTCCAGCGCCTGCCGGTGGAGCGGGTCGGGCTTGCCGCCGCCGATGCCATCGCGCTCAAGCGCATGGGTATGCGCCATCTGGGCCAGGTGTTGGCGCTGCCCAGGGCGCAACTTGCCAGGCGCTTTTCGGCCCAAGTGCTCAGTCATCTGGACACCCTGCTCGGGTACCGGCCCCTGGCCCTGGAATTCTTCATTCCTGCAGATGTATTCGATCAACACATCGAACTCAACTTCGATGTGGAATCCCATCAGGCGCTGCTGTTTCCCCTGCGGCGCCTGATCAACGACCTGGCGGTGTATCTGGCCGGGCGGGATGTTGGGGTGCAACGTTTCACCCTGCATCTCAAGCATGCCGAGGGCGAGGACACCCTGGTCGAAGTCGGCTTGCTCGCTGCCGAGCGCGACGCCGCGCTGTTGTTCGAACTGGCCCGCGGGCGCTTCGAGCATCTGCAGGTGCCCCGGCCTGTGCAGGTAGTACGGTTGAGCGCGCTCGATCTGCCGCGCTTCGTACCTGCCTGCAAGGAGCTGTTCGACCAGCGACCGCAACAGACCCAGCCCTGGGAGCAGTTGCGCGAACGCCTGCGAGCACGCCTCGGCGACGATGCTTTGCAGGATCTGCGCGCCCACGCTGACCATCGCCCCGAGCGGGCCTGGCGCAACGATGGTGCTTGGGTGCCGGCCTCTCCAGACCTGGGCGCAGCCCGTCCAGGCTGGTTGCTCGAACAGGCCGAGCCTTTGCCCGCCCATGGCCTGCGTGTGCTGGCAGGGCCTGAACGCATCGAATCGGGGTGGTGGGACGGTGGCGATGTGCGCCGCGACTACTATCTGGTCGAAACCTCAACAGGGCGAAGGGGGTGGGCCTACCGAGCAGTGGGCGATGACCCTCAGTTGCTGTTGCAGGGTTGGTTCGCATGAGCCAGGGCTACGCCGAGCTGCATTGCCTTTCCAACTTCAGCTTCCAGCGCGGCGCGTCCAGCGCTCAGGAACTGTTCGCCAAGGCTGCGGCGCTGGGCTATCGAGCGTTGGCGATCACCGATGAATGCACCATGGCCGGTATCGTGCGCGCCTGGCAGGCTGCCCAGGCCCATTCGATGACGTTGATCGTCGGCAGTGAAATGCGCATCGAACAAGGCCCCAAGCTGGTGCTGCTGGCGCAGAATCTCCAGGGCTACCAGGCCCTGTGCCGCTTGATCACCCTGGCTCGACGGCGCGCGAGCAAGGGCCAGTACCGGTTGCTGCGTGATGACCTCGACGAGGTCGAACGCGACGGCTTGCTGGCATTGTGGATAGCCGATGAACCCCACGATCTGGCCCACGGCCATTGGCTCAAGGGGCGTTTTGCCGAGCGCCTGTGGGTGGCCGTGCAGTTGCACCGCGGCGCCAATGACCAGCGGCGCCTGCAGAATCTGCTGGGCCTGGCCAAGACCCTGGGCCTGCCGGCCGTGGCCTGCGGCGACGTGCACATGCATGCCCGCGGCAGGCGTGCCCTGCAGGACACCATCACTGCCATACGCCATCACGTGCCGGTGGCCGAAGCGGGGCATGTGCTGTTCGCCAACGGCGAACGCCATCTGCGCGGGCTGTCTCAACTGACCGACATCTACCCCGTCGCGCTGCTGCAGGAAACCTTGAATATAGCCCGGCGTTGCAGCTTCGACCTGGGCCAGCTGCGCTATCAATATCCGTGCGAGCTTGTGCCGCGTGGCTACGACGCCGGTGCCTGGCTGCGCCACCTGAGTGCCCAGGGCGCGCGCTGGCGCTGGCCGTCGGGAGTGGACCCCGAGGTGCAGGCATTGCTCGACAAGGAACTGCAACTGATCATCGAGCTGGGCTATGAAAGCTATTTCCTGACCGTCCACGACATCGTCCGTTTTGCCCGCGAGCGGCACATTCTCTGCCAGGGACGCGGCTCGGCCGCCAACTCGGTGGTGTGTTTCGCCCTGGGCATCACCGAGCTCGACCCGCGTGAAACGCACATGCTGTTCGAGCGCTTCATCTCCAAGGAACGCAACGAGCCACCGGACATCGACGTGGATTTCGAACACGAGCGGCGCGAGGAAGTGCTGCAATACGTGTTCCGTCGCTACGGTCGCGAGCGTGCCGCCCTGACCGCAGTCGCCAGCAGCTATCGAGGGGCGGGCGCGGTGCGTGATGTGGCACGGGCATTGGGCCTGCCAGCAGATCAGATCACCGCCCTGGCCGATTGCTTCGGGCGCTGGAGCGACCACCTGCCACCACTCGAGCGGTTGGTGGAGGCCGGATTCGAAACCCAGAGCCCGGTGCTCAAGCGGGTGATGGCGCTGACCGAGCAGCTGATCGGTTTCCCCCGTCACCTGTCCCAGCATCCGGGGGGCTTCGTCATTTCCGAACACCCGTTGCACACCCTGGTTCCGGTCGAGAACGCCGCCATGGCCGAGCGCACGGTGATCCAGTGGGACAAGGATGACCTGGACGCCGTGGGCCTGTTGAAAGTCGACATTCTGGCTCTGGGCATGCTCAGCGCGATCCGCCGCTGTTTCGATCTGGTACGCGGCTACCGTGGCCGCGAACTGACCCTTTCGACCTTGCCCAAGGAGTGCCCGCAGACTTACGCCATGATCAGCCGCGCCGACACCATCGGCGTGTTCCAGATCGAATCCCGGGCGCAGATGGCAATGCTTCCGCGCCTCAAGCCGAGGACGTTCTACGATCTGGTGATCGAAGTCGCCATCGTCCGGCCGGGGCCGATCGTCGGTGACATGGTTCATCCGTATCTGCGTCGGCGCAACGGCGAGGAAGCCGTGAGCTATCCCTCCGAGGCCCTGAAGAAAGTCTTCGAACGCACGCTGGGTGTGCCGCTGTTTCAGGAACAGGTGATGGAGCTGGCGATCGTCGCCGCTGGCTATACGCCAGGGGAGGCCGACCAGTTGCGCCGTTCGATGGCCGCCTGGAAGCGCCACGGCGGGTTGGAACCGCATCAGCTCCGCCTCACCGAAGGCATGCTCAAGAACGGCTATACCCGTGAGTTCGCCGAACGCATCTTCGAGCAGATCAAGGGCTTCGGCAGCTACGGTTTCCCCGAGTCCCATGCGGCCAGTTTCGCCTTGTTGACCTACGCCAGTTGCTGGCTCAAATGCCATGAGCCGGCAGCCTTTGCCTGCGCCCTGATCAACAGTTGGCCCATGGGCTTCTACAGTCCCGATCAGATCCTCCAGGATGCACGTCGCCATCATTTGCAGATCTTCGCCGTGGACGTGTGCCACAGCGACTGGGACTGCAGCCTGCAGCCCGGCGAAGGTAGGCAACCGGCCATACGCTTGGGGTTGCGGATGGTCAAGGGCCTGCGCGAAGAGGCCGGTCGCGCCGTGCAGCAGGCTCGCCTGGGAGGCCCGTTCCGCGACGTCACCGACCTGGCCCGGCGCTGTGCGCTGGATAATCGCAGCCTGGAACAGCTGGCCGATGCCAATGCCTTGCTCGGCCTGGTGGGGCATCGCCATCAGGCCCGCTGGGATGTCGCCAGCGTCGAGCAACAGTTGCCGTTGTTCGCCCAAGTGCCCGGCCTGCGCGAAGAGCCCGTGGCCTTGCCGGTCCCCAGTGTCGGCGAAGACCTCTACGCCGACTATGCCAGCCTGGGCACCACCCTCGGTCCGCATCCGTTGGCCATGCTGCGCGAGCGTCTGCAAGCATTGCGCTGCCGCAGTTCTCATGACCTGCAAAGCCTGGCCCACGGCCGTCCGGTGACCGTGGCCGGGTTGGTGACGGGCCGGCAACGGCCGTCGACCGCCAGCGGGGTGACCTTCGTCACCCTGGAAGACGAATTCGGCATGATCAACGTGGTGGTCTGGCGAGATCTGGCCGAGCGCCAGCGGCGGGTGCTGGTGGGTTCGCAGATGATGCAGGTCAAGGGCCGGTTCGAGCACAAGGACGGCGTGCGCCACGTCATCGCCGGGCATATGGCCGACGTCAGCGCCATGCTCCATGGGCTGGATGTACGCAGCCGCGATTTCCACTAGCCAGGCTGCGCGGGCAAGGCAAATGCAGTATTGTTGTGTCCATTCGTAAAAGCCTGTGCTGTTCAGGCGATCGCCAAAGGGTAGAGGGTGTCATGGGTCACGAAAGCATCAACTGGGACAAATTGGGTTTCGACTACATCAAGACCGATCTGCGCTACCTGTCGCATTGGCGCGACGGTGAATGGGACCAGGGCAACCTGACCGAAGACAATGTGCTGCACATCAGTGAAGGCTCGACCGCGCTTCATTATGGGCAGCAGTGCTTCGAGGGTCTCAAGGCCTACCGTTGCAAGGATGGTTCGATCAATCTGTTTCGCCCCGACCAGAACGCCCTGCGCATGCAGCGCAGCTGTGGTCGCCTGTTGATGCCACAAGTGCCCACCGACGTGTTCATCGACGCCTGCCGCCAGGTGGTCGCCGCCAACGAGCGCTTCATTCCGCCCTATGGTTCAGGCGGCGCCCTCTACCTGCGTCCGTTCGTGATCGGCGTGGGTGACAACATCGGCGTGCGTACAGCGCCCGAGTTCATTTTCTCGATTTTCTGCATCCCGGTCGGCCCCTACTTCAAAGGCGGCATGAAGCCGCACAATTTCGTCATTTCCGGCTACGACCGCGCCGCGCCCAACGGTACCGGTGCCGCCAAGGTGGGTGGCAACTACGCTGCCAGCCTGATGCCGGGTTCCAATGCGAAGAAGGCCAACTTTGCCGATTGCATCTACCTGGACCCCCAGACCCACACCAAGATCGAAGAAGTGGGTTCGGCGAACTTTTTCGCGATCACCCGCAACGACGAATTCGTGACCCCGAAATCGCCATCGGTGCTGCCTGGCATCTCTCGTCTGTCGTTGATCGAACTGGCGCAATCGCGCCTGGGCTTGAAAGTGATCGAAGGTGATGTGCTGATCGATCAGCTCGACCAGTTCAAGGAGGCCGGCGCCTGCGGCACCGCGGCAGTGATTACCCCGATCGGGGGAATCGAATACCAGGACAAGCTGCACGTGTTCTTCAGCCAGGAAGAAGTGGGCCCATTCACCCAACGCCTCTACAAGGAGTTGACCGGTATCCAGTCCGGAGACGTGGAAGCTCCACAGGGTTGGATCGTCAAGGTCTGATCTTCAGGGCAGGCCGGCACTTGGCGGCCTGCTTGCCCTGCATCCCGTAGCCGCTCGTTCGAGCGGCATCTTCATCAGTGTCGAGCATCGCGCGTCGACTCTGCATGCCTCAGGTCAAACCTTGCGATTTCAGCTCGCCAGCTGCGTCTGAAAAGAAATGCGTTGGAACTGCGTACGCGCATTTTCCATGGCCTGTACTTCTCGTCGCTTGTCTGCCCGTATCAGCCCCACGAAAACGAAGGTCCCGAGTACGGACAGTGCGCACCAGCCCAGCAGAAAGGTAATCATGGGTCTCTCCTGTTGATCGCCCGCGCAGGGATGATCCCCTGCCAATTGCTGTATCGGCCTGATGGCACAATGCTTTATACCGTTCATCGGATCAGGTCAGCGTGGCGCCTTCAGGGAAATCCTCGACGGATGCAACGATAACCCTCCGTCGTACTCATACTGTAGGACACTTTTCGAGGGCAAGTAACGATGACGACGCCGGACAAGGATTACATCCAGTGGCTGGTCGACCAGTCCATGCTGCATACCGCCAAACAGCGCGCCAAGCTGTATGCCGGACAAGCGCGGCTGTGGCAACGACCCTACGCCCAGGCCAGGCCTCGGGATGCATCAGCCATTGCTTCGGTCTGGTTCACGGCCTACCCGGCTTCCATCGTTACACGCGAAGAGGGCTCGGTACTGCAGGCCCTTGGCGATGAGACCCTGTGGCATGCGTTGTCCGAGATCGGCATTCAAGGTATTCACAACGGCCCGCTGAAACTGTCCGGCGGTCTGCGTGGACGTGATCGCACCCCCAGCGTCGACGGCAACTTCGACCGCATGAGCTTCGACATCGACCCCGAGCTGGGTACCGAAGCCGACATGATCCAGCTCAGCCGCATGGCTGCAGCGCACAATGCTGTCGTCATCGACGACGCGATCCCTTCGCACACCGGCAAGGGCGCGGATTTCCGCCTGGCCGAAATGGCCCACGCGGATTATCCAGGCCTCTACCACATGGTCGAGATCAAGGAAGAAGACTGGGGGCTGTTGCCTGAAGTGCCGGCCGGGCGCGACGCGATCAACCTGACCCCGGAAGTCTGCGACATTCTCAAGGACAAGCACTACATCGTTGGTCAATTGCAACGTGTGATCTTCTTCGAGCCCGGCGTCAAGGAAACCGACTGGAGTGCGACCCCAGTGGTGATTGGCGTGGACGGCAAGGCGCGACGCTGGGTCTACCTGCACTACTTCAAGGAAGGCCAGCCATCGCTGAACTGGCTGGACCCGACCTTCGCCGCCCAGCAGATGATCATCGGTGATGCCCTGCATTCCATCGATGTCATGGGTGCGCGCATCCTGCGTCTGGACGCCAACGGTTTCCTCGGCGTCGAGCGTCGTGCCGAAGGCCCGGCCTGGTCGGAAAGCCACCCATTGTCAGTGAACGGCAACCAGCTGTTGGGTGGCGCCATTCGCAAGGCCGGTGGTTTCAGCTTCCAGGAACTGAACCTCACCATTGACGACATTGCCTCGATGTCCCATGGCGGCGCGGACCTGTCCTATGACTTCATCACTCGGCCGGCCTATCAACACGCGTTGCTGCTGGGCAATACCGAGTTCCTGCGCCTCATGCTGCGTCAGGTTCACGCATTCGGTATCGACCCGGCCTCGTTGATCCACGCCTTGCAGAACCACGACGAGCTGACCCTCGAACTGGTGCACTTCTGGACGCTGCACGCCCACGACACCTATCTGTACCAGGGGCAGACTTTTCCCGGCAACATTCTGCGCGAGCATATCCGCGAGGAAATGTACGAGCGCCTGGCCGGCGAGCATGCACCCTACAACCTGAAATTCGTCACCAATGGGGTGTCCTGCACCACCGCCAGTATCATCACGGCGGCACTGGGCATCCGCGATCTGGAGGCGATCACCGATCAGGACATCAAGCAGATCCAGCACATTCATCTGCTCCTGGTGATGTACAACGCCATGCAACCTGGCGTTTTCGCGCTGTCGGGATGGGATCTGGTCGGCGCGCTGACTTTGCCAGCCGAGCAGGTCGCGCACTTGATGGAAGACGGTGACACGCGCTGGATCCACCGCGGCGCCTACGACCTGGTAGGGCTCGATCCCGAGGCTGAATTTTCCGCGGGCAACATGCCGCGTCCGAAGACGCTTTACGGCAACCTGGTAGACCAGTTGCAACGCCCGGACAGCTTCGCTTCGCAGTTGAAGAAGATTCTGGCGGTACGACGTGCGTATGACATCGCCGCCAGCAAGCAAATCCTGATTCCGGATGTTCAGCACCCGGGCCTGTTGCTGATGGTGCACGAGTTGCCCGCCGGCAAGGGTACCCAGATCACCGCCTTGAACTTCAGCAATGAACCGATCGTGGAGACGTTGCATCTGCCGGGTATCGCTGCGGGACCTGTGGTGGACATCATCAACGAGCGGGTTGAGGGTGATTTGACCGAAGCCGGTGAATTCACCATTACCCTGGATCCGTACGAGGGTCTGGCTCTGCGTGTGGTGAGTGCCTCGCCCATCTGACCGGTTGCAGGCCCTGGTGTGTGATACGCGCCAGGGACTGCAAAGCCAGATCGCAGAAAGCACTGAGGGGAGCCTGGGCTCCCCTCAAGGGTTTGTTGCATGCTCTTTTTTATTATTGAGGGGCGACCTGTTGTTGTATTTGTCAGCCGTGGCCCTTGCCGCTTGTTGTGCGACCCCCAGGCGGGGTCAAGAGCAAACGTATTTTTTTGAGCGCTGATCTGCTTTTATCGTCGATCCAACCAGTGGGTAGCTACTGAGCGTAGTTTTGTTGTTCTCTACCTGGCTGCGGGGCTAGCCCCTGAAAAGCATTTCCTCTCCAAAAAAATCTGTTAGCTACGCCTCTGTCGCGTTTGTTCTTGTTATGTCAGAGTCGTTTCATCTTGTTCTTATTGGTTTATCGCGTTGTTGTTATTGTTGTACGTATGACATAGCAGGGCGCGTGCCAACTTTCACAAATCGTTTTAAATCAATAACTTGAATTTACTGACAATGCTGCGTGCGGCAGAGTGACGCAGATCTGTTCCCTTGTTACCCGTATTCGTTCCCGCGTCGGCATCACCGGTAACACTTTGTGTCTGCCGCCGGCATCAATCACGGTGCCCTGAGCTATGGGTTAACCCAGACTTCTACTCGACGGTTCTTGATCCGCCCTTCATCGACCGCGTTGGTCGCCACCGGCAGCTGCGCTCCAAAGCCCTGGATATCGCGGAAGAGCACGTCCGCCCTGGCCAGTTCACGGCGAACCGCCATGGCACGTAGCCGGGACAGCAGTACCGCGCGGGCGGAATCGTCCTTGGCATCACCGAACCCCACCAGTGTGGTCTTGTTCTGCAGCAGGTGATGGCTGCGCAGGTAATCCTGCACCCTCACCACATCGGCCATTGCCTTGTTATCCAGCGTGGCGCTGCCTTCGGCAAAACGGAAACTCACCGACAGACGCCGGCCCTCACGGGCCAACTGCCGGTATCGCATGGGCATGTCGGGCGAGGCGGGGACACTCATGGCTTGCACCGTTTGCGCCACGAAGCCTTGCTGGGCAACGATTGCCTGTCCCGGTTCGCTCTGCGCGAAAGCAATCAATGCGTCGGCCCATGGCGAGGGGCGCATTGGTGGGCTGTACAGGTACAGCCGGCGGCTCAGGGGGTAGTCCTGGGTTGCAATCAGGCTGACCGTAGGCGCCATGAACTGGCTGTCGCCATCTGCGATGGCCAGCGCGCGGGCACCACGTATCGAGGCCAGGCCGATGAAGCCAATGGCGTATCGATCGGCGCTGACCCGATCCGACAGCTGCTCGCTGGACTCCAGCCTGACCGCATGGGCCGTCAGGCGCCCGGCATGTGGGGTCAGTACCTGGTCGCGAAACGTCTCCCATGTGCCCGAGCGGTCATCGCGGGCCAGCACATGGATCGGGCCACGGCCACCTAGTACGTTCCAGTCGTTGATTTCGCCGCTGAATACCTGGGCAAGCTGGCGAGTGGTCAGCTGCCGCAGGGGGTTGTCGGGATGGACGATCACGGCCACGCCGTCGATGCCGATCACGTGTTCGGCGCCGAAGCTGCTCAGGTCGCCCAGGGGTGCCAGTCGGCTGCGCTCTTGGTCACTGATGGGCCTGGAGGAGGCGGCCAGATCCGCTTGCCCGGCCAACAGGCTGTCGAAGCCTGTGCTGGAGCCGTGGGCGCCGACTTCGAAACGCAACGCAGTACCGTTCGGCTCATGGGCGGTGACAAGCAGCTCGCCCGTGGAAGGATCGAGCGTCTGGACAGGGGCCAGGCCTCGGCTTTCGAGCAGGCCGCGTATGAGTGCCGGAACCAGCTCCGTACCCATGGTGTTGGAGCCGTGGATGCGCAAGGTGGCCGAATCGGCGAGCGCGCCCGTACTCAGGCTCAGGATGCACAGAATGAGAAGCAGACGGCGCATGGCGGCTCACCGGGTCGGGAAGCCTCGCAGATTAAGACAGTGATGTTGCAAGGGGATGACGGTGCATTTCAGGTGGATCACCTAGAACCTTTCGCGGCCGATGACCACTCCTACAGCGATTCGCGATGCCCCTGTGGGAGCGGTCATCGGCCGCGAAGGGCACGACGCCTTCTTCGATTGAAGCTCAAACCTTGCGCTTGATCGAGATCGACGACGCCGCGCTGATCACCAGGTCGGCATAGCGTTTGCTGTCGCGTTCCGGTACCCAGCGCGAGCGGGATACCGCAAGGTTCACCGCGCCGATGCCCCGGCCATTGCCATCGACGATGGCCGCGGCCGTGGACACGTCGCCGTAAAAGAACTGGTCTTCGGTATGCGCATAGCGGCGCTGGCGAATCTGCTCGATGCTGGCCCAGATCTGCTCTCGGTCGGTGATGGTCGCCGGCGTGTGCTGGACGAACTGGCTGCGGTCGAAGATATCGTTGACCTCGTCGTCGCTGTAGGTCGCCAGCAGCGCCTGGCCCGGCGCGGTGCACCAGGCCGGCAGGCGAGTGCCGATGATGACGCTGGCGTTGAACACGTGTCGGCTGACGATCCGTTGCACATAGACGATGTCGGTGCCGTCGAGCACCGTCAGGTTGGTTGCCTCTTCGGTGTCCGCGCTCAGCTGCTGCAGGTAGGGCGCGGCACGGGTCACCAGTTCGCTGGACGTCAGGTAGTGGTAGGTGAAGTCCAGCAGCCGCGGCGACAGCTCGTACTTCTTGCTGCTGTCCTTGTTCAGGTAGCCCAGGGTTGCCAGCGTATGAGTGAAGCGCTGTGCGGCGCTGAGGTCCATGCCGGTCAGCCCGGCGATGTCGGACAGCGACAACTGACGCTGGCTGCCGTCGAAGGCCATGAGCACTTTCATGGCCTTGTCGACGGACTGCACGTACAGCGAGGAGGCCGTTGGGTCGGCAGGAGGTTTCTTCGGGGTACTGGCCATGAACGCAACACATTGGTGAAAAAACCGATTATCCGGCAGTTGCCCGGCACTTTCTATCGCTATTCACTAAACCGTTACCGCACAGGCCGCTCGCGGCGCATCGTTCAACCGCGACTGTCCCAGGCTTGGGTGACATCCTTGGGTAACAGGTGCTTCTTGATACGCTCACTGGGCGTCAGCTCGAACTGCTCCACTTGTTGGTAGTAGCGTGGTAACTGGTAGGAGGCGCAGCGCAGCGCGGCCCACTCGAGCATGGCCTGCCACTGCGCAGCAGTGCCGGCCTCCAGTTGTACGAACAGCAGAATCTCCTGCTCGCCCACCGCCGATTCGACGCCCAGCGCCGCGCAGGCTTTCACCGCAGGGTGGGCGCTGAACACCCGCTCCACTTCCCAGGCCGAAACGTTCTCGCCACGCACACGCATGCTGTCGGTGCGGCGTCCGACGAAGAACAAGTCGCCCTCGGCATCCATGCGTGCCATGTCACCGGTGAACAGCCGGCCATCGCGCAGGGCGCTGGCGGTGGCTTCTGGGTTGTCCAGATAGCCGGGCAGGAAAACGCCCTCGACTTCACTGGATAGCACGATTTCCCCCAGTTGCCCCACTTCGACCGGCGTACCGTCGCTATCCAGCAGTTCTACGCTCAGCCAGGGCAAGGCGCGGCCGATCGAGCCTGGCTTGCCGGTACGGTTCAAGGTGGCGAAGCTGGAACACTCGGTCATGCCGTAGCACTCGCGCAGAGGACAACCGAAACGTTGCTCGATCGCTGCCCAATTGGTCAGGCTCACACCCGCACCCCAAAGGGTCCGCAGGCTATGCCGCACAGGCCACTGCTCGGCCGGCTGCTGCATGAGGATATCGATGATCCCGCCCAGGTAATGCAACTGGGTCGCCTGCACTTGCACGCACTGCGCCCAGAATTTGCTGGCGGAAAAGCGCTGCACCACGTTCAGGCTGACTTCGGCCAGAAACGGCATCAACAGCATCTGCGCGCCGCCGATGTGGCACAGGGGCTCCCACAACAGCAGGCGGTCACCTGCCTTGACATCGGCCACCTGCAGAACCGCCTCGCTGGCAATGCGCAGCATGCGGTGGGTGAATACCACACCCTTGGGCGCGCCGGTAGTGCCGGAGGTGTAGATCACGCAGAGCGTGGCATCGGCCGCGCTGTCCTCGAGCCGCAGGTCCGCCGCCGGGTAGGCCAGGGCCTGCTCGTGCAGCACGTCGATGCCGACATAGGTCAACTGCGCGGCGGCGCTGTCCGCCAGACGCTCGGCAAATTCGGCGTCGCCGACCACCAGGTCCGGACGAGCGTGCTCGAACGGGTAGTCCAGGCCAGGGCCGCGCAACTTGGTGTTGATCGGGATCCACACCAGGCCGCTGAGGATCAGCGCGTAGATCAACACGATCTGGTCGTCGCTGTTGCCCAGCATGACGGCTACCCGTTGTCCGGCACGCAGGCCGCGTTCGGCCAGTACCTGCTGCAAGGCGGCGACCCGTTGGCGCAACTCCAGGGTAGCGAGCGATCGGCCCTCGAAGGTGACGCGCACGGCATGGTCGTCGATCAGCAGGCCGGCATGGATCAGCGGCGCGGTGGTGAGCTGATCGTGGCTGATGCGATGCGGGAAGAAGCGAGTGTATGGATGCATCGTTCAGAGCCCTTGACGTTTGGAAGTGGAACGCCGCGATACCCATTGGGCAATGACGGCAAACAACACGATGAACACCAGCAACGTGGTGGAAACCGCAGCCAGGGTTGGGGTGAGCGCCAGCTGGATGCTGTCCCACATCTGCTTGGGCAGCGTGGTATTGATGCCACCGCTGACGAAAATGGCGATGGTCAGGTCGTCGAACGAGGTGATGAAGGCCAGCAGAAACGCGGAGACCAGGCTCGCTGACATGAGCGGCAGGGTCACGGTGCGCAGCCGGGTGAACGCGCCGGCGCCGAGAATCCGCGCGGCATCGTCGAGGCGCCAGTCATACTGCTTGAACGCCGCCGACAGGGTGACCACCACATAGGGCAGGGCCAGTACCGTGTGGCCCAGCACCAGGCCGATGTCCTTGCCCGCCAGGCCAAGCCTGGAAAACAGGTACAACAGGCCCAGGGCAATCACGATGCGCGGCACGATCAGCGGGGCGATGAACAACGCGAACAGGCCTTTGCGCCACCCCGCGCTTACCCGGGTCAAGGCCAGGGTCGCACCGAAGCCCAACACCAGCGCCAGCAGCGCGGTGGCCACACCGACGCCCAGCGAGCGGAACAGGGCGGCCTGCCACACCGCGGAAGTGAAGAATTCCTCGAACCACTTCAAGCTGAACAGCTTGGGCGGGAAGGCAATGAACGGGCTGCTGGTGAATGCCAGCGGAACGACCACCAGCACGGGCAGGATCAGCAGCATGACCAGCAGCACGCTGTAACCGGTCAGCAAGGCGCCATCGCCACTGCGCCGCGGCGCCTTGCCCCGGCCCGAAAAGCAGTGCCCCAGCCAGATCAGAATCTGCAGGCCCATTCCGGACTGACGTTCCTTGGGCGCCTCGCCGCCGAGCGAAGACAGCCCGGCGATGCGGTCGTAGATCACGAACACCACCAGCGAGCAGGCCAACAGCACCACCGAAAGAGCGCCGGCGAAGTTCATGTCGAACAGGTCGAGCACCGAGGAAATCACCAGCTGCGCCACCATCATTTCCCGTGGCGAACCCAGCAGCGCAGGGACGATGAAGAAACCCAGGCTGGTAATGAACACCAGCAGACCCGCCGCGGCGATGCCGGGGGCCGAGAGCGGCAGGAAGATGCTGAAGAAACTCATCGAACCGCTGGCGCCCAGCGTCTGTGCGGCCGGCGCGAGGCGCTGGTCGATGCTGCGCATGATCGGCAGCAGGGTAATCACCGCCAGCGGCAGCATCGAGTGGACCATGCCGATCAGCACCCCCGAAAGTGCGGGCACCAGGCCCGACGGGTTGTCCAGCACGTCGGCGGCAAGCGTGGTCAGCAGGCCTTTGCGTGACAGCAGCAGCATCCAGGCATAGGTCTTGACCAGGTAGCTGGTCCAGAACGGCAGCATGATCCACAGCAGCCAACGTTCGCGACCCATGGGCGAGAGCCGGGTTAGCAAGTAGGCCACTGGGTACGCGAGCAGCACCGACAGCACGGCCGTCAGCGCCGAGATCCAGAAGGTAATGCCCAGAACGCGGGCGTACACCGGGGTCGAGGCGATCCGTTCGAAATTACCCAGGCTCAGCTCGCCGCTGGCGTTCTGGAAACTGCCCATGAGCATTTCCGCCACCGGCAGCAGAAAGAACAGTGCCAGGAAAAGCAGGGCGGGAATGGCCGGAATCAGGCCTTTGCGCCAGTTCATGAGGTGGCCTGCGCGGGCAGCAGGGTGGCCCGTGTGGGATTCCAGGCGATGCCAACCGGATCGCCGACGCGCGGACTGAGCTCGCGGGAACAGCGCACACTGAAGCGGTTGCCCGAAGGCAGGCGGACCAGGGCGCGGGTGTCGCTGCCCAGGAATACGCATTCATCGACGATGCCCTGCAGCAAGCCGGCATTGGGTTCGGTCAGGCGCGCGGCTTCGGGCCGGATGAGCAGGAACGCTTCCGTGCCGGCACTCGGCGCCTGGTGCCCGGCGCAGCCAGCCAGGTCCAGCCGTTGGCCTTCGACCTGCAGGTGGCCGCTGCCGTCGCGCTGGCCTTGGAGCAGATTGGAGTGGCCGATGAACTCGGCGGCGAAGCGTGTTGCCGGGCGATCGTAGAGTTCTTCTGGCGTGGCCAGCTGTTCGATGCGCGCGCGGTTCATCAGGCAGATGCGATCGGACAGGGTCAGCGCCTCTTCCTGGTCGTGGGTGACATAGATGAACGTAGCCCCCAGTTCCTTGTGCATGCGGCGGATTTCCAGCTGCATGTGCTCGCGCAGGTTCTTGTCCAGGGCGCCCAGCGGCTCGTCGAGCAGGATGATTGAAGGACGGTAGGCGAAGCAGCGGGCCAGGGCGATCCGTTGTTGCTGGCCACCGGACAGTTCGTTCGGGTAGCGATGGGCGAAATCCTCCATGCGCACCATGCCCAAAGCGTCGTCGACCGCCTGGTTGACCTCGGCCTTGGGGTATTTGCGCATGCGCAGCCCGTACGCCACGTTGTCACGCACGCTCATGTGCGGGAACAACGCATAGCTCTGGAACACCAGGCCGATGCCGCGCTTTCCGGGGGCGATGTGGGTCGCATCCTGGCCATCGATCAGCAACTGCCCGCTGTCCGGTGGGACCAGCCCGGAAATCATCTGCAGCAAGGTGGTCTTGCCCGAGCCCGAAGGCCCGAGCAGGGTCAGGAACTCGCCTTCGCGCACCTGGATATCGGTGGGTTGCAGGGCGACGAACTGACCATAGGTCTTGCCCAGGCCACGGGTTTCAAGTTTCACACTCATGCATCGACTCCCTTACGACAAGATCCAGGCGTTGAACCGCTCGGTCACGGCGGTGCGGTTCTCTGCCCACCAGGCAGGGCTCGGCAGACGCATGTTTTTCAGGTTCTGCGGGGCGGTCGGCAGCAGCGCCGCGCGCTCAGCCGGGATGAACTCGAAGGATTTGCGATTGGTCGGGCCGTAGGCCAGGGTGTCGGTGAAGTCGGCCTGGCGCTTGGCGTCGGCGCAGAAACGCACGAACTGTTTGGCCATGTCGGCGTGCGGGGTGCCCTTGGGGATGGCCCAGCCTTCGATCGAATAGAGCCCCTGGTTCCAGACGATCTGCACCGGTGCGCCGTTGTCGATGGCGGCCTGGGCGCGGCCGTTCCAGGCTGAGATCATGTCGACCTCGCCGCTCTGGATGGCTTGCATGGCTTGCGCGCCCGAGGTCCACCACAGGTCGATGTGCGGTTTGATCTTGTCCAGGCTCTTGAAGGCGCGGTCGACGTCCATCGGGTACAGCTCGTCGAGGCTGACGCCATCCGCCAGCAGGGCCTGTTCCAGTGTGTCCAGCGGGCTGCGGCGCAGGCAGCGGCGGCCGGGAAATTTCTCGACGTTCCAGAAATCTGCCCAGCTCTGCGGGCCGTTGCCGTCCTTGAAGGTGTCGGTGCGGTAGGCGAGCACCGTGGAGTACACGTCGACACCGAGGAAGTTGGCAGTGATGGCCTCGGGAAGCAGGTCCGGGTATTCGCTCGCCGACAACCCGATCGGTTCCAGAAAGCCCTGGGCTTCGAGGTAGGGGATGTCGGCGGAAATGGTCAGGGTGGTGACGTCCCATACGTAGTTGCGGGTTTTTACCATGGCCGAGAACTGCGCCACCGGCTGGGACTCACGCGCCACGCTGATGACTTTGATGCCGGTGGCTTTTTCGAAGGGGTCGTAGAAAGCCTTGCGGTAGGCCACGGTGTAGGGACCGCCGGGGTCGGAGACGATGATCTGTTTATCGGCGGCGCGGACCACGCTGGGCAGGCCGCAGACCAGTGCGACCGTGGCGCCGGCCTTGAGCAACCGACGGCGTCCGGGGTTGGAAGGTGTGTGCATGACAGTCTCCTACAGAAAACGAATGGATCGTTGGGTAGTCAGGACGTCGGCAGTCAAAGCATTGCAAGAGCCGGGGTAGGTACATGGCCGCCGCCGTGCGTGGTGCGATGAAATCATTTCCCGCGGGAGCGGGCTCTGTGGGAGCGGGTCTCTGCCCGCGAAAAGGGCTCCGCGGTATATCAGTGACTCCGCGTTGCTGCCTTCGCGGGCAGGGCCGCGCTCCCACAATCAACTCACTTTCACAAGGCAGGGCTTTATTTGGCGCGGGCCTTGAAGAAGGCTTCCATCATTCGCTGTGGCTCGCCGGAGTCGTATGCCTCCTTCTGCAGGCGACGGCCGGCTGCAATGCAGTCCTTGAAGCCAGGCTCGCTCATTTCGCGGAAGCGCTGCTTGTCCAGGCGCATGGCGATCGGGGGCTTGGCGGCCAGTTCTTCGGCGATTTCCAGGGCCTTGCTCATCACTTGATCGGCTGGCACCAAATGGTGGATCAAGCCGATCTGCTTGCATTCATCGGCGTCCATCAAACGGCCGGTCAGTGTCAGCTCGATGGTGCGCGACATGCCCAGCATGCTGTTCATGATCCACGGACCGGTAGTGCTGGGGATGCCGGAGTTGATTTCCGGCTGGCCCATGCGCACGCCTGGGTGGCCTACGCGGATGTCGCCCAGCAGTGCGACCTGAAACGCGGAACCAGCAGCTGTGCCATTGAGGGCGATGATCAGTGGTTTGGACAGGCCGCGCAGGGTGGCGTAGTAGCGCTCCCACTCGCCGACCCATTCAACGGCGCGGTCACCGTCGAAATCATGGGCTTCGGAAAGATCCTGGCCTGCCGAAAAAGCGCGGTCGCCAGCGCCGGTCATGATCACGGCCTTGATTTCCGGGTCGGCGTTGTAGCCGTTCAAGGCTTCGATGATTTCGTTACGCATCGGCGTGGTCCAGGCATTCAGCACTGCCGGACGATTGAGGGTGATGACAGCGACAGGCCCTTTGATTTCTAGCACGATGTCTGACATGTTTATCTCAATGCGATAGTTGATGTGGAATAACGATAGAATTATCTCGCAGGATGCGCAACAGGTTTGTTTGGAAACCTAGGGCTTGAGTAAACGGCTGAAAGATTCGCGGCGGGGTGTCAGGTATTGCGCGGGGGTGGTTTCGCGGCCGATGACCGCTCCTACAGGGTTCAAATCGTAGGAGCGGTCCGTGGCCGCGAAGGGCGCGGCGGGGTGTCAGGTATTGCGCGGTGGTGGTTTCGCGGCCGATGACCGCTCCTACAGGGTTCAAATCGTAGGGGCGGTCCGTGGCCGCGAAGGGCGCGGCGGGGGTATAAGCTAATACGCGGTGGGAGTTTCACGGCCGATGACCGCTCCCACCGTACGGGGGCGGGTCAGGTCACGACGCGGTAGCACGGCACATAGGCTGCGCCACCTGGCAGTTTCATGCGGTTCTGCTCGACGAACGCCTGCAGCAGTTTGTCCAGCGGTTCCATGATCGCGGCATCACCGCGAATCTGGTACGGGCCATGCTCTTCGATCAGACGAATGCCCTTGTCCTTCACGTTGCCCGCCACGATCCCGGAAAACGCCCGGCGCAGGTTCGCCGCCAGTTGATGCGGGGGCAGGGCGTGGCTCAGTTCTAGATCGGCCATGTTGGCGTGGGTCGGGTCGAACGGCCGCTGGAAGCTTTCCTCGATCTTCAACAGCCAGTTGAAGTGAAAGGCGTCGTTGCGCTCGCGGCGGAACAGCTTCACCTGCTTCAACGACTCGGTCATCTCCCGCGCCACGTCGGCCGGGTTGTCGATGATGATCTGGTAATGCTGTCGAGCCGATTCGCCCAGGGTCGCCACGACAAACTGGTCCAGCTGCTGCAGATACGCCTGCGCACTCTTGGGGCCGGTCAGGATCACCGGAAACGGCAAGCCCTGGTTGTCCGGATGCATCAGAATGCCCAGCAGGTACAGAAACTCTTCGGCCGTTCCTGCGCCGCCGGGGAAGATGATGATCCCGTGACCGACCCGTACGAACGCTTCCAGACGTTTCTCGATATCCGGAAGAATGACCAGCTCGTTGACGATCGGGTTCGGCGCTTCCGCGGCGATGATGCCCGGCTCGGTCAGGCCCAGGTAACGCCCGCCGCTCATGCGCTGCTTGGCATGCGCAATGGTGGCGCCTTTCATCGGCCCCTTCATCACGCCAGGGCCGCAACCGGTACAGATGTCCAGCCGGCGCAGGCCCAGTTCGTGGCCGACTTTCTTGGTGTATTTGTATTCGTCCGAGTTGATCGAATGCCCACCCCAGCACACCACCATCTTCGGCTCGAGGCCGGCACGCAGGGTGCGGGCGTTGCGCAATAGATGAAAGACGTAGTCGGTGATGCCCTGGGAATCGCTCAGGTCGATGCGCTGGCTGTCCAGCTCGCTTTCGGTATAGACGATGTCGCGCAGTGCGCTGAAGAGCATCTCGCGGGTACTGGCGATCATCTCGCCATCGACGAAGGCGTCCGCCGGGGCGTTCAGCAGCTCCAGGCGCACACCACGGTCCTGCTGATGGATACGCACTTCGAAATCCCGATAGGCGTCGAGGATGGTCTTGGCGTTGTCGACATGGGCGCCGGTATTGAGAATGGCCAGGGCGCACTGGCGAAACAGGGTATAGGTGCTGCCTGAACCGGCGGCACTGAGTTGCTGCACTTCACGCTGGGAGAGGGTTTCCAGGCTGCCCTTGGGGCTCACCGACGCATTGATCACATTTCTTGGGGCCATTCTATATTCCCTTAACGCAACGTAGCGCGGCCACATGGGCCGCGCCATCCGGATAATGAGCGACTTCACCGGCGCCAGGCTGTCTGGCCCGGGCGCTGGGTCTGCTGGTCCTGCGGGTGAAAAACCGGTTCCGCCCCAATCTTGGGGCAGTTGGACACCGGCTTCATCTTACTCCGCGGTGCCGCGCGGCGGTCAACGTCCGTCGCCACAAAAACTTCAATGCAGTGAATCGCTTGGCAGCGCACCGGGTTACCTGTGACACTTACGTTGACCGAGTCGTGAACCTTACACCCACACGCCCGGTCGATAGCTGCGGCCCATTCATTTACTTGTGCCGCTTTCGGGTCAATGCTGTGGATACCTGCCAGCGGTTGTCATGGCCCGTCTACTTCCTGGAGAACACCCCGTGATACTGATCAGACCCTCGGCCACGCTCAAAGCATGGGGCGCCCACGGCTTCACCGCCACAGGCGTGGTGCTGGCCTTTCTTGCCACACTGGCGCTGTTCGACGGCCAGCCGAAAATCTGCCTGCTGTGGCTGGGCCTGGCGCTGGTGGTCGACGGCGTCGACGGTGCACTGGCACGCAAGCTCAATACCCAGTCGTTGCTGCCGCACTTCGATGGCTCGACACTCGATCTGGTCATCGATTACCTGACGTACGTGTTCATTCCGGCACTGTTCATCTATCGCTACATTCCACTGCCCGAATTCACCTTGCTGATCACCGTCAGCATCATTCTGGTGTCGTCGTTGTTCTGCTTCTGCAACGTCAACATGAAGAGCAAGGACAACTACTTCGTCGGCTTTCCTGCGGCGTGGAACGTGGTTGCGCTGTGCATGTACATCATCTCGCCGTCGCCGTGGATCGCGCTGCTCACCGTTGTCGGGCTGGCGCTGCTGACCGTCACCAAGATGAAGTTCCTGCACCCGTTCCGGGTTCGCCGCTTCATGGCGGTCAACATCGCAGTGACGTCGATCTGGTTGCTGTGCACCTTCGTGCTGATCCTCAACCATCCCGCCAGCAACCCAGTGGCCATGGGTCTGTGGAGCTTGATGTCGGCGTACTTCCTGGGTGTGTGCTTCTGGCGCACGGCGGTCGAATGGATCGGCCGCACGCGCACCTAGCAGCCGGTCAAGCAGCAGCCGGTCAAGCGCCCGGCAGGTTCAACATCTCGATCCACAAGGCGCCTTTGCCCGAAGGCGCTTCTGCCGTACGGGTCAGCGCACCCGCTGCGCCCACGGCATAGCTGCCTACCTTGTCGGCCTTTTCCCCGGTCACCAGCAACCAGCGTCCGCTGGGCGAGAAGGCGATGTTGCGCGGCTGCTTCTCCTGCAGCGGGTAGTTGCCCTGGAAGCTCAGCGTGCCGCTGGCGGGATCGGCCTTGAACGCCGAGACCGAACTGGTGGTGCGTTCAGTGATGTAGATCAGCTGACCGTCAGGCGATACGCGAATGTCCGCAGCCCAGATACGTGGCGTCGGATCATCCTTGAGGTCGTTGTTGCCGGCATTGCGAATCTCGCCGTGCACCAGGTTCAGCGACTTGGGCACGCCTTCGACATGGGCGACCTTGGTCAGGGCACCGGTCTGCGCGTCGATGGAAAAGCTGTCGACCGTACCGCTCAGCTCGCCCACCACGTAGAGAAACTTGCCGCCTGGCGCGAACGCGATATGCCGCGGGCCGCTGCCGGCGGTGACCGAGGCATGGCCGTTACCGATGGGTTCCAGGGCGCCGCTGCTGTCGTCCAGCGTGAATTGCAACACCTGGTCCACGCCCAGATTGCCTGCGTAGACGAAACGGTTGCTGGGGTCGCTGCGCACGGAGTGGGCGTAGGGGCCGGTCGGGTAGACCTTGATGTCTTCGCCGGGACGGTGCTCGGCATCTATGGGTTGTACGGTCAGCACATTGCCGCCATAGGAAGCACCCATCAGGTAGCGGCCGGTACGGTCGGTGCTCAGGTAGGCCAGGCTGGCTGCCAGCGGGGCTTCGGCGGCGGCGTCCAGTTGGCCGCTGGCCGGGTCGATGCGATAGGCCATGACGCGGAACGGCTTGACCCGAAGGGCGGCGTACAAGGTCGAACCGTCGGGGCTCAGGGCCATGGGATTAACCTGGTCGCCCGCGTGAGTCTGGTGCACCAGCGTCAGCGATCCGGTGTTTTCGTCCAGGCGGTACTGGGAAATCATGCCGTCCTCGGGGCTCGAGATATAGGCGAAGGTACTGGCCTGGGCCAGGCCGCCGGCGCAGCCGATGGCGGCGGCAAGAAGCAGATGTTTACGCATGGAAGAACCTCGGCTTTGTTGTTGTAGTCAGTCATCCTATGAGTGCGTGGTGACGAAGTAAAGCGCCCCGGCTGGGTACGCTGGGCCGATGGCCAGCGTGCCCAGCCAGGCGCCGCCTACAGGGTGTAGTGGACCAGGTGCGGTGCCAATGGGATGCGCGCGACACCTTCATCCAGCACCAGTGGCTTGCCGTCCAGCAGGCAGCCACGACCACCGTCGTCGCTGCGCTCCACACTGATGTGCACGTGCCCGCCGGGCACGCGAATTTGCACGCTGAACCCTGCCCACCGGGCCGCGATACGAGGGTCGAGCAGCAGCCATTGTCCCTCGCGGCGCACACCGAGAATGCCCTCGATGCCGGCGCGGTACATCCAGCTGGCCGAGCCGGTGTACCAGGTCCAACCGCCACGCCCGACATGGGGCGCAACCGAATAGACATCCGCGGCGATCACGTATGGCTCGACCTTGTAGCGTTGCACGCTGGCGGCGTCCAACGCATGGTTGATGGGGTTGAGCAGGTCGATCAACGCCAGTGCCTCATCACCGCGGTGCTGCCTGGCGAAGGCCAGGATTGCCCACATGGCCGCATGGCTGTATTGCCCGCCGTTTTCGCGCAGGCCGGGTGGGTACGCCATCAAATAGCCGGGATCGTGCGGCGAGTGCTCGAACGGCGGAGTGAACAGCAGCGCGATGCCGTCTGCCGGTCGCACCAGATGCTCATTGACTGCGCTCATGGCCTGCTGGGCTCGTTCGGGCTGCGCGGCGCCGGACAGCACGGCCCAGCTCTGTGCGATCGAGTCGATGCGACATTCCGGATTGCCGTCGGCGCCCAGCCACGTGCCATCGTCGAACGTTGCGCGGCGATACCACTGGCCATCCCAGGCGTGGGTTTCCAGCGCGGTCTGCAACTGCAGGTAGGCTTGCTGCCAGCGCTGTGCCCGCGGGCTGTCGCGCCGGGCGGCCAAGGCGATGAAGCGCTCCAGGCTGGCCAGCAGCATCCAGCCCAGCCAGACACTCTGGCCGCGACCCTGTTCACCCACCCGGTTCATGCCATCGTTCCAGTCGCCGCTGCCGATCAGCGGCAGACCCATGTCGCCCATCTGCTCCAGGCTGCAGTCCAGCGCCAGGGCGCAGTGCTCGTACAGGGAAGCGGATGACGCAGCGGTTTGCGGCAGGAAGAAGCGATCGGTTTCGCCGCTGGCCAGGGGCTCACCTTCAAGGAAAGCGACAGGGGCGTCGAGCACCCCTTCGTCGCCACTGCTGCGAACGTACTCGGCGGTGCAATAAGCCAACCAGGCCCGGTCGTCGCTGATGCGGGTGCGCACCCCCTGACCGGAATGAGGCAGCCACCAGTGCTGCAGGTCTCCTTCGACGAACTGCCGACCTGCAGCGCGCAGCAGATGTTCGCGGGTCAGGTGCGGTGCTGCCAGGCTCAAGGCCAAGCCATCCTGCAACTGATCGCGCAAGCCGTAGGCGCCACTGGCCTGGTAGAACGCCGAGCGTGCCCACAGGCGGCAGACGATGGTCTGATACAGCAACCAGCCGTTGAGCATGATGTCCAGTGCCCGGTCCGGGGTGCGCACCTGTACGGCTTCGAGCTTGTCGGCCCAGCTGTCGCGCACGCGTTGCAGCACACCGTCCAGATGTTCGTGGCGGTACTTGAGCACCAGACGCTGGGCTTGTTCCAGCGACGGCGCCTGGCCGACCAGCCATACCAGTTCGATCTGCTGCCCGGCTGCCAACAGCACTTCATGCTGCTGGGCGGCACAGGGATCGAGCCCGGCGGCGCTGGCGCCGGCCAACGGCGCCGAGGAGGCGAGCGCAGCCGGGGCGGCGTAGCTGCCGTGACGGCCAAGAAACTCGGTGCGGTCGGCCGTCCAGTGGCCGATACCACCGGCCAGGTCGGAAAATGCCACACGTCCGGCAAAGGCGATGGCGCACGGGTTGCGTGCCAGCAGGGCCCCGGTACGAGCATCCACTTCGCTGATGAGCCCCGCGGCGGTGGCCGCGCGCGAGGTACCCAGCACCCATTCCAGGTAGCTGAACACACTGAGCCGGCGCGGTTTGTCGCTGAGGTTGCGCACGCTCAGACGGCTGATCTTGACAGCGTCCTCCAGTGGCACGTATTGCAGCAGGCCCATGTGCAACTGGTTGGCGCTGTGCTCGAAGCGGCTGTAGCCGAACCCGTGCCGCGCGCTGTAGCGCCCTTCGTCACGCACGGGCCACGCACAAGGCCCGGTGATGACGCCATTGGCGTTGTCGCGTACGTACAGGGCCTCGCCGCTGGCGTCGCCCACCGGGTCGTTGCCCCAAGGAGTGAGCTGGTTCTCCCGGCTGTTCAGCGCCCACGTGTACCCGGCGCCCTGGGTCGAGACCTGGAAGCCGAAGTTCTGATTGGCGATGACGTTCAGCCAGGGTGCCGGGGTACACGCGCCCCGGTCGAGTAGGGTGACGTACTCGCGGCCTTCATCGGCGAAACCGCCCAGGCCGTTGAAACACTCCAGCACTTCCTCGGCCGCCTCGGGGGCGCCGGCAGTAGCGGCAGCGCTCGTCGCCCGTTGCGGCCACTGCGCTTTGCGATCAGGTACGCCCTGGCTCGGACGCAGGCCGATCTGCGCATTGATGCATCCGCTGTGGGCGCGCAGCACCAGGCGCGCGGTGGCCAGCAACAGGCTGCGCGCATCGCCCGGCAACAGGTCGGCTCGCAACGTGTACACCGTACCGCGGCTCAATACCGCGCTGGGTCCGGGTCGCGATTGACTGCTGCGCACTGCGGTTTCCACGGCAATCTGCAGGTCCTGCTGATAGCTGGCGTCACGCTCGTTGAGGATCACCAAGTCCACGCTCAGGCGCTTCATTCGCCAGTATTCGTGGGCCAGCAGCAGTTCACGCACTTGCGGCAGATCTTCGATGTCGTCGATCTGCAGCAGTACGACGGGCAGGTCACCCGAGATGCCCATTGGCCACAGGCCGGCCTGGCTGCCTGCACCGCGCAGGATGCTCAGCGCTGGTGCGCGCCATTGAGCGTCAGCGTACAACAGGGACGCGCTCAAGCGCTGGAAGTCGGCTGCCGCCTCGGCGTCGATATCCAGATGGCGCAGTTGCACCTGTGCCTGGGTCCAGGCCAGGGTCTTGGCGCGCTCGTAGGCACTGTGCTCATGGTGCTTGTCGATCAGGCCCAGCAGCGCTTCGCGGCTGTCGGCCACCACGGTCCAGAAGGCGATGTCCACGCTCTGGCCTGGAGCGATGCTGAGGCAGTGACGCAGGGCGAACAGCGGGTCGAGCACCGTGCCGACGCTGTTGGACAGTGTTGCGCCGGACTTCAGGGCGGTGGCCTGCAGCAAGGTGTGCTCGCGGCCGAGAAAGGCGGCGCGGTCGCTTTCGTACTGCACCGGGCCGTCCAGCGGCGTGTCGAGTACTGCGAAGTGAGCGGCCCAGACCTGCGGCTCCTCGCTGCTGCGCGGCCGCCGGGTAGCCACCAACGCGGCATATTCAGGCAGGTACTCGGTAACCACGAACAACTTGGCAAAGGCCGGGTGAGCGCTGTCGGCCGAAGCGGCGCCCAGTACCAGTTCGCTGTAGGTGGTCAGCTCCACGGAGCGGGTCCGCTCGCTGCGATTGGTCAAGGTGAGTGAGCGCACTTCGCTGTCGTCCTCGCCGGACACCAGCACGGTCAATGTACTGGTCAAACCGTCGCGGTGGCTGATGAACTGGGCATGGTCCTCGGCGAACGTGACCTCGCCCAGGCAACCGTGCGCACGGGTGTCGGCAGCGGACCACAGGGTGTCCCGATCCAGATCACGCACGAACACGAACGAGCCCCACGGGTCCAGTACCGGATCTTCGCGCCAGCGCGTCACGGCCAGATCGCGCCAGCGACTGTAGCCAGTACCGAGGCCGGTCAACATCACGCAATAGCGCCCGTTGGAGAGCAGATGGGTGATCGGCGCTGCCACCGGCAGGCCATCGAGGGCGCGCTGGGTGCGACCTTCCAGCGTCTCTGCGGCGACGTTATGGCCGTGTTCGGCAGCGGCTTGCAGGGCTGCGACATTGGCGGGCATGCGCTCCTGCAACAACAGCTCGCTGGCCTGGATCATCGGTTCGCGGTGAAAGCGCTCGCGCATGGCACCGTCGAGCAGCACGTTGGCGATGGCCACCACTGTCATGCCCTGGTGGTGAGCCATGTAGTTGCACACGATTGCCTGCGAAGTGTCCTCGGGCAAGCGTGTCGGGGTGTAGTCGACCGCTTCGTAGAAACCGTACTGGCCGAGCGCGCCCAATGCCCGCAGGGTGGCGAAATTGGCCCAGGCGCCGGGAGCGTCGACCATCGCTGCCAATGCCGTGGCATAGGGTGCGATGACCTGGTCGTCGGCCAGCCCGCGCTTGAGCCCGAGGCCGGGCACGCCGAAGTTGGAGTATTGATAGGTGAATTCCAGATCGCGCGCATTGTAGGCCGATTCGGAAATCCCCCACGGGATGCCCAGCGACTTGCCGTAGGCCTGTTGACGCTCCACCACCAGCCGTTGTGTCTGGGTCAGGAGGCTGCCGGCGGGGGCGCGCATCACCAGGGACGGCATCAGGTACTCGAACATCGACCCGGACCAGGAGATCAGGGCCGAGCCATTGCCCAACGGTGTGGCACTGCGGCCCAGGCGGAACCAGTGCCGCGTGGCGACATCGCCCTTGGCGATGGCGAACAGGCTGGCCAGGCGTGCCTCGGAAGCCAGCATGTCATAGCAGTTGCTGTCCAGTTGCTGCTCGGCGACGCGGTAGCCGATCGACAGCAACTGCCGCTTGCGGTTGAGCAGAAAGCCGAACTCCATGTCCATAGCCATGCGCCGCGCGTTATCGGCCAACGCTCGCAGGCGCGCCGAGGTGTCGCCGTGCAGTTGGCGGTCATCCAGGTGAGCCGCGAACGCCTGTTTCAAGGCTGGCAGCCAAACGCCATTACCAGGGTCGGCCGGGATTTCCCCCAACAGCCTGGCGACTGCCTGTCGACCGAGGTCGAACGGGGTCTGCAGGTGCGCCTGTATCTGGGTCAGCGGTTGGCTGCGACCTTGTTCTTCAATGACCAGCAGCAGAGTGTCGTGCAGCCCGGAGGAGGGGTCCAGCGGACCTTGCTCGGCCCACTGTTCACAGGCATTGGCCAACGCGATCAAATGCCCGGCCAGATTGCCGCTGTCGACCGCCGACACGTACACCGGCGGCAGCGGGCGCAGGTCCTGGGTGTCGTACCAGTTGTAGAAATGCCCGCGAAAGCGTTCCAGCGTCTGCATCACCGCCAGGCTCGCCTCCAGGCGCAGCAAGGTCTGGCGGGTGCCGGCCCAGCCGAAGTCCCGTGCACTGGCGGCCGCCAGCAGGTACAGGCCCATGTTGGTCGGTGAGGTGCGGTGGGCAACCACCGGGTGGGGCTGCTCCTGAAAATTGTCGGGCGGCAGGTGGTTGTCGCCGGCCGTAACGAAAGTTTCGAAGTAGCGCCAGGTGCGTCGGGCAATCAGCCGCAGGTCCTGTGCCTGCGTGGCGTTCACGGGCGCGCAGGGAGTGATCGAACTGCTGCGGCTGACCCATTGTGCGATGAATGGGGCCGTCAGCCACAGCAGGGCAAACGGCACGATCAGCGCGGCATTGCCAGGCGCCTGGGCCAGTGCGACGGCGCAACCGGCCAAGGCCAGCAGCAGCCCCGGCGCCATACGACGAGCGTGTGCGCCAATACCTGGGCGGGGCGCGGCACCGGCCTGGGCGGCAGTGGTCCACTCCAGCAACAGGCGCTTGCTGTGAAAGACCCGGTACAAGCTGCGGAAAATGGCATCGAGCATCAGCCAGGCCTGATCGGGCAGCCACGCCAGGTCGAGCGCGAACTGCCAGCTGGCCAGGCGCAGGTCATGGGTCAGGCGCTGGCCATGGCTGCGCCAGAGTACCGCCGGGCGCTTGCGCGGCGCGGCCAGGAGCAGCGCCAACACGGCGGGCAGGGCGCTGCAGGCAAGCACGGCGAGGGTTGCGGTCCAGGCCGCCGGCCCAGGCAGGCACCAGGCGACCAGCAGGGCGCCCAACGTGGCCGGCGCGACCAGCGAGCGACGCAGGTTGTCGATGATTTTCCAGCGGCCGAGTGCCGGCAGTCGCGACTTCATCAGCCACGGCAGCAACTGCCAGTCGCCCCTCGTCCAGCGGTGCTGCCGGCGCATCGCAACGTCGACCCGCGCCGGAAAGGCTTCGACCACTTCGATCTCGCTGACCAGCCCGGCCCGCGCGTGAATCCCTTCGAACAAGTCATGGCTGAGCATGCTGTCGTCCGGTACACGGCCGTCCAGGGCGGCCTCGAAGGCATCCACATCGTAGATGCCCTTGCCGGTATAGGACCCCTCGCCGAACAGGTCTTGGTAAACGTCCGATACCGCTGCCGCATAGGGATCCACCCCGCCTGGGCTCGAGAACACTCGCTGGTAGAGGGAGCCTTCGGCGTCGAGCGGCAGGCTCGGCGTGACCCGTGGCTGGAGGATGCCGTAGCCGGTGACTACGTTGCGTCCGTCGCGACTCAGACGCGGTCGGTTGAGCGGGTGCGCCAACTTGCCCACCAGCCGCTGCGCCGCGTCGCGGGGCAGGCGGGTGTCGGCGTCCAGGGTGATCACCAGACGCACGTCCGCCGGCACGCTTTGCTCACCGAAACTGGTGTGCGCATCGCCGCGCAGCAGTCGGTTGAGCTCGTGCAGTTTGCCGCGCTTGCGCTCCCAGCCCATCCAGCACCCCTGTGCAGGGTTGTAACGGCGCTCGCGGTGCAGCAGCATGAATCGCGCGCCGGCCTCGCCAGGCCCGTGCCGCCGGTTGAGTGAGGCCACGGCCGCATGGCCGGCCTCGAGCAGGGTCTGATCGCCGGGCCTGTGCTGTTCAGCGGCATCACCGCCATCGACCAGCAAGGCGAAATACAGCTCGCCACAGTTGCCCGACAGGTAGTGCACTTCCAGTTGCTCGATCTCTTCCAGCAGATCTGCCTCGCTGCCCAGCAACGTGGGCACGGCCACCAGGCTGCGCCATGGGCTGGGCACGCCCTCGAGCATGTCCAGCCCCGGCAGGGCGATGGCGCCGAAGGATCGCGTCACCGCGCGGTTGAGCAGGGCGCTGGCCAGCTGTGAGGCGGGCAGGGCGCCCAGCACCACCAATGCCGTCAGCCACAGGGCCGGCGCGGCGGGCAGCAGTGCCACCAGGACGGCCAGCAGCCCGGCGGTCAGTGCCAGCAGCAGGCCGACATAGCCGCCGACGCCCAGCTGCCGTTGCCAGCGCAGCCAGCGCAAGCCGACTGATGGATGGAAATCTATCGCCGCTTCCAACAGCGGTCGGCCTTCGGCGATCAGTACGTGGCCAGGATCGGCTTCGCGTTCCTGCTCGGGCCTGGCGCTGGTCAACTGCAGGGCTTGCTCGGCAATCTGCAGTTCGGAAAAGGTGGAGCCGCGTGCCAACTGTTCGATGGCACTGCGGTAGAGATTGCGTGTGGTGAAATCCATGGCGGCGAAACGGCTGCCCGCACGCAGCCTGGCGTCCACCAGGCTGACGTCTTCGAACCATTGCGCCCAGTCCAGTGACGAAATCTGCCGCAGGCTGGTGATCACATTGCGCACACTGAGGTTGGAGGCACCCTGGCGCTGCTGGGCGTGACTGACGGCCTGGCCGACGCTGCTGTTCTGTTCGTGCAGGCGTTGTGCAAGCCAGGCCAGGGCCGGGGTGGTGATCGGGTCCTTGTCGCGCAGGCGCTTGGCCAGTTGCGCGGCGAACAGTTCCGACAAGGGCTCGGCGCTGCGGCTGCGGATGTCGTCGTCCAGCGCACTTTGCGCACAGCCGGCAGCGAACAGGCGATCGGCCAGAGCTTCGGCATCCAGGCGGGCGAGGTCAGCGGCGGTGATCTGATCGGTCAGCCGTCGCAGATTTTCGATCAGCACGATCCGCAGGGTGATCGCCACCGCCCACAGCTCGCCGATGGTCAGCGGCTGGACTTTTTGATAGGCGTCGATGAAGCGCTGCAGCGTCGCTGGATCGAAGAAGCTGTCGGTATGCGCGACGAACGCCCACGCCAGGCCGAACACCCTTGGGTAGCCGGCGAAGGGCCCGCTCGCCAGCTTGGGCAATTGCCGGTAATAGCCTGCGGGCAGGTCCTCGCGGACACCGCGGACGTGCTCTTCGACCAGAGGGTAGTTGTCCAGCAGCCACTGGGCGGCGGGCACCACGGCGATTCCATCGGCCACCGCCGCCGCGCTGGCCCGGTAGGCCACCAGCAGCACCTGAGCGTTGTCCTTGAGGCGACGTTGCAACGACAACACCCGTGGCGGCCGGGCGCTCACGGTCTGCGCAGCAGCCAGGCTCTGGGCATGCTGTTCGAGGCGTTCGATACCGAACAGTTCTTCACGTACGGGGGCGGTGGCAAGCCAGGGATCGCTGCGCAGGGCAGCCCGGAAGGGGGTATTCAGAAACGCGTTCATGGCGGTTGTCCGTTACCCGAAGGGGCCATGCAGCATGGCACATCCAAGGATGTGCCAGTGGACAGTTCGCCGTCGTTGCGCAGAAAGGAGTTTTACAGGCTGGAACGCAGGGGGATTTCTTCGCGCATGACCTGGTGGCCTTCTTCGGGGTTGCCGATCATTTCATCGTGGGCATTGCCCTGCACCAGAAACAGCTTGATATCGGCGACACCGGACAGCACCTTGCGCGCTTCCTCGACCGAGGCCACGTGCAGGGTCGCACCCTTGGCATCGGCGACCGGCTGCGACAAGCCTTCCAGGATGGCGTGCAGCACGTACGATCCACCTTCCATGGACACCAGGTTCACTTCGCTGACCTCGCCATTGTTGACGTGACTACTCAATTTATCGATGTTCATGCACGACCTCGAAACGGCGTGATGGACCGGAATGGCCATCGCTCTTGCCTCATGCAAGGTTTGAGGCGGCCCACACCGACGGAGTTCAATCCAGTGGCGGTGTGCTGCCCATGGCGGCAACCCAGGTCAGATCTTCCAGCGCCCGGCGGTCTTGGCCAGCAGTTGCTGCAGTCCATCGAGGTTGTTGACCAACTGCAGGGTCAACAGGCGATAGCCGATCAGCTCACCGGGCACCACATTGGGCGCGTCGGCATCGAGGCCGGCATAGTTGCGCTCGAGCCGCTCGGTGGCACCGTCGCGCAGCGCGCGGGCCATGCCCACCAGTTGTCGACGAATATGCCGGTGTTCACCGCTCAGGCACTGCTGCAATTGCGCCATGGCATTGCGGTCGGTGCCGCTGGGGCGCAGGTTGGCGAGGATTTCCAGGGTGCTCAGGCACATGCGGAAGTGGCCCTGGATCGCGTCCAGCTCGGTCATGGAAATCTTCACTTCCTTGGACACCGACGGCAGCAGCGAGCGCAACTGGACCATGTTCGCGTTGAGCTTGGACATCAGCTTCAAGTGCTCGTCGGCCGACACCGGCTGGCCGCTGACGATGCGGCTGTGGATGGTCGCGCAGCCGCGCAGTCCGGTGGCCAGGTTGTAGCGCCACGAATACACCGCATACAGCGGTAGGGCGAACGAGAACGCCAGCGCCAGGGCGATACCGATGAGAATGTCCACGGTGCGCCACAGGCCATCGGTGATTGGGTTATCGCCATGGCCGGCGACGATGAACAAGGTGATGGCCGAGAGCAGCGCGGTATAGCCGCCCTTGCCGATGGCGTGGTAGGCGAAGAAGCCGCACGCCACCGACATCAGCAGGTAGGTCATGATGGGCATTTCGAAGTAGTTCTGCTGGGCCACCACCGCCAGCCCGAGCGCGGCACCGATGAGCGTACCGTAGGCACGTTCGACCGATTTCTTGCCGATGTTGCCGTGATGCTGCAGGCCGCCAATGACGATCAGCAGGGTGACCGAGGCCCATTCGCCGTGGGGCAGGCTGAAACCGCTGGTCAGCAGGATGGACACCAGCAGGGCGGCGACGATGCGCGCCGCGTGGATCAGGCGGGCATGCCGGTAACGGCGGTAGGGATCGAGCAATGGCCGCAGGACGCGACGCAACCAGACGGGTAGGGCGATAGATTTGAATGCATTCATCCGTTAAATGACCATGGGTGCCTGGAATAAGTCCGCCACGCAGTTGTCGACTTTGGGCTGGAACCTAAATTGTGTCATGGCCGCGGCCATTTATCTCGTTCAAGGAATGCTTTCGTCGATGCCTGCCTTTTCCCGCCTCAAGACTTTTCTGGGCCAGGCCCGGCGCGCCCTGCAGTTGGTGTGGGCGACCTCGCCCGGCCTGTTGCTGGGGCTGGTGCTGGCCACGCTGGCTGCGGGCATCCTGCCGGCACTGGCCGCCTGGCTGGGCCAGCGCATCGTCGATGCGGTGGTGGCGGCCATGCAGTTGCACCAGCAAACCGGTGCGGCGCCCCTGTGGCCAGTGCTGCGCTACGTGCTGATGGAAGCCGGCGTGCTGGCATTGCTGGCCGCGGCGCAGCGCGGCCTGTCCGTGCAGCAGGCGCTGCTGCGGGTGCAACTGGGGCAGAAAGTCAATACGCTGATTCTGGAGAAAGCCCAGACCCTGTCGCTGATGCAATTCGAGGATTCGGAGTTCTACGATAAACTGGTACGGGTGCGCCGCGAAGCGTCCACGCGACCGCTGGCGTTGGTGAGCAAGTCGCTGGGGCTGGTGCAGAATCTGATCTCGCTGGTCAGCTTCGGCGTCTTGCTGGTGCACTTTTCGCCCTGGGCATTGGCGATTCTGGTGGTCGGCGCGTTGCCGGTGTTCTTTGCCGAAGCGCATTTTTCCGGGGATGCCTTCCGCCTGTTCAGTCGTCGCGCACCGGAGACGCGTCGGCAGAACTACATCGAAACCTTGCTTTCCCACGAAGGCTATATCAAGGAGGTGAAGCTGTTCGGTTTTGCGCCGTTGTTGCTGCAGCGCTACCGCGATACCTTCACCAAACTGTATAGCGAAGACCGCCGGCTGACCTTGCGCCGTGACGGCTGGGGCTTCGTGCTGGGTCTGCTGGGTACGGCGGCGTTCTACCTGGCCTACGCTTGGATCGTCATCGATACGGTGAACGGCCATATCACCCTGGGCCAGATGACCATGTACCTGGTGTTGTTCAAGCAGGGCCAGAGCGCGGTGAGCAGCAGCCTCACGGCGATCGGCGGCTTGTATGAGGACGGCCTCTACCTGGCTGACCTGTATGACTACCTGGCCTACCCGGTGCAGCCTGCGCAAGGCGATATCACCCAGGGCGTGAAGCCCGGCGATGGCCTGCGCTGCGAAGGGCTGGGTTTCAGCTATCCCGGCGCGAGCCGCGCGACGTTGCAAGGCATCGACCTGCATCTGGTACCTGGCAAGAGCCTGGCGCTGGTGGGCGAAAACGGGTCGGGCAAGACCACCTTGATCAAGCTGCTGACGCGTCTGTACCGTCCGGACCAGGGGCGCATCCTGCTCGACGGCAGCGACCTGCAGGAATGGCAGGAAGACGCGCTGCGTCAGCGTATCGGCGTGATTTTCCAGGATTTCATCCGCTATCAGTTCAGTGTCGGGGAAAACCTGGGGGTCGGTGATACGCGCGCGTTCGACGACACGCAGCGCTGGCGCGAGGCAGCGGTGCAGGGCACGGCCGAGCCGTTCATCGAAGGTCTGGAGCACGGCTATGCCACGCAGTTGGGACGCTGGTTCGCGGGCGGCCAGGAGCTGTCCGGCGGGCAATGGCAGAAGTTGGCCCTGTCCCGCGCCTACATGCGCCGCGATGCCGACATCCTGATACTCGATGAGCCCACCGCAGCGCTGGATGCCAGCGCGGAAGCGGCAGTGTTCGAGCATTTTCGCGAGTACGCCCAGGGCCGCATGACGCTGCTGATTTCCCATCGCTTTTCAAGCGTGCGCAACGCCGATCATATCGTGGTGCTGGAACAGGGCAGGGTGCTGGAGCGCGGCGATCATGAACAATTGATGGCCCAGCGCGGACGCTACGCGCAACTGTTCGACCTGCAGGCGCGGGGTTATCGCTGACAGGCCTACCGCATAACGCCCTTCGCGGCCGATGACCGCTCCTACAGGGGAAGCGCAATCCCTTGTAGGAGCGGTCTGTGGCCGCGAAGGGTGCGCTGCGGTTTTACCGGTTCACCGCGTGCCATTCTTCGCGGGCAGAGCCCGCTCCCACAGAGGGCTGTGATTCGTAGGCGAGAGCGGCCGTCTATGGCTTGATCCCATGATGCGAGTAGCCCGATGCAAGCGCTTTTGGTTGAGATACTGGATGCCGTCCGCCCCCTGATCGGACAAGGCAAGGTTGCCGATTACATCCCGGCACTGGCCGATGTGCCTGCCGCGCAGCTGGGCATCGCCGTGTATGGCAACGACGGCGAGGTGTTCAGCGCAGGCGATGCGCATACCCCGTTTTCCATTCAGAGCATCTCCAAGGTGTTCAGTCTGGTCCAGGCGATTGGCCACTCGGGCGAAGACATCTGGCAGCGCCTGGGCCACGAGCCCTCCGGACAACCCTTCAATTCCCTGGTGCAGCTGGAGTTCGAGCGCGGTCGGCCGCGTAACCCGTTCATCAACGCCGGTGCACTGGTGATCTGCGATATCAACCAGTCGCGCTTTGCCGCACCGGCGCTGTCCATGCGTGACCTGGCCCGACGACTGTCGGGCAACCCCCAGGTGATCGTCGACGGTCGGGTGGCGGAGTCGGAGTACCAGCACCGCGCGCGCAACGCTGCCATGGCCTACCTGATGAAGTCGTTCGACAATTTTCACAACGATGTCGAGGCCGTGCTGCGCAGCTATTTCAGCCACTGCGCACTGCGCATGGACTGCGTCGACCTGGCTCGCGCGTTCTGCTTCCTGGCCAATGATGGCTACTGCAAGCACAGTGGCGAGCAGGTGTTGAGTCGGCGCCAAACCCAGCAGGTCAACTCGATCATGGCCACCAGCGGTTTGTATGACGAGGCCGGCAACTTCGCCTACCGCGTCGGCTTGCCTGGCAAGAGCGGCGTGGGTGGCGGCATCGTCGCAGTGGTACCGGGGCAGTTCACCGTCTGCGTCTGGTCGCCGGAGCTCAATCCTGCCGGAAATTCCCTGGCCGGCATGGCGGCCCTCGAACTGCTCAGCGAACGGATCGGCTGGTCGGTCTTTTAGAAGTGCGGCGAGTCACGTTACCTCCGTAGGAACGGTCATCGGCCGCGAAGGGCGTGACGCGGTATGCCTGAATGACCGCGCTGCCCTTTTCGCGGCCACGGACCGCTCCTACGTGGAATCCCGGCACCTCCGTAGGAGCGGTCATCGGCCGCGAAGGGCGTGACGCGGTATGCCTGAATGACCGCGCTGCCCTTTTCGCGGCCACGGACCGCTCCTACGTGGAATCTCGGTACATGCATAGGACCGATCATCGGCCGCGATTAAACAAAATGTGACAGGTTGCGGTGCCCAAGCGTAGCGTTGGCCTTTAAACTGCGGCCCTCTCCAGAGGGCACAATGGCATGAACGATTTTCCGACCCGCCGTCGAGTACTCGCCGGCATGGGCATCCTCGGTCTCGGCGCGCTGGCCGGATGTGGCGACAGCAACAAGCTGTCGTTCAAGCACGGCAAAGACCTGAGCAACGAGATCCTCGGCCGCACCTTCCGGCTCAAGGATCCGCAAGGCAACGAGAAGACCCTGTCCAGCTTCCGCGGCATGATGCCCATGGTCTTCTTCGGCTTCACCCAGTGCCCGGCCGTCTGCCCGACCACGCTTGCGCGGGCGGTCCAGGCCAAGAAGCTGATGGGCCGTGACGGCGACCGCCTGCAGGTGATCTTCATCACCCTGGACCCCGAGCGCGACACCCCCGAAGTGCTCGACGCCTACGTCAAGCTTTTCGACCCCACCTTCGTGGCCCTGCGCGGCACCCTGGAACAAACCGCCGATGTCGCCAAGGAGTTCAAGGTGTTCTACGAAAAGGTCCCGATCGGCGACACCTACACCATCTCCCACACCTCGACCAGTTACGTCTTCGACTCCCGCGGCGTGCTGCGCCTGGGGTTGTCCCATTCCCTCACCGCACAAGAGTGCGCCGAGGATCTGCTCACCGTAATGGAAGTCTGCTGATGAAACCCGTTGCCAAGAAGAACACCGTCCGTCAACTCGCCACGCTCCTGGCAGCCCTGAGCCTGACCGGCTACGCCATGGCCCAGACCACGGTCGAAGATGCCTGGGCGCGCGCCACTGTGCCGGGGCAACCCGCTACAGGTGCGTTCATGACCCTCACAGCGGACTCCGACAGCACCCTGATCAGCGTCCAGTCACCCGTCGCCAAAGACACGCAAATCCACCAGTCGACCATTAACGGCGATGTCATGAGCATGCTCCCGGTCGACGAAGTCAGCCTGCCTGCGGGCGAGCCCGTGGTATTCGATGCCAATGGCTATCACGTGATGCTGATGGGTTTGATAACGCAAGTGAAGGAGGGCGACGCGGTGCCATTGACCTTGAAGATCAAGAACGCACAAGGGGAGGAGGAAACTCTGGAAGTTGAAGCCTTGGCCAGGGCACTGAATGCCCCCGACCACGCTCATGCTCACTGATGCAATGACGCAGGACTGATGCCAGCGTCAAACACCCACCACAGCCATTACTTGCCGACGGTCTGACCCAGGAACCAGGCACGTTCTTCGGCCTGGTCGATCCACTCTTCCAGCAGGCTGGTAGTGGACAGGTCGTTGGCTTCGTCGGTGACGCCGTGGGTGGTACGCATGTAGGCAGCCAGCGACTGGTTGTCGTCATGCAGTTCGGTCAGCATGTCTTCTGGCGACAGGTCAGCCACTTCACTGCTGGCCAGGCGCTTGAGTTGCACCATCTGCTCCAGCGAACGTACGGTCGGCTCGCCGATCTTGCGGGCGCGCTCGGCAATCACATCGGTGATGGCGTAGATCTGGGTCGCTTGCTCTTCCAGCAGCAAATGATAGTCGCGGAAGTGCGAACCTTTCATGTGCCAGTGGTAGTTCTTGGTCTTGATGTACAGCGCGAACACGTCAGACAGCAATACTGCCAGTTCCTGACCGACCTGGGCCTGGTTCTGCAAGCTGGCGCCTTCGCCTTTCTCGGCCTTGGCCTTCACGGACGACACGGTCTTGAGTTCCTGTTTCACATTGGCAACGGCCATTTGAAATCTCCTGGTACGGGTTTGCGGGATTGGGTCTGTAACCACTATGGAAATCGACCGCAGGCAAACCGGTATTGCTCAGAGATATTTTCTATCCAGCCGATGAAGTGTCGCTATGACCCTGCGTTTCACGACTCCAAAGCGCCTTTATCGGGAAAACTCAAAGTGAAGCTGGTCACGCCTTCAGCGCTGTGGACACTCACGCTGCCGCCCACCAGAACCATGATCGACTGCACGATTGCCAGGCCCAGGCCACCCGAGTCTCCCGGTTCCGTGCGCGACGGGTCGACGCGGAAGAAACGATCGAACAATCGCGCCAGATGCTCGGGTGCAATGGTGTCGCCTTCGTTACGCACCGTCAGACCAACGAACCCAGCCTCGTCGTGGCGGCTGAGCAGCACCGTGGTGCCGGGGCGGGCATGGCGGACCGCGTTGGCGAGCAGGTTGCCCAGAGCCCGCTGCAGCAATTGCAGGTCGGTCTGCAGGGTGCCGTGCAGCGCGTGCTGCAGGGCGGCGCCGCGCTCGTCGGCGAGCAGCTGGAAATAATCACAGAGTTCTTCGCCCAGGTGGGTGAGGTCAATGGCCTGCAAGTGCACCGGCCGCTGCCCGTGGTCGGCACGTGCCAGAAACAGCAGGTTTTCCACCATGCGGTTCAGCCGCTCGTACTCTTCGATGTTAGAGCCGAGCAGTTCCCGGTATTCGTCCACGCTACGAGGCTGGTTGAGTGCCTGGCCGGTGCTGCCCAACAGGTTATGCAGCGGCGTGCGGATTTCATGGGCGAGGTCTGCGGAGAACTGCGACAGCCGTTCGAAGCCCTGTTCAAGCCGCACCAACATGCCGTTGAGCGCCTGGATCGGCGCCTGCAGCTCCACCGGCGCGGCGGTATCGGCCAGTCGCCGGTGCAGATTGCGCAGATCGATCAACGCCAGCGCGTCGGCCATTTCGCGCAACGGCGTCAGGGCGCGACGCACCAGCAACAGGCCGATGACCCAGGCCAGCAGCGCCCCGGCAGCCACTGCCAGGTACAGGCGCAGTCGGTAGCTGGCCAGGATCGCCTCGCGCTCGTGCAGGCGTTTGCCGACCATCACCGTCAAGGCTTCGCCGGCCGGGCCGACAGCGTCGCCGGCCAGCAACGAGGCGCCGTGGTCCAGGCGAATGTCGGCCCGGCTCGGCCGCCGAGCCAGGCCGATGCGTGGTGGATCGCCCAAGGTTTCGCCGTGGGGGTTGATCTCGAACACCACACTGCCATCGGCGCGACGCACGCGCAGCACGCTTTCCTGATTGCCGAGCATGTTCTGATACAGCTGCGGACGCTGCTGCAGTGCGCCCAGACTGTCGCTGTCGTGCAGCAGGGTACGCACCTGCTCGAGCCGTCCGAGCAGCGCGATGTCGTCGCGGTAGGCGATCTCGGCCGCCAGCGAACGGTAGAGAAACACCGCGACCACGCTCATCACCAGTGAGCAGACCACCGCCACGGCCAGCGCCAGGCGCCAGGCCAGGGAGTGGCGGCGTTCACTCATCCAGGTGCTCCAGCCGGTAGCCCACGCCGCGCACGGTGTGAATCAGCTTGGGCATGAACGGGTCGTCGACCTTGGCCCGCAAGCGTCGGACCGCCACTTCCACCATGTTGGTGTCGCTGTCGAAATTCAGGTTCCACACCTGAGAGGCGATCAGCGTGCGCGACAGCGCCTCGCCGGGCCGGCCGATCAGCATGTGCAGCAGGGCGAATTCCTTGTTGGTCAGGTTGATGCGCTGTCCACCGCGGCTGACCCGGCGGCGCAGTACGTCCACCTCCAGGTCTGCCACCTGATAATGCTCGACCTCGCGCACCGCGCCCCGGCGCAGCAGCGTTCGCACGCGTGCCAGCAGTTCGGCGAAGGCGAACGGCTTCACCAGGTAGTCGTCGGCGCCCAGCTCCAGCCCACGCACTCGGTCTTCGATGGCGTCCTTGGCGGTCAGGAACAACACCGGTGTCGCGCCTTGCTGACGAATCAGCTTGAGCAACTGCCAGCCGTTCAGGCCGGGCAGCATGACGTCCAGGATCACCAGGTCATAGGGCTGCTGCTCGATCAGGTAGCGCCCATCCAGCCCATTGAGCGCCACGTCCACGGCAAAGCCGGACTCACCCAGGCCCTTGGCGAGAAAATTCGCCGTTTTCGCTTCGTCTTCAACCAGCAACACACGCATCGTTCAGCTCCTGTACCCGCGCATAGGCTAGGCCCCCGGCGGCCGATTGCCTATTACAAAGTTGTAATCGCTCCGACGGGGTTCTGTCGTGACCGGATTGCTAAGGTGCCAGCCACTGATCACGGAGATGCTCGATGAAAGCCCTTTGCATGACATTCACCCTGGCTTGTCTGCTCACCACCCAGGCCCACGCCGCCCTGGCCCAGCACCCTGACCTGGACCTGGCGACCGCGCAGCGGCTGGCCAGTGGCAGCGGTTGCGTGGCCGCCGTGGCGGTGCTGGACCGTGGCGGCAACGTCATCGTCCAGCAACGCGGCGACGGCGTTGGCCCGCACAACACCGAGGCCGCGCGGTTGAAAGCCTATACCGCGCTGTCGACCAAGACGCCGACGCGGCTGTTCGCCGAGCGTGCCCGCAACAACCCTGAAGCCGCCAATCTGACCTCGTTGGGGCAATTGCTGCTGCTGGGCGGCGGCGTGCCGGTCTACGAAGGCAAGCAGTTGGTCGGTGCGATCGGCATCGCCGGTGCCGGCGGCGCCGAGCAGGACGAAGCCTGCGCAATCAAGGCCACCGAATCCGTCGGTCTGGCCATTCATTCTTGAAGGAGCAATACACCATGTTGAAGAAAATTATCCTGGCCGCCAGCCTGGCCTCCCTGTCCAGCCTCGCGATGGCCGCCAACCCCCTGAGCGTGCACGTACTGAACCTGGAAACGGGTGTGCCTTCGGCCGGTATCGAAGTGACCCTGGAGCAGCATTCGGGTAACCAGTGGCAACCGTTGGGGCAGGGTGTGACCAACGAGCAAGGCCGGATCGCCGGCCTCTACCCGGAACAGCGCACTTTTGCGCCGGGTGAATACCGGGTGGTGTTCAAGACCGGCGACTACTACCGCAAGGTCGGGCACGAAACCTTCTTCCCGGAAATCCCGGTGATTTTCGAGGTAAAGAACACCGAGCAGCACTATCACATTCCCTTGCTGCTCAGCCCCTACGGCTTCAGCACCTATCGCGGGTCCTAGTCGCAAGCCCCTGCCGTCATCCTTTCACGGTCTGCGGAAAACTATTGCCCTGTACGTGCGGTCTGTTGCACCAGAGCGAGCGTCGCAGGGCAGGGCGCCGGCACATTGCGCAGGATGATGGCGGGTATCAATAGATGAAGCAGCTTGATCTGCAGGTCATACAGCAGGCCCGGACCTGGCTCGGCCAGGGCCGGGGCGTATGGCTGTGCACGGTATTGTCGACCTACGGTTCGGCCCCACGCGGGCCGGGGGCGATGCTGGTCGCGCTGGACAATGGCGAACATTGCGGATCGCTGTCCGGTGGTTGTGTGGAAGACGACTTTCTGGAGCGTGTCGCTGCCGGTTATTTCACACCGGTCAATCAGGTCGTGCGCTACGGCGACGGCGGCCTGGCGCCGACCATGGCGCTGCCTTGCGGCGGCGTTCTCGACGTGTTGGTCGAATACCTCGCGCCGGATGCAGCCACGCTGGAGCATCTGGCGCACATCGAACAGGCTTTCGCCGGCGGCCAACTGTTGGCGCGGCAGGTGGTGCCTGGCAGCGATCGGCGCAGCATCCGTGCAGGCCACATGGGCGATGCACGGGTGCGGGTCAGCGACGAAGAAATCTGCATTCGCATCGGCGCGGTACAGCGCCTGATCCTCGCCGGCCTGTCGCCGGTCGCCGAATTCTGCGCGGGGTTCGCCCTGACCCTTGGCTATGAAGTGATCCTCTGCGAGCCGCGTCCCGAAGTGCTGGCTCGTTTCGACCTGCCCGGCGTGCACGTGCACGAAGTCTTGCCTGCGGTGTTCATCGCCGACGGCGGCTGTCATTCGGCGACCGCCGTGGTGGCGTTGACCCACGACCCTCGACTCGATGACCTGACCCTGCTCGAGGCGGTGCGCACACCGGCTTTCTATATCGGTGCAATGGGCTCGATGCGCACCAGCGAAAAGCGCTTCGAGCGTCTCGAGCGCATCGGTGGGCTGGACGCGACCACCCAGCAGCGTATCCACGCACCGATCGGCCTGAACCTGGGCAGCAAGACGCCCGCCGAGATAGCCTTGGCCGTCATGGCGGATATCCTGCGCGTGGCCAACGGAATCGACCGGCAGCGTCTATGATCGCCTGGCAGGTGCCTGAAAGCCCTTGAGCCGCAGGGCGTTGGCCAGTACGAACAGCGATGAAAGTGCCATGGCTCCCGCCGCGACCTGCGGCGACAGGGTCAGCCCGCTGACCGGGTACAGCAGCCCCGCGGCTACTGGAATCAGGGCCGCGTTGTAGGCGAAGGCCCAGAACAGGTTCTGGCGGATGTTGTTCAGGGTTGCCGTAGACAAGGCGATGGCCGTGGCCACCGCGCCGAGGTTGTCCGACATCAGCACCACATCCGCGGCTTCGATGGCGATGTCCGTGCCACTGCCCACTGCAATGCCGACGTCGGCCTGGGCCAGCGCCGGTGCATCGTTGATGCCGTCACCCACGTAGACCGTGAGGCCATACTCGCGCTGCAACGCCTGGACGGCGGCCACCTTGCCTTCTGGCAGAACCTGCGCCACCACATGATCGATACCCAACTGGGTGGCGATGGCCTGGGCGGTTCGGCGATCATCCCCGGATATCATCGCCACTTTCAGGCCGAGCCGGTGCAAGGTCTGGATAGCCGCCGGGGTAGTCGACTTGAGCGGATCTGCCACGGCGATCATCGCCGCCAGTTGGCCGTCGACCGCCGCATACAAGGGGCTCTTGCCCTGTTCGGCCAGCGTCTGTGCAGCGCTGGCGAACGGGCTCGTGTCCACGCCGAGTTGCGTCATGTAGCGTTCTGCACCGATGGCCACGTCCTGCGCGCCGACCCGTGCGCGCACGCCATGGCCGGTGTGCGCCTGAAAATCCCGGGCCTCGGGCCAGTCGAGCCGAGCGTCCTGCGCCGCTGTCACAATGGCCCGTGCCAACGGGTGTTCGGACAACGCTTCCACGGCTGCGAGCAAAGGCAATAGCTGCTCGCGGGTGAAGTTGGGCAGCAGCTGCAGGTCGGTCAGGCGCGGTTGGCCTTCGGTGAGCGTGCCGGTCTTGTCCAGTGCCACGACTCGCGCGCGGCTCAGTTGCTGCAATGCTTCGCCCTTGCGCAACAGAATGCCCAACTCGGCGCCACGGCCGGTGCCGACCATGATCGAGGTGGGCGTCGCCAAGCCCATCGCACACGGACAGGCGATGATCAGCACGGCCACCGCGTGCACCAGGGCCATGCCCAGGGCTGGCGTCGGGCCAAGCCAGTACCAACCGATGAACGTGGCCAGTGCCAGTGCCATGACCACCGGCACGAACCACAATGTCACCCGGTCCACCAGCGCCTGGATCGGCAACTTGCTGCCTTGGGCCCGTTCGACCATGGCGACGATCCGCGCCAGCATGCTGGCGCTGCCCAAGGCGGTGGCTCGAAGCTGCAACGTGCCGTTCTGGTTGAGGGTGCCGCCGACCACTTGGTCGCCGGGCTGCTTGCGCACCGGCATGGGCTCGCCGGTGAGCATCGACTCGTCGACGAAGCTGTCGCCGGCGAGCACCGTGCCGTCCACGGCAATCCGCTCGCCGGGGCGAACCTGCACCACGTCGCCCTGTATCAGCTGCTCCAGCGGGATTTCGATCAAGCCCGCCTGGCGTTGCACATAGGCAGTCTGTGGCTGGAGCCTGAGCAGGCGCTTGATGGCTTGGGACGTGCGGCCCCTAGCGCGTGCTTCGAGCGTGCGGCCCAGCAGGATCAGGCAGATGATCACGCACACCGCTTCGTAATACACGGTGGCCGTAGCGCTGGGTAGCAGCTGCGGGGCGAACGTGGACACCAGGGAAAAACCGTAGGCGGCAAGGATGCCCACCGCCACCAGCGAATTCATGTCTGGCGCGCCGCGCAGCAGCGCCACGGTGCCTTTGAGGTAGAAGCGCCTGGCGCAGGTGATCAGCACCAACGTGGTCAGGGCGAACTGCAGCAGCCAGTTATCCTGCTGGCTCAGGTGCAGTTGGATCCAGGCGTGGAAGCCCGGTATCAGGTGCGCACCCATTTCCACTATCACCACGGGCAGCGAGAGCATCACCGACCAGCCCAGGTCGCGCCGCAGGCGCGCGGCGTCCTGTTGGCTTTCCTGATTGGCCTGGGCCATGGCGTCTGGAGTGTGCTCAAGCGGCCTGGCGCTGTAGCCGGCCTTGTCGACGGCGGCGATCAGGGCCTGGGCGTCCACGCCGCGGCCTTCCACGCGAGCGCGCTCGGTGGCCAGGTTGACCGCCGCTGCCGTCACACCTGGCACCTTGAGCAGGGTTCGCTCGACCCGCCCCACGCACGACGCGCAGGTCATGCCGTGGATACCCAGCTCGACGACACCTTCGTTTGCTGCCATGACGTTTTCCTCCTTCCGTCCCATGCCTGGACTGTGACCCTTGCCACCATGGGAAGGTCAAGCCCGCACTCCCATGTGGGAGCGGGCTCTGCCCGCGAAGGCCACACCGCGTTCCATCAGGCACACCGCGCCAAGCCCTTCGCGGCCGATGACCGCTCCTACGACCCATGTAGGAGCAGTCTGTGGCAGCGAAGAGGGCATTTGCCGATCCTGTAGGAGCGGTCCGTGGCCGCGAAAAGGGCACCGCGGTGCATCAGGCACTCCGCGCAGAGCCTTTCGCGGCCGATGACCGCTCCTACGACCCATGTAGGAGCGGTCCGTGGCCGCGAAAAGGGCACCGCGGTGCATCAGGCACTCCGCGCCAAGCCCTTCGCGGCCGATGACCGCTCCTATGCGTGACGGCAGTCGCGCGGAGGTGGTGAAAATGGCAGCATGGGCGCACAAGAACTGGAGAACTGCCATGAAGATCGTCATCGCCCCTGACTCATTCAAAGACAGCCTGAGCGCCGCCGACGTTGCTTCAGCCATCGCCCGGGGCCTGCGCCAGGCCCTGCCCGAGGCGCAGCTCGTCGAGCGGCCGATGGCCGATGGCGGCGAAGGCACCATGCAAGCCATCATGGCGGCTTGCCAGGGCGAGCTGCGCAGCCTCGTCGTCGACGGCCCCCTGGGCGAGCCCACCCAGGCCCATTGGGGCTGGCTGCCCGACGAGCGCACCGCCGTCATCGAAATGGCCGAAGCCAGCGGGCTGCAACTGCTCCAGCGCCAGCAACGCGACGCCTGCAACAGCAGCACCTATGGCACTGGCCAACTGATCGCAGCAGCCGTGGAGGCCGGTGCACGACGCATCATCCTCGCCATCGGCGGCAGTGCCACCAATGATGCCGGCACTGGCATGCTCTGCGCGCTCGGTCTGCGCCTGACCGATTCTCAGGGCAGTGAATTGCCCCGTGGCGGCCTGGCGCTGGCACAAGTAGCCAAGGTCGACGCCAGTGGCCTCGACCCACGTCTGGCCGATGTACAGTTCGAAGTCGCCGCAGACGTCGACAACCCGCTGTGCGGTCCCCACGGCGCCTCGCACATTTTCGGCCCGCAGAAGGGCGCTACACACGAACAGGTGCTGGCCCTGGACAAGGCTTTGGACCACTTCGCCGATCACTGCGTAGCGGTGCTGGGCCAGGACTGCCGTGACGCGCCTGGTTGCGGCGCAGCAGGCGGCATGGGCTTCGCGGCCAAGGCCTTTCTCGGTGCCTCGTTCCGCCCAGGGGTCGAAGTGGTAGCGCAACTGGTGGGCCTGGCCGATGCCGTCATCGGCGCCGACCTGGTGATCACCGGCGAAGGGCGCTTCGATGCCCAGACCCTGCGCGGCAAGACGCCCTTCGGCGTGGCCCGCGTTGCGCGCGCTGCGGGTGTCCCGGTGGTGGTGCTGGCCGGCACGCTGGGCGAAAGCTACCAGGACCTGTACGCCCATGGCATCGATGCCGCTTTTTCCCTTGCGTCCGGCCCGATGACCCTGGAGCAGGCGTGCGCCGAGGCCAGTGCGCTGCTCAGCGATCGCGCCCGCGATATCGCCCTGCTTTGGCAGCTGCGCGGTTAGGACGCAAGTGCGCCGTGGGTCAGTCGCGCTCGCGCATGAAGAAGCCCGCCACGTACTTGCGGAAGGTCTCCAGGCTCTTGAAGTCGGCCAGGCGCTTGAAGGTTTCGGAACTGGGCTCCGGACCCAGCGGCTCTTTCATCAGCGAAACCGAGAGGACCCGGTCCAGGTCCGAGCTGAGCACCAGTTCGTCCATCACCATGGCGCCGATCACCGGTCGGCGCATCACGACCTTGACGCCTTTGCTGGCCATCCAGTCGATCAGCGACACCAGCATCTTCAACGCCTCGCGTTCCTCGTCGCGGAACACCGGGAACAGATGCCCGCGGGTCAGCACCGGCACCGTCGCCACATGCACCATTTCGTAGAATTGGCTGCCGGCGGTTGCCGGTGAATACAGGGCCAGGGCCAGCAGCGGCCCACTGCTGCGCGCGCCACCCCACAACAGATGATGTCCCTGAAAGTCGAAGCCGGCGGTGCTGCGCTCGGTCATCACCTTGCGCCCGACTACGTCGGACACGCAGTCGAGCAGCAGCCCATAGCGGCGCTGCCCAATGAAGGCGGTGGAATCCTTCAGGCGTGCCTTGAGCATCATCATGTGCTTCATGTCGATGCGGGTTTCCAGATAATTGCTCGCCGGCACCCGGTCGATCAGCGGATAGCGTGTGGCCACTTCGCGCAGGTCGGCGAACTGGCGGGTCAGATCCTTCTTCAGGTGCGTGGCGTACACATTGAGCCCAGAGGCTTCGATGAGCGTCAGCAGCAGTGAGAGCAACCGGTGCTGCTCCCGTCGCTGACTTGCCACCACGGCGGTGCCAGGCGTGCCGGGCATGGCCGGGGCGCGGAAATCGCCAATCAGCTTCAGCGGCACATCGGGGGGCAACCAGGCGGCCGGCAGTGGCCCTTCATCCTCGCGCCCAGGCGTACTGTCACGCTCGTCATGGATGAAGGGGCAACCCTCGGCATGCTCGGCCGTGCCGGGATTGTTCTTCAAAAACAGCGTGCCGGTACTGCTGTTGAGCGTCACGTTCATCACCGGCAGCGTACCGGGCCGGCAATCGCACGCCAGCCACTGGCCCTGGGTGCGGACCTTCATGAGCCACTGGTTGGCCTGCAGGAGCTTCGGGCCTTCACTGCGGCCTTCGACGAATTCGGTGACCAACTGCTGTTCGGCAGGGGTCAGGGCGCGTACTGGCGCGCCGGTCTTTTCGATGATTCTCATGACGCTGCAAACGCCCCTTCAATGAACGGATCCAGGCCGGGCTGGCCTCCATGGGACAACGTTTGCGCAGCATGTATCCATTGCTGGTGCCGCGCCCGCGCCCACTGCGAGGGCATGATCGCCCCAGCTGGATCGGCCGCATAACGAATGCACTAACGGCTTGCCGCGCACTCGAACGACCGCTACCGTTGTAGCCTCAGCCCACCGACAGGAGCCATGACATGGCAAGCACGCAAGCGAGCATCGACATTCCGGCATCGGCCGATCAGGTCTGGAATCTGGTGGCCGGGTTCAACTCTCTGGCCGACTGGCTGCCCATGATCCAGCACAGCGAAGCCCAGGAAAACGGCCGGCTGCGCCACCTGACCACGGTGGACGGTACCGTCATCGTCGAGCGTCTGGAGACTTACGACAACGCCGCGCGCACCTACAGCTACTCCATCATCGAAGGTCCCTTTCCGGTGAGCGATTACCTGGCGACGCTCAAGGTCATCGAGGTGGACGCCGGCAACAGCCGAGTGGAGTGGGGCGGTCGCTTCAACCCGGTCGGCATGAGTGATGCCGAGGCGGTGGAAATTTTCGACGGTGTCTATCAAGGTGGCCTGCAGGCGCTGCGCGGCAACTTCTGATCGAACCGGCCGGGTAACGGCGGACGGGTCAGGCACCGACGCGGATGCTAGAATGGCGGGCGTCCACCCTGGCACTCAAGGATCCCCCGGTTTGTCTGATCTGCAGAACCCTCTGTTGCAATATCTCGCGCGGCTGATGCCGTCCAGCCGCACGACCATGCAATACGTATTGCAGGATGCCGCGGACCGGCTGGGCTTCGAGGACGTCGACATTCGCGAGGTGCCCTGGCACCGTCTCGAACCCGGGCACGTTACCTCGCTGGTGGCCGCCCTGCGCGAAGATGGCTACGCCCCCAATACCACTTCGCTTTACGTCAACGCCGTACGCGGGGTCATGAACGAGGCGTGGCGGCTGAGCCTGATCGACCAGGATCACCTGCTGAAGATTCGCTCGGTCAAGCCCATGCAGGGCACCCGCCTGGGCAACGGCCGCAACCTCAAGCGCAGCCTGATCCGCGACCTGATGGAGGTCTGCGCCAACGATCCGCGGCCGCAGGGCCTGCGCGACGCCGCCGTCATCGCCATCCTGTATGGTTCTGGCATGCGCAAGTCGGAGTCGGTCAACCTCGACCTGGCCCAGGTCGACTTCAGCGAGCGCAGCCTGCGCGTGACCGGCAAGGGCAACAAGGAGTTGATCAAGTACGCGCCAGGCTGGGCTTTTGCCCATCTGCAGACATGGCTGGCGTTTCGCCGCAGCCAGCTTCCCGCAGGCCAGGCCGATGACGACTTTCTTTTCAATCGCATCCGCCGCGGCGCGCACATCACCCGCGAGCGTATCACCAAGCACGCCATCTACTACATCGCCCGACAACGCGGCACCCAGGTCGGCGTGAAGATCATGCCCCATGATTTCCGCCGTTCGTTCATCACCCGAGTGATCGAAGAGCACGACCTGTCGATTGCCCAGAAGCTGGCGCACCACACCAATATCCAGACCACTGCGGCCTACGACATGCGCGACGACAACGAGCGTCGCCGCGCCGTGGACCGCTTCGATCTTTGAGCCTGCAGGCCCTTGTCGCAGGCTCGGGCCAGCTCAGTGACGAGCCACTGGCCCGGCTGGCAAAAACCAGTTCAGCAGCAGCGCGCAGATACCGCCAGTGGCTACACCCGACTCCAGCACATTGCGCAATGCGCCCGGCACGTGCGCGAGGAACTCCGGCACCTGAGCCACACCCAGGCCGAGGGCGAGCGATACGGCGATGATCAGCAGCGCCCTACGATCGAGGTCGACGCTGGCAAGGATATTGATGCCCGAGGCGGCCACCGCGCCGAACATTACCATGGCAGCTCCACCCAGTACCGGTTCCGGCACCGCCTGGATCACCCCGGCAACCGTCGGGAACAGACCGAGCAGAACCAGCATCCCGGCGATCCACACGCCGATGTGGCGGCTGGCAATGCCGGTGAGCTGAATGACCCCGTTGTTCTGCGCGAAGATGGAGCTGGGGAAGGTATTGAAGACACCGGCCAGCAGCGAGTTGGTCCCGTTGACCAGCACGCCGCCCTTGATGCGCTGCATCCACAGCGGGCCCTCTACGGGCTGGCGTGACACCTTGCTGGTCGCCGTCACGTCACCGATCGCTTCCAGGGACGTCACCAGGTAGATCACCAGCATTGGAATGAACAACGCCCAGGAGAAACCGAGGCCGAAGTGCAGCGGTACGGGCACCTGAAATACCGCGGCCTGGTGCATGCCGGTGAAATCCAGTCGGCCCAGGTAACCGGCCAGCGCGTAGCCCATGGCCAGAGCGATGACGATGGCGGCGCTGCGCATCCAGGTCACCGGAATGCGATTGAGCACCACGATGATCGCCAGTACCAGGCCGGAGAGCATGAGGTTTTCGCCGTTGGCGAACGTGCCATTGGCCATGGCGCCGAAGCCGCCGCCCATGCTGATCAGACCGACCTTGATCAGGGTCAGGCCGATCATCAGTACCACGATACCGGTGACCAGCGGGGTGATCAGCCGTTTGACGAAGGGCAGGATTCGCGAAATGCCGATTTCCACGAACGACCCTGCGATGACCACGCCGAAGATCGCCGCCATCACAGCTTCCACCGGTGTGCCCTGTTGCACCATCAGCGCACCCCCGGCAATCAGCGGTCCGACGAAGTTGAAACTGGTGCCCTGCACGATCAAGAGGCCCGCGCCGAACGGGCCGATGCGGCGGCATTGAACGAAGGTAGCGATGCCTGAAATGACCAGCGACATGGAAACGATCATGTTGGTGTCACGGGCGCTGACGCCCAGTGCCTGGCAGATCAGCAGGCCAGGCGTGACGATCGGTACGATGATCGCAAGCAGGTGCTGCAGCGCGGCAAGCATGCCCAGCAGTGGGCGAGGGCGGTCTTCCAGGCCCAGGATCAATTCGTCGCTGGGTGGCTGTGGGGTGCTCATGGCAAGGGCTCCTGAGAAAGAGCGCGAAGGCTCCGGCAAAAAGAGCGCGATGGCTCAATCGAAAGGAGCGCGATTCTACGGCGCGGCGCCCATGGGGCAAACCGGTTTTTGCTGAGGATGTTCGAACCAGGGGCAAGAAAAAGCCCGCACGAGGCGGGCTTCGACAGGGCAACGGTGAATCAGTCGTCGCGACCCATGATGCCGAACAGCTGCAGCAGGCTCACGAACAGGTTGTAGATCGACACGTACAGGCTGATGGTCGCCATGATGTAGTTGCGTTCGCCACCATGGATGATCGCGCTGGTCTGGAACAGGATGCACACCGACGAGAACAGCACGAAACCGGCGCTGATCGCCAACTGCAGACCGGCGATCTGGAAGAAGAAGCTCGCCAGCACCGCGCCCAGCAGCACGAAGAAGCCTGCGGTAATGAAGCCGCCCAGGAAGCTCATGTCCTTGCGAGTGATGAGCACATAGGCCGACAGGCCGCCGAACACCAGCGCCGTCATGGCGAAGGCCGAGCTGACCACTTCGGCGCCGCCCTGCATGCCCAGGTAACGGTTGAGGATCGGGCCGAGCAGGAAGCCCATGAAGCCGGTCAGGGCGAAGGTGGACACCAGGCCCCAGGCCGAATCACGCAGCTTGTTGGTCAGGAAGAACAGCCCGTAGAAGCCGATCAGCACGACGAAGATGTTCGGGTAGCCGACGCGCATCTGCTGCGCGACGTAGGCCATCACGCCACTGAAAGCCAGGGTGAGTGCCAGCAAGCCGTAGGTGTTGCGCAGGACGCGGCTAACTTCTAGCTGCTGCACCTGCGAGCCTTGATTAACTGCATAATCCTGTTCGCGCATGGCGAGACTCCTTTGATTGAACACGTCTGAAACGTTCAGATGCAAAGATCATATCAGACCCTTGCCTAGCCGCTCTATCCAGAGTTTGACAGCGTGTTTCATTCCGGTATTATGGCGCCCGCAAAGCAACCAGCAAGACATTCGGGAAATTGGCAGAGTGGTTGAATGCACCGGTCTTGAAAACCGGCGAACGTTAATAGCGTTCCCAGGGTTCGAATCCCTGGTTTCCCGCCAAACATCGAAAAGCCCCGCATTGGCGGGGCTTTTTCGTTTTCGCCGTTGCAGAAGTGCCATGTCGCGAAACCCACTTGTGCAGGTGTCCTGATTGTTGCGTTACAGCAAGAAAAAGATATCGAGGTTGATCAGGAAAGGCGTCGTCTACGTGACGGTCATGGGGGTGATGGGAAATTCCGGGAGGATCTTCGATCACCTTTCGGTTTGGCAGCCGTGGCGCCTGGCGAAACAGATGCTTGGCTATGTATTGATGCATTGAGGTATCGATGCATTGAGCCGCTGGGCGTTTCAGTGCGGTGTCAATCGCCCGCGCAGCGCCGAAACCCCGGCGCGCAGCGCGTGGCCGCGGCAGGTCAGCACCACCAGCGAGGCAGCCGCCGCTACGGCCATGTCTTTCTGGGCATCCCAGAAATCGCCCTGGGCACCGACGAAGGCCGAGTCGCCACCGCCCACGTACGCGGCGCCTGCCCACTCCATCAGTTCATAGAGCATCGAGGTCGACAGCACCAGCGACCAGGCGATCAATGATGCCCACGCACCCTTGAGCTGGCATTTCTCACTGACGATTTCCCGCAAGGGCAGGCTGAGCAGCAGGCCGTAGGCCAGGTGCACGAAACGATCATATTGATTGCGCTCCCAGCCCAGCGCTGCATTCACGTCCACCCCGCTGATCAGGTACAACGCTTCGTTGTAGGGAACCTGGGGGTAGGTGAAGTGCGTGCCCACCTGATGCAGGCATAGAAAGATGATCACCATCACCCACGCGCGTCGGCTCCACTGGAAATGGTCACGGGTGAACCACACGGCCACGGCGCCCACCAGCACCAGAATGTTTTCGATCAGCCAGGTCTGGCGGTCCAGCGGCTGCCAGCCCGAGGCGATCACCGCCAGCAGCAACACCCAGTGCCAGTAGCCTATGCTTGTCCTTCGAGTTGCCATTGTCACGCTCCTCGCCAAGTCCTCTGCTGCAGTTGATCACCATGCCCTACATTAATTCGTTCAGGCTTGCAGCGCTGGCTGATCGACAGCCCGGTCCGGGTCGTCGGGCCTCTGGAGGGGAGAAAGTGAATTGCAAATTGGAATGAACATTTGCCGAACTACCACCCGTCGTATCTATCTGCAACCAACGCGCGATAGATAGGTCAAGAGACTTACAGCCGCCGGATGCCGGCATCTCCTCGACAGGTATCGTCCATGATCGGAATCATTGTCCCAGCTCATAATGAAGAAGCAGTGGTCGCTCAATGCATCGAGTCGTTGCTGATTGCCGGTGAGCATCCTGGACTGTCGGGCGAAGAGGTCAAGGTGGTTATCGTGCTGGACGAATGTTCCGACGGTACCCAGCAAGTGGTCAACCGCTACCCCGTACAGAGCGTGGCCGTGGCGCACTGCAACGTCGGTCGTACGCGCGCCGCGGGTGCTCAACTGTTGTTGGATCAAGGCGCCCGCTGGTTGGCGTTCACCGATGCCGATACCCTCGTGCCGCCCACCTGGCTGGTCGATCAGCTGCGCTTTCGCACCGACGCGGTTTGCGGCACGGTGCGCGTGGATGACTGGTCGCTGCATGCCGAGGAAGTTCGCAGCCGTTACGACGCCCTGTATACCCCGGTGGAAGGTCACAAGCATGTTCACGGCGCCAACATGGGGGTCAGTGCCCAGGCCTACCGCCGGGTTGGCGGGTTCAAGCCGCTCAAGGCCCACGAGGACGTGCACCTGGTGGCCGACCTGAAAGAGGTCGGGGCGTCCATTACCTGGACTTCGATCAACTGCGTGACGACCAGCGCCCGGCTGGATTGTCGCTGCCGTGAAGGCTTCGGCGACTATCTGCGCTCGCTGTCGATCGGTGCTCCGCTGGAAGCCATGGGTTGAGCGTGCCCGAGCGTCCGAATTCGCCAACATGAACACTGAAAATAAGATCGGAACTATTTCCAACCGGCAACGCCCTAAGTTCAGGCAGCAAGTACGAAGCTTCCGGCTTACATACTTCAAGTACTGTCACTAAAACGATGATCAAAGTGAGGCTCAACATGAAAAGCGAACAAATCGAAGGCGTAGCAGAAAAGATCGCTGGCAAGGCTCAAGGTGTAGTGGGCAAACTGGTCGGTGACCATTCCCTGCAGGCAGAAGGCGCAGGTCGTGAAGCGGCTGGCCAACTGACCAAGACCTACGGCGACGCGCTGAACAATGTGTCTGCCTTCGTCAAGGAAAAGCCAGGTGCCTCGTTGGCCATTGGCGCTGCCATTTTCGTACTGGTAAGCCGTTTCCTGCGTCGCTGATTCTGCTGCGCTTAAAGTGTCTTCCCAACCGTTCGATTCCTGGCCTTCAGCCAATTGAACGGTAGGGAAGTGCAGCAACCCCCCCCCGCACTTCCTCTAACGCTTCACCCCCCCCAACCCAGCGAACGACGAATGACGTCTCTGTAAGGCGTTTCTAGTTGCTGCGGCAGTTGTTCAATGTACTCCCGCGCATGTATTCGCACTTCACCCGTCAAGTTTTGCAGATAGTCGAGAACATCGTCGATGGTGGGTATCCGTGCCTCTATACCCGCGAATCGCGGCGGCAAAGCGGTCCAGATGACTGCATCCAGTTCTCGCTCACGAGCCCATTGGGCAAGGACCCCGGTGGACCGGTCGCTGCAGATGAAACTGCCGATGCCATCATCGCGCGAATGGGGTATCTGTTCACGTTCGCGCAGTGCCTGGCAGGCGTCGTCGAGCGAGGTGGTGTCCAGCAACGCCCAGAGAGATGGCACAGCAGGTGCATTCAGGCAGATCGCCGTGGCCAGCTCGCCGCCGTCGCCGACCCTGCAAAGCTCGACGGGTAATGCAGGGCCGTCGGTGTGCCAGGGGCTGCAGACCGGTAAAGCCCCCGGCTTCCATACCAGCGATCCCCAGGCCAGGCAGGCTATGTTCATCATCGTTTTCCGTTTGAGCAGTCATTGCCTGCAAGTGCAGGTGTCAACTCAGGCCCGCCGACAGCTGCACAAGTTCAGCGCCATCGCCCCAGTGGACGCTTCGGGCGCCGGTGCTCGGCATTCAGCCCAGCAGAGGTTTGGCCAATTCACGCAGCCGCTGCTTGTCTTCATCCAGGGTAAGCGCGCTGTCGGCGCGTTTCAGCAGTCGAGTCGCGTGCAGCCGGCACTGGGCGGCGAAGGTTTGCGGGCTGATCTCGTTCAGGCTGATCAGCGCCTTGATCATGCGAATGTCGACTTCCAGCAGCCCGGCGCCGTCGCGCGCCACGAAGGTGAAGAAGTCGTCGAACAGATCGGCCACCTGCAAGCCGCGAACGTGCACTCGGCGGCAGTGTGGATCGATCTCGCGGGATGTCGAATCGGTAGTGCTGTGTACATGCCAGGCGGTGAAGCACCTGACTCCACGGCCAATCACGTCGATCACCGTGCCCGAGTCGTTGGTGGCCGGCGACAGGGCGCGCGAAGCGATCTCCGCGAGAACCGAAATGCCGAAACGTGGGTCCTGTTCGAAGGTACGGCGCAGGCCGATCGTGACAGCCGCGCGGATCTCCGCGGCGAGGTCTGCCTGGGCCTGCGCCTGGCCGTCGCTGTCCGCGGTATACCAGGCCAGGTCTGCGCCGAGGTGAAGGAACGCGCCTGGCAGTACGCTCAGGTAGATCTGCAGCCCGTGCTTCTCGGCCAGCGCGCCAAGGGCGGCGACATCGATGTGCTGCACGTAGCCGGTGTCCTCGCTGCGCACGGTTGCTGCCGTTGGCGGAGTCATCAGATCGAGCGGGTAGGGCGCCGCGCCCATGTACGGCCAGCGCGCGCGGTTTTCCAGGGATTGCAGCGCTGCGGCTTCGACCCGGTCGATGGTTTCGCCGACCCGGCCCAGCTTGGACAGGTGGTCGATCCAACGCAGCAGCGTATAGACGATCAGGATGATCATGACGATGGTCACCGCGAACAGCACCACCCGCCCTTGAGCGCCGTAGGCCCCGGTGCTCAGGGCAATGATCCCGACCAGGCTGAACAGGAACGAGCCGATGAACGTTGCCAGCGCGTTCTGGGTCGTGGCGTCTTCCATCACCAGTGAGGTGGCACGCGGTGTTACGCCGCTGCTGGCGGCGCCATAGGCACTGACCATGGTGCTCAGCGAGAAGGTCGTGACCGCAAGCATGCTCGACGCGATGATCGCGAGGATCTTGTCGACCGAATCGGCACCGATCCGCGTTGGCAGGTCGGCGGGCACGAAGTCCTTGAAGACGATGGCAATCAGCGCCGTGGCGATGCCCGTCAGGGAGAACAGGCTTGCGCGGAACCACAAGCGTTTGGTCATCTGACCCAGGGCCCAGCGCCAGCGAGCGATCATCGTGTATTCCTCGGGATTGTCAGTCGGACCGCCAGCAGCCATGCGAGCGCGGCTGCACATTGAGTGCCTGGAGCTGACGAAAGTTTCATGCCACCGTAGCAGCGGTCATCGGCCGCGAAATGAACGACGCGATGTATCGGCCATGACGACAGCGGCCTGGTCGATTGCACGGAACCCCGGATCGGTCTGCAGGCTCACAGTGTAGAGCCCCTCATTGAAAGGAACCGATCATGGCCGATGACAAGCAACCGCCCGCCGAGGACACCGAGGACCAGACGCCCGCCCATTCCACCCCGGAAGAAAAGGAACGGCTGAAGGATTTCAACAAGGATGGCATCCCGCCAGGCGTGGCCTGAGGCTGGAGCAGCGCTATGCGCCCATATTCATGACCGGAGGATTTATGAGCAACGAGACCAAGCCCGACAACGACCTGGGGTTCGACCCGGACTCTCCCGACCTTGCCGACCCGCAGGTCGATCCGATCGGGCCCGCCAAGAAGCCCGAAGGCGACACGTCGGAAAAAACCGGTGACGCAGATAAATATCCGCCCTATGGCACCAAGGACTGAGTCTGGTAGCCTTGTGCAGGCAGCCCTCGGTGCCTGCCTGCCGCACCACGCTGAAAGCGTGAGCGCGCCGCCCTGCCGAGTGGCCGTACTCACGCTGCGACACGTCTCCAGCCATGACATCGCCAGGAGAAGCTCTAGATGATTCCCACCACTGAAATGCGCCGCATCGTCGAAGCCAGCTTCGCGCCCCTCAAATGCCATTGCACGTTGAATCCGGGGGGCACCATGACGGTCGAAGTGTCCGACCCGGCCAGTGGTCAGGTCGACCTGCTGATGGTAGGTGTCGATACCCAGCCGTTGTCCAGCAGTCGGGCGATTGCCGAACTGGTGGCGCAGCTGCGTGCCGAGCTCAAGGGCAACCAAGAGTGGTTCTGCCGCCATGCCCCGCGCGGCGCTAGCCGGTCGTGATCAGGCTGGTGTCTTCTGGCGCTCGGGCAATGCCTGCTCGTTGTTCTCGATGGTCCACAGCGGTCTGAACAGCCGTGTCCACAAGGCGACGATCACCAGCGTACTGACAGCGCCGAACAACGCTGCTGGCACCGTGCCCAGCGCCGTCGCGCTGACCCCCGCACGGAATTCGCCCAGTTCGTTCGAAGAGCCGATGAATAACATGTTCACCGCGCTGACCCGTCCACGCATATCGTCGGGCGTGGCGAACTGGATCAGCGAAGAGCGGATGTACACGCTGATCATGTCTGCTGCCCCAGCGACGAACAGCGCCGCGCACGACACCCAGAACCACGTGGACAAAGCGAACACCAGGTTGGCCACGCCGAACACGGCCACCGCGAGGAACATGCGCTGGCCCATCCGCGCGTTGAGCGGACGGATGCTCAGGTAGAAACCCATGCCCAGTTCACCCAGTGCGATGGCGCTGCGCAGCAGGCCCAGCCCGGCGGGGCCGACATGGAGAATTTCCGCAGCATAGATCGGCAACAGGGCGACCACGCCACCGAGCAGCACCGCGAACAGGTCCAGCGATATCGCACCGAGGATGATCGGCCGCGAGGTGATGAAGCGGATGCCAGCGGTGAAGCGACTCACTGCTGTGGTCTGATCATCCACCGGCCGCACGATGCGCACGCTGGGTACCCACTGCAGCAGCAGCACACCCAGGGCGAAGCCCAGCAGGCAGATGCCGAACGTCCAGCCACCGATGGCGGCATACAGCAGCCCGCCCAGCAGGGGACCGGCAATTACCGCCACTTTCATGATCATGCTGTTGGTGGCGATGGCCTGGGCCAGGTGCTCGCGCGCAACGATCTGCGGCAGCAGGCTTTGCACGGCGGGCCCGGTGAACGCTCGGGTACAGCCGAACACGAACAATGCGACGTAGTAGGGCCAGGTGTCGACGGTTTCACTCAGGGCCAGCCACAGCAGCGCGGCGGAGGAGAGCACCGACACACTCCAGCTGATCTGCAGGATGCGCCGCCGGTCGAAGCGATCCAGCAGATCCCCGGCCGGCAGCAGCAACAGCACCATGGGGATGAACTGGGCCAGGCCGACGTAGGCCAGAGTCAATGGATGGCGGGTCATGTCGTACATGTGCCAGGCGACAACGATGGCCTGGATCTGCATGGCGAACATGGCCGCGAGACGCACCATGAGGAAGGCACGGAAGCCGGGCTGGGAGAATATGGCGGTGGAGTTGCGTTTCAAGGTCGACGTTCTTGTGCCAGTCAATGGGTCACGCGATCAGCGCATACGTATCAAGATGTTAACAAAGACCGAGTGTACGTGATCAAGTGTCCGGTGCGCATCCGCTTGCGCACCGTTGAGTGGTTGCGGCACGTTTCGTGTGTCGATAATGACTATTGACGAACGCAATAGTGGCGCCTCGGTTCGGCTGGTATCTTTGATTTCGAAGATTGAATACGAGGCCAGGCGCTGATTCTTCCCCGCATAGCGACTGGCCCAGTGCTCTGCTTCAACTCTCTTTGGTTGGATTTTCAGCCACCTCACGTCAGTGCGGTGGCTTTTTTTTGCCCACGATCCATGCCCGATATCCGTAGGAGCGGTCCGTGGCCGCGAAACGGGCGCTGCGGTCGGTCAGGCACATCGCAGTCAGCCTTTCGCGGCCGATGACCGCTCCTACAGGCGCTGTCCACCTCACGTAGGAGCGGTCCGTGGCCGCGAAACGGGCGCTGCGGTCGGTCAGGCCGAATCACTGCGCCGAGAAGGCAAACACCGTGGTGTGGGTGTAGGTCTGGCCGGGATCGAGGCGGGTGCTGGCGAACGTGGGCTGGTTGGGGGCATCGGGGAAGTGCTGGGTTTCCAGGGTGAAGGCGCCCCAGTGCGGATACACCTTGCCACCCTTGCCGCGAACGGTGCCGTCGAGGAAGTTGCTGGTGTAGAACTGCACGCCTGGCTCGGTGGTGTACAGCGTCAAGGTGCGCCCCGAGACCGGGTCGGTCACCTTGGCGGCCTCGCGTTTCAAGTCGCCTGCGCTGTCGAGTACCCAGTTGAAATCGAAGCCGCCTTGTTTCGGCTCGGCGAACGCCAGCTGCTCATGCTTGGCGCCGATGTGCTTGCCAATGGCGGTAGGGGCGAGGAAATCCATCGGCGTGCCTTTCACCGGTGCCAACTCGCCGGTCGGGATCAACTTCGCCGTCACCGGCGTGTAGCGGCTCGCATGCAAGGTGGCCACCTGCTTCAACACATCGCCACTGCCGGCACCGGCCAGATTGAAATAGCTGTGGTTGGTCAGGTTGAGCACGGTGGGTTTGTCGGTGGTGGCCTTGTACTGCACGCGCAGTTCGTTGCGTTCGTTCAGGCTGTAGGTGACCTGGGTCGCCAGGGTCCCGGGAAAGCCCATCTCGCCATCGGGTGAGCGATAGGTGAAGGTGGCCGCGACCTGGTCGGCATCCTGCGTGGCCTCTACGGCCCAGACGTGTTTGTCGAACCCTCGGGTGCCGCCGTGCAGGGCATTGCTCTTGTCATTGAGCGGTACCGAATAGGTCTGCCCGTCCAGGTTGAACTTGCCCCCGGCCAGGCGGTTGCCGAAGCGGCCGATAGTGGCGCCGAAATACACGGTGGGATTGGCCTGGTAGCCCTGAATGTCATCGAAGCCCAGTACCACATCCGCAACCTCGCCTTTCTTGTCCGGCACTTGCAGCGCCTGCAAGGTCGCGCCGTAGGTGATGATGCTGGCTTTCATACCGTGGCTGTTGCTCAGGGTGATCTTTTCCAGCGGCGTGCCATCGGGCAGCGCGCCGAAGCTTTCGCGGGTCGAAGTCAAGCCTGCCGCATGGGCAGAGATGGAAGCAGTCATGAGGGTCAATCCAATGGCGCTGAGCAGTTTTTGATAAATAGGCATGTAAGGCGTTCCGTAGTTTTTTATAGGAAATGGCTGGATCCCGGGGTTGGACAACCGGACTCCGGCGGTGGCTGCACTGGCAGGTATAGCTGAAATTCGACGTCCGTAAAAATAAATGGTAATACTATTTGCCAGATCACTCGTGGTGTCATTTCTGACAGGATCTACGACACGCCGCTGTGGATGGCGCAAGCGTGACGTTACGTTACAAATGCCCATCCTGTTATATGGTATGACTATTCGCTGATATCGCTGGACGCTGTAGCTATTCAATAAAAATAAGGAGTTAGCTATGTTGAGTCGTCATGGGATCCGTTCCCTGTGTTGTGCCGCCCTGACCGCCGCGATGTTCGCAGGCTCGTCGGCTTCGTGGGCCGAAGAGGTCAAGATCGGTTTCCTGGTCAAGCAGGCTGAAGAGCCCTGGTTCCAGACCGAGTGGGCCTTTGCCGAGAAGGCCGGCAGGGACAAGGGCTTCAAGGTCATCAAGATCGCCGTGCCCGACGGCGAGAAAACCCTTTCGGCCATCGACAGCCTGGCCGCCAATGGGGTCAAGGGTTTCGTCATCTGCCCTCCTGACGTTGCGCTAGGCCCGGCCATCGTCGCCAAGGCCAAACTCAACGACATGAAAGTAATGGCCGTGGACGATCGCTTCGTCGATGCCAAGGGCAACTTCATGGAGGACGTGCCGTACCTGGGCATGGCCGCCTTCGAAGTCGGCGAGAAACAGGGCATGGCCATGGCCGGCGAAGCCAAGAAGCGTGGCTGGGACTGGAAAGACACCTACGCCATCATCAATACCTACAACGAGCTGGATACCGGCAAGAAGCGCACCGACGGCTCGGTCAAGGCGCTGAAGGCTGCGGGCCTGCCGACCGAGCACATTCTTTTCGCCGCGCAGAAGACCCTCGATGTACCCGGCAGCATGGACGCCACCAACTCCACGCTGGTCAAGCTGCCGTCAGGCGCCAAGAATCTGATCATCGGTGGCATGAACGACAACACCGTGCTGGGTGGCGTGCGCGCCACCGAGAGTGCCGGGTTCGCCGCAGCCAACGTGATCGGCATCGGCATCAACGGTACCGATGCCATCGGTGAGCTGAAGAAAGCCAACAGTGGCTTCTTCGGCTCCATGCTGCCCAGCCCCCATACCGAGGGCTACAACACGGCAAGCATGATGTTCGAGTGGGTCACCACCGGCAAAGAACCGCCCAAATACACCGCCATGGATGATGTGACCCTGATCACCCGCGAGAACTTCAAGCAGGAACTGGAAAAGATCGGTTTGTGGAACTGATCCGACCCATGGCCTCTGCCCTGGCAGAGGCCGATTCTTCACGGCGTGCCGTGATGCCTGCTCTGGAGTTGTATCCATGCGTGTAGAGTCATTGCGTTTCAACGGTATCGGCAAGAATTTCCCGGGCGTGCGCGCACTGTCGGACATCAGCTTCGAAGTTCGCCCGGGCAGCGTGCATGCCCTGATGGGCGAAAACGGTGCCGGCAAGTCCACCTTGTTGAAGATCCTGGGCGGTGCCTACCAGCCCAGCACGGGCAGCCTGCAGATTGGCAGCCAGAGCCTGGTGTTCAAGTCCGCTGCCGAAAGCATCGGCAGCGGCGTGGCCGTGATTCACCAGGAGCTGCACCTGGTGCCGGAAATGAGCGTGGCGGAAAACCTGCTGCTGGGCCACATGCCAGCGCGTTTCGGCCTGATCGATCGCAGCGCCATGCTGCGCCGTGCCGGCGAGCTGCTCGCCGGTCTGGCCGACGAGATCGATCCACGCCAGCGCTTGGGCAGTCTGTCCCTGGGCCAGCGGCAGTTGGTCGAGATTGCCAAGGCGATGTCGCGCAATGCCCATGTGATCGCCTTCGACGAGCCGACCAGCAGCTTGTCGGCACGGGAAATCGACCGGCTGATGACGATCATTGCCAAGCTGCGCGACGAGGGCAGGGTGGTCCTCTATGTCTCCCACCGCATGGAGGAGATATTCCGCATCTGCGACGCCGTCACGGTGTTCAAGGATGGCCGCTACGTGCGCACTTTCGACGACATGGCCGAGTTGACCCACGACCAGTTGGTGACCTGCATGGTCGGCCGCGATATCCAGGACATCTACAACTACCGTCCTCGCCCTCATCAGGGCCAGGCACTGCGCGTCGAGGGCTTGCTGGGGCCGGGTCTGCACGAGCCGGTCAGTTTCAGCGTCGCCAAGGGTGAAGTGCTGGGCTTCTTCGGCCTGGTGGGCGCAGGCCGCACCGAGCTGTTGCGCCTGCTGTCCGGATTGGCCGCCAGCAAGGCAGGCAGCCTCACCCTCGATGGGCGTTCGCTGACCCTGGCCAACCCGCGCGACGCCATCGCCGCTGGCATTCTATTGTGCCCCGAAGATCGCAAGAAGGAAGGCATCGTGCCCCTGGCCAGTGTGGCCGAAAACATCAACATCGGCGCCCGCGACCGCCATCTCACCCTGGGCTGCCTGGTGCAGGGCCCGTGGGAAAAGGAGAACGCCGCGCGCCAGATCAAGGCGCTGAACATCAAGACCCCGTCCGCCGAGCAGCCGATCATGTACCTCTCCGGCGGCAACCAGCAGAAGGCCATCCTCGGTCGCTGGCTGTCGATGCCGATGAAGGTCTTGTTGCTCGACGAACCCACACGCGGCATCGACATCGGTGCCAAGGCCGAGATCTACCAGATCATTCACGGCCTGGCCGCCGATGGTATCGCGGTGATCGTTGTGTCCAGCGACCTGATGGAAGTGATCGGCATCAGCGATCGAATCCTGGTCATGAGTGAAGGTGCGTTGACCGGCGAAGTGCTGCGCGAGCAGGCGCAGGAATCCAGGTTGCTGCAATTGGCACTGCCGCGCACTCGCGGCTGAACAATAACAACAGAGGTGCTTATGTCTACGCAAAACACGCTGCCGGCCCCCCGCCAGGGTCTCAACCTGCGTCGCTTTCTGGACGAGTGGGTGATGCTGCTCGCCGCGCTGGCGATCTTCGTGCTGTGCACGATGTTCATCGACAACTTCCTCTCGCCATTGAACATGCGCGGGCTGGGCCTGGCCATTTCGACCACCGGCATTGCGGCCTGCACCATGCTCTACTGCCTGGCGTCCGGACATTTCGACCTGTCCGTGGGTTCGGTGATTGCATGCGCCGGGGTCATCGCGGCGGTGGTGATGCGCGACACCGAAAGCGTGCTGCTGGGCGTGGGCGCGGCCTTGCTGATGGGGCTGGTGGTTGGCCTGATCAACGGCATCGTCATCGCCAAGTTGCGCATCAATGCCTTGATCGCGACCCTGGCGACGATGCAGATCGTGCGCGGCCTGGCCTATATCTTTTCCAACGGCAAGGCCGTCGGGGTCATGCAGGAGGACTTCTTCATCTTCGGCAATGGCCAGTTGATGGGCGTGCCGGTGCCGATCCTGATCACCATCGTCTGCTTCATCTTCTTCGGTTGGTTGCTCAACTACACCACCTATGGACGCAACACCATGGCCATCGGTGGCAACCAGGAAGCGGCGCTGCTGGCGGGTGTGCACGTGGATCGCACCAAGATCATCATCTTTGCCGTGCACGGTGTGATCGGTGCGCTGGCCGGTGTGGTGCTGGCGTCGCGGATGACCTCGGGCCAGCCGATGATCGGCCAGGGCTTCGAATTGACGGTGATCTCGGCGTGTGTGCTGGGCGGGGTGTCGCTGGCCGGGGGCATTGGCATGATTCGCCACGTGATCGCCGGCGTGCTGATTCTGGCGATCATCGAGAACGCGATGAACCTGAAGAATATCGACACGTTCTATCAGTACGTGATTCGCGGGACGATTCTGCTGATCGCGGTGATCATCGATCGCTTGAAGCGGCGCTGATATGCGGGGGGGGCTTTCGCGGCCGATGACCGCTCCTACAGGGGAATGCACATCTGTAGGAGCGGTCATTGGCCGCGAATAGGCGCTACCCAATTGCATATGTGATCGGGTTCAGACCACCATCGACAACAGCAGGATGAAGATCAGGCCGACAACGGACAGGATGGTTTCCATCACGGTCCAGGTCTTCAGGGTTTCGGTCACGGTCATGTTGAAGTACTGCTTGACCAGCCAGAAACCCGCATCGTTGACGTGCGAAAGGATCACCGAGCCGGCGCCGGTGGCCAGCACCAGCAACTCACGGTTGACGCCGGGCATCATGCCGATGACCGGGGCGACGATACCGGCACCGGTGATGGTCGCGACCGTTGCCGAGCCTGTTGCAACGCGAATCACCGCAGCCACCAGCCACGCCAGCAGAATCGGATTGACCTCGGCCTGCACGGCCATCTGGCCGATGATGTTGCCCACACCGGTATCCACCAGCATCTGCTTGAAACCACCGCCAGCGCCGACGATCAGCACGATGGCCGCAGTCGGGGCCAGGCTCTGGTCCAGCAGCTTCATGATCTTCGAACGGTCGAAACCGCGCGCCACACCAAAGGTGTAGAAGGCCAGCAACAGGGCCGCGAGCAGCGCGGTGATCGGGTGGCCGATGAAGTCCATCCACTGGCGGAACAGGTTCTCTGCCGGCAAGGCCACGTCGGCGAAGGTCTTGAGCATCATCAGGAACACGGGCAGCAGGATGGTGATCAGGGTCACCGCGAAGCTGGGCAGGTTCTGGTTGTCCGACTCCTTGGCAATCTGGTCCATCAGCTCCTTGGAAGGATTGCCCGGAATGTACTTGGAGATGAACGAGCCGAAGATCGGGCCGGCGATCATCGCAGTGGGCAGGCCGACGATCAGGCCGTAGAGAATGGTCTTGCCGATATCGGCGTTGAAGATGCCGATGGCCAGCAGCGGACCCGGATGTGGCGGCACCAGGCCGTGGACCACCGAAAGACCGGCAAGCAGCGGGATGCCGATCTTCACCAGCGACACGCCGGAACGGCGGGCGACGATGAACACCAGCGGGATCAGCAGCACGAAGCCGATCTCGAAGAACAGCGGGATGCCCACCAGGAACGCGGAGAACATCATTGCCCAGTGGATGCGCTTGACCCCGAACTTGCGGATCAAGGTTTGCGCGATCTGGTCGGCGCCGCCCGAATCGGCCATCAGTTTGCCGAGCATGGTGCCCAGCGCAAGGATGATGCCGACGAATCCAAGCACCCCGCCGAAGCCGTCCTGGAAGGACTTCATGACCTTGACCACCGGCAAACCGGACGTCAGGCCGAGGAAGATCGCCGCAATGGTGAGTGCGACGAAGGGGTGGACCTTGAACTGGGTGATAAGCACGATCAGACCAATGATGGTGACCAGTGCATCGAGCAGCAAGTAAGTGTCGTGAGCTAAGCCAAACATAAAGGTTTGCCTCGTGTTGTCGTTGTTGTGGGCGCAACGGTTGTGGTTGGGGACATCAGGCACTGCTGCGCGGGATGCTCAGACAGCGCTGTCTTCAAGTGCCGATCAAGCCAGCGTGGAAGTGCCGTGCTCTATCAGCCAGTGTTCCACCTGCTGCGCCAGCTCCACGATGGGAGTGGTCGCGTCCAGGTCCAGGGTCAATGGTTCGCCGGTCGGCGCTTCCAGGGCAGCGAATTGGCTGTCGATCAGGCTGGCCGGCATGAAATGACCGGGCCGATGGGCAACGCGGTTGGCGGCTTCTTCGCGGGTCAATGCGAGAAACACGAAGCCCAGGCCAGGCACGGCGTCGCGCAGGGTCTTGCGATACTTGAGCTTGAGCGCCGAGCAGGTCAATACGGGGCGTTGCCCGGACTCGATGCAGGCACGCATTTCCTCGCCCAGACGCACCAGCCAACCGGCGCGGTCGTTGTCGTCGAGGGGGTGGCCGGCGCTCATCTTGGCGATGTTGGCCTCGGGATGAAAGCTGTCGCCTTCGATCAGGCGGCCGCCGCTGCGGCCAACGATGGCGGCACCGACGCTGCTCTTGCCGCAGCCGGATACTCCCATCACCACCAAAGCGTTCAGAGGGGCATTCATCAAGTCACTCCTGCTGGGGCCGGCCGTTCGTGGATACGGCGCCCTCATCTTATTGATCTTGTCAAAGCAGTCTGGTGCAGCCTGCGGTAATAGCAAGGCACAAATCATTATTGCTCTGGATTCGAGACAGCGCTACCTTACCTCAACTCTTTTTCATTGCAAGTAGATAACAACAAGAATCATGGCGCGAATCGGCTCACGCGCAACTGGCCTGCCCACCCTGGCCGAAGTTGCCAAACTTTCAGGTGTTTCCCCTATCACGGCTTCGCGCGCACTGCGCGGAGTGTCCACAGTCGCTCCGCAGTTGGCCAGCAAGGTGCTGGAGGCCGCGCAGACCTTGGGTTATGTAGTCAACCCGGCCGCACGCGCCTTGGCCTCGGCGCAGAGCCAGTCGGTGGTGGTGCTCATTCCCTCGCTGTCCAACCATTTGTTCATCGACACGCTGGAGGCCATCCACGAAGTGATGCGTCCGCGCGGGCTGGAAGTGCTGATCGGCAACTACCACTACGATGTCGACGAAGAAGAAAACCTGATTCGCAATTACCTGGCCTACAAGCCGGGCGGCATCCTGCTGACGGGCATGAGCCGCACCGAGCGTGCGCATGCCATGCTGCACAGCAGCGGTGTGCCGTGCGTGCACATGATGGAGTTGGGCGCCAGCGGCGGGCGTGCCTGTGTCGGCTTTTCCCAGGAGCAGGCCGGAAGCGTGGCGGCGCAGCATCTGCTGGACGCCGGGCGCCGACGCCTGGGCTATGTGGCCGCGCAGCTCGACCCGCGTGTGATGCAGCGCGCCGAAGGATTCAGGGCGGCGCTGGAAAGGGCGGGGGTGCATGATCCCCAACTCGAAGTGCTGTGCCCGCAGCCTTCGTCGATCGGCTTGGGCGGCGAGTTGTTCGCTGACCTGATGCAGCGTCATCCAGATGTCGACGGGGTGTTCTTCTGCAATGACGACCTGGCCCAGGGCGCCATCTACGAGGCCCAGCGCTTGGGCATCGCCATTCCGGGACGAGTGGGCATGGTGGGCTTCAACGATCTGCCGGGTTCGGCGCATCTGGTACCGCGCCTGACCTCGATCCGTACCCCGCGCGCCGAGATCGGCCGCAAGGCGGCGCAGATGTTACTGGACAGCATGGCTGGCAAGAGTGACAGCGCCCAGGCAATCGACCTCGGCTTCGAGCTGGTCGTACGCGAAACCTGACCGGGCGTCCCTGATGCCTGCGGTGATGCCGGACGCGGCTTGCGCCGCTGCTACAGGGGATCGCGGTGCCTCTGTAGCAGCGGCGCGAGCCGCGTCGGCGGTGGGAGCGGTGTGTCTGATGCCCTGCGGTGATGCCGGACGCGGCTTGCGCCGCTGCTACAAAGGATGTGTGGCGCCAGTGGCAGCGGCGCGAGCCGCGTCGGCGGTGGGAGCGGTGTGTCTGATGCCCCGCGGTGATGCCGGACGCGGCTTGCGCCGCTGCTACAGGGGATCGCGGTGCTTCTGTAGCAGCGGCGCGAGCCGCGTCGGGGGTGGGTGCGGTGTGTCTGATGCCACGCGGTGATGCCGGACGCGGCTTGCGCCGCTGCTACAGGGGATCGCGGTGCTTCTGTAGCAGCGGCGTGAGCCGCGTCGGCGGTGGGCGCGGTGTGTCTGATGCCACGCGGTGATGCCGGACGCGGCTTGCGCCGCTGCTACAGGGGATCGCGGTGCTTCTGTAGCAGCGGCGCGAGCCGCGTCGGCGGTGGGAGCGGTGTGTCTGATGCCACGCGGTGATGCCGGACGCGGCTTGCGCCGCGGCTACAGGGGATCGCGGTGCCTCTGTAGCAGCGGCGCGAGCCGCGTCTGGGTTCAGCGCGTTACTCGTTCCTGGCCAGGGCTGTGGTTGAACAGGCGTTTGTATTCCCGGCTGAACTGCGAGGTGCTCTGGTAACCCACGCGCAACGCGACCTGGTTGACGTTCATTGCATCCGCGACCAGCAGCGCGCGGGCCTTGAGCAGGCGCAGGCGCTTGATGTACTGCACGGGCGAGGCCAGCGTATTGCGCTTGAAATGCTCGTGAAACGTCGAAGCACTCATGTTCGCCCGTCGCGCCAGGTCGTCGACTTGCAGCGGCTGCTCGTAATGTGCGTGCAGCCAGGACAGCGCGCCGGCGATACGTGCGAATTGCCCTTGCTGTTCGACCAGCGCGCGCAGCACATGCCCATTGGGACCGCGCAGTGCGGTGTAAAGCACCTCGCGCAACCGGGCCTGCGCCATGGCCAGGCGCTCCTGGGGATCGTGCAGGCACTGCAGCAGCCGTTCCACCGCGCCGCGCATGGCGTCGTCCAGCGCTACGGCAGTCATCGACTCGGTGGTCTGTGCCTGGCTCGGGCCGGGCTCCATGGCCAGCACCAGTTCACCCAACAGCGTTCGATCGATCGGGATAGATACACCGAGCAGGGGCAACTGCTCGCTGGCGAAGGTCTCGCACTCGAACGGCACTGGCAGTGCCTGTATCAGGTAGTGGCCCGCACCGTATTCCAGGGTGCGCTCGCCCAGGTACGCCAGTTTGCTGCCCTGGGCGATCACCATCAGGCTCGGTTCGTAGATCTGCGCGGTCCGCGCGACGTGGCTGCGGCACGAAACCACGCGCAGGCCGTCGATGGCCGTCGGGATCCAGTCATCGGCAATGGCCAGCGGGCGAATCAGCTGTACCAGGCGGGCGTTGGCGTCGAGGTGTTTGGTCAGGCTCATGGGATACCACGGATCAGGCATGAAATCAGTCGTGGATGATCGCACGTTCGGGCCCCGTTTGCGGGGTGCTCGGAGGAATGGGCATTCATTGCGCAGGATCGGACATGGCCGCAGGCGCGCGGGAAAGCCACAATCTAAGCCTAATCATTTTTCGTTTCGAGAGGTTTACCATGTCCAAGGCACTCGGCTACGCCGCGCTTTCGCCCACCACGCCCCTGGCGCCCTTGAGCTTCGAACGTCGCGCCTTGCGCCCTGACGATGTCAGCATCGAAATCCAGTATTGCGGCGTCTGCCACTCTGACTTGCACCAGGCCCGCAACGACTGGGGCATTGCGGTTTACCCACTGGTACCGGGCCACGAAATCGTTGGCCGCGTGGTTGCCGTCGGTTCCCAGGTGCAGAAGTACGCCGTGGGCGACCGCGTCGGCGTGGGCTGCATGGTCGACTCGTGCCAGCATTGCGATGCCTGCCACGCGGACTTGGAGCAGTACTGCCTGGAAGGCCCGACCATGACCTACGCTACGCCTGATCGCGTCGATGGCAGCAACACCATGGGCGGTTATTCCGACAGCATCGTGGTCAGCGAGAATTTCGTGGTGCGCATTCCCGACGGCCTCGACCCGGCCAACGCCGCGCCGATCCTGTGCGCCGGCATCACCACCTATTCGCCGCTCAAGCATTACGGCGTCAAGCCGGGTGACAAGGTCGGCATTCTGGGCATGGGTGGCCTGGGCCACATGGGCATCAAGTTCGCCAAGGCGCTGGGCGCCGAAGTGACGCTGTTCACCCGTTCGGCGAGCAAGGCTGCCGAGGGCCGTCGCCAAGGTGCGGACCATGTGATCGTATCGACCGATGCCGAGCAGATGAAGGCCGCCGCCGAGACCTTCGACTTCCTGCTCGACACCATTCCGGTGCCGCACGACCTGAACCCCTACCTGGAAACCCTGCGTTTCGACGGTGTGCACATTCTGGTCGGGCTGATCCAGCCGGTAGATCCCGCCCTGCATGCGGCCAACCTGGTGCTCAAGCGCCGCGTTCTGGCCGGTTCGTTGATCGGTGGTATCAAGGAAACCCAGGAAGTCCTGGATTTCTGCGCCGAGCACGACATCACCTGCGATATCGAGATGCTGGACATCAAGAACATCAACGAGGCGTTCGAGCGCATGCACGCCGGTGACGTGAAGTACCGCTTCGTGATCGACATGGCCACCCTCAAGGCCTGATACGGCAGGGCATAACCTGTGTAGGAGCGGTCCTTGGCCGCGAACCAGGCGCTGCGGTGTGTCAGTCAATCCGCGGTGTGCTTTTCGCGGCCGCTGACCGCTCCTACGGCTTCGCGGTCACCTGTAGGAGCGGCTTGAGGCCGCGAACCGGGCGCTGCGGTGTGTCGGTCAATCCGCGGTGTGCTTTTCGCGGCCGCTGACCGCTCCTACGGATACGAGGTCACCTGTAGGAGCGGCCTGAGGCCGCGAAACGGGCGCTGCGGTATGTCAGTCAATCCGCGGTGTGCTTTTCGCGGCCGTTGACCGCTCCTACGGATGCGAGGTCACCTGTAGGAGCGGCCTGAGGCCGCGAACCGGGTGCTGCGGTATCGCGCTGCTACTTTATGCAACCATTCCTGCACGCCAGCCTCAAAGCTGCAATCCGTGCCAGGAACATCCCCGATGTCTTCATCTTCCGCCCGCCCGTTGCGCATCGGTGTGCTGACGCACATCAAACACCCCATTCGCCAACCGTTCGCCGGCGGCCTGGAAGCGTTCACCCACGATGTGACATCCGGGCTGATGCAACGCGGCCATGACGTCACGCTGTTCGCCAGTTCGTCCAGCGATCCGGCGCTCAACATTGTCCCGGTGTGGGATGACACCACCTACAAGGACGGTCGACGGGCCTGCCTGAGCTCCGAGTACATCGAGGAGCATCACGCCTACCTCAAAGCGATGCAGAACATCGACGACCGCCGCTTCGACGTCATCTTCAACAACAGCCTGCACTATGTGCCTGCGACCATGGCCTCGATGATTCGCACGCCGATGCTGACGGTGCTGCACACCCCACCCTTCTTCGAATTGATCAACGCCTACAGCGGCGAGCGCCGCGCCGGGCACTTCGCAACCATCTCCGAAGCCAACGCACGGCAGTGGAAAGAGGTCGTTCCCGAGTGCCATGTCATCCCCAACGGCATCGACCTGCAGCTGTGGTCGCCGCGCGCGGCACCGCTCGAGCATGCCATCTGGTTCGGGCGGCTGGTGCCGGACAAAGGCGCGCACCTGGCCATGGACGCCGCGAAACTGGCCGGCGTACCGCTGCGCCTGGCCGGTCAGGCGGTCGACCCGCGTTACTTCAAGGAGCAGATCCAGCCGCGCTTGAATGACCAGTGCCAGTACCTTGGCCACTTGGGCCGTGACGAACTGGCCATCGAGCTGGCCAGCGCGTCCGCCGCCTTGGTCACCCCGTGCTGGGAAGAGCCCTTCGGCCTGGTCGTGGCAGAAGCCCTGGCCTGCGGCACACCGGTAGCGGCCTTCGCCCGCGGCGCGGTGGGCGATCTGCTGACCGACGCAACAGGTGCGCTGGCCGCAGGCGGCGACGTCGAAGGCCTGGCACACGCTTTGCGCCTGGCCCGGCGCAAGTCACGCCTGGCCTGCCGCCTTCATGCCGAGAGCCAGTGGAGCCACGAGGTCATGCTCGACCGTTACGACGCGCTGTTGCGGCAAGTGGCCGACGCCGGTGCCTGAGCGCGCGCAGGTCGGCTACTACGTGCATCACCACGGCTCCGGCCATGGCATGCGCGCCCTGGCCATCGCCCGGCACCTGGACTGCGACGTCACGTTGATCGGCTCGCGGTTGCCCGAAGCCGACTACCCCTCGACGATCAAGGCCCTGCAGTTGCCCGGCGACACTGCGCCCGACATGCATGTGGAGAGCTTTCCCGCGCTGCATTACGCGCCCTTGGCCGTGGACGGGCTGCGCGAACGCATGGGGCTTCTGGCCGACTGGATGCGTAGCGCCTGGCCGTGTCTGCTGGTGGTCGATGTATCCGTGGAAGTGGCGATGCTGGCGCGCCTGTTCGGCGTACCGTGCGTGTACATGCGCCAGCACGGCGAACGTACCGACCCGGCCCATCTGCAGGCCTATGCATCGGCCTCGCGCTTGCTCGCGCCATACCCGGCCTCGATGGAGTGCAGCCAGATGCCCGACTGGGTGCTGGCCAAGACCGACCACTGCGGTTGGGTGTCCCGCTACAGCCAGCAAAGCAGCGCTCACGTGGCGCCTGGGCATGGCGCGGTGCTGGTGATCACCGGGCAGGGCGGCACGGCCTTCACCGTCGATTCACTGATCGCCATTGCCAGACGCTGCCCCGAAGATCGATTTCGTGTAGCCGGACCGCTGCCCGCCAGTGACCTGCCGCTGCCGGGAAACCTGACGCTGCTGGGGCACCTGGTCGACCCCTTGCCGGAACTGCTGCGTGCCGAGATCGTGGTAGGCAGTGCCGGGGACAATGTGGTCGCCGAGGTCGCGCATATGGGCGGGCGTTTGATCGCCATTGCCGAGCAGCGCCCGTTCGATGAGCAACGCCTGCAGGCGTTGCAGCTCGAAAGGTTGGGCGTGGCACTGGGTGTGCTCGGTGTCCCGGCTGCAGATCAGTGGCCGGCTCTACTGCAGAGGGCTCGGCACCTGCCCGGTCGCCGCGGCTGGCAGGCATTGCTCAACGACAATGCCGCAGCCGACGCCGCTCGGATCGTTGTGGATACGCTGCACAGTCATTTCGGATCGAGCTGATGGAGGGCTGGCGCGCTCAGCCTGCCTTGAGCGCCAGCGGCGGAATGAACGCCTCGAGCTCGGCTTCCACTGCCTCGATGATGCGCTCGACGTCCGCGGCATTCATGACCGTTGCACAAGGCAGCCCGGCGATGGCCAACAGGGTTTCGCCGCTGCTGCGGTCGAACAGCCTGGCCACCATGCTGCTGGGCGCATCCATATTGCCCTCGAAGCCCATGGGGTGAAAGTGCCAGCGCATCACCTGGCAAGCGTTCGGAAATGTCATCTTGTTCATCGCGCCCACCTGTTGCAGCCGCACGTGGCAGGGCAGGCCATCGGAATGGATAGCCTGTGGAGTATTAAAAGTAGCACCACCTGGATGACAGCTGTGCGCTTTGCCACGAATACCGGGCGATTTCATGAAGTTTCATGATCTGCGTCAGTTTTTGCAGGACGCAAGCCCCGTGGCGTCCGCTTTGCCGACCACCGCGTCGCAGCCTCCGGGCTTGAGCATGATGGTCAGCAGCGCCGAGAGCAGCAGCGCCCCGCTCATCAACAGGTAGGAAGCGCCCGGGTTGCCGGTGCTGGCGTTGAGATAGCCCACCAGGTAGGACCCGGCGAACGAGCCCAGGGCGCCCATGCTGTTGATCAGCGCCATGGCACCACCGGCCACGTTGGCGGGAAGGATCTCCGGCACGATGGCAAAGAACGGACCATAGGGCGCGTACATGCACGCTCCGGCGATCACCAGCAGTGCATAGGACCACCAGAAGTGCTCGCTGCCCAGCGCGTACGAGCCGTAGAACGCCAGTGCCGCCAGCAGCAGCGGTGGCCAGACGAAGCGCTTGCGCCGTTGCATACGGTCGGAAAACCAGCTCACCACCAGCATGCCGATCACCGCCGCCAGGTAGGGCAGGGAAGACAGCCAGCCAGCCTCGATCATGTCCATCTGCGCGCCCTGCTTGAGAATCGACGGCAGCCACAGCACGAAGCCGTACACGCCCACGCTCCACAGGAAGAACTGCAACGACAGGGTGATGACCTTGCCCGAACGGAAGGCTTCGGCGTAGTTCTTCACCGGCTTCATGCCCACCTGCTCGGCGGCCAGGGCCTGTTGCAGGTCGTCTTTTTCCTGCTGGCTGAGCCACTTCGCCTGGGCGGGTCGATCATCGGCCAGGCGCCACCAGATGAATGCCCAGATGACGGCGGGCAACCCTTCGATGATGAACATCCAGCGCCAGCTGTAATGCTGGATCAGGTAGCCGGACACCACCGACATCCACAGCATCGTCACCGGGTTGCCCAGTATCAGGAAAGTGTTGGCCCGCGAGCGTTCCGCGCGGGTGAACCAATGGCACAGGTACACCAGCATCGCGGGCATGACCACGGCTTCGACGACGCCGAGCATGAAGCGGATCACGATCAGCCAGTAGGCGCTGGAGACGACACCGGTCAAGGTCGCCAGGCTGCCCCAGAGGATCAGGCTGACGAAGATCAACTGCTTGACGCTGTGCTTCTGCGCATAGATCGCGCCGGGGACCTGGAAGAAGAAGTAACCCAGGAAGAACAGGGCGCCGAGCAGCGAGGACAGCCCCGGCGTTATGTTCAGGTCGGCGGCCATGCCCGAGGCTGCGGCAAAACCGTAGTTGGCCCGGTCCAGGTAGGCCAGGCTGTAGGTGATGAAGACGATCGGCATGATGTACCACCAGCGACGGCTGGCGAGTTTCACGGTGTGGCTGTGCATGGTCTGACTCCTGAGCATTTTGTAATTGTCGCAACAGGTAGGGCGTTTTGATTCATGGGTGCAGGGCGCAACGTTTTGCGGGTGTCTTTTTTGCGTGCGTCAGTGGCTTTCGTCCTCGATCAGCGCGGCGCGCGTCGGCAGGCCTTCCATGTCGCCCGGGCTCTGTACAGCCAGGCTGCCGATCCAGTTGCCGCGGCCGGCGGCCTGGGCCAGGTCGCGGCCTTCGAGCAGGGCACTGATGACGCCCACGGCGAAGCCGTCACCCGCGCCGACCGTATCCACCACCTTGGCCACGGGGCGGCTGGCTACGTAGCCTTGTTGCTCGGCGCTGCAATAGAACGCGCCGTCCGCGCCCAACTTGATCACTACTGCTTGCACACCCAGGTCGAGATAGAAACGGGCAATGTCTTCGCAGCGTTCGTGTCCGGTCAGCAGCTGCCCTTCGGCCAGGCCCGGCAATACCCAGTCGGCCAGCGCGGCGAAGCTGTTGATCTGCTCGATCATGTGCGCCTGGCTGGGCCACAGCGACGGGCGCAGGTTGGGGTCGAACGAGACGCTCCGGCCTGCCGAACGCATGGCGGTCATCAAACCGCGGGTCAACGCGTTCATGCTCGGCGACAGCGCCGGGGCGATGCCGGTGGCATGCAGGTGACGGGCATCGAGCAGACGTGCAGGCACATCGCCAATGCCCATATGGCTGGCCGCCGATCCGCGGCGAAAGTATTCGACCGTGGGGTCGCGGCCATCGTCCTGCAGCGATTTGAATTGGAACCCGGTGGGGTGCTGTGAATCCACGCCGACATGGCTGCAATCCAGCCCTTCGCGTTGCAACGCGGCGACGATGAAGCGACCGAGCGAGTCGTTGCCCACTCGGCTCAGCCAGGCGACGTTGAAGCCCAGCCGCGACAGGCCGATGGCGACGTTGTTGTCGGCACCGGCAATGCGTTTGCGGAAGCGCTCGACTTCGGCCAGTTCGCCGGTCTGCTCGGCGACGAACATGGCCATGGTTTCGCCGAAGCTCAGCACATCGAACTCAGCCATGGGCCACCTCCTGCGCGGCCTGGCCAAGGCGAGCGAGGGTGGCCACCTGTGCCTTGGCGACAGCCAGCAGGTCGCTGCCCTGCAACGGGTACTCGATGGCCCGCACCAGGCCTGGTGCCATGTGCCCGAGCAGGCGCGCCCACTGATGCAGGTCGGTCAACTCGGGCGGCGTGGCGACCAGGTTGCCGGCCGTGGTGCGTTGTACGGCCTTGCAGTGAATGTATTCGACGAAACGGCCCAGCTGCTGCGCAGCGCTCGAAACCGACTGTTGCTGCCATTGCCAATTGCCGATGTCGAAGGTCATGCCCACCGGCACGCCTTGCCCGGCTATCGCAGTGAAGAAGTCGACCAGCGGCTCGATCCGCCCACCGTGGGCAGTCTGGTCGTTCTCGATCAGCAGGCGCACGGGTTGATCGCGCAACTGGTCATGCAACAGGTGCAAGTCGCTGGCAATGGAGTGAAAACCCAGCGAGACCTTGAGCCAGATCGCGCTGCACGCGGCCGCGCGAGCGAGCGCCAGTTGCAGCTGCGGATTGGGCGCAGCTTGGCCGGGCTGCCACAGCTCGAGCGGCGAGGAATAGACGCAGGTCAGGCCTTGCGCGGCGATCGCACTGCGCAGGGACGGCGCATCGAAGTCATCGAACAGCTCCTCGCGCAGTTCAATATGGCTGGCGCCGGTCTGGGCGACCAGCGGTGCCAGGCTGGCCTGGCCCTGTGTACGAACATGGTCCGCGCCGAAGCTGGAAAGGCTGATGGAGACGGGATAGGGATGCATTGTTATTGTCCTGTGAAACCGGTTTCAATTTTAAGCATGGATACTGCGCACGCCGCAGCGCTTTTTCAGCGGAGCGGGGTGGAACCTCGAATGATCAGATCGGGGGTGAAGTGGAACGTCTGGGCTGGACCTTGCGCCCCCTGCAGCCGCCGCAACAGGCATTCCAAGGCTCGCACGCCGATGGCATGGGTGGGTTGGGCAAGGGCGGTAATACCGTTGCCTACCAGGGGGTACCAGTCGAGGTCGTCGAGCGCGATCAGCCCCACGTTTTCGCATGCCTGGTTGCCCAACTCCCGCAGGGCCAGCGTGCAGGCCAGTGCCGCCACGCCATTGGCGCAGAACAAGGCCTTGGGCCCGACGTCGGTGCTGGCAAGGAACGTGCGTAGTTGCTCGCCGAGGCCGGCACCTGTGTAGAACACCGTGCCGCCGGTGCGTTGCGCGAAGGCCTCGATGCGTTCGGTACGAGAACTGGTGCCATCAACCGCCTCACTGACCAGCGCAAGCTGGCGATAGCCGCGCTCGTGGAGGTGGTCGACGGCCATGTCGACGGCCATCCGGTTGTCCAGCCCGACAAGATCGCTGGGCAGGTCGGCCACCTTGCGGTCGACCAGCACCAGGGGCAGTTCCCGTTGCAGTTCGCGCAGCTCATCCAGGTGGTGGCCGAGGGTGTTCACGATCACGCCTTCGACGTTGTAGGCACGCATGGCCTGCAACTGCTGGCGTTCCTGTTCCGGGTCGCGGTCGGTGTTGCAGACCACCAGGCTGTAGCCATGGCGGCGGCAGGCGGTTTCCACGCCATGCATGACGGCCACCGAATAGGGGTTGCGGATATCGGCCATGAGCATGCCGATCAGGCGCGTACGACCGCGCTTGAGGCCGCGGGCCATCTGATTGGGGCGATAGCCGAGGTCGTCGATGGCGCGGGCGATGCGTGTGGCGATGACGTCGGACAGCAGACCGCGATCCTCACCGATGAAGCGCGAAACACTGGCCTTGGATACACCTGCGCGCTCGGCTACGTCGAGCATGGTCACGCGAGGGCGCACAGGAACGGAAAGACGGGTCACGGCCTGAGTCCTTTTATGGATGTTATGGGCAGGCGATCAGTGGTTGAAACCGGTTTCAGGAAACACCAAATCGAAGTGGCCGTCAACGGGGGAAGATGGATTTTTGCGCAGGCGATCGGGGCACGAGGGTGGTGCATTTCACGGCTGGAACCGCAGCGCGGCCTTCGCGGGCATAGCTCGCTCCCACAGGGGATCGGCCTACTCCTGTGGGAGCGGGCTCTGCCCGCGAATCGGGCGACGCGGGTCAGCCAGCGGCGACGACGGTGATTTCCACCAGCAGATCGGGCGCGGCCAGGCGGGATTCCACGGTAGCGCGCGCCGGGGCGTGGCCTTCGGGTGCCCAGGCGTCCCACACTTCGTTCATTCCGGCGAAATTGGCCTGGATGTCCGACAGCCACACTTGGGCGGTGACGATACGCGTCTTGTCCAGGCCAGCCTGCTCCAGGAAGCTGTCGATCTTGGCCAGCACCTGGGCAGTCTGGCCCTTGATGTCCAGGCTACGGTCGGTGGCGGTCTGCCCGCCGAGGAACGTGAAGCCGTTGCACTGAACGACACGGCTCATGCGTTGGTTGGTTTCGATGCGCTTGATGTCCAGCATGGTGTATTTCCTCACGAGTGGATAAGGGATGTTGCAGGTTGTTCGAGCGTCGTCGCCGATTGCGCGAAACGCCCTATGGAAAAGGGGTCGAGACTGATCGGCGAGGGCTCGCCGAGAATCTGCTGGGCCAGGCGCTGACCGGTCCCGGGACCCATCTGGAAACCACTGCCGCAGAAACCGAAGGAATAGCTCAGCTTGTCCGTCTTGCAGCTGGCGCCGATCACTGGAATGTCATCGGCGGTAAACGCCTCGACACCGGCCCAGACCCGATTCACACCCAGGTTGCGCAAATGGGGAAACAGGTCGGTTACCGTACGCGCGCTGGTGCTCAGGCGGTCCATTTGAACCTCGCCATGGCGCGCGGCGAACTCCACCGAGCCCACCAGCTTGCCGCCGATCACCACGGTGCCGTTGGCGAACTGTTTGAATGACAGCGCCCGGCCCGTAGCGCCCAGCACCGGTGCACAGAATGGGGCGACCCGGTGAGTGACCATCAGCATCAAGCCCTGCGGATGCACCGGCACCGGCTCGCCGACCTGTGCCGCCAGTTGCGCCGCCCAGGCCCCTGCGGTGACAACCAGGTGCTCCGCTTGATGCACGCCCGACCGCGTCTCGACCCGCCAATGAGTGGCGCTGCGCTCGATGCGCAGTGCCGGCGTCTGCTCCAGGACCCGTACTCCCAGCCGCTGCGCAGCCAGGCGAAACGCGGTAACGGTGTGGTACGGCACGGCATAGCCGTCGCCGCCGACCCAGATACCACCCACCACATGGGGTGCCACCGTAGGTACCAATTCGAGCACCTGCTGCCGATCGATCAAAACTTCATGGGTGAAGCCCAAGGCATGCAACTGCTCCACACGGCGCTGGCATTCCTGCAGTTCAGCGTCGTTCTCGGCCAGTTTCAGCTGGCCGCTGGCGACGAAGCCACCGTCCTCGCCGAGCACGTCCTGCAAGCCATGCCAAAGCGTTCGCGAAGCGAGGGCCAAGGGGATTTCCGCCACATGGCGGCCCAGGGTGCGCACGCCACCGGCGTTCACCCCGGAAGCATGGCGACCGCAATACTCGGCCTCCAGCACGGTCACCCGGACGCCGGCACGAGCCAGGTGCAGGGCGGTGCTGAGGCCGTGGATGCCGCCGCCGATCACCAGTACATCAGCGCCCGAGCGCAGGCGCTCAGTCACTGGCCAGCTCCCCGAGTGTGATGGGCTTGATCGGCGGACGAATCCGGTAGTAACCGACGTCGCCTGCGGGCACCTGGCGCGCATCGGCGATCACTTCGGTCACGGTCAGGCCGCACAGGCGTCCCTGGCAGGGCCCCATGCCGCACCGGCCGAACGACTTCGCCTGGTTCGGACCGGCGCAGCCCATGGCGACGAACTGGCGCAACTGGCCGGCGGTGACTTCCTCGCAGCGGCAGACAATGACGTCGTCAGCCGGGATCCGATGCTCGTCGCGGGGCCGGTACAGCGCGTCGAGAAACGGTCTGATGCGCAAATTGTCGCTCAACGCCCGGCGCAGCTCGACGCCACGCCGATCGCGCTGCGGAGCGCCCAGCGCGCCCAGCCGAGCGGCGATGCCCAGGCCGGCCAGCCGGCCCTGCAGTGCCGCCGCCTGTGCACCGCCGATACCGCCTCCGTCACCGGCGACAAACACCCCTGGCACGTCCAGTTCGCCCCAGCTGTCCCTGAGCGGGCTGAAGCACAGCTGCTGCGGATCCCAGGCGTGGGTCGCACGCAGCGACTGGCTGAATTGAATATTGGGTACCACCCCCTGGTGCAGCAGCACGCAGCGACTGGCGATGCGCTGCGTCTTGCCGTTGGCGGTGAAGCTCAGCGCCTGGGCCGAATCGGTACCCTCGATCGCCAGCTGCGAGGCGCCGGTGAAATGGGCGATGCGCGCCTGGCGCAGACTGCGCATCAGCTCCAGGCCCTTGCGCAGGTAAGGCCAGGCACGCAGGGCCGAGACCAGATGACGCCGCGCGCGCCAGTAGTCGTCGCGGTGCGTGGTATCGACCAAGGCCTTGATCGGCACTCCGGCACGCAAATACTGCCAGCCCAGCAGGTACAGCAAAGGTCCGCAACCGGCCAGCACCACCGGCTCGGTGGGTACTGCGCCAGCGCTCTTGAGCAGAATCTGCGCCGCGCCCGCAGTCATCACTCCCGGAAGGGTCCAGCCACGGATGGGGAAGGGCCGCTCCATGGCGCCGGTGGCCAGCAGGACCGCGCGGGCCTGCAACGTGTGCATGCGCCCGCCCTGCAGATAGCTGACCTGATGATCACGACCCACCTGCCACACTGCAGCTTCCTTGATGTGCCGCACCGGAGTGTCCTCCAGGGCTCTGGCCAGCACGTTGCCGTGGGCATAGTCCGGTCCCAGCAGGTCGCGCCGGCTCAGCGGCGCCAGGGTGATACCGCGATAGATCTGCCCGCCAGGGCTGCCTTGCTCGTCCAGCAAGACCACGGCGAGGCCCAGCCCGGCCAGCTCGGTGGCACCGGCCATGCCTGCCGGGCCGGCGCCCACGACGACGACGTCGACGGATTCGGGGTTCATGGCTGCACCTCCAGGACGCTGACCGAGGGAACCTCGAACTGCAAATCGCGAGCGCCTTCCTGGGAGCGCACCTGCATGCCGTCGACCACATCGATCAGGCAACTCTGCCGATTGGGCACGCCATCAATGCTGACCAGGCATTCGAAACACACGCCCATCATGCAGTAGGGCGCGCGCGGCGACTCGCTCACCGGCGTGGCCCGGAAGCGCTCGATTCCGGACATCAACAACGCCGCCGCCACGCTGATGCCTGGCGGTACGCTCAACGCCTCGCCGTTGAAGCTGAAGGTCACACTGCGGCTGCTGCGGGTTTCGCCGGCCACCGACTGGAACAGCGGGGCGCGGCTGGGGGCTTCAATGGGCATGGGCAAGCACCTTGTCGCTGAGAAAACGTTCGCCGTTGAACACGGCCAATTCGTTGGGCTGCGCCGCCCCCATCACCCAGGGCGCAATGCGCAGGGCGTGGGCGGCGGCCAGGGTTACACCGCTGTGGCAGGTGATGACGAAGGCCCCGGGGTGGGTCGACGACTGCTGGTAGATCGGGAAACCGTCCGGGCTCATTACCCGCAAGGCACCCCAGGCACGGATCAGGCGCACATCGCGCAGCAGCGGAAAGGTCGCTACGCCACGCTGGGCGATCGCCGAGAGCACACCGGTGGAGGTACTGTCGTCGAAGCCGACTTCTTCCATCGAATCGCCCAGTTGCACCGTGCCTTCGTCGGTCTGGCGGACATTGATGGTGGGATAGTCGAGAAACGGCTGGACCCGCTCGCTGACCAGTACCTGCCCGCGGTTGGGTGCGACCGGTGCATGCAGCCCGACCTGCGCGGCCAGTCCGGGGTTGCCCAGGCCGGCCGCGAGTACCACGCGCGGCGCACAGTAGGCCTGCTCCCCGGCCCAGATACGGAAGTCGCCGGCACTGCCCTCGATGCGCTGGATGTGCTGGCCGCCTGCGAAACGCGCGCCATGGCGTTGCGCGGACGCATGCAGGGCGCGCAGCAGCTTCAGCGGGTTCACATGGCCGTCCTGGGGGGTATAACTGGCGCCGATCACGGCCTTGCCGATCAGCGGCAGGCGCGCCTTGAGTTCGCCGGCATCGAGCATCTCGAAGGGGTAGTCACCGACCGCCGCCTGCAATTGGCGCAGGCGCGCCTCGCGCTCCAGCAGTTCCTCGTCGCTGAAGCACATGTGAAAGCCACCCGGCTGCTTGAGGCTGACATCCACGCCACTGTCGGCCAGCAGCGTATCGCGCAGGTCGGCCCAGCGTTGCGCCGAAGAACGTGTCCAACGCGCATAGTCGGGCAGGTTGTAGCCTTTGCCCTGAACCCAGACCAGGCCGAAATTGCCACGCGAAGCGCGGAACGCATCGTCGCCTTGGTCGAGCACCACGGTGTCGGCGCCGTTGCGCGCCAGGCCGTAGGCCACCGCCGTACCCACCAGCCCGCCACCGACGACGATCACGTCGGCCTTGATCGCTGCCGTCGAGCGCTTCATTTGCCTTCTCCTATGAGCACGCGGTCCAGGCCTACCAGGCGATCCAGCACCAGCATCAAGATCAACGTGCCAACGATCAGCACCGTAGAGACCGCCGTGATCAACGGGTCGATGGTCTGGGAAATCTGGTTGTACATAGCCACTGGCAAGGTCGTGGTGCCGGGCGTGGCAACGAACACGGTCATGGTCAGCTCATCGAAACTCTGGATGAAAGCCAGCATCCAGCCGCCGACCACGCCGGTGCGGATGCGCGGCAGGATGACCCGGTGGAACGCCGTCCAGCGTTTGGCGCCCAGCGACAGCGCGGCCTGCTCGATGTCTTTCTCCAGGCCGATGGTGGAGGCCAGGGTCAGGCGCAATGCATAGGGCAGCACGACGATCACGTGAGTCAGGCACAGCGCCCAGAACGAGCCGCCAATCTGCGCGATGGAGAAGAAACGCAGGAAGGCGATCCCCAGCACCACGGAAGGAATCATCAGCGGCGAGAGCAGAAAACCGGTCAATGTGCCGCGGCCGGGGAAATCGTAGCGGCTGATGGCCAAGGCCGCCGGGATGGCCAGCAGCGTGGCGATGGTAGCCGACGCCAGGCCCAGCTTGATCGACAGCATGAACGCATCGAGCATTTCCTGATTGTCCAGCAGGGCCCTGAACCAGCGCAGCGACAAGCCATTGGTGGGCAGTGACAGATACCCCTTGTCGGTGAACGCCATCGCCATCACCACCAGCAGCGGCGCGACGATGAAGCCGATGAACAGGGTATGGAACAGCAGCGAGAAAAAACCGTTCTTGTGCATGGCGGCCTACTCGAAGACTTGCTTGAAGCGGCGCTCGGCCAGCTTGCTGCAACCCAGAATGATGATCAGATTGGCCACCAGCAGGAGCATGGCGATCGCCGCGCCCAGGGGCCAGTTGAGGGTGCCGAGGAATTCGTCGTAGGCCGCAGTGGCGACCACCTTAAGCCGGCGTCCGCCGATGATTGCCGGGGTGGCGAAGGCCGAGGCGGCGAGGGCGAAGACGATGATCGAGCCGGAAAGAATGCCCGGCATGATCTGCGGCACGATGATGCGCCGGAACACCGTCAGTCGCGACGCGCCCAGGGACAGGCCGGCCCACTCCACCTGCAGGTCCAGTCGCTGCAGGGTGGCCCACACCGCGATCACCATGAAGGGCACCAGCACATGGGTCAGGGCAATGATCACGCCCACTTGGGTGAACAGGATCTTTACCGGTTCGTCGGTGATGCCCAGGGCTTGCAGGGCATCGTTGATCAAGCCGTTGTTGCCCAACAGAATCGCCCAGCCGAGGGTTCGCACCACTACTGAAATCAACAGCGGGCCAAGCACCACCAGCAGGAAGGTCGAGCGCCAGCGTGGCGCCATGCGCGCAATGATGATGGTTTCCGGGACGCCGAGCAGTACGCACAGCACCGTCACTGCCAGGGCCATCGAGCCGGTTCGCAGGAAAATCTCGTGGAAATAGTCGTCCTTGAACACCTCGATGTAGTTGCCCAGGCTGTACACCGGCAGCACGCCTTCGGTGTCGCTGAACAGGTTGAGCGACAACAGCGCGGTCAGCAGCAACGGTGCCAGCAGCAGGGCAATGAATACCAGCAAGGCAGGGCCGCTGAGCAGCCAGGGCGCCGCGCCTACGTGTTCGGCGTCATACCTGGCCATGGGCAGCCTCCTGGTCGAGCAGGCGCAGGTCGTCGTCCGACCAGTCCAGGCCGACTTCGTTGCCCTCGGCGGGCGGTACATGCCCCAGATTCGGCTGGGTCAGGTGGACCAGGCCAAAGTGGCTGTCCACGGCAAGCAACCACAGGTTGCCGAGGAACACCCGCAGGGCGATCCGACCGTTGATGCGGCCCAGGCCAGGTTCGGTCAGGCGGATTTTCTCGGGGCGGATGTACACGTTGACGTCCTGACCCAGGGAGCGGTCCTCGTGGGGCACATGCAGCAAGGTGTCGCGCACCTGCACGTGGCAGCAGCGCTCGTTGCGCAGCTGCACGGCTCCGGCGAAGGCGTTGGTCTTGCCCAGAAACGCCGAGGCGAAGGGCGAATGGGGTCGTTCGTAGGCTTCGAATGGTGTATCGATCTGCACGATGCGCCCGCGCTGCATGACTGCGATGCGGTCGCTCATGGTCATCGCTTCGACCTGATCGTGGGTGACCAGGATGGTCGTGATACCCAGTTCGCGCTGGATGGCGCGCAGCTCGATGTGCATTTCCTCGCGCAGCTTGGCATCCAGGTTCGACATGGGTTCGTCGAGCAGCAACAGGTTGGGGCGGATGGCCAGGGCGCGGGCAATCGCCACCCGCTGGCGCTGCCCGCCGGAAAGCGCCTTGGGATAACGCTCGCCAAGCCCGCCAAGACGGACCAGGTCCAGCGCCTCGACCACGCGTTTGGCACGTTCGGCCTTGGCCACGCCGCGCATCTCCAGGCCGAAGCTGATGTTCTGCGCCACTGTCATGTGCGGGAACAGCGCGTAGCTCTGAAAAACAATGCCAAGGCCGCGATCTTCCGGGCGTACGTGGGTGATGTCGCGACCGTCGAGCACGATCCGGCCTTCGGTGGGTTGCACGAACCCGGCGATTGACTGCAGGGTGGTGGTCTTGCCGCACCCGGAAGGGCCGAGCAGGGCGACGAACTCGCCGTGCTGTACCTCCAGGCTCAGGCCGTCGATGGCCTTGAATGTACCGTAGTTCTTGACGAGGCCTTCCAGTATCAAAAATGCCATGGCTTTGCCACGCAGGCATGCGCCTGCGGCTCCAGGAAAAGGTCGGGAAAGTTCGGACGGGCGCGCGGATCAGCGCTCGACGGTACGGTTCCAGCGCGTGGTCCACTCACTGCGCTGCTGGTTGATGGTCTCCCAGTCGACTTTGATCAGGGCACTGACTTTGTCCGGGCCATAGGGCATGCGCGCGGCGATCTCGGGGCTCAGCTCGACGGTCTTGTTGACCGGCGCAAAACCGTTTTCGTGGGCCTGGATGGTTTGCACTTCGGGCGACAGCACGTACTGGATGAACGTCTGTGACAGTTCCGGCTGGGCATTGGGTGTCACCCCGCAGGCGGCCAGTTGCAAGGCCACACCACCTTCCTTCGGGTAGATGAACTTGAGCGGGAAACCGGTGCCCTGCAAGGCCACGGCGCGACCGCTGCCGTAGACCGCCATGACCACGTCGCCGTTCTGCATCATGCCGTCCATTTCACCGGGCGCCGACACCCAGGCCAGCACGTTCGGACCAATCTCGTCCTTGAGCGCCTTGAAGCCGGGGTCGATGTTCTTCTCGCTGCCGCCGCGCAGGCGAGCCATCTCCACCAGTGTGTGCAGGCCGTAGGTGTTGGTCACCGGGGGCATGCCGAGCAGTTGCTTGTAGCGTGGGTCGGCCAGGTCTTCCCAGGAGTCGGGGGCGTCCCAGCCACGCTTCTTGAAGGCTTCTTCGTTGTAGCCGATTCCGGTAGCGACCATGCCGATACCAGTGGCCTGTGGGCTGAGGCGAGCCAGCGGGTAGAGGTCCTTGTACACCGGCGCATCGCTGAGGTCGCCGCACAGGCCCTGCTGAAGTGCCTGGTACATGGGCCCGTCATCCATCATGGCGACGTTGATCTGCTGGCGGCCCTTCTGCGCCTGCAGCTTGGCCAGAGTTTCAGTGGAGTTGCCGGCTACGTAGACCACTTTGACGTCGTGTAGCTTCTCGAAGGCGGGAATGATCTTGCTCTTGTACATCTGCTCGGTAGAGCCGCCGACACCGGCAACGTAGAGGGTCGGGGCGGCGTGGGCGCAGGCGCCGCTCAGAGCGGCGAAAGCGAGGGCGACGCGCAGGGAAGTGAGGCGAAAGGACGGTTGTTGGCTATTCACAGACTATCTCCGAAGTGCAGGGGGCAGATCGAACAATGCGTCGGTCGCTCCGGCGAACCGGGGCCACGCATGCGCTGTGCATGCTCCCGGCCATGGGCGGCGCCGGGTAACGCATCTTGGTGTGCGCTATGTGTATGTGCTGCTGGACTTGAGTATTGCGAGCGTGACGGTATATGGTCAAATACGGATATCGGGCCTAGTCATGCATATTTGATATGGAGGCGTCAGTGAACCTGAGGCAGATCGAAGCGTTCCGCAGTGTGATGCGCATGGGCTCGATGACCGCAGCGGCCGATGTCCTGTACACCTCGCAACCCAACGTCAGTCGACTGATCGCTCAACTTGAGCTGAGCACCGGGCTGACCTTGTTCAAGCGCGCCGGGGTACGGCTGATCCCGACACAGGAGGGTCGCGCGTTCTTTCAGGAGGTGGAGCGCGCATTCGTCGGGCTCGACAGCCTCAGGCATTCGGCGAAGAACATTCGCAACCTGGGCACCGGGCGCCTGCGTGTCGCGGCCGTGCCGTCGACGGGCATGAGCGTGATTCCCGAGGTGCTCAAGACGTTCACGTCGACCCGTCCGGAGCTGACCGTATCGCTGCACGTGAACTCGTCGCCCACCGTTGAACAGTGGGTGAAATCGCAGTTCTGCGACATTGGCATCGTGGTGCATCCGGGCGATGTGGCGAACCATCAGGTCGAGTTGCTGGCCGAGATGGCCGCAGTCTGCGTGTTGCCGGCGGCGCATCCCCTGGCAGAGCGGCAGAGCATTACCTTCGCGGACCTCCAAGGGCAGCCGTTCGTGTCGCTGTGCCACGGAGACGGCACGCGGGCGCTGGTCGACGGGCTGTTCGAACAGGCCGGTGTGGAGCGAATCATGGCCCTGGAAGCGCAATACAGCGCGATCAATTGCGAAATGGTTGCGCACGGCATGGGCATAACCCTGGCTCACCCGCTGGTGGCCAGGGATTACCTGCACCGCCAGATCGTGGTTCGACCCTTCCGCCCGGATATTCCCTTGCCGACTTACGTGATCTGGCCCCATGCGCAGAACCGCACCCTGTTGGCCGAGGATTTCATCGACACCCTCAAAGCCCATTACCAGCATCTGACCAAATCCCCGTAGCCCACCTGCAGGTCCGCGGTTATCTGTGGGAGCGGGCTCTGCCCGCGAATCGCGCCGCGGTGCATCAGGCACTCCGCGGTGTCCCTTTCGCGGCCGATGACCGCTCCTACAGGGGTACCGAGATCCCGTCTGGCACAGGTAGTATGAGGACAAACTGTAGGAGCGGTCCGTGGCCGCGAATCCGGCGCCGCGGTGCATCAGGCACTCCGCGGTGTCCCTTTCGCGGCCGATGACCGCTCCTACAGGGTGCTAGATCACCTGGTCGGCGAGTGGAATAGCGTGGGCCATGTCTTCGGCGCGGGCCTTGGCCTTGTGCAGGGTGACCGGGATCGACTTGGCGGCGGGCACCTTGCTCTTGCTCGCGTAATGCCACAAGGGCACCAATGCATTGCATTCGGGGTAGTAGGCGCCCGCGCAATTGATCGGGATATCGTAGGCGATGATCTGCATCGGCCCCACCTCGCGGCGCACCTGCGGCTCGATGGCGGTACGAATCGTGACCCAGTCGCCCGGATTGAAACCCAGCCGGACGATGTCGTTGTGGTTCAGGAAGATCACGCTGCGCGTGCCCTTGACCCCGCGAAAACGGTCCTCGTAGCCATACACCGTGGTGTTGAACTGATCGTTGCTGCGCAGCGTCATCAGTTGCAGCACATCGCGCTGTCCGGCGTTCTGCGAGACGTCGTCGTCCTCGTCAAGCGTCTTGGCCGTGACGAACTGCGCCTTGCCCGAGGGCGTGGTCCAGTGACGCTCGCAAGCGCCCAGCGGCCGATGGAAACCGCCGGGCTCCCACATCCGTGTCTCCATGTCATGGAAGATCTCCGGATAGGTCTGGGCGATGGCCTCCCGCACGCGGGCATAATCCTGGCGCCACAGCTCCCACGGAATCTGCTCGTTGCCGCTCAGCGTCGTTTGGGCCAGGCCGGCGATGATCGCCAACTCCGCGCGCAAGTGCTCGCTGGCAGGCTCGGCGCGGCCTTCCCAGGCGCGGATGCAGCCGGTGCTGTCTTCGGTGGTGTAGACCTGGCGGCGGCCGTCCTGCACATCGCGCTCGATGCGCCCCAGGCACGGCAGCAGCCAGCCGTGCTGGCCGGGGAACAGGTGGGTGCGATTAAGCTTGGTGGCGATCTGCACATTGAGGGCCAGGCCCGACCATGCCGGCTCCATCCGATCGGTGTCCGGCACTGCGCGCAGGAAATTGCCGCCCAGGCCGATGAAGCCCTTCACCTTGCCGGCCACGATACCCTCGCAGGCATCCACCGTGGCCATGCCCTTTTGCTTCGGTACCTTGATGCCGAACAGCGACTCGATCTTGTCCACCGGCACCTTGGCCGGATCCTCGGTGATGCCCACCGTGCGTTGCCCCTGCACGTTGGAGTGCCCGCGCACGGGGCAGATGCCAGCGCCCGGCTTGCCGATGTTGCCGCGCAACAGCAGCAGGTTGACCAGCATCTGCACGTTCTGCACGCCATGGCGATGCTGGGTCAGCCCCATGCCATAGATGATCATCACCCGGTTGCTGCGGGCATACACGGTGGCAGCGGCCTCCAGAGCCGCGCGATCCAGGCCGCTGCGCTGTTCCAGCGCGGCCCATTCGTGCTGGTCCACCTGCGCCAGGAAGTCATCGACCCCCTCGGTGTGCTCGGCGATGAAGTCATGGTCGATCACCGCTGGCCGGCCGTCGGCATGCGCCGCGCGGTCCATCGCCACCAGGGCCTTGGCGATGCCCATTACCGCCGCCGTGTCACCACCGATAGCTACCTGGTGGTATTGCGTGCTGATCACCGTGGAGTCCGGGCCCAGCATTTCCACCGGCGATTGCGGATTGACGAAACGTTCCAGACCGCGCTCGCGCAGCGGGTTGAAGCTGATGATCGGCACCTGGCGCTTGCGCGCCTCCTGCAGTGGATGAAGCATGCGCGGGCTGTTGCTGCCCACGTTCTGACCGAAGAAAAAGATGCAGTCGGTCAGCTCGAAATCCTTCAGGTTCACCGTACCCACGGGCACCCCGATGCTTTCCTGCAGGCCCACCGACGTGCTTTCGTGGCACATGTTCGAGCTGTCCGGCAGGTTGTTGGTGCCATAGGCGCGAGCCAGCAATTGGTACATGAACGAAGTTTCCAGCGAGGCACGTCCCGAGGCGTAGAACACCACACTGTCTGGTTCCAGCCCGCGCAGTTGCTGGCCGATGCCCTGGTAGGCTTCCTCCCACGTGGTGGTCACATAACGATCACTGGGCGCGTCGTAGCGCATCGGATGAGTCAGGCGCCCGTTGCGCTCGAGCTCGTAGTCGCTCCAGGTGCGCAGCTCGCTGAGGCTATGCTTGGCAAACAGCTCGGGACCGGTGCGCAGCGCGGTCAGCTCCCAGGCGGTCGCTTTGGCGCCGTTCTCGCAGAATTCCAGGGCGTGAGGATTGCCTGGCTTTGCCCAGGCACAGCTGACGCAGGCGAAGCCGTCGGGCTTGTTTTGCCGCAACAGCGCGGCAGGGCCCTTGCCCAAGGCCTGCTGGCGCCAAAGGATATTCATCACCGAAAACGCCGATCCCCAGCCTCCGGAAGAAGAGGTGTAGGGTTGATAACGCGCTTTGGGGTGAATGATCTGCATGGTCTGGATCCTCGGATGCGGATGCCTCGGTGCATGAGGCCTGCATTTACGACGGCCCGTGATCGGCAAAGGTTCGAAGAGCTTTACGCGGCGCTGCCTGCAGGCTGTTCTCGCGCACTTCATCCGGCACGGCCCCTCGGTCAGCGCTGGCGCCGCAGCGGCGATTGCGCTAAAACCGATGGCACCCTTTGGCAAAGGCGTCTATTTTGAATGCAAAATACAAAAAGCAAGGGAGAGACAGCATGACCAGCTCCGCCAAACGCCCGATCAAGGTCCCGTTCACCGGCCCGGCACTGCTTGCCACGCCGTTGCTGAACAAGGGCACCGCTTTCACCGCGCAAGAGCGCGACACCTTGCATTTGCAAGGCTTGCTGCCCCAGCAGATCGAGACCATCGACCAGCAATGCGCGCGGGCCTATCACCAGTTCCAGGCATGCTCGACCGACCTCGAGCGCCACGTGCTGCTGCGCTCGATCCAGGACTCCAACGAAACACTGTTCTACCGCCTGGTCGACGACCACATCGACGAGATGTTGCCGATCATCTATACCCCCACGGTCGGCAAGGCCTGCCAGGAATTCTCGCGCATCTACCGCAGCCATCGCGGCTTGTTCATCAGCATCGACGATGTCGAGCGCATGGACGAAATCCTCAACAACGTGACCAAGGACAACGTCAAGGTCATCGTCGTCAGTGACTGCGAGCGAATCCTCGGCCTGGGCGACCAGGGCGTGGGCGGCATGGGCATCCCCATCGGCAAGTTGTCGCTGTACACCGCCTGCGGTGGCATCAGCCCGGCCTACACCCTGCCGGTGGTGCTCGATGTGGGTACCAACAACCCCGAGCGACTTGCCGACCCGCTGTATTTCGGGCGTCGCGAAGAGCGTGTGCGCGGTGAACGCTACGAAGCTTTCGTGCAGGCGTTCGTCGAGGGCGTGCAACGGCGCTGGCCGGAGGCGATCCTGCAGTTCGAGGATTTCGCCCTGAGCAATGCCATGCCACTGCTCGAGCGGTTCCGTGACCAGCTGTGCTGCTTCAACGACGATATACAAGGTACCGCCGCCGTCACCGTGGGCACCTTGCTGGCCGCGTGCAAGGTCAAGGGTCAGAAGCTTTCCGAGCAGACCGTGGCATTCGTCGGCGCCGGTTCCGCCGGGTGCGGCATCGCCGAGCAGATCATCACTGCCATGCAGCTGGAAGGGTTGAGCGACAAGGAGGCGCGCAGCCGTGTCTATCTGCTCAACAGCAAGGGCCTGCTGACCGACCGCCAGCCCGACCTGTACGACTTCCAGCAACGCCTGGCCCACGACAGCCAGACGCTGGCCTCCTGGTCGTTCGCCGGGCAGTGGCCAACCCTTCTGGAAGTCGTGGCCAACGCCCGGCCAAGTGTGCTGATCGGCGTTTCCGGCAAAGCCGGTCTGTTCACCGAGGAAGTGGTGAAAACCCTGTATCAGCATTGCCCGGCGCCGATCGTCATGCCGCTGTCCAACCCCACCTCGCAGATCGAAGCCCACCCCAAGGACATCCTGCAGTGGACCGAAGGCAACGCGCTGGTGGCCACCGGCAGTCCGTTCCTGCCGATCGAAGTGCTGGGCCGTACCTTCCCGATCGCGCAGTGCAACAACTCCTACATCTTCCCCGGTGTGGGTCTGGGCGCCATTGCCAGCCGGGCCACGCGCGTTACCGACGGCATGCTCATGGCCTCGGCACAGGCGCTGGCCGACAGCGCGGCAGCGGGGCAGATGCTGCCACCGTTGCGCGACGTGCAGGCGGTCAGCAAACGCATTGCCCTGGCGGTAGGCCTGGCAGCGCAGAAGGACGGCGTGGCTGCACCGATGGATGAGGCCGCGTTGCGCGAGGCAATCGACGTGCATTTCTGGAAGCCGGAATACCGCGCCTACGAACGCCAGCCTCTGTAGCGCGCCGGGAGCTCAGGCCAGGTTGTGGCTCTTCATCCAGCCCAGCCCGGCCTCGGTTCCATTCAACGGTTTGTACTCGCACCCCACCCAGCCCTGGTAGCCGATCCGGTCCAGGTGCTGGAACAGGAAACGGAAATTGATTTCCCCGGTGCCCGGTTCGTGGCGGCCGGGGTTGTCCGCCAGCTGCACGTGGCCGATAGCCTGCAGGTGTGCCTGCAGCGTGCGCGCCAGATCACCCTCCATCACCTGCATATGATAGATGTCGTACTGCAGAAACAGATTGTCGTGGCCCACCTGTTCGCGAATCGCCAATGCTTGCTGTGTGCCGTTCAGGTAGAAGCCGGGCATGTCGCGGGTGTTGATCATCTCCATCACCAGACGAATGCCATGACTCGCCAGCGCTTCGCTGGCGTAGCGCAGGTTGTCGACGAGGGTCCGTTGCGCCAGTTGCGGGTCGTCGCCGGGCGGGGCGATACCGGCCAGGCAGTTGATCCGGGTATTGCCCAGCACCTTGGCATACTCGATGGCCGTGGCCACGCCGGCGCGAAACTCCTCGCGGCGCTCCGGCAGGCAGGCGATCCCGCGCTCACCGCTATCCCAATCGCCGGGCGGCAGGTTGAACAACACCTGGGTCAGGCCGTGCTGCTGCAGTCGCGCCTTGATCTCGGCGCTGTCGAAGTCGTAGGGAAAGAGGAATTCCACACCCCTGAACCCGGCCTTGGCGGCGTGGGCGAAGCGTTGCAGGAATTGATGTTCGGTGAACAGCATCGAAAGGTTGGCACACAAACGAGGCATGGCAGGCTTCTCCAGGCAGGAGGCGTGGCGACGGGCGCGTGACACAGGCCCGCCCGCCGCCTCACCGGTCCAGGTTATCGTACTCCATGCTCAGGATTGTTTCGCGCCTGATGTCAATGCGCCAACAGTCACTTGGGCACCGCGACAGCCACCGGCGTGGCGGCTGCGGGAAGCTCGTAGACGAAGCGGTTCTGTGGGCGCATGCGGAACGACAGCACCACGCCAATAGCCAGCAGCACGATGCTGACCATGAACGGCAGCTGCCAGTTGCCGAACTTGTCGATCAGCAGTCCGGCGGCCACCGGGCTGATGATCGCGGCCATGGCCGATCCGGTGTTCATCATGCCACTGGCGGTACCGCAATGGTCCGGGGCGATGTCCATGGGAATCGCCCACATCGGCCCGATGGTCATCTCCGAGAAGAAGAACGCGATGGCCAGGCAGGCCAGCGAGACGTACATGTCGTGGGTGAACATCAGTGGCAGCAGGGCTACCAGGGTCAACGACAGACAGATCGCAACCATCAGGCTGCGCGCCCGGTTGAGGTTGCCGGTGCTTTTGTAGATGCGGTCGCTGACGATGCCGCCCAGGGTGTCGCCAACCACGCCGCCGAAGAACACGGTCGAGGCGAATATAGCGGTGCTTTTCAGGTCCAGGCCCATGTTCATGAAGTACATGGGGACCCAGCTCAGCAGCAGCCACAGAGTCCAGCCATAGCAGAAGTAGACGATGGTGACCGGGGCCATGCGCCGGAACAGTCGTCCCCAAGGCAGCTTGATGGTGTTCTTGGGCTTGGGCGCAGGCAGGGCGTCCAGCTCCTGCTGGGTGATGCGCGGGTGATCCTTGGGTTGTTCGGTGAACACCAGCGCCCACAGCGCGACCCAGACGAAACTGATACCGGCGCAGACATAGAACGACTCGCGCCAGCCATAGGCCGCCATTACCGCGACCATCGCTGCCGGCGCCAGCGCGTTGCCCAGGCGGGCGAAGGCGTGGGTGATGCCTTGGGCGAAGCCGCGGTTCTCCTTGCCGACCCAGCGCGACATGGCCGCAGTGGCAGCGGGGAAGGTGGCGCCTTCGCCCAACCCCAGCAACACCCGCGCCACGATCAGGGAAACGAAGCCGCCAGCCATGCCGGTGAGCACCGTGGCGCTGGCCCAGATCAGCCCGCACACCACCAGGGTGCGCTTGGCGCCGAAACGGTCGCTGACCCAGCCGCCGATGATCTGGAACACCAGGTAGGGGTAGGCGAAGGCCGAGAAGACGATGCCGATCTCGGTCTTGGTGAGGTTGAATTCCTTGCCAAAACCGACCGCAGCGGTACTGACGTTGACCCGGTCCAGGTACGTGATGAAATACATGGCGCACAGCATGACCAGCACCATGGTAGTGGGGCGCAGATATAACCGCTTCATGTTCTATCTCCAGTTTCTTATTGTTTACGCCCGCAGGCGTTGATTCGGGATAGTCAGTCGCATCGGGCGCAGCCAGGGGCAGCGCCGGTGATTCACTCGCGGCGCAGGGGCACGTGCTGCCCGCCCAGGTAATCCATGGCGGCCAGCACGCCGCTGGCGTCCAGTTTGACCCCGGCCATCTGCAAGCCCATTTCGCAACCACTCAGGGTGGCCATCAAGGTCAGGTCGTTGCAGTCGCCTAGGTGGCCAATGCGGAACATGCGCCCCTTGAGCTTGCCCAGGCCGGTGCCCAGCGACATGTCGAAGCGCTCGTAGATGGTCTTGCGCACCTGGTCGGCGTCGACGCCTTCGGGCGTCATCACACCCGTTAGCACCGGGCTGTAGACGCTGGGATCGGCGCACTGGATGGGCAGGCCCCAGGCCTGCACGGCGGTACGGCAGGCCTGGGCCAGGCGTTGGTGGCGAGCGAAGACGTTGTCCAGGCCTTCGCCGAGAATCATGTCCAGTGCCTCGGAAAGCCCATAGAGCAGGTTGGTATTGGGCGTGTAGGGCCAGTAGCCGGTCTTGTTCATCTCGATGATGTCATCCCAGGCCCAGAAGCTGCGCGGCAGGCCACCGCGCTGGCTGGCTTCGATGGCCTTGGGCGAGAGCGCGTTGAAGCTGATGCCGGGAGGCAGCATGAGGCCTTTCTGCGAGCCGGAGATGGTCACGTCCACGCCCCATTCGTCATGGCGATAATCAGCTGAGGCGAGCCCGGAGATGGTGTCCACCAGCAACAGGGCAGGGTGCCCGGCGGCATCGATGGCCCGTCGTACGGCAGGAATGTCGGAGGTCACTCCGGTGCTGGTTTCATTGTGCACCACGCACACCGCCTTGATCCGGTGCTCGCTGTCCTGTTCCAGGCGCGCCTGGATCATGTCTGCACGCACGCCGCCGCGCCAGCCTTCGATGCCTGGGAGGCCGATGAATTCCGGCTTGAGCCCCAGGCTGATGGCCATCTTCTGCCACAGGCTGGCGAAATGGCCTGTTTCGAACATCAGCACCTCGTCGCCTGCGCTCAACGTGTTACACAGTGCTGCTTCCCACGCACCGGTGCCTGAAGCGGGGTAGATGATCACCGGGTGGCGGGTCTTGAAGATCTGCTGAATGCCTTCGAGCACCTTGAGGCCCAGTTCACCGAACTCGGGACCGCGGTGATCGATGGTCGGGTAACTCATGGCGCGCAGGATACGATCGGGTACCGGGCTGGGGCCCGGGATTTGCAGAAAATGACGGCCGGCAGGATGAAAGTCGAGCTTGAGCATGGGTCAACCCTTTGTTGTTGTATTTTGAATGCAAAATTACATTAGCAGTTGGGGGCGCTGTGTCAAACCACTCAATTGCGCTAATATCCGCCTAGATTTGCGCTTTTTAGAATAAGAAAAGCTCGCGTTAACCCATCGCTACAAGGAGTTTGCATGCAGTCTTCGTCAATGGCCGCCCCGGCCACGCCCGCGCTGCAATTGCCACGTCTCGAACGGCAGCGTCTGCACGACACCGTGGTAGAGCATTTGCGTGGGTTCATCACCGAGGGGGTGCTGCCGCCCGGTACCAAGCTGAACGAGCGCGAGTTGTGTGAGACGTTGGGTATTTCACGCACGCCTCTGCGCGAGGCGCTGAAGGTGCTGGCCGGGGAAGGCCTGATCGAAATCAATCCGAACCGCGGAGCCAGCGTCGCGCGCATGAGCGAACTGGAAATTCGCGAAGCATTCGAGCTGATGAGTGGCCTGGAAGCCTTTGCCGGAGAACTGGCGTGCGAGCGCATCACCGAAGCGGAGCTGGAGCAGATCAAGGCTTTGCACAATGCCATGGTGGTGAGCAAGAGCCAGCATGACCTGGTGGGTTACTACCAGCGCAACCGCGCCATCCACGACCTGATCAACCTGGCGTCACGCAACTCGGCGCTGCGCCAGATGTACCTCACGGTGAACCGCCGCCTGCAGGCGTTGCGGTTCCTGTCCAACCAGCAGGCACCCAAGTGGGATCGCGCCCTGCACGACCATGAACAGATGATCGAAGCCCTCCAGGCTCGCGACGGCAAGCGCCTGAGCGCGATCCTGCGCCAGCATTTGCTGGAAAAGCGCGACGCCATCATGCTGCTGGTACAAACCACCCGGCCCTGATCTGCGACGCTCGCTTCGCAGTCACTGACGCTCACACGGATACAGGGTCGGGTTCTGGATTCGCCTGCGTGGGTCAGCGCAAGCTCAGCGGGATGTTCAGATCCCTGATGCGGTGGGCGGTATCGGCACCGACCGTGCCGGCCACGAACGCCGACTCGCGGGTCGTGCCGTTTTTACTGGGCGCTTGCACGTCCAGGGCTGCCAGTGGCAAACCCGTCGGGGCTTGCCAGCTCGACCGTCGCGGCGGAATGTAGCCATGGTAATGGCTGCGTATCGCATCGCTGTCCAACACCGGCGTGTCTTTGAACGATGCCAGGCTGCCGGCAATCGTCAAGCGACCCGCTGCGTTGACCGAAGCGGCATGGGTGGCCAATCGCACCGCCGAGATGTCTATATCGCCGCCCGCTTTCATGGCGAAGCCGTTATGCACACGGTCCGTCACGGGCGTACGAGCATTACCGTCGGTTGACACGAAATGATACTCAGGCAGATCGTTGTCCAACCATATCGCCCGGTTGCGCGGTCCCGCAGGCTCCAGGCTGGCGGTAAGCTGGATATCGCTGGCCTGCAGCTTGATGTCGCCCTTGCTGTCCAGCTCCGAGCCAGCCACGTCGAGCATCGCGCCTGCAGTGACTTGCACGGTGCCACCGGCCAGCGTGCTGCGCGCCCGTGATTCCTTGAAGCCCGTACGGTTCCAGGTGCCTTGCGATGCACCGGCCATTGGGCTCCAATGCGACCCACTGAGGGTGAAACCTTCCGTTTCGCCGATGCCGCTTATCCAGACGTTGTCCTGGGCGTCGAGGGTCAGGGCAGTGCCTGCCAACAGGTGGGAGCCCGCGATGGAAATGTCACCGTCTCTGAAGGTCGACCGACGCGCGCGCAGTGCCAGTGTGCCGCTGGCTGCCAGCACGCTGGGGCTGATAGCTGTAGACGTGCGATCGAAGCCACGCGCTGCCTGTGCGGCGCTCGGACGCGCACCTTCGAGATGCATGCGCGCGCTGGAACCCTCGATGGCGATGTTGCCCTGGCTGTGCAGACCCACACTTGCTGCCGACAGCCTGCTGCCGCTGATGGAGATGTCCGTGCCCCGGATCGACAGCTCGCCGTCGAGGGCATTCAGCTGCGTTGGCAACAGATACGCATGGGTGCGCGCGGCCTCATGGGCGCGGGTCTCGGTCAAGGTCACGCGCCGTACATCGGCACCTTGGCTCGACGCGCTGCGCAGCTCCAGTCCAGCGATGTGCGTGGCCCCCGACCCGCCGATGTGCAGCGAATGGCTCGCATCGATTCTTGCACCCACCAGCCTGGCGCTGGGGAGTGTGACCGAGCCGCCGCTGATATGGCTGGCGTTGGCTCGCTCGACGTAGGTAGAGGCGTTGTCTTCAGGGCTATCGGACGAAGCGAGCCGAACGCTGCGCGCGTGTGTGTCCACCTTCGCCCCGACCTCGACGCCTCCGCGCACCGTGTAGATCCCGACGTGCTCCGGTCCATCGATACGGCTGGCCGCGATTTCGATGCCGTTGACCCCGTCCAGGCGCACCCGCCCCTGAGCGATCAGGCTATTGCCCACATGCCGCAGCGTGCGTTCGGTGATGTGAGCGTCGGATTCCCCCTGCGCCAGGGTGAACCAGTGATCCTCGGCAAGCGCGGGTCGCTGTGTTTCGGTCTGGTGAGCGAGGGCGTCCAGCTTCAGGCGCGCACCTGAACGTGCGTCGATGTGTCGACCCGTGACCGCCAGCGACGTCAGCGTCAAGTCACTTGCGGCTAACAGGCTCACGTCCTCGTCACCCGCGTCGAGCGTGGCCTGGGCGGGCTCGCCGTTCTGGCGGGCGGTGGAACTGATCGCCAGCGCCCCAGCCGACGCGATCTGGATACCTTGGGCGGCGTGCATGCCAGTGATGCCCATGTTCACGCCGGCACCGGCCTGGGTGCTGATGACCTTGATGCGTCGGGCGTGCATGGCGCCCAGCAGGTTGGCGTCGACCGCCGTCTGCTTCGGTGCAGTGTCGGTGCTGGCCAGCGTTCGCGCATCGACCTGCTGGCGACCCATCAACAAGCTCAAATCGCCTCCCGCCGTCATGTCGCCGCTGACCATCACGCTGGGTGCGATCAATTGCACGGAGCCGGCGCCAACGTTCACGCCAGCTTGGCCGACCACCAGGCGCTGCTGCGAATCACGCGTGTCGTAGCGCGCGATCGCGCCATCTGCCAGCACCGCTGTGCCCACCACGTAAGTTGCCGTGTCGTGTTGACCCAAGGCCAGGCGGGCGCCATTGAGCTCGATGCCATTGGGGTTGCTCAACACGTAGTCGGCGGCATGGCCGAAGATGACTTGCTCGCCGTCGATACGGGAGCCGCGCGTGCCCACCACTTCGTTGAGAATGGTGCGAGCGGCGACATCGACCAGCTGCGGGTTGGCTGCAACCGTGATATCGAGCCCGCCAACACTGGCTTGTCCTGCGGCCAGGCTGTTGTTCAATACCACACCGGCGGCGCCAACGTTGTAGTCCTGCCAACGGTTGTGGGAAAGACCCTGGGCATTGGGCGCAACGATGGCAATCACCGGTGCGGGCGTTTGGCTGTCGACCAACGCGGTGCCCATAGGGCCATCGATTGCCACCAATCCGGTGGCCATGGCAGGTTCGAGGGCCGTCAGCAGGGCCATGGAGATGGCCATGCCGAGCGTGTGTCGGGTCAAGGAAGGGGTGCTGCAGGCTGCTGGTTGCACGTGGATGCTCCTCTCGGGGGCTGGGAAACATGGGCAAGCGGCGGGAAGAATCCGCCGTCGGCCACTCTAGAGAGGAGGGGGTCCGGTAATGAGTGCAGGAAGGATCCTTGTGCTGTAGGACGTGTCTGTCAGATACAACGTCAGCGGCCGACGGTGCCAGTTGGCTCGGGACCGGCACCGAGCAGGGTCCAGCCCGTCAGCCGAGATTGAACTCCACCCGCTCCGGTACCCGATTCATCAATACCCGGCCGCCGCGAATCGACACCCGCGCCTTGGCCTGTTGGCGCACCGCTTCGTAGTCGCTCTCGGCGCCCAGGATCACCATGTTGGCCGGGCGGCCCACGGCGATGCCATAGCGTTCGCCCAGGTTCAGCGCGCGGGCGCTGTTGTCGGTGACCAGGTCGAGCGAGCGCTGCAGGTCTTCGAAGCCCATCATGTGACAGATGTGCAGGCCCGCATCCAGGACCCGCAGGATATTGCCGTTGCCCAGCGGGTACCACGGGTCCTTGATGGAATCCTGGCCGAAGCAGACATTCATGCCCGCCCGATCCAGCTCGGCAACGCGGGTCACGCCGCGGCGCTTGGGAAAGGTATCGAAACGCCCCTGCAGGTGAATGCTTTCGGTCGGGCAGGACACGAAGCTGATCCCCGACTGTTTGAGCAGACGGAACAGCTTCGAGCAATAGGCGTTGTCGTACGAGCCCATCGCTGTGGTGTGGCTGGCCGTGACCCGGCTGCCCATGCCACGCACACGGGCTTGTTCGGCAAGCACTTCGAGAAACCGCGAATGCGGATCATCGGTCTCGTCGCAATGCACGTCCACCAGGCAACCGGTGCGCTCGGCCAGGTCCATGAGGAAGCTGATCGAGCTGACGCCCTGCTCTCGAGTGTTCTCGAAGTGCGGAATTCCGCCCACCACGTCGGCGCCCATGGCAACTGCGCGCTCCATCAGCTGGCGGCCATCAGGGTAGGACTCGATACCTTCCTGGGGAAACGCCACGATCTGCAGATCGATCAGGTGGCGCGCTTCTTCGCGCACTTCGAGCATGGCCTTGAGCGCGCCCAGGGTCGGGTCGGTCACATCGATGTGCGTGCGTACGTGCTGGATGCCGTGTTCGGCGAGCATGCCGATGGTGGTCAGGGCGCGCTGCTTGGTGTCTTCGTGGGTGATGCTCGCCTTGCGTTGGCCCCAGCGTTCGATGCCTTCGAACAGGGTGCCGCTCATGTTCCATTGCGGATCACCGGCCGTGAGGGTGGCATCCAGGTGAATGTGCGGCTCGACCAGCGGCGCTATCAACAATTGCCCCTGTGCGTCGATGTCATCCCCATGAGCCTGGACCCTGTTGGTTTGTGCCTGGACCGCCGCTATGCGGGCACCGCTGCAGGTGACGGTGTGCAGGCCTTCGGTCTTGCGCAACCTGGCGTTGATGATCTTCATGGGGGCACCCTTTGTGTAAAAGCCGATGACCAATGTTGCCATAGTTGTCCGCAAGCCCCCGGAAAAACCTCGGGGCAATGTGCGGCCGCGGCTCAGGCCGGCGCGGTGAACAGCTCGCGGCGTGCACCTTCGGTGATGGCCACGATGCCAGGGTGCTTGACCTTGCGCTCTACCGAAATCACGTAGAAAGACTCGGTGACGGCTTCGGTCTGCCCGATCAGCCGCACTTGGTACTGGGTCATGATTTCATCGGCAATCACACTGGGCGCGATGAAGATGCCGCTGCCCGACTGTCCGAAGGCCTGCATCAATGCACTGTCGTCGAACTCGCCGACCACCCGCGGCAGCAGCCCTTGATCGCCGAACCAGCGCATCAGCCGGCTGCGCAGCACGCTCTCCTGGCCGGGAATCAGCAGCGGTGCACCGTGCAGGCACTGCGGAAAATCGCCGCCATGGCGTGCGGCCAGCTGCTCGGTAGCGAAGAAGCTGATGCCGCATTCGCCCAGCTTCTGGCTGTAGCCCTTGATGTCCAGGTGTGATGGCATCGGACTGTCGGAGATGACCATGTCCAGACGCTGGATCGCCAGGTCAGCCAGCAGCCGCTCCAGCTTGTCTTCCCGGCAGGTGATGCGCAGGGGTTCGCTCAGTTCCATGGTCGGTGCAATCAGCCGATACACGATCGACTTGGGCACCACGTCGGCCACGCCTACCCGAAAAGGAATCTGTTCCTCATCGGGTTGGGTCCGCAGCACCGCCTCCAGTTCTCCGCCAATCTGGAACATGCGTTCGGCGTAGGGCAGGGCCTGGCGACCCGCCTCGGTGAGCTCGAGGTGCCTGCCAACACGCCGAAACAATTTCACACAGAACGTTTCTTCAAGCAGGCTGATCTGACCGCTAATGGTTTGTGCGGTGAGGTTGAGTTGCTCACTGGCACGCACGATGCTCCCGGTGCGCGCAACGACCCAGAAATAGTGAAGCTGACGATAATTGAGCACGGCGACCTACACTTCGTAAAAACCGAAGTGTAACTGGTAAAAATACGAATTTTCCAGAGGTGTCCGTGTCTCTAGAATGCCTCGCTAGCAAAGAGCCAGTAGTTGGGGCTTGCTAGCGTGCGCGGCACCAGCCGAGCCTCTCCAGACATTCAGCGAACCGTGATAAGGGCAGGAACGATACATGGAATACCTACTGGAACTGGCTTCAAGCCCCACCGCCTGGGTGGCATTGGTGACCCTGGTGATCATGGAAGTCGTGCTGGGCATCGACAACCTGATATTCATCTCGATTCTGACCAACAAGCTGCCCAAGGAAATTCAGGCCAAGGCACGCCGTATCGGTATCAGCATGGCGCTGATCCTGCGCCTGGGCCTGCTGAGTACCGTGGCGTACATCGTGCAACTGACCGAGCCGGTTTTCTCCGTGCTGGATCACTGGTTCTCGTGGAAGGACGTCATCCTGATCGCCGGTGGCTTGTTCCTGCTGTGGAAAGCGACCAAGGAGATCCACCACACCGTGGATCCGGTCGATCAGGAAGAGGCGAAGATCGGCGACAAGGTAAGCATGAGCTTCGCCTCGGCGATCGGTCAGATCCTGGTGCTGGACCTGGTGTTCTCCATCGACAGCATCATCACCGCCGTGGGCATGACCGAGCACTTGCCGATCATGATCATCGCCGTGGTCAGCGCCGTCATCGTGATGCTGGTGGCCGCAGAGCCTCTGGCCAAGTTCATCAACGACAACCCTACGGTGGTCATGCTGGCCCTGGGCTTCTTGATCATGATCGGCATGACGCTGATCGCCGAAGGCTTCGGTGCACACGTGCCTAAAGGCTATATCTACGCAGCGATGGCGTTCTCGGCGACGATCGAGGGCTTGAACATGTGGTCGCGAAGGTCCAAGCAGCGCAAGCTGGCGGCCAATCGCGAAGCGTAAAGGCGGCAGACAAAGCGAGGGGGCATGGATGCCCCCTTTTTTTCGCCTTTGATTTTAGGCTGGCTTGACGTTCCGGACGGACGGGTCAGACGTGCTGAGGCGTCCCGGTGCGACGGGATGCGGCCGGCGCAGAGCGCTTGGCTGCTCGAGGCTGCGGCTGCGCGTGCTGGTGGCGGCGAGCGATTCGCAGCACCCCCCAGAGCATGGCGGCCGCTACGGCCATCCAGCCGGCAATCAGGCTGAAGATTATCATTGCAAGGCTCATCACTACCTCCATTGCTTTCGCGTCTTCTAGGTCACGTAATAGATGACCTTGAGGGTTTGCGGGCGTTTCAACCTATTGACGAAAGGTCATTTGCGTGCATCGGCCGGGCCTGTGCGGCCGTCCATTGTTCAGCCGCTATACCGCTGGCTGCGGGAAATCTATGATGGCCGTTCCGGCGTCACAGTGTGTGTCGCCACGGAGCAAGGGAATACGATGCAGCCCAGATCTAACGTCGTGGCCGGTCTACTGCTGATGTGCAGCCTGGTAGCAGGTCTGGCCGGTTGCGCAAGCAACAACGGCCCGGCACTGCCTGGCCTGGCGGACCGAGTGGAGCTCAACGGCGTACCGTTCTATCGGGGCAACGCCAATCAAAGCGGCTCGATGGTGCTGGCCAGCATGCTCTCGCAGCAAGGCATTACCATTACACCTGGGTTGCTGGATCCGGCGCTGAAACTGCCCGGTGAAACAGATCGCCTGCAGCAGAACATCACGCAGGTAGCCCGCGAGTATGGCTTGCTGGTGTATGCGCTCGATCCGCAGCTCAACGCGTTGCTGACTCAGGTGGCGGCGGGTAACCCGGTGTTGCTGCGCTACAGCGAGGGCTCGGCGTTCTGGTCGCAACCGCGGTATGCCTTGTTGGTGGGCTATGACCGATTCAAACGGCACGTTTTGCTGCGCTCGGGGATGAACCGACGTCTGACGATGGATTTCGACAGCTTCGATTCGGCGTGGAAGAGCGTCGGTGCCTGGGCCATTCTGGTTCAGCAACCCAACCAGTTGCCGGCCAAGGTCGACCGCCAGCGCTGGCTGGACGCCGCTGGCGAAACCGCCGCAGCCGGCCAGGAACCCGCCGCAGCCCGCGCCCGCAAAGCGCTCGGCCCCTGAACGCTTCCGCCGTAGGAGCGGTCATCGGCCGCGAAAGGGGTTGTCGAGGTGTATCAGGTAAAGCGCCTATACCGCCGACGCGGCTTGCGCCGCTGCTACAGGGGATCGCGTTGCCTGTAGCAGCGGCGCGAGCCGCGTCGGCGGCGTCCGCGTTCTGCCTGACCCACCACAGCGCGCCCGGACGCGGCTTGCGCGCCTGTAGCAGCGGCGCGAGCCGCGTCGGCGGTGCACACGTTGCGCCTGACCCGCCACAGCGCCCCCGGACGCGGCTTGCGCCGCTGTTACAGGGGATCGCGGTGCCTGTAGCAGCGGCGCGAGCCGCGTCGGCGGTGTATGCGTTCTGCCTGACCCACCACAGCGCTCTCGGACGCGGCTTGCGCCGCTGCTACGGGGGATTGCGGTGCCTGTAGCAGCGGCGCGAGCCGCGTCCGGGGACGCCGCAGGGTTTCAGGCTGCTCGCGCTCCGATCAAAACCCCAGGCGATCGCGCAGGCTGTAATACCAGGCGCCCAGTTGGGTCAGCGGCGCGCCGAAGGTGCGGCCACCAGGGAAAGGGTAATGGGGCAGATCGGCGAAAGCGTCGAAACGCTCGGCCTGGCCGCTGAGCGCCTCGGCGAGCACCTTGCCCGCCAGGTGGGTGTAGGTCACCCCATGCCCGCTGCAACCCTGGGAATAATAGATGTTGTCGCCCAGGCGGCCCATCTGCGGCAGCCTCGACAAGGTCAGCAGGAAGTTGCCCGTCCAGGCGTAGTCGATCTTTACCTGCGCCAACTGCGGGAACGCCTTGAGCATCTTCGGTCGGATGATCGCCTCGATATTGGCGGGATCCCGCGCGCCATACACCACGCCACCGCCGAAAATCAGGCGCTTGTCGGCCGTCAGGCGGTAGTAATCGAGCAGATAGTTGCAGTCTTCCACACAGTAGTCCTGCGGCAGCAGGCTGCGCGCCAGCGCCTCGCCCAAGGGCTCCGTGGCGATCACCTGAGTGCCGCAGGGCATGGACTTGGCCGCCAGTTCTGGTACCAGCTCGCCCAGGTACGCATTGCCGGCAACGATCACGAATTTTGCCCGCACCCGGCCCTGAGCTGTGTGCACGACAGGATTGGCGCCACGCTCGATACGCAGCGCCGGGGACTGTTCATGGATGCGCCCGCCCAGCGATTCGACCGCTGCCGCTTCGCCCAGCGCCAGGTTCAGAGGGTGGATATGCCCGCCACTGACATCCAGCAGACCACCCATGTATTGATCGCAATCGACGACCTGGCGGATGCGCGTCTGGTCCATCAGCTCCAGCTGGGTGTGCCCATAACGTTCCCACAGGCGCTGTTGACCCTCCAGGTGCTTCATCTGTTTGACCGTCAGCGCAGCGAATACGCCACCGTTCTTCAAGTCGCAATTGATGCCGTAGCGAGTGACCCGGTCGCGAATGATCCGCGCGCCCTCGAAAGCCATGTCGCCGAGCAACCGCGCCTGTTCGGCACCGACGCTGCGTTCGATCACATCCAGATCCCGGCTGTAGCTGTTGACGATCTGCCCACCGTTGCGCCCCGAAGCACCGAAGCCGACCTTGGCCGCCTCCAGTACGCAAACGCTGAAACCGCGTTCGAGCAGGAACAGCGCACTGGACAGCCCGGTGTAGCCTGCGCCAATGATGCACACGTCCGTTTCGATATCATCCTGGAGGGCAGGGCGAGACGGCGCTGCATTGGCAGATGCGGCGTAGAAGGACGGGGGGTATTGCATGCTGGACATCCGGCAACCTCGGCTCGATGGGATTTCGCCTGTGCCGGGATGCTAACGCAGTTGCCCTTGCCTCACCAGCATGCCGAATTCACCCGCGCCAAAAATAATTCCGCATTTCATAGGGTTAGCGCGCAGAAAGGAGTTGACAGGCAACCCCGAATCCGTAGAATGCCGCCTAACAGCAGGCACGTAGCTCAGTTGGTTAGAGCACCACCTTGACATGGTGGGGGTCGTTGGTTCGAGTCCAATCGCGCCTACCAAACAAAATCCGCTCTGCTGGGCGGTCTGGAAGGGCTCACCGAAAGGTGGGCCCTTTTTGCGTTCACTGGGTGATGTGCTCGAGCCCTTCGATAAGGTTGGCCAGTTCCGCACTGCGCCGTTCGAGGTCAGCCAGCACCTGGTGAACCTCCGCACCTGCGCCGGGCCGCTGCAGGCAGCGTCGCACGTCGGCCAAGGCACCAGCGTATGCCTGCTGATGCTGATGAAGGCGCATCAAATGCAAAGCCAATAGATCGTGATCGAACATCGCGGCCACCTCGCTACGGGTTGCTGCAGTCTATCAATGCCGCCCGCCCGATCGCGCAGATTCAGTTCAATGGTCGCCACTGTACGTCACGCAGCCCGCGGCGTTCGACATGCCTTCTGAGTTGCGCCGCATGTTCTGCCGCGTTGGTGCCGCCATAGACCAGCCCGATGCCCGAGTGCAGCGCGGCGTAGTACAACGCATCGGCATCGCTCATGTGGGTATCGCGCTGCTGAAAGCGCCTGGCCTCACCGTTGAGGACGTAGCGAATCTCGTAGTCCGTGAACCGGCTTGTCATAGTTTACTCCCGTGTTACCGGGCATCAGACATGCAGGCCATTGGCCAGTTCCGTGGTGATGGCAAAAAACTACTATTGATCGCTTGCGTGAAGGGTCGCCAAGGCAAGCTTGATGTCACCCTGGCGAATCGCAGGACCGATGCCCAATGCTCAGCTGGGTTCGGTGGACGCGTCAGCACCGTCGATGTCCAGATCGTCCGGGTCTGCTTCGGGCTCATCTGCATCGGCGTCGTTCAGCGCGGCGCCATCGCTGTGCACCTCATCGTCGAGAGGTGATTCCCCGGCCTGGCCGATAAGCGGGATGGGATCGAGATCGATAGTCATGGCATGCCTCGCAAGTTGACGTGGGTGTCATGCTTTCGAGAGACGATGGGCGAGCAGGGTTCGATTCAGCTTGAGACCGTCGGTCATGTCACAGTTCGACGGCATTGAATTCGCAATAGTCTTCCCAGCTCAGGCCCAGTGCGTCCGCCACTTCCTGGTGAACCTCGAGGCGCATGGTCTTGAGTTCTTCCGGGCTTTGCGCAATCAATTGCAGCGCCAGCTCCCAAGGTTCCAGGCCCTGGGCCTGCGCCTCGTCCTCGAAGGCCCACTGCACCTGTTCGGCCTGCTCGCGGCTGTCCAGCACCTGAATCTCCTCGCGCAACTCGGGGTGGGCGTCGAGGAATATCGCCAGTGCGGCTGAGTTGCGGTCTTCTTTGGCGATCATGTCGGGGCCCTGCTGGCTATTCGAAAAGGTAAGGCTTGCATGATGCCACGACGTTGCCGCGGCGTCAGCGGCGGTCGACGCTAGAACGGGCGCCGGCCGGGTGGATAGTGATAAAATCGGCGCCTCGAATTCTGGAGGTAGGCGTGTGCGCAAGTTGATGATGGTGATGGCAATGCTGACGTTGGCCGGTTGCGGTACCGCGTTCGAAAAAGCCCATGAGGCGGTGTCGCAGCTGTTGGAGAACCCCAAGACGGCGCGCTTCACCAATGTTCGCACCACCGATCAAGGCAACTACTGTGGCCAGGTGAAGGGCAAGAACGCCCAGGGCGTCTACGGGCCCTACCGCAGCTACGCGGCCGTCCCCCATGGCGACCGGTTCGAAGTGGTCATCGACAACGATGGCAACGACCCTCGCGTGCGCGAAGTGTGCGGCAGCGCCGAGGAACTGCTGGCGCCCGTCGATGTAGCCGAACAGCCAGGGCAGCGTTGGGAGGTGCGTATCGTTTCGGGTCGCAACATGGGCTCGGTGACCGACATGGCGGCGCGGCTGGTGGAAAACGGCTTCGTTGCCAGCTTCGTCCAGCGTGATGGCCAGACCCTGGTCTACCTTGGGCCGTTCGACAGCCGGGCCGAAGCGGACAAGGAGCGCGCTCGCCTCATGGGCTCGCGCGGTATCGAATCGGTGGTGATGCCTTTCAGCGAGGCCGACAAGCCCTGAAGCGCGGTTGCACGCCAGGGCTCTCTGGCTTCAGCCGCAGGCCTTGAGGTCTACCGGCCCGACGAAGGCGTTGCCGTGGCCCATCACGCACGCCACCTGCTGGTTGCGCTGGCGCTCCCAGACCTGCACCGGGTAGGTCTTGTCCCAGGCCTGGTACAGCTGGGTGTCCTGGCGCGACAGGCGCAATCCGTACTGCTTGCTCATGTACATATAGGTGCGCGCGATCATCCCGCGGATCGAAGGCCGTGGCATGACCTTCTTGGCCTTGAAGTCGACCTGGGTCAGGCATGAACCGTACTGCCCGCGTTGTTCGGGCAGCCAGCCGAAGCTGAAGTTGCTGCGGTCGCCATTCACCTCGCCAATGCTCGGTACCAGGTTGTGCAGATCGGCTTCGGCGGTCTGGTAGACCTTGTCGTTGCGGGTGCAGTTCTTGCGCCCGCCGTTCTGCCAGCATTGGCGCTGGTGGCCGATCTGCCACGCCGGGACGATATGCTCCCATTCGATGCGCGCAGCGCGGTTGGCGTTCTTGCGCGGTACATAGCCGCACGCCGCAAGGTTGACCCGATTGCCGGTGTACTTGCAGCCGCAGTAAAACTCGGTGGACTGCGGAGCGTACAGCTTCCAGGCGACTTTCTTGGCTTCGCTGAACGTGCGTGGGGCATCGGCATACGCGGTAAAGCTGAACAACATCAAGCTGATGAAAAAACTGCGGACCATCATCGAATCAATCTTCCTTCGGCACGACCCAGAAAATCTGCACGCCACCGTCGTCGCGGTGGGCGAGGGTGACATTGTCGTTCTCGGCGATTTCCTCGAGCATTTGTGCCCAATCGTCCTCGCTTTCCTGCTCGAGGCGGAATATGAGGGCGGCGCGAGACTTCTGCGCGGTGGGCGAATTGATGATCTTCTGGACGCGCACGCTAAGACGCTCATAGGCGCTCGGCGCGGCAGGGGTGGCAGTAGTCACGACAGAATTCCTTGTTGGCTGTACGTGCGTACAGTATTTGACTGTAAGACGTTTCGCAATAGCGCAGGGTCAATAGCCGGTTTCTGACAGCCAATCCTGTTGTTTTCTTCACGGCGTTTAAAAAAAACTTCAAGCGGATCAGAGACATCCGACGCGACTCCACAATCTGAAAGTCCCGACAGCGATATCGATATGCGATAACGATATTTAAAATTCTATTCTTATAGCTCTACAGTCTGGCCATCCCCTCGTACTCAATAGCCAGAGTCGGAGCACAACATGGCCGCCGTTCTTCCTGAAACCTCACGTCAAGCCTTCGAAGTTCGCCCGCTGGCCGGCCATGTCGGTGCCGAAATCGTCGGCCTGGACCTGCGCCTGGCGTTGAGTGACGAAGACTTCACCCGCATTCACCGCGCCCATCTCGACCATCATGTCGTGGTGTTTCGCGATCAGCGCATCACCCCTGAGCAACAGATCGACTTCAGCCGTCGTTTCGGTGTGCTGCAAATCCATGTGCTCAAGCAGTTCCTGCTCGCAGGGCACCCAGAGATCCTCATCGTTTCCAACATTGTCGAGAACGGCCAGCCGGTCGGGCTGGGTGACGCCGGCAAATACTGGCATTCGGACCTGTCCTATAAAGAACTGCCGAGCCTGGGCTCCATGCTGCATGCGCAGGAATTACCCAGCGAAGGCGGTGACACCTTGTTCGCCGACATGCACAGGGCTTGGGACACTCTTCCCACAGCACTGCGCCAGGCCGTTGAGGGCAAGCACGCCGTGCATTCCTATACCGCGCGCTACAGCGAGGGCAAGAACGCCGCCAACTGGCGACCGACCCTGAGTGCCGAACAGCTGGCCCAGGTGGTCACCGTGACCCATCCGGTGGTTCGCACCCATCCAGAGAACGGGCGCAAGGCTTTGTTCGTCAGCGAAGGCTTCACCACGCACATCGTGGGCCTGCCCGAAGATGAAAGCCGCGACCTGTTGCAGCAGCTCTATGCCCACAGCGTGCGCGATGAGCATGTGTACCGTCATCAGTGGCAGCCACACGACATGGTGTTCTGGGACAACCGCTCGTTGGTACACCTCGCGGCCGGCTGTCCGGACCACCTGCGGCGCAAGTTGTACCGCACCACCATCCAGGGCGATGCGCCGTTTTGATAGGGAGTCTTGCATGAACGCTGCACTGCCAGGCCACACGGCCAGCGCTGATATCGCAGGTGTACCCGGGCAACGGCCGACTGCCGAGACCCTGCTGCAGGTGGACAACGTCAGCCTCGAATACCGCACCTCCGAACGGGTGGTGCGCGCAACGCATCAGGTCAGCTTCGAAGTGGACCGTGCCGATCGCTTTGTCCTGCTGGGTCCCTCCGGGTGCGGTAAATCCACGCTGCTCAAAGCGGTGGCGGGCTTCATCAAGCCCAGCGAAGGGCAGATTCGCCTCGCCGGAGAGCGCATAGAAGAGCCAGGCCCGGACCGTATCGTGGTGTTCCAGGAGTTCGATCAACTGCCCGCCTGGAAAACCGTGATCGAGAACGTGATGTTCCCGCTGCTGGCGTCGCGCACCTTGAAACGCGCCGAAGCCAACGAGCGCGCCCGTCACTACCTGGAGAAGGTCGGCCTCAGTGCTTTCGCCGATGCCTACCCGCATACGTTGTCTGGCGGCATGAAGGCGCGGGTCGCCATCGCTCGCGCGCTGGCCATGCAGCCGAAGATCCTGCTGATGGACGAACCGTTCGCGGCGCTCGACGCACTGACGCGGCGCAAGATGCAGGAAGAACTGCTGGAACTTTGGCAGGAAGTGCGCTTCACCTTGCTCTTCGTCACCCACTCCATCGAAGAAGCATTGGTGGTGGGCAACCGCATCCTGCTGCTGTCGCCGCACCCGGGCCGGGTGCGGGCGGAAATCAACAGCCACCAGTTCGACCTGAGCAGCCTGGGCGGCGTCGATTTCCAGGCCAGCGCGCAACGCATCCATCGCCTGCTGTTCGACGAGGGCGAAGCGCCCGAGCTGGACCGTCCGGTGGATTTCCAGCGCCTGCGCATCGCCTACTGAACTCGCCGCATTCGGAGCACGACATGAGCCTTTCCCCACCCGCACGCCAGGAGTACGAAGTCGTCCTGGAGCCGTTCACCCAAGCCGAACTGGTGCGCGACATCTCCTTGGCGCAGCGGATCTGGCAACAGGCCTGGGTGCGCAAGGGCGTGATCCTGCTCGCCCTGGCGGTTATCTGGGAACTGGCCGCGCGTTGGCAGAACAACGACTTGCTGCTGCCCAGCTTCATGCAGACCGCCCATGCCTTCATCGACGGTGTGGCCAGTGGCGAACTGTTGAGCAAGGTATGGATTTCACTGACGGTACTGATCAAGGGCTACCTGATCGGCATCGTCCTGGCCTTCGGCTTGACCACACTGGCAGTGTCGACCCAGCTGGGGCGGGACCTGCTCAGCACTCTGACGGCAATGTTCAACCCCTTGCCGGCCATCGCGCTGTTGCCGCTGTCGCTGCTGTGGTTCGGCCTGGGCGAGAACAGCCTGATTTTCGTGCTGGTGCATTCGGTGCTGTGGGCATTGGCACTGAACACCTACGCAGGCTTCCTCGGCGTGTCGGAAACCCAGCGCATGGCGGGCCGCAACTACGGCCTGGGAGGGCTGCGATTCGTCTGGTACATCCTCATTCCGGCCGCGCTGCCGTCGATCCTGGCAGGCCTGAAGATCGGCTGGGCGTTCGCCTGGCGCACCTTGATCGCCGCAGAGCTGGTGTTCGGCGCCTCGTCGGGCAAGGGTGGCCTGGGCTGGTACATTTTCCAGAATCGCAACGAGCTGTACACCGACAAGGTGTTCGCCGGCCTGGCTGCGGTGATCCTGATCGGCCTTTTGGTGGAAAACCTGCTGTTCAACACGTTCGAACGCCTCACCATCAAGCGCTGGGGCATGCAGCGCTGAGTCCATTTCCTTTAGTCCAGAGACTTCATCATGGTATTTGCAAGCAAGCTATCCCTGGCCTGCGGCCTGGCCGGCGCACTGCTGGCCGGCGGCGCCAGCGCCGAAGGCAAGATCAGCATCGCCCAGCAGTTCGGCATCGGCTACTTGATCCTCGATGTCGTGCGTGACCAGCAGCTGATCGAGAAACACGGCAAGCAGCAAGGCGTGGACATCGAAGTGGACTGGAACAGCATTTCCGGAGCCACCGCGATGAACGAGGCATTGCTCGCCGGTGCGTTGGATGTGGTGTCGGCCGGCGTGCCGCCGATGCTCACCGTCTGGGACCGCACCAAGGGTCGGCAGAACGTCAAGGCCATCGCGTCGCTGGGCTCGATGCCCAACTACCTGCTCAGTAACAATCCTGACGTCAAGACCTTGCAGGACTTCACCGACAAGGACCGCATCGCGGTGCCCGCCGCAGGGGTTGGCTTCCAGTCTCGCACCTTGCAGTTGGAGACGGCCAAACTCTATGGCGACAAGGAATTCAAGAAATTCGATAACATTTCGGTGAGCATTCCCCACCCGGACGCCACCTCGGCGCTGATGGCCGGCGGTTCGGAAATCAGCGCGCATTTCTCCAGCCCGCCGTTCCAGTACCAGGCCCTGGAAAACCCCAAGGTGCACAAGGTGCTCAGCAGCTACGACATCCTCGGCGGCCCGGCGACCTTCAATGTGCTGTACACCACGCAGAAATTCCACGACGACAACCCCAAGACCTACAAGGCGTTCTATGACGCATTGGTGGAAGCCGCGCAGATCGTCAAGGCCGACAAGGTCGCCGCAGCCAAGACCTATATTCGCGTGGAGAAATCGACCTTGAGCGAGGCGTTCGTGGAAAAGATCGTCCAGGACCCGGAGATCGACTTCACGGTGGTGCCGCAACGCACCTTCATATACGCCGAGCGGCTGCATGAGCTGGGTGTGCTGAAGAACAAGGCAGACAGCTGGAAAGACTACTTCTTCGAAGAAGCCCACGGCGGCGCCGGTAGCTGATCCGCCCGCTCCATCACCATCGACGCACACCTCGGCACCGACGTTCACGCACCCTGTGAACGTCGGTGCCGAGTTTTTTTTGCGGCGGGTAATTCAGGCCGGGGTCGGGGCGGGCAGGCCGAGGGCAGGGTAGTACTGGGCGAAACGCACGTTGTCATGCTGGTCGACCAGCTTCTTCAGGCGCTCGTTGAATGCCCGGCCCACGCCGTACTGACCGCCGGACACAGTGCGGAATTGCGAGGTCAGGACGATGCCATTGAGGTCCATCTTGTCCACCCCGAACACCTGCAACGGACCCTGCAGGTTGTGCTTGAGCATCACGTCCTCGACGATGGATTGCCCCGCCTGCTTGATCAGGTCCAGGGCGGTGTCGATGTCGCTGTCGTAGGTGAACTGCACCGAGAAGAACGCGTAGGCGAATTGCCGGGATTGGTTGGTGACTGCCTTGATCTGGCCGAACGGCACCGAATGCACGAAGCCCTTGCCGTCGCGCAGGCGCAGGGTGCGGATGGTCAGGCTCTCCACCGTGCCGGCGTGGCCGGAGTCGAGTACCACCCAGTCGCCGATGGCGATGGTGTCTTCGATGAGGATGAACAGGCCGGTGATCACATCCTGCACCAGTTGCTGCGAACCAAAGCCGATGGCCAGGCCGACTACCCCGGCACCGGCCAGAAGCGGCGCGACGTTGATGCCCAGGTTGGCCATGGTGGTGATGGTGCAGATCACCAGCAGGATGATCTTGATCGCGTTGCGCAGCATCGGCAGGATGGTCAGCACCCGCGTGCTCGGCTGGCGCGAGGCGCGTTTGCCGACCGACGGCTTCAGTGCCTCCTGGATGGCTGTGTCCAGGACCACCCACAACAGCCAGGTGACCAGCAGGATCAAGCCGATGCTGCTCAGCGAATCGCTGATCGCCCGGCCCATGTTGTTGCTGGCGGCGAATTCGAGCATCGACACGCCCCAGATGCGTCCCAGCAGTTCGATGAAGGCGATGGCCATGACGATGCGCACCACGGCGTGGCCCAGGTTGCGCAGCAGCTCTTTATAGGGGCGCAGTCGCGGTGTGGCGGTGGCGGCAGGCTTGAATAGATGTTGCATGACAGTGCTGAGGAACACCGTGGCAATCAGCAGCACCGTGGTGAGCAGGGCGTTCTGCAAGGCCTTCTGGCTTTCTTCGCCGGCGCCGATCAGGTGCACCGCCGAGACAAGAATCATCAGCAGGATGGGCAGGTACCACAGCGACGAAAACAGCCGCAGCGACTCTTGCACCCCGCGGTGCTGCAGGCGCTGCGCCAGTGGCCGATTGCGGATCAGATGGGCCACCGGCCGACGCATGCGCACCACCAGCACCGCGAAGGACAAGGTGGCGAACAGGCCCGTGACCACCGCCAGGCTGGCGGTGAAGTTGGTGCCCAGCTGGCGGGCGATCTGCGGGCTGGTGAGGGCGTCGCTCAGGGCCGCCAGAAAGCCGATCATGAACAGCGGGCGCGGCGCATAGCGACGCAGCACCGTGACCGCAGCGCGCTTGTGACCGCTGTCGAACAACGTGATCACGCACATGATCACCGAGGTGGAGAAAATGCCGCTGCTGGTGGCGTAGGCCAGCGACATGCCGATGGCTCTGGCGATGGATGCGTCCAGCGAGTGACTGGCATATAGCGTCACTGGCAGGGCAATGATAGCCGGCAAGGTGAACGGCAGGATGTAGCCCAACAGGTTGTGCAGGCGCGGACGCTCGCGGACGAAACGACGGTGGCCGCTGCGGGCAACGATGAAGCGCCCGAGAAAATGCGCGAGCAGAAACGCTGCCATCCAGCACACCGACAGCAGAATGAAATCCGTTGCCAGGTCGAGTGCCGAGTGGGAGTGTCGATTGATCAACTTATCGACCTCGCTGGCGGCGCGGTCGGTGCGCAAGCGCCAGGTGTCGAGCAGATGTTCGTCGAGATCGAGCTTCTTCTGCACGTCGTCGATGCCGGTACTGATGGCCCCCAGCAAGCCGCCTTGCACCAGCGGTGCTGGTTCTTCGACAGGCGCATCGGCCGCCGGGGCTTCAGCGGCCTGCAGGGTGGAAGTCAGCAGCAGGAACAGCAGGGGGAGGAGGATTTTCGCCGGGGAACTGAACACAATGCGGGTCGCTCTATTGATCGGTACACCAGTCGTTGAGTGAATTTTTACCGGCAAGTTCGCCGATCCACGGCATTTGTCGCGATTGTTCATCTTGCATTCAAGGTAGTCGCCTGTCGCTCGAGCGGTGCGCGCGGCTGCATGAAACTCTTTATCCAAGGCTTTGATCATGTCGTCGAGCAGCACCTTCGCCACCGCCGCGCCGGGTCGGCAAGAGCAGTTTTCCACCCGTATCGCTTTCTTCATCGCCGGCTTCGCCATGGCCGCCTGGGCGCCGCTGGTGCCGCTGGCCAAGGCGCGGGCGCAACTCAGCGACGGCAGCCTGGGCCTGCTGCTGCTTGGGCTGGGCGCAGGTTCCATCCTGGCCATGCCGTTGGCAGGTTATTTCTGCGCGCGCTGGGGCTGCCGACGCGTCATCGTCGGTGCAGCCTTGCTCATCTGCCTGACGTTGCCGCTGCTGGCCAGTGTGGCGACCCTGCCGCTGTTGATTGCCGCAATCCTGGTGTTCGGCGCCGGAATGGGTGCCATCGACTGCGCCATGAACATCCAGGCGGTGCTGGTCGAGAAGGCCAGTGGCCGGCCGATGATGTCCGGCTTCCACGGTTTGTTCAGTGTGGGTGGCATCCTCGGAGCGGGCGGCATGACCGCTTTGCTTGCGCTCGGCCTGACGCCGCTGCTGGCGGTGGCCTGCGTGGTAGCGCTGACCCTTGTCGCGGTATTCAAGGCGGCGCCGCATCTGTTGCCCTATGGCAATGAAAGCGATGGCCCGCTGTTCGCCGTACCACGTGGGATCGTGCTGTTCCTCGGGGCGCTGTGTTTCATCGTCTTTCTCACCGAGGGGGCCATGCTCGACTGGAGTGCTGTATTCCTGGTTTCCGAGCGCGACATGCAACCTGCCTACGCAGGGCTTGGCTACGCTGCCTTCGCCACGACCATGACCATCGGGCGCCTGACCGGCGATGCCATCGTCTCGCGTTTCGGTGGCGCCCGGGTCACGTTGTACGGGGGGCTCTGCGCGGCAATCGGTCTGGCCTTGTCGCTGGCCGTTCCGGCGTGGCCGGCGGCATTGCTGGGCTATGCCTTGATCGGCGCAGGCTGCTCGAACATCGTCCCGGTGCTGTTCACCGCGGTCGGGCGCCAGACCACCATGCCGCAGAGCGCCGCCATTCCTGCCATGACGTCCCTGGGGTATGCGGGCATCCTGGTAGGCCCGGCTTTCATCGGCTTCGTGGCCCACGCCAGCAGCCTGTCGATTGCCCTGGGCGTGTTGATCGTGCTGCTCCTGTTCGTCGCGGCCAGCGGGCGCTACCTGCGAAACTGAACGGCCCGTGCAGGGTCTACGCTGAACGTTCATCAACCGCTCATTGATCGCCACTCGATACGGAGTTCAGCCATGCAACTGCACGGATCCTGTCACTGCGGTGCCGTCACTTTCAGCCTGCACAGCGCCCATCCTTACCCTTATCAGCGGTGCTACTGTTCGATCTGCCGCAAGACCCAGGGTGGCGGCGGTTACGCCATCAACCTGGGCGGCGAGGCGGCCAGTCTCAATGTGCAGGGTCGTAGTCATATCACCGTCTACCATGCCAGGTTGCCCGACGAGAACGGCAGCGGCACTCACCCCAGTACTGCCGAGCGGCATTTCTGCCACCTGTGCGGCAGCGCCTTGTGGTTGTTCGATCCGGCCTGGCCGGAGCTGGTGCATCCATTCGCCAGTGCCATCGACAGCGAGTTGCCGGTGCCGCCCGAACACACCCACCTGCTGCTCGATTCCAAGGCGAGCTGGGTCGAGGTGCAGTCCGGCAAGCACGACCGGCAGTTTCAACAGTACCCGGACGAGTCGCTTGCGCAGTGGCACGAGAGGCTCGGCCTGACCCAGCCTTGAGTGGTGCAGGTCGATATTTGAAACATGGTGAATCACCTCGACGAGCTCGCCGGGCCATGCCGCGGCGAACGTCAGGGACAATTCATCCTCAAATCCCTGAATCCACCGTGATCGAGGGCGAGATACCCATGAAGTTGTCCCTACTGGCGTCGCTGATGCTTGGCACGATGCTGTCTCATTCGGCGATGGCCCACGTGTCGATCGCCACCGAGCAACCGCGTCAGCCAATCACCGTGGCCGCCAACGATACCTCCAATCCCTACAACAGCCCCACTCGACGGATCAATCCGAACAGCCGCCAGGGCACTACCGCGCCCAATCCGCAACTGCGCCAGCCGACGCCGCGCACCGACAATCCGCGACCGCCGACGCTTGAAAACCGCGGCATCGGCAACGGCGAGAACCTGCGCCGCCCGGCCAACGGCACCCAACAACCCCGCACCGCCCCTGGCACGCGTTGATCACTCCATTCTTGCTGAAGGATAAGCCCATGCTGCAGAAAACCCTTTTGGCCTCGGCTTGCGCCGGCCTTGCGCTGTACGGACTGGCCGCTTCGGCGGCAACGGTGACCACTTACCCGAGCGAACTGGGCCAGATCACTGTGACAACCGTGGCCGAAGGCCTCAAATACCCTTGGGGTTTGGCCTTCCTGCCGGACAACAAGGGCATGCTGGTCACTGAAAAACCGGGTGATCTGCGCGTGGTCAGCGCCGAGGGCAAAATCTCTTCACCCATCAGCGGTGTACCGCAGGTATGGGCGAAGAATCAAGGCGGGTTGCTCGACGTGGTGCTGTCACCCGACTTCAAGGCCGACCGCATGGTCTACCTGTCGTATGCCGAACAGGGCCAGGATGGCAAGGGCGGCACCGCCGTGGGTCGTGGACGGTTGTCCGAAGACCTGACTCATCTGGAAAACTTCACCACGATTTTCCGCCAGGAGCCGAAGCTGTCGGTCGGCAATCACTTCGGTTCCCGTCTGGTCTTCGACCGCGACGGCTACCTGTTCATCGCCCTGGGCGAGAACAACGAGCGTGCCACCTCTCAGGACCTGGACAAGCTGCAGGGCAAGGTTGTGCGCATCTTCGCCGACGGCAAGGTGCCCAAGGACAACCCGTTCGTGGGGCAGAAGGGCGTGCGTCCGGAAATCTGGTCATTCGGGCATCGCAACCAGCAAGGCGCTGCGCTGAACCCGTGGACCGGCACCCTCTGGACCCATGAGCACGGCGCCCGTGGCGGTGACGAGCTGAACATCATCGAGCGCGGCGCCAATTACGGCTGGCCGCTCTACACCCACGGGATCAATTACTCCGGGGAGCCGATTCCCGAGGCCCGCGGCAAGACCGGGCCGGGCATCACCGATCCGTATCATGTGTGGGAAAAGTCACCGGCCATCAGCGGCATGGCGTTCTATGACAACGACAAGTTCAAGCGCTGGAACCACAATCTGTTCATCGGTGCGTTAGCCTCCGAAGACCTGATTCGCCTGCAGTTCGAGGGTGACAAGGTGGTTCACGAGGAACGTCTGCTGGGTGAACGCGGCGAGCGGATCCGCGACGTGCGCCAAGGCCCGGATGGCTATCTGTATGTGTTGACCGATGACGACGACGGGGAATTGCTCAAGATCGGTCTTGAATGAATCTGCACGTTTCATCGTTTATCTGAAACCTCTCGTTCATCTTCGAGTCGATTGCTGGTCAATGGCCAGCATGGTCTCGACGATTTCGTCTCTTCAAGAGGTTCAGCATGATCGGCGTCATCATTCCTGTGCAAAACGAGCACGCCAGTCTCGACCGATGCCTGCGATCGGTCATGTTGGCTGCCGAGCACGGCACGCTGTGTACCGAACTGGTACGCATCGTCGTGGTGCTCGACGCCTGCAGCGACAGGTCGCGCGATATCGCCCAGCGCTATCCGGTACGGCTGATCGATACCAATGCCGCCAACAAGGTAGCGGCGAGGGCCGCAGGCGCCGCACACCTGGTACAGGCGGGCGCACGATGGCTGGCCTGGACGGAAGCGGATGTGCGGGTGCCTGATGACTGGCTGGCCGCGCAGCTGGCCTACGGAGTCGACGCTGTGTGCGGGCGGGTGGATGCCGAGCCGGGTGCCAGCCGCTTCGTACAGGGTCGGCGGCGGCGCTCGGTGACCATGGATGAACGGCGCTCGAACGTGCATATGGCCAATCTCGGTATGAGCACCTTGGCCTACACGGATGCCGGAGGGCTGAATGCGAGCTTGGGTCATGACGAGCGGCATCTGATCGAACAGGTGGAGGCCCGCGGCCGGCGCATTGCCTGGAGCGGATCGGTGCGCGTCAGCCGGTGTGCCCCGGCGGGCAGCGGTTACGGCGAGCCGGCGCGGTTGCCGGGGTTGTGCAAGGTGAGTGGGTTCTGACGAGGTGAACGTGACATGGTGAGTGTGATCACACTGGTGCATGGCCGCGAGCGACAGCTGGACAATGTTATCCGTGGACTGGAGCAGGGCAACCTGATGCCCGAGGCGTTCTGGGTGGTGTTCATGAATCAGCCGGCGCGTGATTTGCACAGTGAGTGCTTTCCCATCCACTGCCTCGTGGTCGATGATGCGTCTCATGGCTTGCCGCTGGCGAAAGCGCGCAATGCCGTGCGCCAATGCGGGGGCGAGCATTGGGTGTTCCTCGACGTGGACTGCATCCCGAGCCAAAGCCTGCTGTCCGATTACGCGGCCGCGCTGCGTGAAAGGCCTGAAGCTTTGCACCTGGGCGAGGTCCGTTACTTGCCCAGTACCGCCCGGATGGAAGACTGGACTCAAGCCACGTTGATGCGCGACGGCGTTGCCCATCCGCTCAGCCAATACCGCGGGAAGCCGGGTTCGCTGCTTGCGCATCACCTGTTCTGGTCGCTGAATTTCGCTTGCACCCGTGAGGTATTCGAACGCATCGGTGGCTTTGACGAGGGGTACCTGGGCTACGGCGCCGAAGACACCGATTTCGCGTTCAGCGCGCGTCACCAAGGCGTGGAGCTACGAGTGGCAGCGGCCCTGGCCTTCCATCAATACCACCCGACCTGGCGTCCGCCGCTCAACCATTTTTCGGCGATCGTAGCCAATGCTCAGCGCTTTCACCAGCGCTGGGCGCAATGGCCGATGGAGGGCTGGCTCGGCGAGTTTGCGGAGCTGGGCCTGGTGAGCTGGACGTCTGACTCGCTGGAGATCCTGCGTTATCCCACTGATGCCGAGGTCGATGCTTGCCTGGACAAGGCCGGCTCGGGGTTCTAAAAGCCTGGTCAGATCCGGCAATGATTGTGCGCTTGCCCTGGGCTCATCTGTTTTCTACGTTGAAGGCTTTTCGGTGGACAGGGAATGTCGGCGTGCAGAAAAGCCTATGTATTGCGCAAGGGGCGCTGCAGCGAGGTAGGCCGGATTTACTCGATCACCTGTGTGACGGCTGATCGGGCTCCCGTTTTTTCCTGCTTACATACCGCCCGGGCGCTGGTTGCTCAGTTGCGCGCCCTGCATGACGCAGGGGACGTAGAGTCGTTGGCGTGGGTGGTGATGCCGGATCATCTGCACTGGTTGTTTCAATTAAGAAAAGGCGATTTGGCTACGATCGTTTGCCGGATGAAAGCGCGCAGCAGCCTGGCCATCAATCGCCGCAACGGGACCTGTGGCCGACTCTGGCAGAAAGGGTATTACGACCGTGCCCTGCGCCGCGAAGATGATCTCAGAAGCGCAGCCCGCTACATCATCATGAACCCGGTCCGCGCCGGGCTGGTTCAGAAGGTTGGCGATTATCCTTTGTGGGACGCGATATGGCTGTGATCAGCGATCGCGTGCACCGCCGACGCGGCTCGCGCGGTGGTGGGTCAGGCGCAACGCGTACACCACCGACGCGGCTTGCGCCGCTGCTACAAATCACTCGCCTGTAGCAGCGGCGCAAGCCGCGTCTGGGAGCGCTGTGGTGGGTCAGGCAGAACGCGTGTACCACCGACGCGGCTTGCGCCGCTGCTACAAATCACTCGCCTGTAGCAGCGGCGCAAGCCGCGGCCGGGAGGGCTGTGGTGGGTCAGGCTGAACGCATGTACCGCCGACGCGGCTTGCGCCGCTGCTACAGGCACCGAGATCCCCTGTAGCAGCGGCGCAAGCCGCGTCCGGGGGTGGTGTGGTGGGTCAGGAGGAATGCGTAGACCGCCGACGCGGCTTGCGCCGCTGCTACAAATCGCTCGCCTGTAGCAGCGGCGCAAGCCGCGTCCGGGAGGGCTGTGGTGGGTCAGACGGAACGCGTGTACCGCCGACGCGGCTTGCGCCGCTGCTACAAATCACTCGCCTGTAGCAGCGGCGCAAGCCGCGTCCGGGGGTGGTGTGGTGGGTCAGACGGAACGCGGACACCGCCGACGCGGCTCGCGCCGCTGCTACAGGGGATCGCGTTCGAGGAGGTGGCCGATGCGGCCGACCAGGTCGCCCATGCGGAAGGGCTTGATGACCATGTCCATGCCTTCAGCGAGGAAGGTCTGCAGGTCCAAGGCGTTTTCCGCGTAGCCGGTCATGAACAGCACCGGCAGTTCGGGACGCAAGGCGCGAGCAGCGTCGGCGAGAACGCGGCCGTTCATTTGCGGCAGGCCGACGTCGGTCAACAGCAGCTGGATCGACGGGTCATCGCGCACGATATCCAATGCATCCAGCGCGCTTTCTACCTCGGTGCAGCGGTACCCTGCGTCGATCAGCGCCTCGACCACGAACATCCGTACCGACGCCATGTCTTCCACCACCAGCAAGTGCTCGCCGTTACCGCGGTTCTCCAACTGCACCGGCTCGCTGGGCTGCGGCAGCAGCGCCAGGCCAGCCGGCAGCATCAGGGTCACCTCGGTGCCGTGGCCAAGCAGGCTGCGGATCCGTACGTCGCCACCGGACTGCCGGGCAAATCCGTAGATCGTCGACAGACCCAACCCCGTACCCTTGCCAACGGCCTTGGTGGTGAAGAACGGGTCGAAGACCTTGTCGATGATGCTGTGATCGATCCCGGTACCGTCGTCACGCACCGACAGCACCACGTAGTCGCCATCGGCCAGGCGTGTGTCGCCCCGCGAATAGGCGGCGAAGGTCGACAGACGGATGTTGCCGCCTTCGGGCAGCGCGTCGCGGGCATTGATCACCAGGTTGAGCACCGCATTCTCGAATTGGATCGGATCGACCATGGCGATGGCTGCGCTGTCGGTCAGGTCCAGGCTCAGGGTGATCCGTTCACCGATGGTGCGGCGCAACAGGTCTTCCAGCGAATGCACATGCTGGTTGATCGCGATCGGCCGCGTATCGAGCGGCTGCTGGCGGGCGAAGGCCAGCATGCGATGGGTGAGGGCGGCCGCATTGGTTGCCGACTGCAGCGCCGCATCGGCATAGCGTGACACGGCTTTGTCGACGCTGCCGGTGGCACCTTGCACAGCGGAGGGCTCGACCCGCTTCTTGATCAGTTCCAGCGCCGTGATGATGCCGGTCAGCAGGTTGTTGAAGTCATGCGCAATACCCCCGGTGAGCTTGCCCAGGGCGTCCATTTTCTGCACTTGCAACAGTTGCGTCTCGGTGCGCGCGCGCTCGGCCACTTCCTGCGCCAGCAATGTCTGTGCGTCGGCCAACTGGATCTGCTGCTGACGCTCGCGCTGCCGGTGCTCGGTCACGTCCTCGATGAACACCAGGCTGTGCCCGGGCGCGCGATAGGGCGAGACCTGCCATTCGGTTTCACGCAGTTGATCGTCGACTCTGATGGTCAGGTTGCCACGCCAGCGTTCGCCTTTGCTCAAGCGCACCTGCAGGTCGTCCAGCACGCTTTCCTGCCCGGCCGCCAGTTGCGCTTGCAGGCTGGTGAGGGACACCGGGGTAGGCAGCAGTTGCGAGAACGCATGATTGCACTCGATCACCTGCAGCTGCTCGTCGATCACCGCGATGGGCGCGGCGATGTTGGCGAAAATCTCGCGAAAGCGTGCCTCGCTTTCGCGCAGCGCGTTCTCGGTGTCACGCACGCGCAGCAGAGTGCGCAGGGTGGCCAACAGCACGTCGGCGTCCACTGGATGGATGAGGTACGCATCGGCTCCGGCTTCCAGACCCGTGATGATGTCGCCGGTCTGAATGGACGCCGCCGACACATGGATGATCGGCAGCAGGGCGGTGGCTGGCTTGGCGCGCAGCAGTCGGACGATGTCGAAGCCGCTCATGTCCGGCAGGTTGACGTCCAGAATCAACGCGTCCAGTTGCTCGCTGGCGATCAGCGCCAGGCCATCGCCGCCGGTGCCGGCTTCCAGAATGACGATGCCGTGGCGTTCCAATCGGCGCCGCAGCGCGTAGCGAGTGGCGCTGTTGTCGTCGACGATGAGTACCCGCACTTCAGGTGTCATGGCCAGGCTCCGGCGCAATGGCCAACGGAATGATCACAAAGAATGTCGAGCCCACCCCCGGGCTGCTTTGCACGCCAACCGTGCCGCCCAGCAACTCGGCGAAGCGCTTGCACAGCGACAGGCCCAGGCCGGTGCCGCGCAGGCGTTTCTGCACCGGCGAATCGATCTGGGCAAAGTCCTCGAACAACGTACCGTGCAGCTCGGCAGGAATGCCGATACCGGTATCGCTCACGGCGAAGCGGATCTGCGATGGCGATTCCAGCCTGGCCGACACCCGCACCTCACCTGCCAGGGTGAACTTCAAAGAATTGGAAATGAAGTTGCGCAGGATCTGCGCGAGCTTCTTGTCATCGGTATAGAGGCGTGGCAGTCCAACAGGTTCTTCGAAGATGAGGTCCACGGCGCTGGCATTGACGATCGGCCGGAACATGCCGCGCAACGCCGAGAACAGATCGAACATGTCGAACCATGCCGGCGATATGCTGATCCGACCTGCCTCGATCTTGGCCAGGTCGAGCAGGTCGTCGACCATGTCGCTGAGTTCCTGGGCGGCGTGAGTGATGAAACTCACCTGCTTCTGCTGCTCCGGCGCCAAGGGGCCGTCCAGTTCATCGGCAAGCAGGCCGGTAATGCTCAGGATCGAGCCCAGCGGGGTGCGGAATTCGTGGCTCATGTAGGACAGGAAGCGGCTCTTTAGGTCCGAAGCCTGGCGCAGTTCCTCAGCCTGGCCGTCGAGTTCGCCATACAGTGCCAGCACGCCCTGGTTGGTTTCATCCAGTTCGTCACGCAAGGCCTGGGCCTCGGCACGCAGTTGGGCGATCAATGCCGCACTGGCCTCGGCATCCAGATCGAGGGGTTCAGACATGGGGTGGCTCCAGAGCGATGACCAATACGGTGATGTCGTCGCGGCCGCGACAGAAGTCGCGGTACAGCACCGACGCAATGATGGCGGGGTGAAGGTGGACCAGGCCCGGGTAGTCGGCCATGTTCCAGCGCGACTGCAACCCGTCGCTGTACAGAACGAGCAACTGCTCGTTCGCCTCGTCGAACGTGAAGGCTTGCGCGCGACGGAACTGTCCGCCGACGATGCCCGGATGGGACGCCAGTCCGCGGCTCTTGCCCGGCGATAGTAGCGTGGCGCCGATGTTGCCGATGCCGGCGAAACGCAGTTGCCCGGCGTGGTATTCGAACTGGGCAACGGCCACTGCGCCACCGCGTGTGCCGTTCATGGCCTGGTGCATGTCGTCGAGCACATGTTCGGGCCGTGCGAACGGTGCCTGCCCGAACGCCTGGCAACCTGCGCGTGCGGCCTTTTCGGCCTCTTCGCCATGACCGAGACCATCGACCACCACGGCGCTGATACCCTCGCCGGCGAACGCCACCTGCCAGGCATCGCCACACGCCGGGTCGTCGTGCAGCGAGCGCTGGGTCACGCCCAGGCGCAGGTCGGCGAGCTTGTCGCGCTTGCGGTACAGGCGTGCCAGCACCACTGAACCGCGGGCGTCGCTGTACGCATCGAACACTTCCGATTGCCGCGCCAGCGCGCCGAGGCCGATGCCTTGAGTGCCGCGGGTGGAATAGCCGTCGGTCATGCACTCGTGCAGCTCGAAACCGGTGCCGCGATCCAGTGCCAGCAGTTCCACACCCGGTGAAGTTGGATGGGGCAGGGCACGCAGGTGCAGCTCGCCGTGGCCGGCATGCTTGAGGATATTGCTGGCCAGCTCGGTGGCCAGCAGCGCCACGCGGCCGCAGTCGGTTTCGTCCAGGCCCTGCGCCTGCGCCATCTTCTGCGCGGCACGGCGGGCTTCGCCGACCTGGCTGGGGTCCTGCAGTGCGATCACCTGGGTGATGACACTGCGCAAGGTCAGGTCCATCGGGTGATCGTCACGCGGGTGCCCTGGCCAGGCGCGGTGTCCAGTTCGAATTCCTCGACCAGGCGACGTGCACCGGTCAGGCCCAGGCCAAGCCCGTTGCCCGAGGTCCAGCCGTCGGTCAGCGCCAGTTTCAGATCGGGAATGCCCGGGCCTTCGTCGCGAAACGTCAGGCGCACGCCTTTGCGCACGCCGTCATCGAGAATCTGCCAGTCCATGTCGCCGCCACCGCCATAGACCACGGTGTTGCGCGCCAGCTCGCTGACCGCCGTCACCAGTTTGGTCAGGTCGATCAGGCGCATGCCGCAGTCCTGGGCCAGCTTGCGTGCGGTCTGGCGGGCCAGCACCACGTCCTGTTCGAGGCGCACCGGTTGACTGCCGCTGCTCTCGACGTTCATGAGCCGTTCACCCGTGCCTGCAGCAGGCGCATGCCGCGCTCCACGTTCAGCGCGGTGCTCACGCCCGGCAGGTTCATGCCCAGCTCGACCAGCGTGATCGCCACGGCGGGCTGCATGCCGACCAGCACGGTTTCGGCGTCCATGATCCGCGACAGGCCGGAGATGGTGCCGATCATCCGGCCAATGAACGAATCGACCATGTCCAGCGCGGAGATATCGATCAACACACCTCGGGCCGAAGTCTTGCTGATCTTTTCCGACAGGTCATCCTGCAGCGCCAGCGCCAGTTGATCGTGCATGTCGACCTGAATGGTCACCAGCAGGTACGCGCCCATCTGCAATATAGGGATGCGTTCCATGGGCTCAAACCGCCTTGCTGACGGTCAGGTTCAGGCGGCGCAGGGCCAGGGCCAGGGCGTCTGCCAGATTGGCCTTGGTGACCACGCCTTGCAGGTCAAGGCCCAGATGGACGATGGTCTGCGCGATCTGCGGGCGAACACCACTGATGATGCAATCGGCACCCATCAGGCGAATGGCGGTGACTGTCTTGAGCAGATGCTGGGCCACCAGGGTGTCGACCGTCGGCACCCCGGTGATATCAATGATGGCTATTTCCGAGCCGGTGTCGACGATGCGCTGCAACAGCGATTCCATCACCACCTGGGTACGCTGCGAGTCCAGCGTGCCGATCATCGGCAGGGCCAGTACCCCTTCCCACAGCTTGACGACGGGGGTGGAGAGTTCGAGCAGTTCTTCCTGCTGACGCTTGATGACCATCTCGCGGGACTTCTGGAAAGTGCGGATGGTGTGCATGCCCAGCCCGTCGAGCAGGTCCGAGACCAGCAGCACCTGCTCGGCAAGCTCGGCCGGATGGCTGGCGTACGCTGCCTGCAGCACGGCGAACAGCGGGCGCTTGAGGGCAAAGATGAAGTGCGCGGTCTGGTGCGAGTCGTGGCCCAGCAGCGCGCGGCTGTGGGACAGTTTCTCCAGTACCTGACGGACATCGGCCCATTGGCTGCCGGCGATGTTGTGGGTCTGACTGGTTTCCAGGGCGATGATCAACTGGCTGAGCAGCTCGCTGCTCTGCTGCCGAAGGTCGGCTTCCTTGATGTTGCGCGTCGCTCCGCTGGCTTCAAGGCCTGCGAGCCACTGCTCGACAATGGCATTTTGCTGGGATTTGAAAGCGTCAACGGTTTGCGTGTTCAGCGCGGCCATGCAAGAACTCCTGGTACAGAGATGGGGCGAGATAGCGTAATGATGGCCGATTATCTGCTAAACGCCGAATCCCGTCGATGGCCAAAAGCGCACGGCATCCGGCTGCTCTCGGCGCAGAGCGCGGCGCTTGAACCGGCTAGCTGGCGAAGAGGGTCATGACCGGCTCCGGCAACGGCGGCAAGCCATGGGCTGCACGCGCCTTGTCGCACGCCGGGTTATGTTCGCCGTGTTCCCAGGAAGCGTCGAACTCGCGGCAGGTACTGGAGCGCTGGGCATACATCGTACAACCGATTCCGATCTTGCCCACCTCGCCGGCGAGGGCAACGCAGCGCGTGGGCTTGGCGTCGGTGCCGAGCATCGCCACCCGATTGTGGGTGACCTGAATGACCTGCTCGTCAGGCACCAGGCCGCCCGCAGACTGACATTCGCCCCAGTAGAAGGACACACGGAAATGCGCGCAGCAGGCGCCGCACTCAAGGCAGGGATTGGCTTTGGACATGTTGGCTCGGGAGGGGGGGGCAACAGCGTTATTGGGGACCGCGACCACGCCGCCATTCTAGGCCTGCCGTAGCGGTTGGGAAGGGGGGGGTCAAGGTATATTTCAAGGGCGCCGCGCCGACCGCGAACACCTCGAAAGGCGGCATGTTCGCGCTGTCATCACACAACTTGCTGATATATGATCGGTTTTCCTTTTCCAGCCATGATCGCGCCGCCATGAGCAACGACATCGTCACCGCCGACATCACGCGTCGCAGGCCGGGCAACCTGGCCCAGAGCCTGGTGGACGATGTCTGCAGGATGATCAGCCAGGGTGTGGTCAAGCCCGGAGACAAGCTGCCCACCGAACTCGAATTGATGGCGGTGGGCGGTGTAAGCCGGGCTACCGTGCGCGAGGCACTGTCCCGCCTGCAGGTGTCGGGCATCGTCGAAACCCGTCGCGGCATCGGCACCTTCGTCCTCAACGTCCCGGGTTCGACCGTATCGCGCCTGGACCCGGCTACCATCGTTACTTTGCAGGACGTCATCGCCATTCTCGATGTGCGCATCAGTTTCGAGATCGAAGCGGCGGGGTTGGCGGCACTGCGGCGCAGCAACGACCAGTTGGCGTGTATCGAAGACGCGCTGAAGCGCTTCGAACGGGCGTCCGACACCAGCGGGTCCATCGTCTCCGACTTCCAGTTCCACCTGCAGATCGCCCAGGCTTCCAACAACCGCTATTTCGCCGACATCATCACGCATTTCGGCACCAGCATGTTTCCCCGTGCACGCCTGGACACCGTGGCCATCGCACGTCTGGACCGCCAGCAGAAACACGAACGGCTGGTCCGCGAACATGCGCACATCTTCGAAGCGGTCGCCCGCTGTGACTATGACGCCGCCCGCGCCGCGATGCGCATCCATCTGGCCAACAGCCGGGCGCGCGTGGTCAAGGCGCACGAAGATCTGTCCATCTGACCCTCCAAGTCAGCGCCTGCAACGTAGTACGATGACTTCCCGCCGACATCGCTACATCTTTGGAAATAATTCATCTCCGAGGTATGGATATAATCAGCGTTGTACGATAACGTAACTGCAGTACCGGCACAGACCGGTGTCCCCCTAATAATTCCAACGTCCAGGGTGCTGCAACCATGATTATCCACGTGATGTCCTCCCACTGTTGTCCGACTTCCCCCGTCCTACATGGCCATGGCTCGCAGCCCGGCTGAGTCAGCGACACCTGAAATACCCGGCTTCATACCCTCTACCCGCATAAAAATAACTCGTGGGAGTACCTTCGCATGCCAGCGACGAAGAAGACGCATGTGCGCTACATGATCCTGTTCCTGTTGTTCGTGGTGACAACACTGAACTACGCGGATCGCGCCACCATTTCCATCGCCGGTGCCAGTCTGCAGAAAGACCTGGGCATCGACGCCGTCACCCTCGGCTATATCTTCTCCGCTTTCGGTTGGGCTTACGTCCTGCTGCAGATCCCCGGTGGCTGGTTGCTCGACCGCTTCGGCTCGAAGAAGGTGTACGCCTGGAGCATTTTCCTTTGGTCGCTGTTCACGGTAATGCAGGGGTTCGTCGGCTACCTGCCGATGGCCAACGCGGTGATCGCGCTGTTCATGCTGCGCTTTCTGGTCGGCGCAGCCGAAGCCCCGTCGTTTCCCGGTAACGCACGCATCGTTGCGGCCTGGTTCCCGACCGCCGAGCGCGGCACGGCGTCGGCGATCTTCAACTCGGCGCAGTACTTCGCCACCGTGCTGTTCGCTCCGCTGATGGGCTGGATCGTGCACTCCTGGGGCTGGGAGCATGTCTTCGTGGTCATGGGCGGCCTGGGCATCCTCTTTTCGGGCGTATGGCTCAAGTACATCCACAATCCCAAGGAACACCCAAGCGTCAGCGCCGAAGAGCTGGAGTTCATCGAGCAGAACGGCGGGCTGGTGGACATGGACCAGGCCAAGGGCGGCAAGTCCAAGCCGAAGTGGAACTACATTCGCCAACTGCTGACCACGCGCATGATGCTTGGTGTGTACCTGGGGCAGTTCTGCATCAACGGCATCACCTACTTCTTCCTCACCTGGTTTCCGGTGTACCTGGTCCAGGAACGCGGCATGACCATCCTCAAGGCAGGCTTCATTGCCTCGCTGCCGGCCATCTGCGGCTTCATCGGTGGCGTGTTGGGCGGGGTCATCTCGGACAGCCTGCTGCGTCGCGGCCATTCCCTCACCTTCGCGCGCAAGACGCCGATCGTCTGCGGCTTGATGCTGTCGACCACCATGGTGATCTGCAACTATGTGCAGGCCGAATGGATGGTGGTGGCGTTCATGGCTTTGGCGTTCTTCGGCAAGGGCGTGGGTGCGCTGGGCTGGGCCGTGGTGTCCGACACTTCGCCCAAGCAGATCGCCGGGATCAGCGGCGGCTTGTTCAACATGTTCGGCAACGTGGCGTCCATCACCACGCCGATCGTGATCGGCTACATCATCAGTGCCACCGGCTCGTTCAAGTACGCGCTGGTCTACGTCGGTGCCAATGCCCTGGTAGCGGTGTTCAGCTACCTGGTGATTGTCGGCCCGATCAAGCGCGTGGTACTGCGCGAAGAGAACGGCGACCCGGTCGTCGACGATGCACCGCAGCTCAATGCCGCTCGTCCCTGAAGCGTCTGCAGCCAACGACAAGACCGCGGCCGGCACTGCCGGTACGCGGCTCTGGATTCAGCCTGAATTGATTGGAAGGGCCAAGCCATGCAATTGATCGAACATTCCGATTCTCCCCGCTACGTGCGCCTGCACGCAGACGATAACGTCGTGGTCGTGGTCAACGATCAGGGCGTGGCCGAAGGCAGCCGTTTTCCCGATGGCCTGACGGTCATCGAAGGTGTGCCGCAGAGCCACAAGGTCGCCACCGTCAACATCGCCGAGGGCGGTGCTGTGGTGCGTTACGGTCAGATCATCGGCTACGCACTGGAGCCGATCCGTCAAGGCAGTTGGGTCAAGGAAAGCCAGCTGGCCATGCCTTCGGCGCCGCCGTTGGACAGCCTGCCGATGTCCGACGCGGTACCGCCGGCTCTGCCGCCGCTGGATGGCTTCACCTTCCAGGGCTACCGCAATGCCGACGGTACCGTGGGTACGCGCAATATTCTGGGGATCACCACCACGGTGCAGTGCGTGACCGGAGTGCTGGACCACGCGGTCAAGCGCATTCGCGAAGAGCTGCTGCCCAAGTACCCCCACGTCGACGACGTGGTGGCGCTGACCCATAGCTACGGCTGCGGCGTGGCCATCAATGCGCGCGATGCCTACATTCCGATTCGCACCGTGCGCAACCTGGCGCGCAACCCGAACCTGGGTGGCGAAGCCCTGGTGATCGGCCTGGGTTGCGAAAAGTTGCAGGCCGGGCAGGTTATGCACGAGGACGATCCCTCGGTAGACCTGAGCGAGCCGTGGCTATACCGCCTGCAGGACTCCGGGCATGGCTTCGGTGAAATGGTCGAGCAGATCATGGCGCTGGCCGAGACGCGGCTGGCCAAGCTGGACCGTCGGCGTCGCGAAACGGTGCCCGCCAGCGAGCTGATCCTGGGCATGCAGTGTGGCGGTAGCGATGCGTTTTCCGGGATCACCGCCAACCCGGCGTTGGGCTTCGCCTCCGACCTGCTGGTTCGCGCCGGGGCCACGGTGATGTTCTCCGAGGTCACCGAGGTGCGCGATGCCATCTATATGCTCACCTCGCGGGCCGAAACCCACGAAGTGGCTACCCAGCTCGTGCGCGAGATGGACTGGTACGACAATTATCTGGAACGCGGTGCGGCGGACCGCAGTGCCAACACCACACCGGGGAACAAGAAAGGCGGTTTGTCCAACATCGTCGAGAAGTCCCTAGGGTCGATCGTCAAATCGGGCAGCAGCGCCATCAACGGTGTGCTCGGTCCGGGCGAACGGGTCAACCGCAAAGGCCTGATCTACTGCGCCACGCCCGCCAGCGACTTCGTTTGCGGCACGCTGCAATTGGCTGCGGGGATGAACCTGCACGTGTTCACCACGGGGCGCGGCACTCCCTACGGCCTGGCGATGACGCCGGTGGTGAAAGTGTCTACCCGCACCGAGCTGGCCGAGCGCTGGCCTGACCTCATCGATATCGACGCCGGGCGCATTGCCACCGGGCGGGCGACCATCGAGGAACTGGGCTGGGAGCTGTTCCATTACTACCTGGCCGTGGCCAGCGGTGAAAAACAGACGTGGGCCGAGCGCTATCGCCTGCACAACGACATCACCTTGTTCAACCCCGCGCCGATCACCTGATCAGGCGTCCCGAAGGGCAGCAGGCAACCTGCTGCCGGTCGGTTCGACAAAAGAAGCGTCAAAAAAGGGAATCAAATAGCTACCTCCAGTGTCGAAGTGCCACTAAACTGTCATTCTCCGTTTCGGTACCTACACTAGAGGTTTTTGCATGAAGCTCAGTCCGTTTGCGGGCAAACCTGCTCCAGCCCAGCTGCTGATCGACATCCCGCGTCTGGTCACGGCCTATTACACCGGCCAGCCGGATGCAAGCGAGTCCACTCAGCGTGTGGCGTTCGGGACCTCGGGGCACCGCGGCAGCTCGTTCGACTTGAGCTTCAACGAGGCCCATGTGCTGGCGATCAGCCAGGCGATCTGCCTGTACCGCAGCAGCAAGGGGATCGACGGCCCACTGTTCGTCGGCATCGACACCCACGCGCTGTCGACCCCGGCAGGCGCCAGCGCCCTTGAAGTGTTCGCCGCCAATGGCGTGCAGGTGATGTTGTCCAAGGACGACGAATACACCCCGACACCGGCGGTCTCCCACGCGATCATCTGCTACAACCGTGAGCGCAGCAGCGGCCTGGCGGACGGTGTGGTCATCACGCCGTCGCACAACCCGCCGCAAAGCGGTGGTTTCAAGTACAACCCACCCAATGGCGGCCCGGCCGACGGTGACGTGACCAAGTGGATCGAAGCCAAGGCCAACGAGCTGCTTGCCGATGACCTGCGTGGCGTCAAGCGCATGCCTCACGAGCAGGCGCTGAAGGCTGCCACGACTCACCGGCACGACTACATCGGTCACTATGTGGCCGACCTGGTCAATGTGATCGACTTCGACGTTATCCGCAAAGCCGGCCTGCGCCTGGGTGTGGATCCGCTGGGTGGGGCAGGTGTGCGCTACTGGTCGGCCATTGCCGAGCACTATCAGCTCGACCTGCAGGTGGTGAACACCGAAGTCGATGCCACCTTCCGCTTCATGTGCGTGGACTGGGACGGCCAGATTCGCATGGACCCATCGTCCAGCTACGCCATGCAGGGGCTGATCGGCCTGAAGGACCGCTTCGACGTGGCCTTTGCCTGCGATCCCGATCACGATCGTCATGGCATCGTCACCCCGACGGGCGGGTTGCTGGCCCCCAACAACTACCTGGCGGTGGCGATCGACTATCTGTTCCAGAACCGTCCGCAGTGGCGCACCGACGCGGCCGTGGGCAAGACCGTGGTCAGCAGCGGCATGATCGACCGCGTCACCGCGCGCCTGGGGCGTCGTCTGCATGAAGTGCCGGTGGGCTTCAAGTATTTCGCCGACGGTCTGTTCGATGGCTCGCTGGGGTTCGGCGGTGAGGAGAGCGCCGGTGCGTCGTTCCTGCGCATGGACGGCAGTGTGTGGACCACCGACAAGGACGGGTTGATCCCGGCCCTGTTGGCCGCTGAAATGACCGCACGTACGGGGCGCGATCCGAGCCAGGCGTATGAGGCACTGACGCAGAGCCTGGGCGAGCCGTTCTCTACGCGCGTCGAGGCCAAGGCCAACCCGCAGCAGAAGGCGGCCTTGAGCAAGCTGTCGCCCGAGCAGGTGAAGTCCACGGAATTGGCCGGTGAGCCGATCGAGCAGATTCTCAGCCATGCGCCAGGCAATGGGCAGGCCATCGGTGGCTTGAAAGTCATCACGGCCAACGGCTGGTTCGCCGCGCGTCCCTCGGGCACCGAAGACATCTACAAGATCTACGCCGAAAGCTTCATCGACGAGGCGCATCTGCAGCGTCTGGTAGCCGAAGCGCAGGTGCTGGTGGATTCCGCCATCGGTTGATCCCGCACGCACCTCCCGTGGTGGCGGTCATCGGCCGCGAAGAAGGCGGTGCGGAGTATCTGATAGACCGAGTCGCCCGGTTCGCGGCCACGGACCGCTCCTACAGGGAATTCGGTATCGCGTAGGAGCGGTCATCGGCCGCGAAGGGGGCGCTGCGGAGTATCTGATAGACCGAGTCGCCCGTTTCGCGGCCGCGGACCGCTCCTACAGGGAATTCTATATCGCGTAGGAGCGGTCATCGGCCGCGAAGGGGCGCTGCGGAGTATCTGATAGACCGAGTCGACCGTTTCGCGGCCGCGGACCGCTCCTACAGGAAAATGCGGTATCGCGTAGGATCGGTCATCGGCCGCGAAGAGGGCACTGCGGAGTATCTGATAGACCGAGTCGACCGTTTCGCGGCCACGGACCGCTCCTACAGGGAATTCGGTATCGCGTAGGAGCGGTCATCGGCCGCGAAGGGGCACTGCGGAGTATCTGATAGACCGAGTCGCCCGTTTCGCGGCCGCGGACCGCTCCTACAGGAAATCCGGTATCGCGTAGGAGCGGTCATCGGCCGCGAAGAGGGCACTGCGGTGGATCAGGTACACCGCACAGGCCGCCGACGCGGCTTGCGCCGCTGCTACAGAGGGTGTGCAGCGTTTGAAGGTGGGATCTTTGGTATATTGCGGTCCTCGCGATATGCCCAGGAGTTTTCGTGTCATCGCAACCTACCGACAAAGACCGTCAAGCCCCAGGCCTGATCGCCCGGGGCTGGCGTTGGCTGCGCTCACAGCAGCGTGACGCCTGGTTTCACACGCCGCTCACAGAAGCTACCGCCCCGGCTGCCGAGTCACCTCCCGAGTCACAGTCGAAACGGCCACCCCGCGCGCCGAAAAAACCCGTCACCTCACAAGCGCCACAGCCGTTGCTGTTCGCGCCCTGGCAGCTCGAACTGACGCCAGCGCTGAAGAAAACCATCAAGGCTGACGTCGCTGCCCGCCTGCCCGAACACGCCCAGCCGAGCGCCGCGCAGTGGAAAATGATCTTCAGCACGACACCCGCCACGTGCGTGGTGGCTGGTGCAGGTGCAGGTAAATCCACATCGCTGGTACTGCGCGTGCTGGTGCTGCACCACTACATGGGCTTCGAACTCGACAGCCTGAGCGTGGTGACCTTTACCCGGGAGTCACGTCGAGACTTTATCAAGAAGTTGCGCCAAGTGTTTGATATGTGGGAAGTACCTTACGTATTCGAGAAAGTACGTGAAGTGGTCAGAACCTATCATTCCCTGGTTCTGCCGCTGATTCACGCGCTGCCTGGGCTGGCTGAGGTGCACGCTTTCGAAAACCTCGGGGCGGCCGCAACGGGTAGCGAGGAAGCGAATCCGTTCCAACTGCGTCTCAACGACACCCAGCGTCAGTTGATGAACGAATGCTATCGCAGCCTGATGAGCAGTGATCCTTCTTTCAGTGGTCACATTGGCAGCTTGCGCGCGAGCGCAGCCCAACTGCGCAAGCTGGACCCGCAGGATCCCGATGTGCAGAAGCGGCTCAAAGCCCTCAGCCTGGCCAGCGCTCGCGACACCGAACTGTGTGACTTGATCGAAGAACACTGGCGTGCGCAGGATGCCTGGCCTATAAAGGGGATCAAGATAGATCGACAAGCCATTGATATAAAAAGTTTTACCTTTCATACACATGGCTACATTGCACGCTTGAACACCTGGGTCGTGCTAGGGTTCGAACCCGGTACCGATGCCCAACTCACCCGGCCCACGGCCAAGATTCCAATCTGGGGCGAATGGGCAGTCAAGCGCACCCTGTTTCAAGCTTTCTGTGATAAGCCGCTGATATGGCTGGATAATCCTTCCGATGCCAAGAAGGTTTTGACGTCCTTGAACAGCAAAGGGTTGACCGGGCCCGGGTTCGAATACCAGTTGCCCGGCGAACTTGCCCCGGCGCCGCTGCTGGACTGTTTCGTGGCTGCCGCGACCTTCATCGAGAACCTCGGAGTGCAGGTCGTCGACGCCATCGACCGGATGAGCTGGAACGCGGAAGATTCCGAAGCGGACTTTTTCGCTGCCTTGCGCCTGTTCTGGCCGGCACTCGAAGCGCATCTGCAAAACCAGACGCCGCCAGTCATGCTGTTCAATCGCATGTTCGCCTTGCTTGGCGAAGGGCCAGGCTCGCGAGTCAGCGAACTGCCTGACGACGCACTGCGCCCCATGTCCCATCTGCTCGTCGACGAATTCCAGGATATTTCCGCACAGATCGTTGGCTGGTTGAGGGCCAGTCTTGCGGAAATCCTGCGCCGCAGCACCGCGTTGGCCGGTGAGCGAGCCGCGCAGCACAGCTCGCTGATGTGCGTTGGCGACGACTGGCAGTCGATCTATGGCTGGCGCGGCAGTAACCCAAGCTACTTCATGCAGTTCAACCGCACCTTCAGCGCTCACAAGCACACGCGCGTACTGCTGATCGACAACTACCGCAGCCATCAGGCGATCATCGACGCCGCCGAGCATATCGTGGCGGCGGCACCGGCCATACCCGGCAAGAAGGCTCTGGCCCGCCGCGTATTCGATCGCGAGCCATCGCCTGTGATTCTCTTGAGTCGAGACCTTGCCGATCTGGCGCGCCGCGCCGCCGAGCATCACGCTGCAGGCGACTCGATTCTGGTGCTCTACCGTCGCAACAGTGACCGCCAGGCCTTGGCCGAGCATATCCAGGGCCTGTTGCAGGCAGATCAAGCGTTGCCAGCCGAGCAGCGTCGTTTGCGCCAGCTCACGTTCCACAGCGCCAAGGGTCTGCAGGCCGACGCGGTATTTCTGCTGGGCGATTGCCAGTATGCCAGTCGCTCGCCCTACAAGAACCAGGTCTATGCCCTGGCGGGCTTGGCTCAGGCGGGGCAGGTGGACGGCTACGACAGTGCCCAGCACGAGGAAGCGCTGCGCCTGGCCTATGTCGGGATCACCCGGGCCATCCACAGCTGCTATTGGTATGTGGAAACCGCTGCCAAACCAGGCGCCCGCGCCTCGGATCGAGTGGACGCCAGAATGCCGTGCTTCAACGACGTGCGGACCAAGCCCAAGCGCTGATTCAGGCCTGGGACATCTCCCGCACCTTGGCCGTGAGCACGTCGAACGCGAACGGCTTGGTGATCATCTGCATGCCGTCATCGAGAAAGCCGGCGCGCACTTCGGCGTGCTGGGCATAGCCGGTGATGAACAGCACCTTGAGTCCCGGCCGCAGATGGCGCGCGACTTCGGCCAGTTGCCGACCGTTCATGCCGGGCAGGCCGACGTCGCTGATCAGCAGGTCGATGCGCTGCCCGGACGCCAGGATCGGCTGCGCGGCGCTGGCATCGGCTGCCTCCAGATAGCAGTAACCCAGTTCGCGCAGGACTTCGCACACCAGGCTGCGCACGGCATGGTCATCCTCGACGATCAAAACCGTTTCGCCATTGGTGGCCATCGGCGATTCGATCACCGGCGCAGTGGCCTGGGGCAGTTGCGAGGCATAGCAGCGCGGCAGGTAGAGCTGCACCGTGGTGCCCTGGCCGGGAGTGCTTTGGATTGCCACGTGGCCCCGCGACTGCTTGCTGAACCCATAGATCATCGACAGGCCCAGGCCAGTGCCCTGGCCAATGGGCTTGGTGGTGAAGAATGGATCGAACGCGCGATTGATCACGGCCTGGTCCATCCCCGACCCGGTGTCGCTCACACTGAGCATGATGTAGTCGCCCGGTGCCAGGTTCTGGTGCGCACTGGTAAAGCTTTCATCGAGGTGCCGGTTGGCCGTTTCGACGATCACTTCGCCACGCCCTGGCATGGCATCGCGGGCATTGATCACCAGGTTGAGCAGGGCACTTTCCAGTTGATGGGGGTCCGCCTCGGCTATCCACAGTTCAGGATCCAGGTGCATGCGCAGCGCAATGCTTTCATTGAGGCTGCGGTGCAGCAGTTCTTCCATCGACTGCACCAGTCCATTCACCTGGACTGGCTTGGAATCCAGTGACTGGCGGCGGGAAAACGCCAGCAAGCGGTGAGTGAGGGATGCAGCGCGGTTGGCCGAGCTGATACCCATGTCGATCAGCTTGGGCAGGTCGTCGAGCTGGTTGCGGCTCAGGCGTCGGCGCATCAGCTCCAGGCTGCCGATGATGCCGGTGAGCATGTTGTTGAAGTCGTGGGCGATACCGCCGGTCAACTGGCCCACCGCTTCCATTTTCTGCGCCTGGCGCAGGGCCTCTTCGTTGATCCGTACCTGGGCCGTGCGTTCCTCGACCTGCTGTTCCAGATTGCCGTTGAGTTCACGCAACTGTTGTTCGGCGGCTTTCTGTTCGGTGATATCGGTGGTAACCCCGACCAGTGCCTGGATGCGTCCCTGCCTGTCGGGAATGGCGCGGGCGCGCATGTCCACCCAATGCACTGAACCGTCAGGCCAGCTGTTGCGGAACTGCAAGGCGAAGTCGGCGCCCAGCTGCAGGCTGTTGATCAGTGCCTCCTGCATCATGGCCTGATCGCCCGGATGCACGCACAGCAGCCAGTCTGAGTAGTCGAAACGGGTGCTGGGCTCGATGCCGTAGTGGGTGCGGGTCCGGTCCGAGCAGTTCAACTGCAACGGGTTGCAGGTCAGCTCCCAGGCGCCCAGGCGCCCGGCACTCATGGCGTGCTGCAAACGCTGTTCACTTTCGCTCAGGTCCAGCAGACGGTCACGCGCTTCATATTGACGGCGCCGACCCCGAATGGCCGTCTTGGCCAGGCTGATCAACGTCAGCGGGTGAAACGGGCGTTCCACGAACGTGACGTTGCCCAGGCGCGCAGCGAGCAGCATGGACTGCGCCTGATCGGCCGCGCGTTGATGGGTCATCAGCACGATCGGCAAGTCGGACCAGGCCGGCTGCTGGCTCAGGTACACCAGCAACGGCTGCATCCTGGCTTCGGACAGCGCTTCGTTGGCGACAATGCAGACACCTGCGCCTTCGCGCTGCAAGTGCGTACAGAGATCGTCGACGTCTGCCACGGCGATGCCTTGAATACCTGCCTGTCCGAGAATCTGCAGGGCCACCTGGCTGTCGCGTCCCATGGGGGCAAGCACCAGCACTCGTTCCGATGTGGGTATCGACATCTTCACTGATCATCTGCTTCAAGCAGGGGACGGGCTTCGCCGACGTAGGTCGGGACACCGCGCAACACCCCCTGGAAAGCGCTCAGTGGCTCACCGACCTTCATGCCCTGGCTGCTGATCTTGTATTCGCGAATGGTGTTCTCGTGGCCGCCAAAGCGCTTCTTGATCACCGACACCGCACGCCGCACGTTGCCCAGCGCCTCGAAGTAGCGCAGGAGAATGACGGTGTCGGCCAGGTAGGTGATGTCCACTGGCGCCTTCATGTCGCCGACCAGCCCCTGTTGGGCCACGGTCATGAAGGTCGAGGCGCCCAGGCGGTTGAGGTACAGCAGCAGCTCATGGATGTGCAGCACGGGTGTGCTTTCGCCCATCATCGCGGCGTGGTAGCCATTGATGCTGTCGATCACCACTGTCTTGATGTCGTGCAGGATGACGCTGGTGCGGACCATGTGGGCAAATTCGCCCGGCGACTGTTCAGCGGCGTCCACCTGCTGGATGACCATCTTGCCACTGCGCTGATAGGCTTCCAGATCGATGCCCAGGTTTTTCATGCGCTCGAACAGCAAGCTGAGCTCTTCGTCGAAGATGAACAGCGCGACTTTTTCGCCACGGGCCACGGCCGCAGCGGCGAAAACCATGGAAATGAGCGATTTGCCGGTACCCGCGGGGCCGATGATCAAAGTGCTCGAACCGTTCTCGACGCCGCCGCCCAGAAGGGCGTCCAGCTCCGGGATGCCCGAAGTGAGTTGGGTACGCTCGTAGCGGGCGCGATGTTCGGCCGCAACCAAGCGCGGATAGACGTGAATCCCGTCGGCCTGAATGGTGAAGTCGTGATAACCGCCGCGGTATTTCTGCCCGCGGTACTTCATGATGCGCAGGCGCCGGCGCTCGGCGCCGTAGTCCGGCGCGGTTTCTTCCAGGCGAATCACGCCGTGGGCGATGCTGTGCAGGGTCTTGTCCAGTGGCTCGCTGGTCATGTCGTCGAGCAGCAGGACGGTCGCATTGAAACGCGCAAAATAGTGCTTGATGGCGAGAATCTGCCGCCGATAGCGCAGCGAGCCCTGAGCCAGCAGACGTACCTCGGACAAACTGTCCAATACCACCCGTGAAGGCTTGACCCGTTCGACTTCATCGAAGATCTGCCGCGTCGCTTCGCCCAGTTCAAGGTCGCTGCTGTAGAGCAGGCTCTGCTGCTGTTGCAGGTCGAGCACCAACTCCGGCGGCGTCAGCTCGAACACGGTGACGCGCTCGTCCAGTTCCCAGCCGTGGGAGCGAGCGCCTTCGCGCAGTTCCTTGGTGGTTTCGGACAAAGTGATGTAGAGACAGGTTTCGTTCTGCGCAACGCCTTCGAGCAGGAACTGCAGGGCTACCGTCGTCTTGCCCGCACCCGGTTGACCCTCGAGCAGAAAGATATGGCAGCGGGTCAGACCTCCACCAAGAATGTCGTCCAGCCCGGCGATACCGGTGGCTGCTTTGGCCGTCGTCAAAAAGGTGTCCTCGGGTAGCGGAAGGGGCTGCAGTGCAGAACGCGACGCAGCTTGATACTGGACACCGGGCCGTGGGCGGGGTTCCGAGCTCATTCAGACAAAAACGGGCGAGGGTGGCCCTGGAAAAGCCGCGACTTCACAACCCCTGCTGCAGGCTGGGGTCGTCGGCGTTCTGCTGCTCGAGTTCGGCCAGCAGCACCTGCACGTTCTGCAGCTGACCGGTTTCTTTCCAGTACTGGATCAGCAACACCCGTGCGCGTCGGTTGGCCGGGTCACGACGCAGGATCTCTTCGAGCTGCTTCTGCGCCGCTTCGACCTGCTGCAGGTCGTGCAGGTTGGTGGCCAGTACATAGCGGTAGTCATTGTTGTCCGGTGCCAGCTCCACCGCACGAGCGAGGGCGAGCAGGGCGTATTCATCCTCGTCATGGGCCATCAGCCACAGGCCCAACTGCTGCTGCAACAGGGCCGATTGTGGATGCACCAGCAACTGTTCGGCCAGCAGGCGCCGCGCTTGGTCACTTTTGCCCTGGTGCTCGTACAGCTCGACCTGCATTGCAATGGCTTCCAGGTCATCGGGCTCGAGCAGGCGATAGCGGGCCAGCGCCTGCTCGGCCTGAACATGCGCGCTCTCGTGCAAGTACAACCGGGCCAGCGCCAGTTGGGCGGCAGCGCTGTCGGTCTGGCCCTGCAGGGCAGCAATCCAGGCGTTCACCACCTTGTCCAGGTGGCCGAAATACAGGCCCAGTTCATCGGCTGGCAAGCCGAGCAACCCCCGCGCGGCGTGGAAGCGGATCGACTCGTCACGGTCTTCCAGCAAGGGCCCCAGCAGTACGCTGCGCTGGCTCTCGGGGACCAGGCCGATGACTGCATCGATTGCCGCATGGCGCACGTCGACAAGCTTGCTCTGCAAGTCGGCAGTGGCGAGTTTGAGGGCTTGAGGACTGGGGTAGTTGGGCAGTTCGGCGTACAGCGCAGCGCGCCGCTCGGCGCTGAGGTCGGTGCGGGCCAACTGCTGATAAAGCACTCGTGCGGCGCCCGGCTGACCATGGCGAGCCTGGCTCAGGGCTTTGCCGTAGCCCTGCTGCGGCGCTGCCGGAACCGTAGGGGCCGCAGGGCGCCAGGCGTACCAGAGCGCTATCAGCAGCAGTGCCACGAGCAGCAGGGTCAGCGGAAGGCGAACGCGTTTGAACATGCGGGTATCCGAAAGGGCGCAGGCTTGGCCGGGGCATTCAGCTTGGGTCACTGCCGGGGTGCAGTCAAATCATGGCAGCGACGAGCATTGGCAAGCCCCCCGCCGGTGATGTTTACTAGCGCCCAATCTCCGTCGTTTCTTCGTCGTTTCTACGCTCCCCGCCAAGGCCACCGCATGACCCGCTACACGAGCCGCGATTGGCTGCCCCACGAAAAGCCGAACTTGCCGGGCTCTCCCTCGACGCCTCTGCATTCGACGCGCAAGCGCCTGGCGTTCGGTATCGTCGGCCTGCTGGTGGCACTGACCGGCGGCCTCGGCAACTCGCTGGTGGTGGCGAACCTGCAATTCCTGCAGGGCTCGCTCGGCGCCACGGCGGCGGAGATGGCCTGGCTGCCTGCGGCCTACGTGATGACCAATGTGTCGATGAACCTGCTGCTGGTGAAATTCCGCCAGCAGTTCGGTCTGCGCACGTTCACCGAACTGTTTCTGATGCTGTATGCGCTGGTCACCTTTGGCCATCTGTTCGTCAACGACCTGGGCTCGGCGATTGCCGTTCGCGCCGCCCACGGCATGGTCGGGGCGGCGCTGAGTTCCCTGGGTCTGTACTACATGATCCAGGCGTTTCCTGCCAAGTGGCGTCTCAAGGCCCTGGTGCTGGGCCTGGGCACCTCGCAGCTGGCCTTGCCACTGGCGCGGGTGTTTTCCGAAGACCTGCTGCAGATCGCCGAATGGCGCGGCCTGTACCTGTTCGAATTGGGCATGGCGCTGCTGACCCTGGGTTGCGTGTTCCTGCTCAAACTGCCGCCGGGCGACCGCTTCAAGACCTTCGAACCGCTGGATTTTCTCATTTTTGCGATTCTTGCATCTGGCATTGCGCTGCTCTGCGCGGTGCTGTCCCTGGGCCGGATCGACTGGTGGCTGGAGGCACCCTGGATAGGCTGGGCCTCGGCTGGGGCCATCGTCCTGATCCTCGGTGGCCTGGCGGTGGAACACAATCGCAGCAACCCGATGTTGATGACCCGCTGGCTGGGCAGCGGTGTCGCCATCCGCCTGGCCCTGGCAGTGATTCTGACGCGCATGGTGCTGTCGGAGCAGTCCACCGGGGCGGTCGGTCTGTTGCAAGCGTTGAACATGGGCCAGGAGCAGATGCGCACCCTTTATTGCGTGATGCTCTTCGGCGCGGTGGCGGGGCTGGCCGTGAGTGCCTGGACCATCAACCCCGAGCATCTGTTCATGCCACTGATCATTGCCCTGGCGCTGATGGCGGTGGGTTCGGCCATGGACAGTTTCTCCAGCAACCTGACGCGTCCGGCCAATATGTACGTCAGCCAGTTCCTGCTGGGCTTCGGTGGCACGTTTTTCCTGGGCCCGACCATGGTGCTGGGCATGCGCCACGTGTTGACCAACCCGCGCAACCTGGTCAGCTTCTCGGTGCTGTTCGGTATCTGCAACAATTTGGGCGGGTTGATCGGCGCCGCGTTGCTGGGCACGTTCCAGATCGTCCGCGAGAAATACCATTCGAGCATGATCGTCGAGCACCTGACCCTCATGGACCCGCTGGTCCAGGCGCGGGTCAGCAATGCTGCCGCCAGCTACCTGGCGCACATCGCCGACCCGGCCCTGCGGGCCACTTTGGGCACCCGTGCGCTGGCGACGGCCGCCACGCGCGAGGCGAACGTCATGGCCTACAACGATGTCTTCATGCTGATCTGCATCATTGCCGTATTGACCATGCTGTGGATCTTCGTCCGCAGTCTGTGGCTGATGAGCACCACCCGGGCGGTGACCACCGCCGCGACACCTACCGTATCCACCAGCGGCGCCAGCACTTCATGACCGAACCGACGTCCACGACCACCAATGCCATCGCCGCCACGCCCGAAGGCCAGACCCCACCGCCCAATCCAGCGGCCACCGAACCGCGTTCGCGGCGGGTGCGGGTACTGTCCAGCCTGATTTTCGCCAGCATCGCGTTGGTGGGGGTGGCGATCGTGCTGTACGCCTGGCAACTGCCTCCGTTCAGCAGCCACATCGAAAGTACCGAAAATGCCCTGGTGCGTGGCCAGGTGACGATCATCGGGCCGCAACTGGCAGGCTATGTGTTCGAAGTGCCGGTACAGGACTTCCAGTTCGTCAAGGCAGGCGACCTGCTGGTACGCCTGGACGACCGTATCTACCGCCAGCGCCTGAACCAGGCGCTGGCGCAGGTCCAGGTGCAGAAGACCGCCTTGGCCAACAACCTGCAACAGCGCCGCAGTGCCGAAGCCACTATTACCCAGCGCCAGGCGGCGGTGGCGGACAGCGAAGCGCAGGCGCGCAAGGGCGCTGCCGATCTGGGCCGCAACCAGAACCTGATCAGCGACGGCTCGGTGTCGCGCCGCGAGCTCGATGTGACCCGCGCTGCCAACGCCCAGGCGCTGGCCTCGGTGGCACAGGCCAAGGCTGCGCTGGCCATTGCCCGCGAAGACCTGCAGACGGTGATCGTCAACCGTGACTCGCTGGCCGCCAACGTCGCCAACGCCGAAGCCGCGGTAGAGCTGGCACGCATCGATCTGGACAACACGCGCATCCTGGCGCCGCGCGACGGCCAGCTGGGGCAGGTCGGCGTGCGCCTGGGGGCCTATGTGAATTCCGGTGCGCAACTGATGGCGCTGGTTCCCGATACGCTGTGGGTCATGGCCAACATGAAGGAAACCCAGATGGCCGATGTGCGCATCGGCCAACCGGTGAGCTTCACCGTCGATGCCCTCGACCACCTGCGCCTGCGCGGCCATGTACAGCGCATCTCACCGGCCACCGGCTCGGAGTTCAGCCTGTTGCAGGCCGACAATGCCACCGGCAACTTCGTCAAGATCGCCCAGCGCATTCCGGTGCGCATCACCGTGGACCCGGACCAGGACGGGGCGCATCGGCTGCGCCCCGGCATGTCGGTGGTGGTCAGCATAGACACGGGCTATGTGGTCGAGCAGGACCGTACCGACCGGCCCCGCGACGGCGCCCCCTAGGCAGGCAATCGGGGTGTCCACAGCGCGTTGCGCGGGTTAAACCATTTGATCTTTGCCGACGGGTCGCCTACCGTCTGCGCCGCTTGTCTTCGCCCAGAGCAGGAAGCCGGTTCGAATCCGGCGCGGTCGCGCCACTGTGATCGACATGTTGCATGTCGTCAGCCAGACCTTGCTGTGGGTTTCTTCGATCTGTTGGACGCGCCATCCAAGGAGTTGCAATGAATCTTCCTGCCGTATTCGTCCGCGCCAGCGTCGCTGCCGTCGGTCTCTTCGCTGCCGTCGCCAGTCACGCCGCCACCCACTATCCACTGACGCTGCCCAACTGCGGCGCGCCCTTGACCGTCCAGGCCGCGCCGCAGCGTGCCGTCAGCCTGGGGCAGGCCAGCACCGAAATTCTCCTCTCGCTGGGCCTGGCGCCACGCATGGTGGGCACCGGGGTCTGGTTCGGGCCGTTGCCCGAGCCTCTGCGCGCGGCCAATGCCCAGGTGCCACGCCTGGCCGACAATGCCCCCAGCTTCGAGGCGGTGGCCACTACCGCACCTGACATCGTGGTGGCGCAGTACACCTACCACGTCGGACCCAACGGCGAAGTCGCCAAGCCCGAGCAACTGGCCAGCCTTGGCATCCCTTCCTATGTGTCGCCCAGTGACTGCGACGGCAAGGAAGTCACCGCCACCTCCAATGCCGACGGCAGCCGTAGCCAGGTGTTTTCCATGGCACTGGTGGACAAGGAAATCCGCGAGCTGGCGAGCATCTTCGATGTCGAGGCGGCCGGCGAGCGCCTGACTGACCAGTTGCACGCACGCATCCAGAAAGCCACCGAGCGCGCCGGCAGCGCCGGGCACGCACCGCTGTCGGTGGTGTACTGGTTTTCCAGCACGCGCCTGGAAGGCGACCCCTGGGTAGCCGGCAAGAGCGGCGCACCCGGCTATATCAACCGTCTGCTGGGCCTGCGCAACATCGTCGACAGCGACGAGGAATGGCCTGGGGTGAGCTGGGAAAGCATCGCTGCGAGCAATCCCGATGTCATCGTCGTCGCGCGCATGCAGCGGCGTCTGTACCCGGCCGACGATGTCGAGAAAAAGCTGGCGTTCCTGCGCAGCGACCCGGTGACCCGTGAGCTGGATGCCGTGCGCAATGGCCGCATCATCGTGGTCGATGCGCAGTCGTTGAACCCCTCCATGGATGTCGTGCGCGCGGTGGAAGACATCGCTGCCGGCCTCGAGCGTACACGGGCCACACCTTGATCCAGCGCCTGGCGCGTGAAGATGGCTGGGTCTGGCGCCTCCTGTTGGCGCTGCTCGCCCTGGCGACGTTGAGCGTATCGATCGCCCTGGCGGTGTCGGTGGGGGAGATGGGCATTGCCCTGGCCACGGTCGGCAAGGCGCTGCTCAATGGCGTGGGCCTGGCCGACTACCCGGTGCCGAGGATCATCCAGGGCATCATTTGGGAATACCGCCTGAGTCGCGCGCTGGTTGCCGCCTGTTGTGGCGCCGGCCTGGCGATCTGCGGCGCGGTGTTGCAGGCGCTGCTGCGCAACGTGCTGGCCGAACCCTACGTGCTGGGCATCTCCGCAGGCGCCTCGACCGGCGCGGTGGTGGTGATGCTGCTCGGGCTGGGCGGCGGCGTGATCGGCATTTCCATGGGCGCGTTTCTCGGTGCGGCCCTGGCGTTCGGCCTGGTGCTGCTGCTGGCTGCCGGCACTCGCAGCGGCCCGGCGCAGGTGATCCTTGCCGGTGTCGCCGGATCGCAACTGTTCAATGCGCTGACGGCCTATATCGTCTCGACCTCGGCCAATGCCGAGCAGGCACGCAGTGTGATGTTCTGGCTGCTCGGCAGCCTGGGCGGGGTGCGTTGGCCCGACGTAGGCCTGGCCGCGGTGGTGGTCGGGGCGGGCCTGGTGCTGTGCCTGTACTTCGCGCGGGCGCTGGATGCCTTCGTGTTCGGCGAAGACGCTGCCGCCACCCTTGGCGTGCCTGTGGTCGCGGTGCGGCTGGTGTTGTTCGCGACCACCGCGCTGATCACCGCGACCATGGTCAGCATCGTCGGCGCAGTGGGTTTCGTCGGTTTGGTGGTGCCCCACATTGCGCGCTTTCTGGTGGGGCCCAGCCACGTCCGGCTGTTGCTCGCCTCGGTGCTGATCGGCGCCAATTTCATGGTGCTGGCCGATATCGTCGCGCGCATCATCGTGCCCGGCCAGGTATTGCCCATCGGGGTGGTCACGGCCCTGGTCGGCGCCCCGGCGTTTGCCTTGATCCTCTACCGAGCGAGGCGTCGAGCATGAGCCTGCAACTTCACCAGGTCAGCTGGAAAGCGGGTGGGCTGCTGATTCTCGACGACGTCAGCCTGGCCATCACGCCCGGCAGCATGGTCGGCCTGATCGGCCCCAATGGCTCGGGCAAGTCGTCGCTGCTGCGCCTGCTGGCCGGGCTCGGGCGTCCCAGCCAGGGGCAGGTCACACTCGACGATCAGCCCATGGCGGACGTATCGCGGCGAGCGGTCGCACGGCAGGTGGCGATGGTGGAACAACACGCCAGCACCGAGGTGGACATTCGCGTACAGGAGGTGGTGCGCCTGGGGCGCACGCCGCACCGCTCGCCGTTCGCACCGTGGCTGCGCGAAGACGACCTGGCGATTGCCCAGGCCCTGGCCCAGGTCAACCTGAGCGGCCATGCACAGCGGCGCTGGCACACCTTGTCCGGCGGCGAGCGGCAACGGGTGCAGATCGCTCGCGCCCTGGCCCAGCAGCCCAGCGAACTGCTGCTCGATGAGCCCACCAACCACCTCGACATCCAGCACCAGCTGGAATTGCTGCAACTGATTCAGAACCTGCCGTTGACCTGCGTGATGGCGATTCATGATCTGAACCTGGCGGCGATGTTCTGCGACGTGCTGGTCGTGCTCAAGGGCGGCCGTCTGGTTGCCAGCGGTGCGCCGGCGCTGGTCTTGACCGAGCGGCTGATCGCCGAGGTCTATGGCGTTCACGCCGAGGTTAGCCTGGCCGGCGGCCGCCCCCATGTGCGCTATCGGGTCTGAGCCGTATCACTGACACGTCCCGTGCCCTGTGGTAGCCTTGCGCGTTCGAGGTTCTCTGCCCAGCAGAGCTAAGACGGGAACGCGGTCCAAGCCGCGGCTGCCCCCGCAACTGTAAGCGATGAAGGCTGCGCCAAGGCCACTGCGAACGCTCGCGGGAAGGCGCCGCAGCCTGGGCCAGAATGGCCGGCATCGCGAGCCAGGAGACCTGCCTCGACTGTTCTTTCCTATTCAACCGGGCGGGGTGATCCGGTGACGAATGCTGGCGCCTGCCGTTGCGGCGCTCGTCTCGTGCCCTGCCGCGCAATCAGGGCGACCCGATGAAAACGCTGTCCAAACTACCCGTCACCATCGTCACCGGCTTTCTCGGCTCGGGCAAGACCACCTTGCTGCGCCATATGCTCGACAACGCGCAGGGCCGACGCATCGCCGTGATCGTCAACGAATTCGGCGAGCTGGGCATCGACGGCGAGATCCTCAAGCAGTGCACCATCGGCTGTACCGAAGAAGAAGCCAATGGCCGGGTCTACGAGCTGGCCAACGGCTGCCTGTGCTGCACCGTGCAGGAAGAGTTCTTCCCGGTCATGCGCGAGCTGGTGGCACGGCGCGCCGACCTCGATCACATCCTCATCGAAACCAGCGGCCTGGCCTTGCCCAAGCCGCTGGTCCAGGCCTTCCAATGGCCGGAAATCCGCAGCGCCTGCACGGTCGATGCGGTCATCACCGTGGTCGACAGCCCGGCCGTGGCGGCGGGTACCTTCGCAGCCTTCCCCGAGCAGGTCGATGCCCAGCGCAAGCTCGATCCCAACCTGGACCATGAATCGCCGCTGCACGAGCTGTTCGCCGACCAGTTGGCCAGCGCCGATCTGGTCATTCTGAACAAGGCCGACCTGATCGACGCAGACGCCCTGGCTGCGGTGCGCGCCGAGGTCGCCGAGGAACTGCCGGCGGCAGTGAAGGTGGTCGAGGCCAGCAGTGGCCGTTTGCCGCTGGCGGTACTGCTGGGCCTGGGCGCAGAGTCCGAGCAACACATCGACGGCCGCAAGACCCACCACGACCACCATGAAGGCGACGACCACGACGAGCACGATCACGACGCCTTCGATTCGATCTCCATCGAGCTGCCGCAGGCCGAAGAAGCCAAGCTGCTGCAGGCGCTCAACGCTGCCGTGGTCCAACACGGCATCCTGCGCGTCAAGGGCTTCGCGGCCATTCCGGGCAAGCCGATGCGCCTGCTGATCCAGGGCGTGGGCACGCGTTTCGACAAGCACTTCGATCGTGCCTGGGGCGCAGACGAAGTGCGCAGCACGCGCCTGGTGCTGATCGGTCAGGAACTGGATGCAGCGTCGCTGCAAGCGCAACTGCGCGCCGCGCTGGAAGCCTGACCGATGCACCTGCTGAGGACCCAACCCGGCGGCTTCGTGCCGGACGACAGCATCGCCGACCTCGGCCAGACGCCCGCCGAACTGGTCATCCTCTGCAGCGGCGATTCGCACCTGGCCTTGCTGGCCGAGGCCAGCGAGCGTCTGCCGGCCGACTACCCGAGCCTGCGCCTGGCCAACCCCATGCAGGTGCAGAATCATTCTTCGGTCGACCTCTACGTCGACCAGGTGCTGCGCCACGCCAAGGTCATTCTGATTTCCCTGCACGGCGGCATCGGCTACTGGCGCTACGGCGTCGAGCAGTTGATGCAGCTGGCCGAGCGGGGCGTGCAGGTCATCCTGGTGCCAGGCTGCGATCGCCCCGATCCCGAACTGGCCGAGCGCTGTACGGTGCCTGCCGAGCAAGCCGACCGCCTGTGGCAGTACCTGCGCCAGGGCGGCATGGAAAACGCACGCAACCTGTACGGCTACCTCGGCAATACCTGGTTCGGACGCACCGAACCGTGCGAAGCGCCTCAGACGCTGCCGCGCACGGTCATCTACCATCCGACGCAACAAACCGCCGACCTGGCCCACTGGCAGACGCAGTGGCAAGCGCAATGGCCTGTGGTGCCGTTGCTGTTCTATCGCTCGCACCTGCAGGCGGCCAACACCGGTTTCGTCGACACCTTCTGTGCCAGGCTGCAGGCGGCCGGGCTCAATCCGTTGCCGATCGCCGTGGCCAGCCTCAAGGAAGCTGCATGCCTGGCGCAGGTGCAGGACTGGATGGACGAGGCGGGCGCCGCGATCATTCTCAACACCACCGGCTTTGCCCAGTCCAGCCCGGAAGCACCGCACCTGCGGCCGTTTCGCCGTGACATTCCGGTGATCCAGGCCATCTGCGCGCAGGACAACCAGGCATTGTGGCAGGCGAGCGAGCAGGGTCTGGGCGCGCGCGACCTGGCCATGCACATTGCCTTGCCGGAGCTGGACGGGCGCATCATCAGCCGGGCCATCAGCTTCAAGGACCTGGCCTGGCACAACGAGCGCAGCCAGAGCGATGTGGTGTGCTACACGGCGCATGTCGAGCGCATGGATTTCGTCGCCGAACTGGCGCGCAAATGGGCCGCTTTGGCGCGTCTGCCCAATGCCGACAAGCGTGTCGCCCTGGTGCTGGCGAACTATCCGACCCGCGATGGCCGAATCGGCAACGGCGTCGGCCTCGACACTCCGGCTGCGGCGCTGAACATCCTGCGCGCGATGCAGCAGCAGGGCTATCCGGTGGCCGATCTACCCGACAGCGGTACGGCGCTGATTCACCTGCTGCTCGGCGGCGTGACCAACGATCTGGAGCAACTGGACCTGCGCCCCTGTGCCCAGAGCATGGCGCTGGACGACTACCTCGCCGCCTTCGCCTTGCTGCCGGCGGCCAATCAGACCGCCGTGCGCGAGCGCTGGGGCGAGCCAGGTGCCGACCCCATGTGCCGTAACGGCCGCATGATGATCGCCGGTCTGCGCATGGGCCTGACCTTCGTCGGCATCCAGCCGGCGCGGGGTTACCAGGTGGACGTCAGCGCGGTCTACCACGACCCCGATCTGGTGCCGCCCCATGGTTACCTGGCGTTCTATTTCTGGCTGCGCCACACCTACGGCGCCGATGCACTGATCCACGTGGGCAAGCACGGCAACCTGGAATGGCTGCCGGGCAAGGGCGTCGGGCTGTCCGAGCAGTGCTGGCCCGATGCGGTACTGGGGCCGATGCCGAATATCTACCCGTTCATCGTCAACGATCCGGGTGAGGGCGCCCAGGCCAAGCGGCGCACCCAGGCGGTGATCATCGACCACCTGATGCCGCCGCTGACCCGCGCCGAGACCTACGGGCCGCTGCGCGATCTGGAACTGTTGGCCGACGAGTACTACGACGCGCAGATGCTCGATCCGCGCCGCGCCCAGGCCCTGGAACAGGACATTCTGGCGCTGGTGCGCGAAACCCGCATCGATCACGAGCTGCAGATGGCCGAGGGTGCCGAAGCGGCGGTGTGGCTGCCGCGCCTGGACACCTATCTGTGCGACCTCAAAGAGTCGCAGATACGCGATGGGCTGCACGTGTTCGGCGAGTCGCCCCAGGGTCGCCTGCGTGCCGATACCCTGCTGGCACTGCTGCGCATTCCTCGAGGCGACGGCCGCGGCGCCCAGGCCAGTGTGCTGCGAGCATTGGCCAAGGCTTTCGAACTGGGTTTCGATCCGCTCGACTGCGACCTCGGCGCACCCTGGGACGGACCACGGCCGACTGCCCTGGCCGCGATCAGCGAGGAGCCCTGGCGCAGTGCCGGCGACAGCCGCGAACGGCTCGAACTGTATGCCGCCCAGCTGATCGAGCAGGCCTTGAACGGTCCGCTGGAACTGGGCGAAGGCTGGAGCGACGTGCAACTCATCCTGGGCCACCTGTGCGACACCGTGGCACCGCGTCTCGATGCCTGCGGACCGGCGGAAATGCACGGCCTGCTCAGCGCATTGTCGGGCCGTTTCGTGCCCGCCGGGCCGAGCGGGGCACCCAGCCGCGGGCGCCTCGACGTGTTGCCCACCGGGCGCAACTTCTTTTCCGTGGACGTGCGCAACCTGCCGACCACCACTGCCTGGCGCATCGGCTTCGCCTCCGCCAACCTGATTCTCGAGCGGCACCTGCAGGATCATGGCGATCACCTGCGCCAGCTGGGCCTGTCGGTCTGGGGCACGGCGACCATGCGTACCGGCGGCGACGACATCGCCCAGGCCATGGCGCTGATGGGTGTGCGCCCGGTGTGGGCCACCGGCAGCCAGCGGGTGGACGATTTCGAGATTCTGCCATTGAGCCTGCTTGATCGCCCGCGGGTGGACGTGACCCTGCGGGTGTCCGGGTTCTTTCGTGATGCCTTTGCCAACCTGTTGCGCCTGTTCGATGCGGCCGTACAGGCCGTGGCGGCGCTCGACGAGCCCGACGATCTCAACCCGCTGGCAGCCAAGGTCCGTGCCGAACAGGCGCAGCTGCTGGCCGAGGGCGTACCGGCCGAGCAGGCCGCCCGCGAGGCAGGCTGGCGTATCTTCGGCGCCAAGCCCGGTGCCTATGGCGCCGGGGTGCAAGGGGCCATAGACGGCCGCCTGTGGCAGACCCGCGAAGACCTGGCCGAGGCCTACCTGAACTGGGGCGCCTATGCCTACGGTGCGGACGACGAGGGGACTGCCGCACGCGCACCTTTCGCCCGGCGCCTGGGGCAGGTCCAGGCCGTGCTGCAGAACCAGGACAACCGCGAGCACGACCTGCTCGATTCCAACGATTACTACCAGTTCCAAGGCGGTATGCTGGCCGCTGCGGAAACCTTGAGTGGCCAGAACACCGCCAGTTATCACGGCGACCACAGCCAGCCAGACGTGCCGCGCGTGCGTACCCTGAAAGAAGAGCTCAACCGCGTGGTGCGCGCCCGCGCGGCCAATCCGAAGTGGATCGAAGGGGTCAAGCGGCACGGCTACAAGGGCGCGTTCGAACTGGCCGCGACGGTCGACAACCTGTTTGCCTTCGATGCGACCACGCACCTGATCGACGATCACCAGTACGCGTTGCTCACCGACGCCTACCTGCTGGATCCTTCCACCCGCAGTTTTCTGCAGGAGCACAATCCGGCGGCGCTGCGCGACATGGCCGAACGTCTGCTCGAGGCTCAGCAGCGAGGCCTGTGGGCTGAACCGGGCGACTACCGACAAGCCGTGGAAGACCTGCTGCTGGATACCGAAGAAGATGCCTGAAGAGATCCCTGCAATGACCGACACCCTGCACTTTCCCCTGGCCGCCGTCGTCGCCGCCGATTCGCTGAAACTGGCGTTGTGTCTGGCCGCTATCGATCCGCGCATCGGTGGCGTGTTGATCGAAGGGCCACGGGGCATGGCCAAGAGCACCCTGGCGCGCGGGCTGGCCGATCTGCTCGCCGGTGGCCAGTTGGTGACCTTGCCGCTGGGTGCCAGCGAGGACCGCCTGGTCGGCACGCTCGACCTGGAAGCGGCGCTGGGCGAAGGGCGGGCACGCTTCTCGCCAGGCGTGCTGGCCAAGGCCGACGGTGGCGTGCTGTACGTGGATGAGGTGAACCTGCTCGCCGATCACCTGGTCGACCTGTTGCTAGACGTCGCTGCCAGCGGCGTCAACCGCATCGAGCGCGATGGCATCTCCCACGCCCATCCGGCGCGCTTCGTGCTCATCGGTACGATGAACCCCGAGGAAGGCGAGTTGCGTCCGCAGCTGCTCGACCGCTTCGGCTTCAACGTTGCCCTGGATGGCCAGCCCGCGCCGGCCGAACGCAGCCAGATCATTCGCCGCCGTCTGGCATTCGACAGCGACCCCCAGGCGTTCTGCGCGCAGTGGGCTGCCGCGCAGGCGGCGCTGCGGCTGCGTTGCCAACAGGCGCGGGAGCGTCTCGAGTCGATTCCGCTGAGCGACCAGGCGCTTGAATCGATCACCACCCGTTGCTTCGCCGAAGGCGTGGACGGCCTGCGCGCCGACCTGGTCTGGCTGCGCGCGGCGCGCGCTCATGCTGCCTGGCGCGGCGGCGACGCTATCCTCGACGAAGACGTCGACGCGGTTGCCGAGTTCGCCCTGCGCCATCGCCGCCAGACGAACCGGCCGCCAGAGTCCAGCGCGACACCACCTCCGCCCGCTGCCAGCGCTGAGCAACCCTCCGACCCCGGTCAAGGCCAGTGGGGCGACATGCCGGCGCAGGCCGTTCCGGTGGGCGAACGGCGCACGGTGCCGAGCTGGCCAAAAAAGCCCTGAGCATCCGTCCGCGCCCGGCGGATGCTCGGCCCGGCAAGGGCAACCTCGAACAAGGGCGGCAAGGCGCGGCGCGCGCGGCATCGGCCGGCAAGGTCGACTGGCCGGCTACCCTGCTGCAGGGGCGGCCGCGTCAACGTGACGACCTGCGCTGGCAACAGCGTCGCAATGCCGCCCAGCAGCTATGGCTGGTGGTGGTGGATGCATCGGCTTCGACGCGCCGGCACGGTGCCCTGGCCGAGGCCAAAGGCGTACTGGCACAGGTGTTCGACGACGCCTACCGGCAACGCGCCCGGCTGGCGCTGCTCACCGCCAGCGGCACCGGGCCGGCCTGGCAATGCCACGGTTTGAAGGCTTCGGCGGCATTGCAGCCCTGGCTGGCCGAGCTGGGCGCAGGCGGCGGCACGCCACTGCTGGCAGCACTGGACCAGGCTCGCGAATGGCTGCAACAGCGCGCACGCCAGCACCCCCAGGAAGCACAACGCTGCCTGGTGTTCACCGACGGGCGTCTGAAGTCACTGGAAGGCGCGTTGCCAATGGCCTGTCCGGCATTGCTGGTGGACATGGAGAAGGGCCCGATCCGGCTGGGTCGCGCCCGCGCTCTGGCCGCGGCGCTGAACGCCGAGTACCAGCATCTGGACGACTTGCCGCGGCGGTAGCCTCAGGCCGCCCGTGGATTGCAGAGCGCCTTGCTCCACACCGGATTGTCGCAACGCGGGCAGGGCAGCGCCTGCTGGTGAACCAGGGTTTCCAGGTGGCCGCAATACTCGCAGGCATACAGGTCCTCGCGATCGGCCGTGGTCAGCGACTCCCGATGCTCGGGCGGGAGGATCGACAGTCCCGGCTTTACATCCTCGCGTTCGTGGAAGTACAGGCTGACGTCACCATTCACCTCGAGGATACCCAGCCGCACCTGGCCCAGGTGCTCGACGCCGCGAAGGCGCAGTTCCATCAGGAACTCGGCGTGAGTGATGTTGCCGCTCTGCAGCGCCTTGAGCTCGAACACACCGTCGCGAATGATCAGAAACGGCTTGCCCTCCAACCATTCGCCGAAGCGGCCGCTGCGCTCGGTCAAAAAGGTGGTGAGGCGATACAAGATGATCATCGCCAGGAACACCACCAGCACGGGCAATACGGGTACGTCCTCGTAGAAGGTCACATCGCCAGCCGCCGAGCCCAGGGTCAGGATCACCACCAGCTCGAACAGCGACAGCTGGCGCACCCCGCGCCGTCCGGCGATTTTCAGAAACAGGAAGACCACCACATAGGCCATGAGCGTACGCGCGACCACCTCGCCCAGAAACCCCGTGTTGACATCACCCAGCAGCACACGGTGCCAATCGAACGCGTTCATGCTCATCCTTGCCGATACCGAAAAACGGCGATTGTACACCGGCGTCGCGCGGGGTCCGCGAGACGTATCGCTGACGCGCCAATGTCGCGCGACGACGCTCCATGACCAGCCCGGAGGGGTTAAACGTCAATTTTCCGTTACCGTTTTGGCACAACTTGCAAGCCGCTGTTTTTGATGTATTTTCTCGAACACGTCCCAGCAAGGAAAGGCCATGCCTGTGAATTCGAACGCCTACCCCTGCGAGCCTTGCGGACTGTTGGGCGATAGTCAGCCCATGCGCGACTTGTACAAGCTCATCAACAAATTCTCGACCACCGATTCCCCGGTCTTGATCCGGGGTGAAGCGGGTACCGGCAAGCAGTTGATCGCCCGCGCACTGCACCAGCAGTCTGCGCGCCGACTGCAGCCCTTCATCGTCTTCGACTGCCAGGCCCGTGCCCACCGCCCGGGCCAGACGCCACTCTTCGCGCCTGGCTGTGGCGAGACCAATGTGCACCCGTTGTCCGGCAGCGTGCTGCAGGCCGCCCATCGCGGTACCTTGCTGCTCGAGCAGGTACATGGCTTGCCGCTGGACATCCAGGAGCAACTGCTGCGGTTTCTGCAGCGCAAGGGCTCAGGCGAGGTGGACGTGCGCGTGGTGGCCACCAGCGACAGCGACCTGGCAGGCGCCATGCGCAAGGGGCAGCTGCGTGAAGATCTTTACTACCGGCTCAACGTGCTGGAGATCGTCGCGGTACCGTTGCGCGAACGCTATGGCGACCTGGCCATGCTGGCCAATCATTTCGCCCAACGCTACAGCCGCGAGAACGGTCGGCGCCATCGCCCGTTCAGCCAGGAGGCACTGATCGCCATGGGCGAGCATGACTGGCCGGGCAATGTCCGCGAGTTGTCCACCCGGGTTCGCCAGGCCCAGGCACTGGCCCACGGCAACCAGATCGAAGCCGGGGACCTGGGGCTGGGCACCGAAACCCTGGTCGCTGCGCCTTTGGGGACGCTGCAGGATTACAAGCACCGCGCCGAGCGTCAGGCGCTGGGCGACGTGCTGCTGCGCCATGGCGGCAACCTGAGCACGGCGGCCAGGGTGCTTGGCGTGTCACGCCCGACGCTGTATCGCCTGCTGCACAAACACCACATGCGCTGACGCACGCTAGGGTTGATCCAGAACATGCCGAATGCTCGCCAGCACCTGTGTTTCACGCGCTTGCCAATCTCCGCTGATGACGGTGCAAGGCAGCGCGTGGGCCAGCAGCCAGGCCCGGCTTTGGGCAAAGAAGGCCTGGCGCTGGGACAGCTCGGGTTGACAGCGCTGGCCATCGGCAGTCCATTCCACGCCCTCTGGCGAGAGCAGCAAATGCGCGTCGTAGTGCCGTTGCAGCAGCGCCGTTTCCAGCCACGCCGGGCAGTTGCCGAACAAGGTCTTACTCCAGAGCATATTGCTCAGCAAGTGGGTGTCGAGCACCAGCAACGCCGGTTGCGCGCGGCGGGCGGCATCTTCCCAGGCCAATTGGCCGCGAGCGATGGCGTCGATGTCGGCGTAGCAGGTATCACGCTGTTCGCGGTCGATGAAGTGGCGCACGTATTCGCCCACCACCACCGCACCCAGTTGCACCCGCATGCGTTCGGCCAGCCAGCTCTTGCCCGACGATTCGGGCCCGCACAGCACCACGACCTTCATGCGGCCACCGCCACGCTCTTGCGCCACTGGTGCCAGCCATGAATGGCCAGCAGCAGGAACAGTGCGTACAACCCTGCCGTCAGGTACAGCGCCTGATGCACGAACAAGCCGACGAAAATCGCATCGAGGACGATCCACAGCGGCCAGCACTGCTCGCGCTTGGTGGCCATCCACCACTGTGCGACCAGGCTGAAGCCGGTCAGCAGGGCGTCCAGCCACGGCTGGCTGGCGTCGCTCCAGGTGGCCATCGCCGCTCCCAGCGCAAGCCCTGCAACCAGGCCGATGAGCAAACCGCCGAGCAGCGGCGCTGGTGCCAGGCGCGTGACCGGTCGACCATTGGCCGTCGATGCACCACGGGTCCAGTGCCACCACCCGTACACCTGCACGCCCGCGTACACCACCTGCAACAGCATGTTGGAGTACAGCTTGTAGTCATAAAACACATACGAATAGATCAGTACCATGACCAGGCCGATCGGCCAGCACAGCCAATTCTGCTTGACGGTCAACCACACCGCAATCACGCCCAGCGTGGCGGCGAACAATTCCAAAGGCGACATGGACAATCCCTGGCAGGTGCATGCAATGCATCGAAGGCCGGGATTGTAACCTGCGCCACACTCGCGGCGCGCGTTGCGTGCCGTGGACCTGCCGTAAAGATGAAACTTCAACTCAATCAACGCTCGACGGCCCCGGCATGCGGATTTGCACGACCTGCTCTGATAGCATCGCGGGGCCCGACGGCAATGAGTTCTATTAAACAGACAGGACCGCGCCAGGCGCGCGTCCAATTGGGGGAATGATGGATTTTTGGACCGCCATGCAGGCGTTGATTCTGGGCATCGTGGAAGGCTTGACCGAGTTCCTGCCCATCTCCAGCACGGGCCACCAGATCATCGTGGCCGACCTGATCGGCTTCGGAGGCGAGCGGGCGATGGCTTTCAATATCATCATCCAGCTGGGTGCGATACTGGCCGTGGTGTGGGAGTTCCGCCGCAAGATCCTCGAAGTCGTCACCGGCTTGCCGACCCAGCGCAATGCGCAGCGCTTCACCATCAACCTGCTGATCGGCTTTCTGCCTGCAGTGGTGCTGGGGGTGATATTCGCCGACAAGATCCACGAATACCTGTTCAACCCCATCACCGTGGCCGTGGCGCTGGTGCTTGGCGGCTTCGTCATGCTCTGGGCCGAGAAGCGCGAACATGCCGTGCGGGTTCACCACGTCGATGACATGCACTGGAGCGATGCGCTCAAGGTCGGCTTTGCCCAATGCCTGGCGATGATTCCCGGCACTTCGCGCTCTGGCTCGACCATCATCGGCGGCCTGCTGTTCGGTCTGTCGCGCAAGACGGCCACCGAGTTCTCGTTTTTCCTGGCCATGCCGACCATGGTCGGCGCCGCGGTGTACTCCGGCTACAAGTTTCACCATCTGTTTCAGCCAGCGGACTTCCCGGTGTTTGCGCTGGGCTTCGTAGTCTCGTTCATCTTCGCGATGATCGCAGTGCGCGGCCTGCTCAAGTTCATCGCCACCCATAGCTACGCGGTGTTCGCCTGGTACCGCATCGCCTTCGGCCTGATCATCCTGGCCACCTGGCAGTTCGGCTGGATCGACTGGTCCAGTGCGCAGGGCTGAACCGGCGTCGCGCCGGGCGCCGTCACCGCTGCGCGGCGGGCAGCAGCGTCCCGTGCGATTCCTGGCGCTGAAACTTACGGCCTTCATCCTGCTGTGCCTGTTGCCGTTCCTGGGCGTATTGCGCCTGGCACTGGCCGGGCACCCGGCGCTGCTGGCAGTCTATGCCCTGATGAGTCTGCTTGCGGCCGGGTTGTACTGGCATGACAAGCGCCGCGCCACGGTGCAGGGCCAGCGCATTCCGGAAAGACTGCTGCACGGCGTCGAGCTGCTTGGCGGCTGGCCGGGTGCGCTGCTCGCCCAGCAACTGTTCCGGCACAAGACGCGCAAGGTGTCCTATCAACTGGTGTTCTGGCTGATCGTCGCGCTTCACCAGGCGTTCTGGTTCGATCAGGTCATTTTTGCCGGACAGCACCTGGGTATCACGTTCTGACGCCACGGCCTGCACTTGCAGGCTCAATGCGCGTGACGACTGCCGGTGGGGTCCTGGATCTGGATGACGCGACCCTTGCTCCAAGCGTCGGCGCCTGGGTCTATCGCCGGCGCGGGAATATCGGCGCGGGCCGCTTTCTTGCTGTCGCTGTCGACACCAAAGCGTTTGTCGCGCTCGCGCACCAGCGCCGGATCGATCCGCCCATCAGCGGTGAAACCCATCATCAGTTGCGGTACGCCCAAGGGCAGCTGCTTGTCCAGATCGGTGTGCCAGGTATGCCAGGTCTTGCCGTAGGTGTTCACCAGTTTTTCCATCAGGGCATGTTCGGCCGGCGCGGGAATGCCCGGCGCTATCAGTTGGCCAGACTTCACTTCGTGGACGTGGCTGTGCCACAACGCTTTCTCGGCCGTGGGCAGTTTGGCGAAGAGCCCGGCGCTGATGATGTATTCGACGCCCATCAGTTTTGCATCCTTGACGTTACCGTCATAAATGACGCACTGAATCACTTCTTCATTGAGGATGGCGCAATAGTGATGGGCTTCCATCTGCGCGCCGGGGTGTCCATTGTAGAAGTGAAAGCCGTCCAGGTAGGCGTTCAACTCATCGATGGGTGGGCGCGACTGCAGCGCGTTGGCGCCAGCGTCCAGGGTCTTGGTCAGCGCCGTGGCCGGCACGCCGGGCGCGTCCACCTTGGATGCGCTGTTATTGCCGGCGCAGCCCGCGATGGCGAGGGCGGCAAGGCACGTCAACGAGGTGCGCGTGGCAAGGGCCTTTCGAGTGTTCATGCTGGAATCCTTTTCATGGGGGCGAAGCGCAGCCAAGGCTTTGTGAGCGATGGCCGGCAACACTTCAGGGGCACCTTCATAGAGCCGGACCACGGACGAGGGTTCAGCCGATCAGACCCTGGTTGCGGTCAGTGGAGGGTTTTCAGCCGCGCCTGCGTAATATTTCACGGAACCGGCGTGTGACTTGGCCCATCCTATGCTGTGTCAGAACCTACCCCCAAGGTTTTGCCAAGGAAGAGCGCCGCGATGGTCCGTCGTTGTGCAGTATTGGTTTTTCTGCTGCTGTTGAGCCTGTTTTCGGTGCAGGCTCAAGCGCTTCCCCATGCCCGCTGGAACGTGGGTTATCACCTGCTGACCTTCAACGACCCGCTCGACGACCAGCCCATGCAAGCCTATGCCTTCTACCCCACCCAGGGACGTACGCATCCGGCGCGATTGGGCGGCTACAGCATCGACGCGCAGCAGGATGCCCCGATCGCCATCGGTCGCTTCCCGCTGCTGATGCTGTCCCACGGCAACACCGGCACCCCCTTGGCCTTGCACGATCTGATCACTGCACTGACGCGCAAGGGCTTCGTGGTGGTGGCGGTGGTCCATCCGGGTGACAACGCCCAGGATCACAGCCGTTTGGGCAAGCTCAGCAATCTGTACGGGCGGCCACTGCAGATCTCCCAGGCGATCAGCGCAGCGTTGGGCGATTCGATGTTGTCGCCTTTCGTCAATGCCAACGCGGTTGGGGTGATCGGCTATTCCGCAGGTGGCGAGACGGCATTGATCCTCTCCGGCGCGCGCCCCGACCTGCAGCGCTTGCGCAAGTACTGCGAAGAGCGGCCCTACGACGCCGATGCCTGCCAGACCCGTGGTGAACTGGAAGCCGACCGCGACGACCTGAACCCCGAAGCCGACCCACGGGTACGCGCGCTGTTGTTGATGGCGCCGTTGAGCCTGATGTTCGGTCGCCAGACCCTGGCTGAAGTCCATTTGCCAACCCTGATCTACAGCGGCGACAACGATCAATTGGTGGCCATCGACAAGAATGCCGAGGCGCTGGCGCGCAAGCTGCCGGGAAACACGGACTATCGACTGCTCCCCGGCGCCGGTCACTTTGTGTTCATGGCGCCATGCACGGACGAGCAACGTGACGCTTCGCCGGCCCTGTGTACCGATGCCGACGGCGTGGACCGTGAAGGTATCCACCGCGACCTGATCCACGAAGCCGGCAAGTTCTTCACTCACACCCTGGGTCGGCCTTCACGCGCGGGCCTGCAGACCGCCGATCACTGATCCTGGCGCGACAGCCACGCAGTGAGCCCCAGTGCCGCGAGGGACAGCCCGGCGGCCAGAGCGAAAATCGATCCATAGCCGAACCCGGCCGCTACTGCGCCCATCACCGGTCCGGCAATCGCCAGGGCCAGATCGAAGAACACCGCGAAGGCGCTCAAGCCTGCACCGCGGCTGGTGCCCGGTACCTTGTGGATGGCCAGCACCCCCAGCGCAGGATAGACCAGCGACAACCCCAAGCCGGCCAGCGCTGCACCCGCGAGCGTGAAGGTCGGCGAGGGCGCCAGCCAGAGCAGGCTCAACCCGACCACCTCCGTGGCGATACAGGCCATGGCCACCGTCGAACCGCCCAGGTGATTGATGCTGTTGATGAACACCAGGCGCGCCGCGATGAAGCTGATGCCGAAGGCGGTCAGGCACCAGGCCGCGCCTTCCCAGCCGCGCTCCACGTAGTAGAGGGTGATGAACGTGGTGAGGGTGCCGTAGCCGATCGACGCCAGCATCAGGCTCATCCCGTGCGGTGCGACCCGGCCGAAGGCCGCCCAGAACGGCATGCGTTCGCCACGCACCACGGGCGCGGCAGGCGTATCGTGGATCATCCACAGCGCCAGCGCGCTCAATAGCATCAGGGCGATGCCCAAGGTCCAGAAGCCGGCGAACCCCACCATCAGCACGCCCAGCGGCGCGCCGATGGCGATTGCGCCATAGGAGGCGATGCCATTCCAGGAAATCACCTTGGCCATGTGCTCGGCGCCGACGCGGCTGATGCCCCAGCTGCTGGTGCCCACGCCGATCGCACCCTGGGACAGGCCGAGGACCACACGCCCGGCGATCAACACCCCCAGGCTCCACTGCGGCGCGCTGTGCAGGAACACGGATACGAAGGTCAGCGCGCCACTGATACCGATACCGATCAAGCCGTAGACGATGGTGCGTTTGGTGCCCAGGGCATCGGCCATACGCCCGGCACTCGGGCGGCTGAGCAGGGTGGCCAGGTACTGCGCGCCGATCACCACGCCAGCCGCTACGGCGCTGAAGCCCAGCTGATCGTGAACGTAACCCGGCAACACGGCAATCGGCAGCCCGATGGAGATGAAGGCAATGAAGGTGTAGAAGACGATGGAGATGATTTGCAGGTTGATGGACGACGAAGGGGTAGGGTGGGCAGACTCGGTCATGGGCTCGTTCGCAGGCGTGCGCTTGAGGTCCCCTCGGACAGGGAACGTTGGTTAAAGCAAAGCAGGCTATCGATTATTTGCAACTCTTCGACACAACGCGACGCTGCTACAACCACAACGCAAGCCGCGTCATCGGAGATGGCGCGGCTTGCACGAATCCCTGTAGCAGCGGCGCAAGCCGCGTCCGGGTTCGCCGCGCTGCGTCTGGCACACCACACTGGCCATGACGCGGCTCGCGCCGCTGCTACAGGGGCTGTTCCAGCAGCGCAACGGTTTTCTCGTCGGGCTCACCGTTGAAGAACCGGTCGAGCACTTGCTGGAAGCACGCCTGCTCAGGTGCGACGCTGGCAAACAAGGTCATGCATGAACGCAGTTTCATATCATCGGGACTGCCGAACATGGCTGTCACGCTCTTGCCCGAATGCTCGAGCACGGTCCGTGTGCACTCCAGAAGCCGAGCGCCCAGTAACGGATCGTGCAGATAGGCCACTGCTTCGGCAGCGCCGCTGATCGCATAGAAACGCGCCGTCTCGCTCCGCCCCAGGCCCGCCAGTTGGGGAAAGACGAACCACATCCAGTGAGTGCGCTTGCGGCCGCTGCGCAATTCTTCGAGGACATCGGAGTACACCGCGCGTTGGGCGTCGATGAAGCGGTTCAGATCGAAGGTGTCGTTCATGGCAGGTACTTCCCGCAGGAATTGTGTGCAATTGTGGCCGCTGTCAGGCAGTGGAGTTCCATCTACCCGTATCGTCACTCTTGGGCCAACAGTACTTCCACGCCCAGCTTGCGGATCGCCTCGGCTGCCACGTCAGTCAACTCGCTGTCGCTGATGACCACATCGAACTGCTCGAGCCCGGCGATCTTGTACATCCCGAACGTACCGTATTTGGAACTGCTGGTGATGAGCACCCGCTGAGACGCCGACTGCATCGCCACCTGCTTGACCTCGACCTTGAGCGCCGAAGGCGTGGTGATGCCCCGTTGCAGGTCCCAGGAACTGGTGGACATGAATGCAATATCGGTCGCCAGCTGGCGCAATGTGGCCACTGCCAAACCACCCACGCACGAGCGGTTGGGATGGTCGAGCAGGCCGCCGGTATGAATCACGTCCACATGTAGCGCTTCGGCCAGAGCATGAACGATGCCGAAGTCGTTGGTCACCACGGTCATGCCCGAGAGGGCCGCGATATGCGGAACAACCTCCAGTGTGCTAGTGCCAGCATCCAGATACACCGTCATGTCATCGTGTAACAAACCTGCGGCGAGCCTTGCCATCGCCTGTTTCTGCGGCTGCTCGGCGACCGCCTTGGACTGATGGCTGGGTTCGCTGTGCAACTGGCTGGCAATGCGCACGCCACCGGGCACCGAGTAGGCGCGGCCTTCCTGCTCCAACACACTGATATCGCGGCGCACGGTCATGTGCGAGCAATCGAACATTTCCGTCAGTTGGTGCACGCTGAGCACCTGGTGCTTGCGCAACTGGCGCAGGATCTGTTCCCGGCGCTGGTCGGGAATCATCGGTGCGGCGCCAGTGATGGCGAGGTCCTCGTCGGTGGGCATTCAGGCTCCGGGGCGTGCAGGCAGATGGTCAGGCGGCCATCTTAGCGAATCACCGCTTCGATCAATAGAACGCCGATCAAACCGATCACTGATTGCAGGCACAGCATCAGGGTCCAGGTGCGGAAGGTCTGAGCCACACTGAGTTGGAAGTACTCCTTGAACAGCCAGAAACCCGAGTCATTGACGTGGGAGAGCATCACGGCACCCGAGGCGGTGGCCAGTACCAACAGCTCCGGTGACAGGCCCGGATAGGCTAGTGCCAGGGGCGCGACGATCCCGGTGGCAGCGACGGTGGCGACTGTCGCAGAACCGACGCAGATGCGCAGCAGTGCCGCGATACCCCAGCTTAGAATCAGCGGATTGACCGCCCAGCCAGAAGCATGGTGAGTGATCAGTGCATCCAGGTGAATGGTAGTGAGCATTTCCTTGAAGCCACCGCCAGCGCCCAGAATCATCACGATCGCGCCCAGCGGTGCCAGGCCCTGGCTGGCCATCTTCTGCACCTGGCCCAGGTTGAACCCGGCACGCAGGCCCAAGGCGAAGAAGGCAAAGATGACCGCGATCAACAACGACAGGATCGGGTTGTTCAGGGCGTTGAATACCCCGTAGGCCATCGAGCCCTTGAAGCTGAAGGCCAAGCCCAGGGTGCCGACCAGCATCAGGCCGGGCGGCAGCAGCACGGCGATGATCGATGACAGCAGCGACACCTGGTTTTGATCCGGGCTGACTTCCCGCGCGCCCACTGGGCCTGCGCTGAGGTCGGGCGCCGGGCCGAACCAGGGGCTGATCAGGCGGGTGAAGATCGGGCCGCAGATGATCGCCGTGGGCACGGCGATCAGCAGGCCATAAAAGATGGTCAGTCCGGTATTGGCATGGAACGCTGCGACCGCCAGCGTCGGGGCCGGGTGCGGCGGCAGCAGACCGTGAGACACGTACAGGCCGGCGGCCAGGGGCAGACCTATGTAAAGCAGATGGCTATTGGTGCGCTTTGCCACCGTATAGACCAGCGGGGCCAGCATGATGAAGCTGACGTCGAACAGGTGCGGCATGCCGATCAGCAACGCGGCGGCGCAGATCGCCCAGGGCGCGTACTGCACCGGACGCTGGCCGATAAAGGCATTGGCGATGCGGTCGGCGCCGCCCGAGCCCAGCAGGATACCGCCCAGCAGCGTACCCAGGCCGATCACCGGGCCGGTCTTGGCCAGCGCCGAGCCGAAGCCCTTGGCGAAGCTGTCGATGGTCTCGCCGGCGCCCGCACCACTGAGCAGGCCAAGGCCGATCGCGGTAAGGGTCAGGGCCAGGAACGGGTTGAGCTTGAGCTTGGTGATGAGCAGGATCAACACCACGATGGCGCCGGCGGCCATCGCGAAAATCAGCAGTTCGCTATTCATGTTTTTATGGAACCTGTGAAGTGGACGTCGGTGCCCGTGTCGGGCACCGGTATCGGCTGAAAGCCGCTGTGCGATCAGGCCGATTGCAGGCCGGTCTGCCAGGCGCGGTGCAGTTCATCGTTGTACTGCCCGATGTCACTCATCAGCAGCAACTCGCCGGCTTTGATGTCCCGCGCGGCGGTGGCGTGGGCTGCCAGGTACAACGGAGCGATATCGTCGGGGGCATCCGAACGCCCGATCAGCACGGCCTGCACACCGGTGACGTCGTGGTGGTGGCCACCCATTTTCAGCACGGTGCCTGCGGCGATATCGATCGTGGCGCGTCCGGCCAGAATGGTCGACTGGCTCGGTTTGTCGGTGCCCGACGCACGTTTGTGCAGCACAGCGTTGAGCAGGGTGATCGGCGTTTCCACACCCATGAAGTGGTAGGGCAGGTACAGGCAGGCGTAGCGTCCGTTGCGGCTGACCACGTGGCCTTTCTGCGCGAGCAATTCCCAGGTCGGTTTGTCGTGGGTGCGGATGATCACGAACACACCCCCGGCAAAGCTCGCCTCGTCGGGTAGACGCAGCACGTTGAACACCTCGATCACGCCGCTGCGACCCAGCACACCACCGTCTTCGCGCAAGGCGTAGATGTCGGCCAGTTCGCTGGTACGAGCAATCGGGTAGTGCAGCAGTTCCACGTCCGGCACCAGGCCGGTGTTGGTAGCCACCACCGACATTTCGCAATAGTCGGCGGTGGCGGACGTCTTCAGGCCATTCAAGGCGGCGCGGCGTGCTGCAAGGGTGGCTGGAATGTCATCGCCCAGGCGCAGCAATTCGCCCATGGCTGGCGTGGAAATGGTGGTATCAAGCTGGGTGATGCTGCCGTCCTCGGGGTTGAACACCAGATCGTATTCACTGGACTTGCCCGCTGCGACGATGTCCAGCTTGAGCACACGCGCCCAGCTGACCCAGCCGATCAGGTTGGCCGGCTGATCGCCGTCGGCGGTGGTGTAGACCACATCGTGTTGTGCGGCAAGGCGGGACAGGGCGATACCCGCAACCGAGTCCACTTCCTTGCTGACCATGGCGACGTGACGACCGTCCTCGATGGCGCGCCGGGCGACCTGGTAGCCAATCGCGGGGTTGCCGGTGGCTTCCACCAGGATGTCGTAGCGGGCAGCCTGCAGCAGGGCGACGTCGGCGACCAGCACAATGGCATCGGACGGTGCGCTGGCAACCGCCGCCGCATCCTTGCAGATGTACAGCTGTTCTGCGGCAAAGCCTAGTTCGACGCACAACCCATGCAGGCCGGGCACGTCCAGGTCGCACAGAACGGCGGGGACCAGGTTGGGCATCAGTTGCGTCTGGGCCAGCAAGGTGCGCGAGAAACCACCCTTGGCGCCGGTGAGTGCGTAACGTACGGCCTGGCCGGCTTGTGCAGCGAACAGCAATTCGAAATTCATGGTTCGTCCTCGGTGAAGGGAAAATCGGCAGCGACCACCGGATGAACAATATTTGTTATGGATTCGTAGCTCCCGAGTGACAGCACGATAGTGCGGCTTTCACATTAAGGTCAATTTATTTAACATGGATTAACACTAAGCTTGCTTTCGCTTGTAGTATTGGGTCATTGAATCGCTCAGATGAACCAATAATTAACATGCGCCGTGCCCGCCACGGTGACCTGTGCAGGAGATGCCACTCATGACCGCTGTCCATCGCCCGCTGCTCGGCTGCATTGCCGACGACTTCACCGGTGCTACCGATCTCGCCAACATCCTGGTGCGCGGCGGCATGCGCACGGTGCAATCGATTGGCGTTCCAGACAGTGATCTGGCCGAGTTCGCCGAGGCGGATGCCATCGTCATTGCTCTAAAATCCCGTACCACGTCGGCGGCCAGCGCCGTAGCCGAATCGTTGCGGGCGCTGGCGTGGCTGCGCGAGCGTGGCTGCCAACAGTTCTTCTTCAAATACTGCTCGACGTTCGATTCGACCGCAGCGGGCAACATTGGCCCGGTCACCGAGGCACTCCTGGAAGCCCTCGGCAGCGATTTCACCATCGCCTGTCCGGCGTTCCCGGAGACCGGCCGCACCCTGTTCCGCGGTCATCTGTTCGTTCAGGACAGCCTGCTCAATGAATGCGGCATGCAGCACCACCCGCTCACACCGATGAAAGATGCCAACCTGGTCCGCGTGCTGGACGAGCAGACCACCGGCGCGGTGGGTCTGCTGCGCTACGACGTGGTTGGGCAGGGCGCCTCTGCGGTGGCCATGCGTATGGACGAACTGCGAGCCGAAGGCGTGCGCGTGGCCATTGCCGATGCCGTGAGTGACGACGATCTACAGACGCTGGGGCGTGCCTGCGCCGGGCTGGCGTTGATCACCGGCGGCTCGGGCGTCGCTCAGGGCCTGCCGGAGAACTTCCGCCGCCAGGGCCTGTTGCGCACAGGCGACGCATCCGCCATGCCGGTCATCGAAGGCCGTGCCGTGGTGTTGGCAGGCAGTACCTCCAAGGCTACCAACGGGCAGGTCGCTGCCTGGCTGGAAGCAGGTCGCCCGGCCTTTCGCATCGACCCACTTGCAATCGCACGAGGCGAACCGGTCGTAGCCCAGGCTGTAGCGTTCGCCGACCGTGACCAAGCGGTGCTGATCTACGCCACCAGCAGCCCCGAGCGAGTGGCTGCCGTGCAACGGGAGTTGGGTGCCGAACACGCAGGCGCCATGATCGAAGCGGCGCTGGGCGAGGTCGCGACACAACTGCAAGGCAAGGGCTGGCGCCGGTTCGTCATCGCGGGCGGGGAAACTTCCGGTTCGGTGGTGCAGGCGTTGCGCGTCAAAGGCTTGCGTATCGGCCGGCAGATCGATCCTGGCGTGCCGGCTACCGTAGCCTTTGGCGGCTCCAATGCGCTTGCGCTGACGCTCAAGTCAGGCAACTTTGGCAGCGTGGACTTTTTTGCCAAGGCGCTGGCTTGCCTGGCGGGAGATTTTTCGTGAGAAATGAAAACGACCTGCGCGAAGAAATCTGTGAAGTCGGCCTGAGCCTGTTCGGGCGTGGGTATACCGTCGGCAGCGCCGGCAACATCAGTGCACGCCTTGACGACGGTTGGCTGATCACTCCTACCGATGCTTGTCTCGGAAGGCTGCAGCCCCACGCCATTGCCAAGGTCACCACGGCGGGTGAATGGGTCAGCGGTGACAAACCTTCCAAGACCCTGGCCCTGCACCGGCAAGTTTACGACCGAAACCCAGGAGTCAACGGCGTGGTCCACACCCACTCCACTCATCTGGTGGCCCTCACTTTGGCTGGGGTGTGGAGCGCGCAGGACATCTTGCCGCCGCTCACGCCTTATCAGGTCATGAAGGTGGGCCGCATCCCGTTGATCCAGTACCAGCGTCCAGGCTCGCCCGACGTGGCGACGCAAGTTGCCGCACTGGCTGATCAGGTAAGGGGGGTCATGCTGGAACGGCTGGGCCCGGTTGTCTGGGAAAGCTCGGTGTCAAAGGCCAGCCATGCATTGGAAGAGCTGGAGGAAACCGCCCGGCTGTGGCTGATGACCGAGCCACGACCTGCGCCCTTGAGCCAGGCAGCCGTCGAAGAACTCAAGAGGGTGTTCGGTTGCGCCTGGTGAGGCATTGACCCTACTTGTGAAAAGGCCATCATTGGGCTTTACTGGAACCAGCGTCCTACAAAAATCACAAGAGACGAAGCTGATGAGCAATTCCGTGAAGATTCGCAAAAGCGACAGCCATGTCGATGCCTGGGCCATAGGCTTCATGATCGTTGTGATCGTGGCGACGGCGGTGTACTGGTTCAGTCGCGGCTGAACCCGTACCCGCCACGGAATCTGCGTTAGTTGTCATAACCCAGGTTCGGCGCCAGCCAGCGTTCGCTGACTGCCAGCTCCTGTTGCTTGCGTTCGGTGTAGGCCTGCACCTGATCGCGATCGACCTTGCCCACGGCAAAGTACTGCGCCTGTGGGTGGGCGAAGTACCAGCCGCTGACCGCAGCCGCGGGGAACATCGCGTAGTGCTCGGTCAGGGTCACGCCGCTTTGCCCGTTGTCATCGAGCAGGTCGAACAGCGTGCCTTTCTCGGTATGGTCCGGGCACGCGGGGTAGCCAGGGGCAGGGCGGATGCCTTTGTACTGCTCCTTGATCAACGCCTCGTTGTCCAGTGTCTCTTCGGGGTCGTAGCCCCAGTGCTCCTTGCGCACCTGCTGGTGCAGCCATTCGGCGCAGGCCTCGGCCAGGCGGTCGGCCAAGGCCTTGACCATGATCGAGTTGTAGTCGTCGCCGTTGTCCTGATAGGCCTTGGCGACTTCTTCGGCGCCGATGCCAGCGGTGGTAATGAAGCCCCCCACGTAGTCGGTCACGCCACTGTCCCTGGGTGCGACGAAGTCGGCCAGGGAAAAGTTCGGCTTGCCATCGGTCTTGATGGTCTGTTGGCGCAGGTGATGCAGGCGCGCCAGCGGCTGGCCATCGTCGCCATACACTTCGATATCGTCGTGTTCCACCTGGTTGGCGGGCCAGAAACCGAACACCGCGCGGGCGCGGATGAGTTTCTCGTCGATCAGCTTGCGCAGCATCACCTTCGCGTCCTCGAACAACGCGGTGGCCGCTTCACCCACCACCTCGTCGGTGAGAATGCGCGGGTACTTGCCGGCCAGGTCCCAGGATATGAAAAACGGTGTCCAGTCGATGTACTCGGCCAGTACGTTGAGGTCGATGTCATCCAGTACCCTGGCGCCGGTAAAGGTCGGCTGCACGGGGTGGTAGGTACTCCAGTCGAAGGTGGCCTTGGCCGCGATGGCGTTGGTATAGCTCAAGCGCTCGGTGCGCGCACTGCGGTTGGCCGTACGCTCGCGAACCTCGATGTATTCCAGGCGAGTCTTCTCGACGAACGCCGGCTTGAGTTCCTTGGACAGCAACTGGGTGGCAACCCCCACCGCCCGCGAGGCGTCGGTCACATAGATGACCGCGTCATTGCTGTACTTGGGCTCGATCTTCACCGCCGTGTGCGCCTTGGAGGTGGTGGCCCCACCGATCATCAGCGGCAGGTGGAAGTCTTGACGCTGCATTTCCCGGGCAACGTGAACCATCTCGTCGAGCGAAGGGGTGATCAGGCCGGACAGGCCGATGATGTCGCACTTCTGCTCGCGGGCGACCTGCAGGATCTTGTCGGCGGGTACCATGACGCCCAGGTCGACGATGTCGTAGCCATTGCAGCCCAGCACCACGCCAACGATGTTCTTGCCGATATCGTGGACGTCGCCTTTCACCGTGGCCATCAGGATCTTGCCCTTGGCTTCGGGCTTGTCGCCTTTCTCCAGCTCGATGAACGGAATCAGGTGGGCCACGGCCTGCTTCATCACGCGCGCCGACTTGACCACCTGGGGCAGGAACATCTTGCCCGAGCCGAACAGGTCGCCAACGATGTTCATGCCCGACATCAACGGGCCTTCGATGACCTCGATCGGGCGCTTGAACGACTGTCGCGACTCCTCGGTGTCTTCGACGATGTGCGTGGTGATGCCCTTGACCAACGCATGTTCCAGACGCTGGTTGACCGGCCAGCCGCGCCATTCTTCGGTCTCGGCTTCCTTGACGCTGCCGTCGCCCTTGAACTTGTCGGCGATGGCCAGCAGGGCGTCGGTGCCTTCCGGGGTGCGGTTGAGCACCACGTCCTCGACACGGTCACGCAGCTCGGCCGGGATCTGGTCATAGATCTCCAACTGGCCGGCGTTGACGATACCCATGGTCAGGCCGTTACGGATGGCATGCAGCAAGAACACCGAATGGATCGCCTCGCGCACCGGATTGTTGCCACGGAACGAGAACGACACGTTCGACACGCCGCCGCTGGTCAATGCATGGGGTAACTCGTCGCGGATGTAGGCGCAGGCATTGATGAAGTCGACGGCATAGTTGTTGTGTTCTTCGATGCCGGTGGCCACGGCAAAGATGTTCGGGTCGAAGATGATGTCTTCCGGGGGGAAGCCGACCTGGTCGACCAGAATGTCGTAGGAGCGCTTGCAGATTTCCTTCTTGCGCGCCTCGGTGTCGGCCTGGCCAGCCTCGTCGAAGGCCATGACCACCACCGCCGCGCCGTAGCGCTTGCACAGCTTGGCGTGATGGATGAAGGCCTCCACGCCTTCCTTCATGCTGATCGAGTTGACGATGCCCTTGCCCTGGATGCACTTGAGCCCGGCTTCGATCACTTCCCACTTGGAGGAGTCGATCATGATCGGCACCCGCGAGATGTCCGGCTCGCCAGCGATCAGGTTGAGGAAGGTGACCATCGCCTTCTGCGAGTCGAGCATGCCCTCGTCCATGTTGATGTCGATCACCTGCGCGCCGGCTTCCACCTGCTGCAGGGCGACTTCCAGGGCCTCGGTGTAGTTGTCCTCGCGGATCAGCCGGGCGAAGCGCGCGGAGCCGGTGATGTTGGTGCGCTCGCCGACGTTGACGAACAACGACTGGCGGTCGATGGTGAACGGCTCCAGACCCGACAACCGGCAGGCTTTGGGAATGTCCGGGATCGCCCGCGGCGCATAGCCGGCCACTGCCTTGGCGATGGCTTCGATATGCCCCGGCGTGGTACCGCAGCAGCCACCGACGATGTTGAGAAAGCCGCTCTGGGCAAACTCTTCGATGATCTTCGCGGTTTCCGAAGGCAACTCGTCGTATTCGCCAAAGGCGTTCGGCAAGCCCGCGTTGGGGTGCGCCGAAACGTAGGTCCCGGCCTTGTTCGACAGCTCTTCCAGGTAGGGGCGCAGCTCGCTGGCACCCAGCGCGCAGTTCAGGCCTACCGAGATCGGCCTGGCATGGCTTACCGAGTTCCAGAAGGCCTCGGTGGTCTGCCCGGACAGGGTGCGACCGGACGCATCGGTGATGGTCCCGGAAATCATGATCGGCAGCTCGAAGCCCAGTTCCTCGTACACCCCCTGCACGGCGAAGATCGCCGCCTTGGCGTTGAGGGTGTCGAAGATGGTCTCGATCAGGATCAGGTCGGCGCCGCCCTCGATCAGGCCTTTGGTGGCTTCGGTGTAGTTTTCCACCAGCTCGTCGAAGGTGACGTTGCGGTAGCCGGGGTTGTTGACATCGGGGGACAGCGAGCAGGTGCGACTGGTCGGGCCCAGCACGCCGGCGACGAAGCGCGGTTTGTCCGGGGTTTCCAGGGTCTTGGCGTCGGCGACGCGCCGGGCCACCCGCGCACCTTCAACGTTGAGCTCGTACACCAGCGACTCCATGCCATAGTCGGCCTGGGACACCTGGGTGGCATTGAAGGTGTTGGTTTCCAGAATGTCGGCGCCCGCGTCCAGGTAGGCCTTCTCGATGGCGGCGATCACATCCGGGCGGCTGAGCAGCAACAGGTCGTTGTTGCCCTTGACGTCGCTTGGCCAATCGGCGAAGCGCTCACCCCGATAATCCTCTTCCTCGAGCTTGTAGCTCTGGATCATCGTGCCCATGCCGCCGTCGAGAATCAGGATGCGCTCTTTGAGGGCTTGCTGGAGGGCTTGAAGGCGAGCACTGCGGTCGGACATGGGAACCACTCTTTCAGAAAATTCGGACACTGTGACAGGTGGCGGATGATAGCAAACCTGTGCGCTATTTGATCATCACAAGGATTGCCATGAATTTCACTCATGTTCGGGAGGCCGGGCTCGTGCCTTTCCAGTCCCTTGCACAAGGCCCCGGAAGAAACTTGCAGCCGGTCAGTCATTGACGCGTGTCGCGACCTTTTCGAGTTTTTTGCAGTCCCACCCCTCGGAATGCCCTGAAAAGGGGCGCGAATTCTCGTTTCAAAAGGCGGTACGCATGCTGATTTCGCTTCAAGCTTTAAGGGCCCTGGCCGCCTGGATCGTAGTCTGCCATCACTTCATGCAGATTTTCTTCGACTTCCATGCCGCAGGCCCCATCGGTCAGTTCTTCACTGACCGGGGCGCGGTGGGCGTTGATATCTTTTTCGTCATCAGTGGGTTGGTCATCTACCTGTCGACCCAGGACAAGCAGATGCCCGCGGGGCGCTTCCTGCTCAACCGCGTCATTCGCATCGTCCCGGCCTATTGGCTGTACACCGCCTTGATGGGGCTGATGCTGGTCAGTCTGGGCCAATGGCTGCCTCATGCGGCGATCGACCTGCCGCACTTCATCCTCTCGCTGCTGTTCATTCCTTCGGAAAATCCCGGTGGCTACGGCCTGTACCCGACGCTGAACGTGGGCTGGACACTCAACTACGAGATGTTCTTCTACCTGCTGTTCTCGCTGGTGTTCACCGTGCCGCAGCGTTACCGCTCGCTGATCGTCGCCGCCGCCCTGGTCGCGGTCAGCGAAGTGCTCGGCCGCTATGGGGTGGTCAGCCGCTTCTATCAGAACAACATCATCTACGAGTTCCTGCTGGGCATCGGCATCGGCATGCTCTATCGCCGCGGCTGGATCGCCCAGGGCTTGTGGCTACCCCTGGCCGTGATCAGCGTGTCGGCGGTGCTGATCTATCACCTGGATTCCAGCGACCGGCTGTTGCACTGGGGCTTGCCCAGCGCGCTGATCGTCCTGGCTTGCGTGGCCATGGAGCCGCACTTCCGTGGCAGCCGCTTGCTAAAGACCCTGGGCGACTGTTCGTATTCGGTGTACCTGGTGCACGTGCTGGTGCTCTACGCCGGTTGGCTGGCCAGCGTCCACTGGCATCTGAACCCGTATTGGGTGTTTGCGTTCTGCGTGCCCACCATCGCCTTGGTGTCGTGGGCCAGCTACGTGTGGATCGAGAAGCGTCTGTACCAACGGGTCAGGCACTGGACCGACGCTCGCCTGGATTCGACCTCGATGGCCCGTACGGGGTGATTCCCGACCAAAACAGTCAGGCTTTGTCAGCGTCGTCGGATTCGCGTAAACTGCTGGCAAGTCTGTGAGGAACCACTATGAGCGCTATAACGATTACCGACGCTGCGCACGATTACCTGGCCGATCTGCTGAGCAAGCAGAACACGCCCGGGATCGGCATTCGCGTGTTCATCACCCAGCCAGGCACCCAGTACGCAGAGACGTGCATTGCCTACTGCAAGCCGGGTGAAGAAAAGCCGGAAGACACCGCCTTGGGCTTGAAAAGCTTCACCGCCTGGATCGACGCCGTCAGCGAAGCCTTCCTCGACGACGCCGTGGTCGACTACGCCACCGACCGCATGGGCGGGCAGCTCACCATCAAGGCGCCCAACGCCAAGGTGCCGATGGTCAACGCCGACAGCCCCGTCAACGAGCGCATCAACTACTATCTGCAAACCGAGATCAACCCCGGCCTGGCCAGCCACGGCGGGCAGGTCAGCCTGATCGACGTGGTCGAAGACGGCATTGCCGTGCTGCAGTTCGGCGGTGGTTGCCAGGGTTGTGGCCAGGCCGACGTCACCCTCAAGGACGGTATCGAGCGCACCCTGCTCGAGCGCATCCCGGAGCTCAAGGGCGTTCGCGATGTCACCGACCACACCCAGAAAGAAAACGCCTACTACTAGCTAGGCAGGCTGCCCCCGCGCCACGGCGCGAGGCCCGCACCCGGTTCGCTGCGCCCAAGCAGCCCGGTGCGGGCGGCTACTGGCCGAAGCGCTGGGCGTAACCTTGCGGACTCACTCCAAGCACCTTCTGAAAACTGCGCCGCAGGTTTTCCGCGTGGCCATAGCCGCACAGGCGCGCCACGCTCTGCAACGACAATTGCCCGCCCTGAATCATCGCCCGGGCCGCTTCCAGGCGGACCCGCTCGATATGCCGCGCCGGCGTGATATTCAGTTCGGCGAAGAAAACCCGGTACAACGTCCGCGGCGTCATGTTGGCCTTGTGTGCCAGCGCTTCCAGGGACAGATCGGCGCTCAGGTTCAGTGCGATCCATTCCAGCAACTCGGTCAGCCTCGACGTCGTTCCGTGGCAGCGCGCCAGGTGTGGACTGAATTGCGTCTGTCCACCCGAACGCTTGAGAAACAGCACCAGGCGGCGGGCGACGGCAAGGGCCAGGGGTCGGCCCAGGTCGGCCTCGATCAACGCCAGCGCCAGGTCGATCCCGGCGGTGACGCCTGCCGAGGTGAAAATGTGGCTGTGCCCGTCCTTGTCCGAGGGGTCGTAGGTGTGCAGCCGATCGCCTTGCACCTGCACATTGGCAAAGGCCTGCAAGGCCTCGACATCGTCCCAGTGAGTGGTGGCGATCAAGCCGTCCAGCAAGCCCGCGCTGGCAAGCATCAGCGCTCCCGAGCATACCGAACCCAAGCGTCGGACCGTGGGCGCGGCCTCGCGCAACCAGGCGAGCAGGGCAGTGTTCGCGCACTGTTCGGCATCGCTGCTGCCGCCGGGCAGCAGCACCGTGTCCAGGGTGCTGCAGTCCACCGACAGCCAGCTGGCGTCGGCATGCAGTTTCAACCCGGCGGAGGTCGCCACGGCGCCCGCTGCCTCCCCCAACAGCTGCAATTGGTAGAGTGGCGCCAGGCCCTGGCGGGCCAGCTCGACGTTGGCCGAGGCGAACACCTGCATCGGGCCGGTCACATCCAGGCTCATCACCCCGGGATAGATCAGGCAAGCAATCACTTTGGTGGAATCAGCCATGCAGTCCATGTCGTTCAAGAACGGTACAGGTGGGCATGGCCCGCACGGTACAGCGCCGAGTCGGCGAAACTGTCCGTGTGCAGCACGTGCCCCACGAGAATCAGCGCACTGCGCCGGAAGTCCTTGGCTGCGACCTTGAGCTGGATATCCGCCAGGGTGCCCAGCGCGAAGTCCTGATCCGGCCAGCTAGCCTTGTGAATCACGGCAACCGGGCAATCCGCGCCGTAGCTGGGCAGGAGCTCGGCGACGATTCGATCCAGATTCTTCACACCCAGGTGAATGGCCAACGTCGCGCCGTGCCGGGCCAGGCTGCCCAGGCTTTCACCCGGCGGCATCGGCGACTTGTCGCCATAGCGGGTGAGAATCACCGTCTGCGCCACATCGGGCAGGGTCAGCTCCACGCCCAGCAGCGCTGCGCAAGCGGCCGTAGCGGTCACGCCAGGAATGATCTGGTAGTCGATGCCATGTTCACGCAGGCAGCGAATCTGCTCGCCGATCGCGCCATACAGGCCGGGATCGCCGCTGTGCACCCGCGCCACGTCTTCGCCCCGGTCATGGGCCTGGCGCATCAGCTCGATGATCTGTTGCAGGTGCAGCTCGGCGCTGTTGTGCACCTGGTGCGCGGTGTGCCCTTCGAGCACCGCGTCGGGCACCAGCGAGCCGGCATAGATGATCACCGGGCAACGACGGATCAGGCGCTGGCCCTTGACGGTGATCAGATCCGGATCGCCCGGTCCGGCGCCGATGAAATAAACGGTCATGGGGATTCCTGACAGGCGGAGGGGTGAATGATATTCAAGTTCGCGCCACAGTGCAGCCGGTCCGATCCCGCGTACCGGCTATGGCAAGGGTAGCCATAGTCGTTTGCCGCCGGTTGACACGCAGTATCGACGCAGACGCCGTGCAGTGCTCGGCCATGGCCAGGGCGGCGCTTTCAGCAACACCCTGGCAACCAGTCGCTGCGAATGAGCGCGCGGAACGATGGCTGAGTCGATCCTCAAAGGGCGCCAGCGCCTGCGCGCTGTAGGTGGAGAAGGGCAGGGCAAGACGCTCGGCCAGCAGGAGCAGCCCTGGCTCGTGTGCCTTGAGGTCGATGCTGGCCAGGCCCTGCACATCCGCCCAGTCAAGCCGGTGTTCAAGCAGGGTCTGTTGCAGCAGCTCGTGCAGCGCCTGCGCGCTGCAACCTCGGCGACACCCGAACCCTACCCACAGCGCCGTCATCGGATTCAGCTACGGGCTCGGCGAAACAACCAGGTACTGATCAGGCCCAGGGCCAGCCAGAACACCGCATTGGTTACCAGTGAAGCAATCACGAACTGCTGTTCCAGCGCTTCGGGCGCCAGGCTCGCATGCTGTTCGGGTTGGGGCGCGCCAATGAGGTGCGGTACCAGCACGATGGCCAGGCCCAGCGCCTTGAGCAGCATGCCGCGGCCGAACACCAGCAGCGCCAGGCCCGCAGCTGTCGACGCGGCTGTGCCGATCCACCAAGTTTGCCGCGATGCCAGGTCTGCCGCCTGCGTGCCGGGCAGTTCCGGCGGCAGGCCCAGGTTCGGCGCCAGGCAGAACACCGCGAATCCACCCAACCCCCACAACAGTCCCTGGGCATTGCGACCAGGTGCCCGCAGCGTATAGAGCGCGACCAGCATCAGGGCGAAGCCGACAGCCACTACCAGATTGCCCCCGGCCGTGGACAGCACGCGCTGCCAGCCGTTTTCAGGTTCCCAGGCCTCGTCGTGCTCGTGCTCGTGCTCGGCGCCTGCGGCATCGGCATGCTCATGCTGCGCGGCAGGGGTTTCATAGGTTTCACCCTCAAGGATCAGCGGGGCGACCCAGAGGGCTTGCAGAAGCGTCAACAACAAAGCGGCCAGCAGCCCGCTGAACCCGGCGGTACGTACGATGTGCCTGATCATCTCGGTATTCCTCAATGGCACGGAAAGGCGGCGCTGTGCCGGGTGTCGTGAGCGGCGTTGTGCACGGCTTCGATATGCGAGAAACCGGCGAAGCCGACCAGGCAGCAGCCCAGCAGGAACGTACCAGTCGCCAGCGCAATGCGCTGGGCGAGGGTGGCGGTATGCGTTTGGGCGTGTTCAGGGCTGGTTGAGACGGTGCTGGACATGGCGTTCCCTCTGGTGGTCCCGACGGTGGCGGCTCCACGGTATGTGGTTCCGACAATCGGGCACGCGCACGCAGAAAGCCTGGCGCAGGCGCGCCATGCTCGCAACAGCGCCCGCCCACCGCGGGTTTGTCGATCACAGACAGTCTGGGCCGGTCTCCGGGCTTGCGAGGGGCGGTATGAGCCAGCCTTGAAAGCGTCGCCTTCCCACACCCATGACAGGCGCAGTGGATCTGACACTTCTCTCGCTTACCGTTGCGGGGGCAGCACCGGACTTGCGCCAGCATCCAATCGAAGCTGGCACTCACCGGTTTCCCGTTTCACCCTGTGAAGGGCACCCAAACGAAGCGCCTAGCAAATCATGTCGACGCGGGGCCGTCAATCCGTGCCCATGCCAGCGAGCGCCGGCGCCTGTAGAATGCTGCCGCGGTCCGCACTTTCCCATCCGACAAGGAGTTCCCCATGCCCGAAGAAGGCAACATGCTACAAGCCGCCGTGGTGTTCCTGCTGGCCGCGGTGATTGCCGTGCCGTTGGCCAAACGCCTGCAATTGGGTGCGGTGCTGGGCTATCTGTTCGCCGGGGTGGTCATCGGCCCGCAAGTGCTGGGCTGGGTCGGCGACCCACAGAGCGTCAGCCACATCTCGGAACTGGGGGTAGTCCTGCTGCTGTTCATCATTGGCCTGGAGCTGTCGCCCAAGCGGCTGTGGGTCATGCGCAAGGCCGTGTTCGGGGTTGGCCTGGCACAGGTGCTGTTGACCGCAGTGGTGATCGGCGCGGTGGCATTGCTCGGCTTCGGCCAGCCGTTGAACAGTGCTGTGGTGCTGGGTCTGGGCCTGGCCTTGTCGTCCACTGCATTCGGCCTGCAAAGCCTGGCCGAACGCAAGGAGCTGAACGCTCCCCACGGTCGCCTGGCCTTTGCCATCCTGCTGTTCCAGGACATTGCCGCGATTCCACTGATCGCCATGGTGCCGCTGCTGGCTGGCAGTGGCGGCGATGCGGGCGAGGGCAGTACGCTGGATCACGGCTTGCGGGTGCTGGGCAGCATCGCCGTGGTGGTGGTCGGTGGGCGCTACCTGTTGCGTCCGGTGTTTCGCGTCGTCGCCCGCACTGGCCTGCAGGAGGTGTCCACCGCCACGGCCTTGCTGGTGGTGATCGGCACCGCCTGGCTGATGGAACTGGCCGGTGTCTCCATGGCCCTGGGCGCCTTTCTCGCTGGCTTGCTGCTGGCCGATTCGGAATACCGGCACGAGTTGGAATCGCAGATCGAGCCGTTCAAGGGGCTGCTGCTGGGGCTGTTTTTCATCAGTGTCGGCATGGGCGCCAATCTGGGCCTGCTGCTCGAAAGCCCGGCACTGGTGCTGGGGCTGACGCTGCTGTTGATCGGCATCAAGCTGCCATTGCTGGTGTTGATCGGGCGTCTGGCCGGCGGCTTGGGCCGGCTCAGCGCCGTGCGCCTGGGTATCGTGCTGGCCGCCGGCGGCGAGTTCGCCTTCGTGGTGTTCAAGATAGGCCGCGAGCAGGGCCTGTTCGACGCGCGCCTGTACGACACCTTGCTGCTGACCATCACCCTGTCGATGGCGCTCACGCCATTGCTGTTGCTGCTGTGCGCACGCCTGCTGCGGGTCAAGACCCCGCCGGTGGAAGTGCCGGACGCCTACCGCGAGATCGAAAGCGACGCGCCGCGCGTGGTGATTGCCGGCATGGGCCGGATGGGGCAGATCGTTGCGCGGATCCTGCGGGCGCAGAAGATCAGCTTCGTAGCCTTGGACACCTCGGTGGAGTCCATCGAGTTCTCGCGCAGCTTCGGCCATTTGCCGGTGTTCTATGGCGACCCGCTGCGGCCGGAGATCCTGCGCGCAGCCAAGGTCGAGCAGGCCGAGTATTTCGTCATCGCCACCGACGATCCGGAAATCAACATCAAGACCGCCGAACTGGTCAACCGCCTGTACCCGCACGTGAAGATCATCGCCCGCGCGCGCAACCGCCAGCATGTGCACCGGCTGGTCGACCATGGCGCCCAGGCGGTTCGCGAAACCTACTACTCGAGCCTGGAAATCACCCGCCGAACCCTGGTCGGCCTGGGCCTGAGCCAGTCCCAGGCCGATGCGCGGATCAGCCGCTTCAAGCGCCATGACGAACAGGTGCTGCAGGCCCAGCATGCGATCTACGACGATGAAGCCAAGGTCATGCAGACCGCCCAGGAAGCACGCGCCGAGCTGGCCCGGCTGTTCGAATCCGATCGCCAGGACGAGAAGGCTGCCGCCAAGGGCGCGCCGCGGCGCTGAGAATCAAACCGGCGGCTGGCGGGCGACGTCGGCCGGCCCGTCTTCGTTGGCCGGATGCGGCGTGCGGGTCGACATTTCGGCGCGCAGCTGCGGCAGGCACTCGGGGTAGCGGTTGTTGACGAAAGTGATCAGCCGCTCGCGCACATGGCAGCGCGCATCCCAGTTGCGCGACGAATCCAGCGAGCTGAGCAGGATGCGCAACTGCATCGCCTTGTCGCTGGTATCGGTGACCTGCAGAACCACCACACGGCCGTCCCACAGGTGCGGAATTTCCTCGCACAGACGCTTGGTCTCGACGCGCAGCGCTTCCAGCGGCACCGAGTAGTCGACCCAGAGAAACACCGAGCCGATGATGCTGGACGTACTGCGGGTCCAGTTCTGGAACGGCTTCTCGATGAAGTACTGCAGAGGCACGACCATGCGCCGCTCATCCCAGATCTTCACCACCACGTAGGTCCCGGTGATCTCTTCGATACGCCCCCATTCGCCCTCGACGATGACCACGTCGTCGATGCGGATCGGCTGCGAAATGGCGATCTGCAAACCGGCGATGAGGTTGCCCAGCACCGGCTTGGCAGCAAAGCCGGCAGCCAGTCCCGCCAGGCCCGCCGACGCCAGCAGGCTGGTGCCGATCTGGCGCACCGCTGGAAACGTCATCAGGATCAGGGCGATGCCGAAAATCAGCACCAGTACGTTGAGGCACTGCACCAGCACCCGTACCTGGGTCTGGATGCGCCGGGCGGCAAGGTTGTCCTCGATGTCCAGCGGGTGCTTGAGGGTCATGGTGGTAGCCACGGCCTTGACACAGCGCAGGCCGAGCCAGGTCAGGCAGGCGGTGACCAGCATGCCGTTGAGGTGGCGCACGGTATTGATCATCAGCAGGTCGTCGGGCGCCGAGGTCCACACCGCCTGCAGGGCCATCAGCGGCATCAGCCACAGGGTCGGCTGCTCGGCACGGGCGACCAGTTGCTGCGCCAGTACGAAGGACTTGGAGACGCGTCGCAGGATGATCAGGCCGACCCAGCGGATCAGCAGAATGACGCATACGGCCAGCGCGGCGGCGATCAGCGTACTGAGCCAGGGCATCGGCACGCGGGCCAGCAAGGAATCGGGAAGGGCGTATTCCATGGGGCGGGTGCTCGCTTGAGGCATGAACTGGAGTCGACCGGCAAAGCTCGACACGGTTCCCCGTCATCCGCAGCCGATCAGTCTGCCAAGCGGGTTTCACGCGAGGGCGAGTGGCCAAAATAGCCGCTGTAGCACTTGCTGAAATGGCTCACCGAGACAAAGCCGCAGGCAATCGCCACGTCCATGATCGACAGCGTCGAATGCTGCAACAGACGACGTGCTTCGGTGACCCGCAGTTCCATATAGTAACGGTGCGGCGAAGTGCCAAGCTGGTCCTGGAACAGCCGGTCGATCTGGCGCCGCGAGCGGCCGACGAACTCGGCCAGTTGGTCCAGCGACAGCGGTTCCTCCAGATTGCTCTCCATCAGGTCGATGATGTTGCGCAGCGGCTGGCTGAGCTTGCCGGTCGCCTGGCCACCGGTGCGCTTGAAGCGCAGCCCTTCGAAGGCAAGAATGTGTTCCACCCCATTGGCCAGGGTCTCGCCGCGCTGCTGGCGGATCATTTCCATCATCATGCCGAAGCCGCCGTTGGGGCTGGCGGCGGTGGCGCGGTCGCGGTCGATGACCTGGCTGGCGGGGGTGACGGTGATCTGCGGGCTGAGTTCTGCCAGCGAAGCGCGGTTCTCCGGATGCACCGCGCAGCGATAGCCATCGAGCAGGCCTGCCTGGCCGAGAAACCAGGCGCCGTTCCACAGCCCACCCAGGGCAATGCCGCGACGGGCGCAGTCCGCCAGTATTCGACTGAGCAGCAGGGAAGGCCGCAGCGGCGTGCGAAAGCCGCCACAGATGATCAACAGGTCCACTTCGTCGTGCATGCCTGGCATCAGTGGCGCATCCGGCTGCAGCAGTATGCCCAGATCACTGATCACCTGGCCGGGCGCCAGCCCATAGGAGCGAATGGCGTAGGCCGCCGGACTGATCAGATTGGCAGTGACCAAGGTGTCGAGGCTGGCAGTGAAGGCGGCCAGGGAAAAATGCTCCAGCAGCACGAACCCCACGCGCAGGCTTGCCTGGTCGGTGTTGCGCAGGCGTCCGTTGGCCGAGGCAAGGTACAGCAGGTTCTTGCTTTGCCCGGCACCGCTGAAAACCCGTTGCGTCATTGCTGCCTGCTCCCTGGATTGCCACTGATCACAGCGGATATTAGCGTAGTGCTGCGGCCATGGGTCTGCGAGACTGACGGCCCTTTTGCCTTGGAGCAAGCCCCATGCCCTACCTGCGCCACGCCCACTGCCTGCTGCTGTGCTGTTTGATCGGCACACCGGTGTGGGCCGACGACAGCGTGATCGTCTGGCCCGCCGACTGGGACGTGCAGATCCTGCCCGACTCGGCCGATGCGCAGGGCCAGCCCAGCGGCAGCCGCCAGCGTGCCACCAAGACCGATGCCAATGGCGATCCGTTGATGATCGTCGAGATGACCCGTGGCGCACTGGCCCAGGACCATTCGGTCAACCTGGAAGCGGTGTTGCTGGAGATGCGCAAGGCCATCCAGATCAACTTTTCCCGCTCCGGCTACCAGAGCGTGTGCACCAAGGTCAAAGCGACCCGGCTGGGCAACCTGCCAGCTGCGCAGACCACCTGCAAGGTCACCCGCAACGGAACTCTCGCCATTACCCAGACCCTGGTCGCAGCGGTACAGCCCGGCATGGCCTATGGGTTCAGCTATGCAGGTTCTGCCGTGGGTTATCCGCAACTGGAGGCCGAGGTCATGGGCATACGCCAGGCACTGCGATTTGCCGAGCCCGAATAGCGAGGCGGGCCAGGTTGATGCTGCATATTCCCTGAAGGCATATAAAAAGCATTATTCATTCTTTTTAAATATCCGGTTGTAGGTGCAATCTCTACCTCACGCACTGCGGTGCGACCGAATGTCTAACGAGGATGACTGCATGACCATCAAAGCGATCAACGTACGCAACCAGTTCAAGGGCACCGTCAAGGAAATCATCGAAGGGCCGGTCGTCTCGGAAATCGACGTGCAGACCCCGGCCGGTATCGTCACCTCGGTGATCACCACGCGCTCGGTGCACGAGCTGGAATTGCAGATCGGCAGCGAAGTCATCGCTTTCGTGAAATCGACTGAAGTGTCCATCGCCAAACTGTAACAAACGCCTCGCATACTGATCACGCATTCACGTCTTATACCGTGGTGTCTTGTCAAGTTTGAAGCCGGAAAGATCTTGAGGGTCGTGCTCTTGCAGGGGAGCACGGCCCTTTTTTTGTCTGCGCCAGGGATGGCTCAAGTCAGCGGCGTAGGCGCCAGGGTGCCGAGCAAAGCCACTGCAGCCACGGCGCCCAGCCCGCACGCCCATTCAAGTGTAACGGTACGCTTGAGCCCATGGATGTCCAGCGGGCCCCGGGCCAATTGACGCCGGTGCCACAGGGCCAGGCCGAGCATGGCCAACACCAGCGCCAGCTTGATCGCCAGTACTGTGGCGAACCCGGATTGGCCAGGCAGCGGGAGGAACGTCCCGGTCAGCGCCCGGGTGTTGATGAGTCCGGTTATCAACATCCCGGCCACCAGCACACAACCCACGCCACTGAAGCGACCGAGCACCATGCGCAAGTCCTGGTCGCCGGGTCGAGCCAGTACGAACATCAGCAGCATCAGACCGCCCAGCCAAGCACCGACGCACAGCAGGTGGATCAACTGATTGATCACCAGCCAGGTGCCAGCGGCGCCTTCGAGCATGGCTGCATGGCCTACCGGCGCGAGCGTTGCCAGCGCCAGTGCACTCAAGGGCCTGGCCACTACTTGCAGTTTCGGATGGGGAAGGCGCAGACACACCAGGACCGCCACGCAGGCAAACAGATGCAGCGTCCAGACCTTGCCGAAGAAGGTTTCCGCCAGCACCCGTCGAACCAGCGCCATGTCCAGCGAGCCGCCCAGCTCATAAGCCACGGCGAACAGCCAGGCCACGCCGCTGATCAGGGCCAGTGCAGCCAGCAGGCACACCAACGGATCGATCAGGTTACGCAACCGACCCATCTGGCTGGGGTGCACGAGCAGCAACGGGCGAAACATGCACGCACCGAACACCAGCATCAGGCTGGTGAAATGCAGGAAACGCAGAGCGATCAATACACTCATGGTCACGGACTCACGGTGAAGCTGTATTCACCCGCACTTTTGTGGGTATCCACCGACACGACCTGCCAGTGCACCGTGTACTGACCCGCTGCCAGGGGCGCGGCAGGTTTGATCACAAGGGTCTTCGCATCGTCCGCAGCACTGGCCAAGGGCTGCAAGGCTACCGCGTCGCCGTCCGCCGCAGTCACGCTCACCTGGCTGAAACCCAGTTCAATTGCTTCGGAAAAACCCAGGCTCAATTGCGCCGGGGCAACGACGGTGGTATCCGCAGCGGGCACAGGGTGGGTCAGATGGGCGTGGGCCATGGCCAGGGGCGATACGAGAACGAGCAGGGCGGTGCTGAGCAACTGGCGAGCAGACATGGCAATGGCCTTGAACACTGAAAAAGGCCGCCAATAAAGCATGATCCTGCGCGCCGGGCAACGTCGTCGACCGGTCATGCGGTTGCAGCTGGGCGGCACCAGCCGGGCTGAACTCCCTGCGCGAGCTCAAGCCTAAGCAGCATGACTCTCTGACCAGGAGGCCTCCATGGCCAGCAAGAAAGTAGCCGACATCGTGATCCAGACCCTGCAGCAGGCCGGGGTTCGCAACTGCTACGGCATCGTCGGCGACACGCTCAACCACGTCACCGACGCGATCAAGCGCAGCGAGATCGAATGGGTCCACGTGCGCCATGAAGAAGCTGCGGCATTCGCCGCGGGCGCCGAGTCGTTCATCAGCGGTCGACTGACGGCCTGCGCCGGTTCCTGCGGCCCCGGTGGCCTGCATTTCATCAACGGTATCTTCGAAGCCCAGCGCAACAAGGCGCCCATGGTGCTGATTGCCAGCCAAATCGTGACCAGCGAGCTGGGCATGGACTTTCCCCAGGAAGTGGACTTCAAAGCCATCTACGGCAGTTGCACGGTGTTCTGCGAACAGGTGTACACGCCGGAGCAGGCGCGCCGAGTGACCACCCTGGCCGCGCAAACCGCCTTGAACGAAGGGGGAGTAGCGGTGATCATCCTGCCATCGGACATCAGTGCTGCCGAGGTCAAGAATGACCGCCCGTTCAGCGTTCACCAGCCTCGTCCGGTACTGCAACCCAGCCCCGACGAACTGGCCGAGATCGCCGCCATTCTTGCCGAAGGCAAGAAGATCGCGATCTACGCCGGGGTCGGCTGTGAAGGTGCCCACGACGAGCTGATCGAGCTGGCTCACCGACTCAAGGCGCCCATTGCCCACACCTCACGGGCCAAGGACTTCGTCGAATACGACAACCCATACAACATGGGCATGACCGGCGTGTTCGGGGTCGAATCCGGCTACCACGCGATGATGGAGTGCGACACCCTGCTGCTGCTGGGCGCCGACTTCGCCTGGGGCCAGTTCTACCCGCAGAATGCGCGGATCGTTCAAGTCGACCGCAAAGGCGCTCACTTGGGTCGTCGCCACCCGATCGAACTGGGGGTGGTGGGCGACGTCCTGCCGACCTTGCAGGCGTTGTTGCCACTGCTGGCCGAGCGTAGCGAACACAGCTTTCTGGAAGACTGCTTGAAGGTGCGGCAGAAAACCTTAAAGACCCTGGCCCATGACCAGCGTCATACCGACGGGCATCTGATTCACCCGCAGTACCTGACCCACCTGTTGGACAAACACGCCAGCGAAGACGCGCTGTTCACCGCCGACGGTGGCTCACCCATGGTCTGGGTGTTGCGTCACATCAACACCAACGGTCAGCGCCGTACGCTCACCAGCCTGCGCCACGGCACCATGGCCAATGCCATGCCCCAGGCACTGGGCCTGCAGAAAGCCTACCCGCAACGCCAGGTCATTTCGCTGTCGGGCGACGGTGGCTTGGCCATGCTGCTGGGTGATCTGCTCACAGCCGTTCAGGAAAAGCTGCCGATCAAGGTGGTGGTGTTCAACAACAGTTCATTGAACTTCGTCCAGATCGAACAGAAAGTTGAAGGCTTGCTGGATAACTTCACCGACCTGCACAACCCGGACTTCGCCAAATTGGCTGAAGTCATGGGCTTCTACGGTGAGCAGGTGTCCGATGGCGCCAGCCTCGAAGCGGCGGTGCAGCGCTTCCTGAACCATCCTGGCCCGGCGCTGCTGGATGTAAAGGTCAATCCCGAAGAACTGGTGATGCCACCGAAGATCGAGTTCTCGCAGGTGTCCAACATGGCCCTGTATTCGGCCAAGGCCATGCTCAGCGGTCGCGCCGACGATGTGGCGCACATGCTTGTCGACAACTTCATCAAGTAGACGCTCGCGAGCGAGTGTGACCAGGCCGCCCAGTCAGACTCGGCGGCCTATTTGTTTTCCTTGCTCTCTTTATGGATCAGGTACATGACGTAACCGAACGAACCCAGGGTCGCGGTTATGATGGTCAACATGATCACACCGTCCATGACACACCTCCAGAAAAATGAAATTTCGTTCAGGTGACTATGAGCGTTGAAGGCAAGTAAAAACAGATTCAGAAAGCGGTAAAAAAACCGGATCAGATGGCCGTCTTGCCGCCGAGCAGTTTGCCGAAGTGGGCAATGGCCAGCTTGTAGCCGTGGGTACCGAAGCCGGCAATGACGCCCACCGCTACCTTCGATACGAATGATTGATGGCGGAATTCCTCGCGCCGATGAACGTTGGAAATATGCACTTCCAGCACTGGCACTTCGCAGGCAATCAGGGCGTCATGAATGGCGATCGAGGTATGGGTCCACGCGCCCGGGTTGATGACGATGCCGGCAACGCGCTGGCGGGCCTGATGGATCCAGTCGATCATCTGTCCTTCATGATTGGTCTGGCGGCATTCGACCGCAAAGCCCAGTTCCTGTCCGCTCTGCACGGCCATGGCTTCGACATCGGCCAGGGTTTCATGGCCGTAGACCGCAGGTTCGCGCAAACCCAGCATGTTGAGATTGGGGCCGTTGAGTACGAGGATGATCTGGGACATGAGGCTTCCTGGTCAGATGGGATCGAGCCGTGCGGGCAAGGCGCCGCACTGGGGCGATGGGACCGGAAGAATACCGAAAAAGACGCTGTATGTGAGGGACGTGAAAACGGGTGGCATGTCCTGATGCGGTTGTACGCACCTTCTGACACCCACCCGCCTTCGATTTCGGTAACGCTGTCGGCAGGGGCACCTGGTGCCCGTCTGCCTCAGAATCAGTTACCGCTGCTACCGCCTGCGCCGCTGCCTGCACCTTTGCCCGAGCTTGCGCCGTTACCGGAACCCGAACCCATCGAGCCACTGTTGGCGCCGCTGCTGTTCCCGGTGCCGTTGCTGAATGTGCCCTGGCCGTTCGGGGTACCCGACGTGGTGCTGCCGCTGCTGCTGTTGGCATCGTTAGCGCGGCCGTTGCCCATCTGGTTGCCAGTGCGGGTGTCGGTGCTGGTGCTTGGAGTCGAAGGGGTGGGTTCCTTGCCTGGAGGCACCGAACCGGCCAACGCATACATACTGGTGGCAGACAGCAGGCCAACAAGGGCAAAGCGAGTGATCGTGCGAGTGACCATGGTATTTCTCCGTTATAGGTATCGGTACGAAGATTTGGGCATCGGATTGCCATCGTCGGTGCCCTGAAGCCGACGAACGGTAGTTTGGAGATTTTCTGATGCTCTCAGGGCGGGTTATGGCTACGAACCTTTCATCGTGGGACGTTAGTCACTGCGCGGCGCCCTTTTCGCGGCCACGGACCGCTCCTACGGGACACTCATGCCGTAAGAGCGGTCTGTGGCCGCGAAAAGAACGACGCGGTTACCAGGCCTTCGATTTCACCAGAATGGCGCGGGGGCCTGCAGAGCGGCGGCGATCACGGCAATGGCCTGGTCGACATCCTCCTGAGTGCTGTAGCGGCCCAGACTCACTCGCAAGCTGTTCACAGCCTGAGCCTGGCTCAAGCCCAGTGCCAGCAACACGTGGGATGCCGTGGCACTTGCCGAATTGCAGGCGGAGGTCGACGACACCGCGATACGGCCAGCAACGGCCTGCATTGAAAAAGACGGGCTGGCGATGCAGACGTTCAAGGTATGGGGAATCCGCTGCTGCGCGCAGCCGTTGAGCGTTACACCAGACAACGCCAGCAACCCTTCGCGCAAGCCCTGGGCCAGTTGCGCGATATGCGCGTTATCGGCGTGCATCTGCGCCGAGGCCTGGGCAAATGCCGCACCCATGCCAACGATCTGGTGGGTGGGCAAGGTGCCTGAGCGCAGGCCCTGCTCATGGCCACCGCCATGCATCTGGGCGCGCAACGAAGGTCGCGCTCGCGGTCCGACGTACAGGGCGCCGATGCCTTTGGGGCCATAAAGCTTGTGCGCCGACAGGGACAGCAGGTCGATGGCCATGCCGGACAAATCGATGTCGACCTTGCCGGCCGCCTGGGCGGCGTCCACATGGAGCAGTGCGCCGTGGTCCTTCACCATCTGCGCGACTCGGGCGATATCGGTCAGGGTGCCCAGTTCGTTGTTGACCCACATCAGCGACACCACCCGGGTATTGGCTCGCAACGCTCGAGCAACGGCCTCCGGTTGGATGAGGCCGTTGGCGTCCGGAGTAAGCCAGGTGACTTCGCAGCCCGCGGCGTGTTGCTCGCGCACGGTGTCGATGACGGCCTTGTGCTCCAGCACGCTGGTGACGATATGGTCACCGGGACGGGTGCAGCCCTTGATGGCCAGGTTGTTCGACTCGGTCGCGCCTGAAGTCCAGACGATGTCTTCGGCGGGAGCATTGAGCAGTTCCGCCACTTGCCGCCTGGCCAATTCGACGGCTTGGCGTGCCTGCTGGCCATAGGCGTGGGCACTCGATGCAGGGTTGCCGAACAGCGCATCGCGCCCCATGCAGGCGAGCATGGCTTTGACCACGTGATCGTCAATGGGCGTGGTGGCGGCGTAATCCAGGTATACGGGGAGGGTGGGCATGGCGTGTCGACCAGGTCTGATTCGGTGCTGCCTATGTTAGCCATGCATGGAGTGAAAAAAATTGACTTCTAGGCTAGCCCAACCTGCTTTAGAGCAAAGAATTTGCCTGGAGTGGCCATAAAAGAGAATAACATTGCATCCATGCTCACCCCTATCAATCACTCAAGCAGGCCTGACCCACCGTGGACAAGTTCGACATGGCAATCCTCGAGATACTCCAGGCCGATTGCACCCGCCCGCTGGCAGACATTGCCGAGCAGATTGGTCTGGGTGGTACCGCCTGCTGGCGCCGCATACAGAAGATGGAACAGCAGGGCGTGATCACCCAGCGGGTCGCACTGCTCGATGCGAGCGAGTTGAATGTGGCCGTGACGGTGTTCGCCGAACTGCGCACGCAGCGACACAACGCCCAGTGGCTGGCTGACTTCCACACCGTTATCGGCGAACTGCCCGAGGTCGTGGAATGCTATCGAATGGCAGGGGATACAGACTACATGTTGCGCATCGTCGTGCCTGATATCGCCGGGTACGATGCTGTGTACAAGCGCTTGATCCAGGTGGAGGGCATCAGCGACATCAGCTCGACCTTTGCCATGGAGCGCATCAAGTCGACCACGCTGCTACCGTTGCACTATGTTAGACGCACCTAGCCCATAACGCCTGATAGACCGCGTCGCCCGTTTCGCGGCCACAGACCGCTCCTACCTGTAGGAGCGGCCACGCCGCGAAGAAACAACGCGTCATTACCGGCCCAGACATCTTGGAATACCCGGACTAGAGCGCAAATCTCACTTCTTGACCGAAGACTTGTCGATCATTTCCACGATGGTGCCGTTCGGGATGTTCACGCGTACGTACTTGTCCTTGATCTCGACCCACTGTTCATTCTCTTCAGGCTGCACCAGGCCGTGCTTGGCCGGGTCGATCGCCAGTTCCTTGCGCTTGTAGGAATCCGGCACCTTGTCGCCTTCCTTGATTTCGTGCATGCCATTGCCCGGACGATCCAGGGTCACGCTTTCTTCCTTGGTGTCGGTCTGGGCTGCGAAGGCAGGCACACTCAGTGCGCACAGGGCAGCAAGAGCGAGGCGGGGCAGCAGCTTGGAAGTGGTCATGATAATTATCCTTGATGGTCGAATAAGGCTCTGGTTCAGCCAAAATGTCAGCGTTGACATGCTATTGACCGGCGCCGGAGCCGATGTTTCCGCAGAAGTTTCAACATCCGGTTGCGACATCCTTGTCTTGGCATGGAGCTAGTCGTCGCCCTTGATCAGGTCCGCCGCCTTGCTCCCCAGCAGCGACCCGGCCTGAAAGTAACCCATCACCGTCGCCACGCTGCGGTGCTCGGTCATCGCCATCACGTCCCCCAACGGCACGCCCTGGCGACCGGCCTCGGTGACGAAGCCCGAGCGCAAGCTGTGTGCCGCCCAATCCCCCTCCAGGCCTGCGAGTTGGGCCCGTCGCTTGACGATGCGGGCCACCTGGTCGCCGCCAAGCCCTTGGCTGGCCACCTTGTCGCCACGGTACAGACGTCGGAACAGCGGACCTGTAGTCGCCGGCGCGGCGGCCAGCCACGCGGCCAGCGCATGGGCGGCAGGGCCGCGCAACGGTTTCTCGCGTCGTGCGCCGGCTGTATCGGTCTTGGTAGCGCCCAGGCTATAGACCCAGGTGTCTACATCCAGCCGACGCACATCGCCCACCTGCAGCGCGACCACTTCGGAGCGGCGTCTGCCGCCGCCACTCCAGGCCAGCAGGAGCAGGGCGCGGTCACGTATGCCGCGCACGCCGTCTGTGCAGGTGGCCAGCATGGCCTGCAGGGGCTCCAGGGCCATGGCGGTTTTCTTGCGCACGGTCATACCCTGACGTACCTGGGCCTTCTGCGCGCTGCGCAGCAGCGTTTTCAGCGCAGGCATATCGGTCGGGCTATCCCAGCCCTTGACCCGGTGCCACTTGCCCAGCACCGCCAGCCGATGCTGAACGGTGCTATAGGCCAGCGGGCCCAGGCGGGACTTGGCGCGGCCATCGACCAGTGCGTGGTCGATGGCAACCGGCAGCAGGTGACTCCAGCTGCCGTCCTCGACGGGTCGCGCCAGATGATCGAGGACGAACTGAATCGCCACGGCCGCAGGCAGCGGCGCATCTCCCAACACCTGTCCATAGCGCAACTTCAACCACGCTGACCAATAACCCAGTGCGCTGCGATAGCTGCGGACCGTGTTGGCAGCGGTTCCTGCTGCGATGAACGCTTGAGCCGCGTGTGCAGTGTTTTCTGCCAGAAAGTGCAGATCCAGCGGCTGGGTTTCGATTAGCGCAACATCAAATATATTTTTCATTACGTTCAACGTATTATATTTTAGGAATTCGTTATTCAGAGTCGGATAATCTTTTATTATCATACCTAATCCAGTGGAGTGTGTGGCATGGCAGTGGGCGTACCGGAAACCGACGTATTTGCCGCAGCGGACGCCGTGCTGGCCCGCGGCGAGCGGCCGACCGTAGAACGCGTGCGCCTCGAGCTGGGCCGGGGTAGCCCGGCGCGAGTAGGCGCGTTGCTCGATCAGTGGTGGGAGCAACTGGCGCAACGGCTGCGGGGCGAGACCCGCCTGCCGGGGCTACCTGCCGAGGTGGCGCAGGCATTCGTGGCCGTCTGGCAACAGGCAAGCGTGCTCGCCCAAGGGGTGGTCGAACACTCGGTCGCGGCCCAGCGCGAAGTATTGGCGGCCGAATACGAGCGGGTTGCAGGGGTGGAAGAACAGGCCCGCCGCGATATCGCACTGGCCCGGCGGCAGGTGAGCGAGGCTGAAACGGCCCGGGAAAACGCCGCAACCCGGCTGGCCGACCTGGACAAGCTATTGGCGCAGCGTCAGGTGCAGATCGAAGACTTGCAGCAGCAGCGTGTCGAACTGCAAGGCGCGCGAAGCGAGCTGCAAGCCGATGTTGCGGCCTTGCAACAGGCCTTGCGCGATCAGCGGCAGCAGGCCGAGCACAATCGCCTGGCCCAGGAGGCCTACGTGCGCGGCGTCGAGGAGCGCTCGCACCGTGAGGTGGACCGCGTCCGTGAAGACCTGAAAGCGCGCCAGCTCGAAGCTCGCGAGCAACAGAAACAGCTCGAAGCCTTGCAAAAGCGTTTGGAGGAAACCCGCAGCGCGCTCGGTGACGCGCAACTTCAGGCAGCCGCCAGGGAAGCACGGTCGGCGCTGGCCGCCGAGCAGGGGCAACACGCGCTGCAGCAGCTCGAAACCCAACTGCGAAGTGCCCGCGAGGCGCAGGAGGCGGCGTTGCAGGCTGCCACCGCGCAGCAAGCGCGCGCCGACACCCTGGAACAACAGCTGATCCAACAGCACGTGCTCAAGTCAAGGCGCAGCAGAACCAAAAAACCTGATCCGGCCCCTGGTGGCTAAACCGCTCAGTCAGCCTGAGCGCTGACAACATTGTCGCGAAGCCTTCCGCGGATCACTATCGAGCGGCGCCCTTGAGGTCGCAACGAGCCCAGATCAACAAGATCCCATAACAACAAGCAGGGACATGTGATGCGCGATTATTCCAGTACCGCCCAGGCTTTCGATTACCTGGACACCGCCGCGCAGGATCTGCACGGCACCCTCGATCAGCTCAACGCTTGCGTGGAATGCTGCGATCGCCACCTCGGCCAGCAGGCGGTTGCGCTGTATTGCGAGTCGCAGCACGGCGTTGCCACGCAGTACACCTTCGAACAACTGCAGGCCCATGCAGCGCAGTTTGGCAACTTTCTGCGCGGCCAGGGCGTCAACCCCGGGGATCGCATTGCCGGACTGATGCCTCGCACCGTCGAATTGCTGATTGCCATACTGGGCACCTGGCGCATCGGCGCCGTCTACCAGCCCTTGTTCACCGCCTTCGGCCCCAAGGCCATCGAACAGCGCCTGCAGTGCTCGCAGGCGCGCTGGGTCGTCACCGACCTGCACAATCGGCCCAAGCTCGATGAGGTCGAATGCCGTCCCAGTGTGTTGACCGTGGGCTGCGCTTCGCCAACTGCGGATGAACAGGATTTCTGGACCGCCCTCAAGCAGCAAAGCGACGAGTGCCCGCCGACGCTGCTCGATGGCAATGCGCCGGTCATGCTGATGTGCACCTCGGGTACCACCGGCCCGGCCAAACCCCTGGAAGTACCGCTGCGGGCGCTGCTGGCCTTCAAGGGTTACCTGCGCGACGCCGTGCAATTGCGCGCCGAAGATCGCTTCTGGAACCTGGCCGATCCGGGCTGGGCCTACGGGCTTTACTATGCGGTCGCCGGTCCGCTGGCTTTGGGGCATGCCACGCTGTTCTACGACGGCGGCTTCACCGTGGACAGCACCTGCCGGGTGATCGACAAGTACGCGATCACCAACCTCGCCGGGTCGCCCACCGCGTACCGCATGCTGATTGCGGCCGGCGAACGTTTCGCGGCCGGTGTGCGCGGCCGTCTGCGTATCGCCAGCAGTGCCGGCGAGCCGCTCAATCCGCAGGTGATCCGCTGGTTCGCCGAGCAGCTGGGTGTGGTGGTCCATGACCACTATGGCCAGACCGAGTTGGGCATGGTTCTGTGCAACCATCACGGTCTCGACCATCCCGTTCGCGAGGGCTCTGCCGGCTTTGCCGTGCCCGGCCATCGCATCGTAGTGCTCGACGCCCGGTTGCAGGAGCTGCAAGCCGGACAACCGGGCGTGCTCGCCGTGGATCGCGAACGCTCGCCGCTGTGCTGGTTCGGCGGCTACCTGGGCATGCCGACCAAGGCGTTCAAAGGCAAGTATTACCTGAGCGGTGACACGGTAGAGCTCAATGCGGACGGCAGCATCAGTTTCGTTGGCCGCAATGACGATGTCATCACCACTTCAGGCTATCGGGTGGGGCCGTTCGACGTGGAAAGCGCGTTGATCGAACACCCTGCCGTGGTCGAGGCCGCCGTCGTCGGCAAACCGGATGCCGAGCGTACCGAAGTGATCAAGGCGTTCGTGGTGTTGCAGGCGGGTTTCGAAGCCGGCCCCGAGTTGGCCGAGACCCTGCGCTTGCACGTTCGTCAACGGCTGGCGGCCCATGCCTATCCGCGCGAAATCGAATTCGTCGAGCAGCTGCCGAAAACGCCGAGTGGCAAATTGCAGCGCTTCATCCTGCGCAACCAGGAAATCGCCAAGCAGCAGGCGCCCAGCGCCTGACAGGGAGACAGCTTCATGCACATTCAAGACAAGGTATTCATGGTCAGCGGCGCCGCCTCCGGCCTGGGCGCCGCTACCGCGCGGATGCTTGCCCGGGCTGGCGCCCGTTTGCTGCTGGTCGACCTCAACGCCGAGGCACTGCAGGCCCAGGCGAGCGAGCTGGAGGCAGCGTTCGCGGTAGCCGACATCACCCAGGCCGACGCCGCCCAGGCGGCCGTGGACATGGCCCTGCACAGCTTTGGCGAACTGCACGGGCTGGTCAATTGCGCCGGCGTGGTCGCCGGCGAGAAGATCCTCGGCAAGCAGGGCGCCCATTCGCTGGAGAGCTTCAGCCGCATCATCAACATCAACCTGATCGGTACCTTCAACCTGCTGCGCCTGGCCGCCGAGGCCATTGCCAAGAGCACTGCAAACGCCGAGGGCGAACGCGGGGTGATCATCAACACCGCCTCGGTGGCTGCCTTCGATGGGCAGGTCGGCCAGGCAGCCTATGCCGCTTCCAAGGGCGCGGTGGCGAGCATGACCTTGCCGGCGGCGCGCGAGCTGGCCCGCTATGGCATTCGCGTGATGACCATCGCGCCAGGCATTTTCGAGACGCCGATGATGGCCGGCATGAGCGACGACGTGCGCGCCGCGCTGAGCGCCGACGTGCCGTTTCCGCCGCGCCTGGGCAAGCCGGACGAATACGCGGCACTGGTGTGCCACATCATTGAAAACAGCATGCTCAATGGCGAGGTGATCCGTCTCGACGGCGCGCTGCGCATGGCGGCCAAGTGAACCGGGGCAGGGCAGATCAAGGGAGAACACCCATGCATGAAGATCCGATCGTTATCGTCAGTGCCGTACGCACGCCCATGGGCGGGTTCCAGGGCGATTTGCGCAGCCTGACCGCACCGCAACTGGGCGCCGCCGCCATCGCCGCCGCCGTCGAGCGTGCCGGTGTCGATGCCAACGCCGTCGACCAGGTGCTGTTCGGCTGCGTGCTGCCGGCCGGGCTCGGCCAGGCACCGGCGCGGCAGGCGGCACTGGGCGCCGGGCTGTCCCACGCTACCACCTGCACCACCTTGAACAAGATGTGCGGGTCGGGCATGCAGGCCATGATCATGGGGCATGACGCATTGTTGGCGGGCAGTGCCCGCGTGGTCGTGGCCGGTGGCATGGAAAGCATGTCCAACGCGCCGTATCTGCTGGACCGCGCGCGCGACGGCTATCGCATGGGGCATGGCCGGGTACTCGACCACATGTTCCTCGATGGCCTGGAAGACGCCTACGAGCCCGGACGACTGATGGGCACCTTCGCCGAAGACTGCGCCCAGGCCCACGGTTTCGGTCGTCAGGTGCAGGATGAATTCGCCCTGGCGTCGTTGACCCGCGCGCGCCAGGCCATCGCCGATGGCAGCTTTGCTTCGCAGATCGTGCCGGTGCAGGTGATGCGCAACAAACAGCCGCTGCTGATCAGCGACGACGAGCAACCGCCCAAGGCCAATCCGGAGAAGATCGCCTCGCTCAGGCCTGCGTTTCGCGAGGGCGGCACGGTAACCGCGGCCAATTCCAGCTCCATTTCCGATGGCGCCGCCGCGCTGGTGCTGATGCGTCGCAGCCAGGCGCAGGCTCGTGGCCTCGAACCGCTGGCGATCATCCACGGGCACGCGGCCTTCGCCGACGCCCCGCACCTGTTTCCGGTCGCGCCCATCGGCGCCATCCGCAAGCTGGTGGACAGCACCGGGTGGGCGTTGCACGAGGTCGACCTGTTCGAGATCAACGAGGCCTTCGCCGTGGTCACCCTGGCCGCCATGCAGGCGCTGGAATTGCCGGCGCACAAAGTCAACGTCAATGGCGGCGCCTGCGCACTCGGTCACCCCATCGGTGCATCGGGTGCCCGTATCGTCGTCACGCTGCTGGCGGCACTGCGCCAGCGCAACCTGCGGCGCGGCATCGCCGCGATCTGTATTGGCGGCGGTGAAGCGACGGCCATTGCCGTCGAATGCGTCTACTAGGCAGGTCTTTGGTCAGGATGCTTGCTCGGCGCCAACGGATGGATTAGAACTGACGGCCGCAAGGGTAGGGCAATGAGTGCCCTACAGGCCGTTCGGTCCGTTTCGCCCAGAAGCGGTTAGCGAGGATGAGTGAACCTGACCCGAAACCCGCTCGACGCTCCATCGCTGCGCGATACGATCTCGATTCACCTGGTGCGTGAAGCCGTGCGTGACTGTCATCTGCCCCTGCAGCCGTTGCTGCAGTCGGCAGGTATCGACCCCACGCTGCTGGGCAATGACCAGGCTCGGATCCCGGTGCACAGCTACGCTCGGCTCTGGCGACAACTGGCCAGGGCGCTCGACGACGAATTCTTCGGCATGGACGCGCGGCCCTTGCGGCGCGGCAGCTTCGCGTTTCTGTGCCGAGCCTGTATGCATCAGCCCACGGTAGGCGCCGCGCTGCAGCGCGCCCTGGAGTTCCTCGCACTGATGCTGGCCGCCTACGACGGGCGTCTGGCGACCCAGCAGTCGCTGGCCGAGATCGTCATCCACGAGCACAGCGCCGAACCCAAACGGGCGTTTTCCTGCTTCACCTATTGGATGATCGTGCATGGCATCGCCTGCTGGCTGGCGGGACGGCGCATTCCGATTCTGGCCATGGAACTGCGCGGGCCGGCGCCTCGCTACGTAGGCGATTATCAGGTGATGTTCTCGCCCAACCTGCGCTTCGAACGACCCCGCACCCGGCTCATCTTCGCCGCCGAGCACCTGGACATTCCCGTACGGCGCAGTGCGACCGAGTTGAGGCGTTTTCTTGCCCGTGCCCCGGCCAACATCCTGGTGCGCTACCGCGATCCGGACAGCCTCGGCTGGCGCATACGCCAGAGGCTGCGCAATCTGCCGGCCGCAGAGTTTCCCGCCATCGAGACCATGGCCAGCCAGTGCGGTGCTTCGGTGGCCACGCTGCGTCGGCGCCTGGCCGAGGAGGGCGCTGGCTACCAGGCGCTCAAGGACAGCGTGCGCCGGGAACGCGCAGTGCTCTGGCTGGCCGAGCCGCAAGCGACCTTCGAAGACATCGCCGAGCGCCTGGGCTTCGCCGACGCCAGTTCCTTCTACAAAGCGTTTCGCAAGTGGACCGGCGCAAGCCCCGGCCACTATCGCAGCCTCATCCTCGATGGGGTTGGCCCAGACCGCGCCTAGCCAGGCCGTACCAGTGACGTGGAAAATGCCACCGGAGCGGCGAATCGTTCGCGCTTTACTGCGTTTGTCAGGGCCTGCCCGCCAAATCTGCCGGATCCACCATCGAATCAATGCAAAGCGCAGGGTGCTCGCCAGCGTTTTGCGCGCCCATAATGAAAACACAACAACAAAGGTGTCCATGCCATGTTCAAGGACCACATCGTCAAGCCCCGCGCCACCGACAACCTGACGTTCATGGGTACCGTGGCTGCCGTCACCTTCGCCGTCACGCTGTTCGCCGGCCTCGGCGAGAGCGGCCTCGGCCGTCTGATGGCGCCGATCCTGCTGGACCTGCACGCACCGCTGGCCCGTGACGTGGCCGTGGCTGTCACCTTCACCCTGACGCTGGTGCTGAACCTGTTCGTGTTGGGGCGGTTCCCCTTGCGGGCGCAGATCATCACGGTGTGGTGCGAACTGTTGCTGATGTTCCTGCTGTTCTTCGACACCTTCGACCTTTCCTACGCGTTCATCGCCACCAAAGTCGGTTTCATGATCACCCAAGGGGTGTTCACGACGGTGTACGTTTCGGCCATCTCCATTGCCATCGCGTTCGTACTCGCCTTGCTGGGCGCCACCGCGCGCCTGTCGTCCAACGGTTTCGCCATCGCGATCGCCAGCTTCTACACCTCGTTCTTCCGTGGCGTGCCGCTGCTGATCCAGATCTACCTTATCTATCTGGGCATCCCGCAACTGGGCTATGTGGTCGGTGCCGTGCCGGCCGGCATCCTGGCGCTGTCGCTGTGCTACGGCGCGTACATGACCGAAATCTTCCGCGCCGGCATCAGCAGCATTCCGCGCGGGCAATGGGAGGCGTCCAGGGCCATTGGCCTGTCGCCACTGCAAACCATGTTGCGGGTGATTCTGCCGCAGTCCATGCGCCTGATCATCCCGCCCACCGGCAACCAGTTCATCTCCATGCTCAAGGACAGCTCGCTGGTGTCGGTGATCGGCGTCTGGGAGTTGATGTTTCTGGCACGCACCCAGGGCCGCGCGGAGTTTCGCCATCTGGAGATGCTGATCACCGCCGCGGTGCTGTACTGGTTGCTGTCGATCGTTCTGGAAACGGTCCAGGCCCGCCTGGAAAAACACTTCAACCGTGCCCACCGCTGAGCCGTCCAGGAGCTTGAGATGAATCGATCGAACGTTGCCCACGATCTTCCCCAGCAGGCCGGTGTTCGCGTGCGCAAGCTGAACAAATGGTATGGCGAGTTCCATGTGCTCAAGGACATCGACCTGCACATTGCCAGCGGCGAGATCGTGGTCATCTGCGGGCCCTCGGGGTCGGGCAAGTCGACGCTGATCCGCTGCCTGAACCTGCTGGAAGACTTTCAGCAGGGCGAGGTGATCATCGGCGACACCCCGCTCACCCGCAGTGCCGCCTGCGTGGCCGGCATACGCCGCCAGGTCGGCATGGTCTTTCAGCAATTCAACCTGTTTCCGCACCTGACCGTGCTCGACAACCTGATGCTGGGGCCGCGGCTGGTCAGCCGGCTGAGCGATGCCGACGCCCGTGCCCTGGCCCATGAATACCTGGAACGGGTGCGCATCGGCAACCAGGCCGACAAATACCCGGGCCAGTTGTCCGGTGGCCAGCAACAGCGCGTGGCCATTGCCCGGGCGCTGTGCATGCGCCCGCGCATCATGCTTTTCGACGAACCCACCTCGGCGCTCGATCCAGAGATGGTCAAGGAGGTGCTCGACGTAATGGGCGAGCTGGCCGAGGACGGCATCACCATGCTCTGCGTGACCCATGAAATGGGCTTTGCCCGCCGCGTGGCCGATCGGATCATCTTCATGGACCAGGGGTGCATCATCGAAGAGGCCAAACCGCAGGATTTCTTCGATAACCCAAGGCATGAACGTGCGCGCGAGTTCCTTTCGCAGATTCTCAGCCACTGAGTGCCTGAGCCTCGGACCGACATCAATCACGAATTCACCATGCTGCACACGCCACAAGAACGATAACCGCGTACCGCTGCTCTCTGGAGGTTCACCATGACGTCGCTGACCCGCTTGTTCACCGCCGCCGCACTGGCCGGCGTCTTCACGGCCGGAGCCGGGGTTGCCTGGGCAGGCACCACCCTGGACCGCATCAACTCGACCAAGGTCATGAAAGTGGCCACGGCGGCCAACTGGCCACCGCAATCGTTCCTGGGGCCGGACAATGCCCTGCAGGGCTTCGACATCGACGTGGCCACCGAGATCGGCAAGCGCCTGGGCAGCAAGGTGGCGTTCGTCACGCCCGAGTACGGCATCATCACCGCCGGACGCTGGTCGAACCGCTGGGACATTTCGGTCGGTTCGATGACGCCGACCCGTGAGCGGGGCAGGGTGCTCGACTTCCCTGCGGTCTACTACTACACGCCGTACGTGTTCGCCGTGCACAAGGCCGCCGCCGGCACCAAGACCGCCGACCTCAACGGCAAGATCATCGGCGTCGAGGCCGGCACCACGTCCGAGGACTACATCAACCGCCGGCTGACCATCGATGCGGCCGACGTGCCGTCCTTCACCTACGACGTCGAGCCTGGCGAGGTAAAAACCTACGGCGACAGCATGGGACCGCTGGACGACCTGCGCATGGGCAACGGGGTGCGCCTCAACGCTACCTTGTCCGCACTGCCGACCATCAGTGCCGCCATCAAGAATGGCTACCCGATCGTCCAGGTCGAGGGCAAGCCGGCCTATTACGAACCCCTGGCCATCGCCGTCGACAAGGGCGACGACGCCTTCAACGGTGCGCTGACCAAGATCGTCGATGAGATGAAAGCCGACGGCACCCTCAAGCGACTTTCCGAAAAATGGTACGGCGCCGACCTCACCAAGGTGCAGTGACCTGCCAGCGTGCCGTGTGCCGGGAGCACACGGCACGCACCCGCCCGATGAAGGATGACGGACCTCATGTTCAGCTATATCGACAACTATTACACCGCGACCATGCGCGAGGCACCCGTGCGGCCGCCGCTCGCCGGCAAGGTCTGCGTCGATGTGTGCATCGTCGGCGGCGGCCTGGCAGGGCTGAGCACCGCCTGGGAGTTGGTGTCGCGCGGCAAGTCCGTGGTGGTGCTGGAGGCGGCGAGGGTGGCCTGGGGCGCTTCCGGGCGCAACGGCGGGTTCGTCTTGCAAGGCTGGTCCGAAGGCCTCTCGGCCATCGAGCAGCGCTGCGGCAAGGACACGGCTGCCGACCTGTTCAAGCTGTCCCTGGAAGGCGTGGACAGCGTGCGCGAGACCATTGAGCGGCATTCACTGCCGGGTTGTGCACCCAGCCGGGGCAAGCTGAGCGTCAGCCGCTTCGACAACGCGGATAGCCTCCAGCGATTCAGCGAGCGCATGGACCGCGATTTCGGCTTCACCCTGGATTACCTCGACCGCGACACCCTGCGCACCCTGCTTGATACCGATCGCTACCACCAGGGGCTGCGCGACACCCATGGTTTCCATTTCCACCCACTGAACTATTGCCTGGGCCTGGCCGATCTGATCGAGCAAAAAGGGGGCGTGATCCATGAGCAGTGCGCCATGCTCCAGGTCGACAGCCGAGCCGGGCGCTCCCAAGTGTCAACGGCCCACGGCAGCGTCGATTGCGTCGATGTGGTGTACTGCTGCGGCGGCTACGGCGGCCCGGAATTCGGCAAGTTGCACCGTGCCTTCCTGCCCATCGCCACCTACGCAGTGCTTACCGAACGGCTGGGCGCACGCCTGCAGCAGGCAGTACGTACCACTGAAGCCGTCGGCGATTCTCGGCGAGCCTCGGATTACTACCGTATCGTGGATGGCGACCGGCTGCTGTGGGGCGGCCACATCACCACCCACAACCTGCAAGACGAGCAGCGTCTGGCGCAACTGCTCAGCGCCGATATCCTCGATGTCTATCCACAGCTGCAAGGCTTGAAAATCGACAAGGCCTGGTCTGGATTGATGGGCTACGCGAGGCACAAAATGCCCCACATCGGCCCTTTGGGCCCCGGACTGTGGTCCTGCGCATCGTTCGGCGGGCACGGCATGAACACCGCGCCGGCCGGGGGAAGGGTGATTGCCGAGGCCATCTGCGGCGAATCGGACCGCTACCGCTTGTTCGACCGCTACGGGCTGCAGTGGAACGGGGGCCCATTCGGCCCCCCGGCGGCGCAATTGGTGTATACCGGGTTGAAGATCATGGACAAGTTCCAGGAACGAAACGCCGGCGCAGGGCCGCGCTAACACTTTTACAGGCAAGGTCGACACGGCATGGACGCACACCCACCCGGCACATTGTTCAACCTCACCGAGAACGACCGGCAACTGCTGGCGTTGCTGCAAGCCAACGCCCGCGAGCCGACCGCTTCACTGGCGCGCAAGCTCGGAGTGTCGCGCTCCTCGGTGCAGGAGCGTATCCAGCGGCTGGAGAAGGCCGGCGTCATCACCGGCTACAGCGTGCGCATCGACCACGACCGGATACAGCCCACCATCAACTGCTTCACCATGACCTCCTGCACCAACAAGAGCTACACCGACGTCATGACCACCTTGCGCAAGATCGAGGCAGTGCAGGCTGTGTACGCGGTGTCTGGGGAGTCGGACTTCATCATTCACCTGGCCACCGGGACACTGGGCGAACTCAACGCCGAGCTGACCCGGATCAACATGATCAAGGGCGTGGCGCACACGGCTTCGCACATCGTGATGGAGACCAAGTTCAGTCGTAAATTGAGCGGGTAGGAGGGTGGATGGGGACACTTCATGAGTAACTTTACTAAATGATCATTTAGTAAAGTTACCTCGATTTTCGGCGACGTTCTAGAGCAGACAGGGCTAATTTAGCCCGTAAATGGCTATTTTTGTAGTCAGGCGCGCCGTCTGCAGTCGTTAATCGGGCAACTCGCAGGCAAGCGCCTGCTGAAGTTTCCCAAGGGTTTCGCACCAGGGTTAATAATGGCAGCTGCAGACCCACGCAATGCCGGCTTGAGCAGCGGGACTGATAGGCGACGGGCACTTTGAGTGCACCGCGTATGCGCCGGGCAATGCTGATCTAGAACTTGGCGACGCTGATCATACCGGCTGGACGTGGTTGAACGACGAAAGTCCTCGATGAAATGCTCCTCTGGCGGTCGATCCACTACCTCCTGCGAAAAAAGATGCCGTTGCAACTCGGCGTCAGTCAGCTCAGACAGCTAGGTGAGGCCGCTGGCAGCAAAACGATTGAGGTGCTCATCGACGCTGGCTCGGCCTACTTGCAAGCCGGTAGAGACCTGGCGAGCAGATAAGCCTAACTCGAATTTGAGACGTAGCACTTCTCTAATTTTACGCATGGATAACCGCTCTACGGCGACCTCTATGCTTCGATAAAAGAGGTCGATGGTAGTGAATTAATCCTGCGTTGCTGCCTGCCTTACGGGTTGCCGGATGGCCGTGGAATAGGTGGTCGGATGATCGTGGAATCCGCACGCTAGGCTAAGAGGTGCCGAAAACAATGAGAAAAAAATGTAATAAATCCAACCGGACAAGCTACGCTTTGTCAGTATATTAATTTCGTAAGACAGGGATTGTCATCACGTGAAGCGACTACTTCTTTTGAGCGGTCCGATTGCAAGTGGCAAAACGTCAGCTTCTGCCGCGCTGCAAGAACTCCATGGATTCGTTCCGATAAGCAGTGGTTCTTTTCTGCGGACGCAGTTGGCCGCACTGCATGAGCCACTTGATCGTCATAACCTCCAGTCACTCGGTGATTCTCTCGACCAAGCAACTGATTTCTCCTGGCTAATAGAGTCCGTCGCAATCCCGGCCATCGAAGCTGGGCAGGGCGTCGACTATTGGGTGCTGGACGCAGTCCGCAAGCCTAGGCAGGTCGAGCTTTTCAGGCTTCGTTTCGGCAATGCGGTGAGGCACCTACATATCGTTGCGTCGGAGTCTGTTCTGGAGCAGCGGTACGCAGCGCGTGGCCTTGGTTTTCTCGAAGAGTATCAGGCAAGCGTACTGCACCCCAACGAGCAAAGTGCCCGTTGGCTTGCAGGTTTTGCGGACAAAGTTCTGGACACCGACGAGTACAGCCCGGTGGAAGTTGCAGATCAGATCATGGACATCTGGGAGAAGTAGCGCATGGAAACTCGGCAAATCGTGGTGATCAGTGGCAAGACCTGCAGTGGTAAAAGTGGGTTGGCTGGTCTGCTTGAAAAGGAATTTGGCTTCGCCGTGGTCAGCAATCGCCGGTTAATTGATGATCCTCAGTGGCGTCTGCGGATGGAACAACCACAGATGATTGATCGACGGCGCGAACTTGGCGATGTCGATGTAGATCAGTGGATGCTTCTGGAAACCCAGGCCATGTGCGAGAGAGAGGAGGCTGGCCGACCATTAGTTGTTGACCACCTGAATACGCTCGCGCAAGTGCTGCAGTTTCGACAGGCCTTCGGGGCAGACCTCGTGCATGTCCACCTATATGCCAGTGACCCGACGCTTCAAAAGCGCTACAAACAACGAGTTGAGGCCCAAGCCAATCCTTCGCCTTATGACGACGTAAACCAGCTTAGGGATCAGGCAGAAATCCAGGCGCTCAAGGATGACGCCGACGTGCGTATCTACACCGAACGCTCGGATTCCAATGACACCCTTGTGCGAGTCGCCGCTCGTTTGCATCTGTACACACCTCCCGAGATCAGGTGTGTAGATGTGCTGATTGGTGGGCAGTACGGAAGCGAGGGGAAAGGCAACATCGTTGCGTATCTCGCCCGAGAGTATGATGTGATGGTTCGCGTCGGTGGGCCCAACGCCGGACATACGGTGGCCAGTACTGCTGGCCCTTACACTTACCACCATCTGCCCTCTGGATCACGTGACGTAACTGCGCGACTTCTTCTCGGGCCCGGTATGACGATTCATTTGCCTGGGCTTCTAAAGGAGATCGCAGAGTGCGGTATCGGCGAGGATCGGCTTTTCATTGACCCACAGGCCACCATCATCGAGGACGCAGATATCGGAACGGAGAGGGAGGGGCATCTGGTCTCAACCATCGCATCAACAGGGAGTGGAAGTGGAGCTGCGGCCGCACGTCGTATTCTGAGCAGAGGTAAAGAGATCAGACTTGCGCGTGATGTTGAGGTGCTTCGGCGCTATGTTGGTACTCCTGGCAATTATCGGGGCTGCACGTCAGACCGTCTGGAGGAGGCCTACCGTAGCGGTCACTCTATTCTTTTGGAAGGTACCCAAGGCAGCGGATTGAGTATCTTTCACGGGGATTATCCGCATGTGACGTCCAGGGATACCAACGTCGCCGGGTGCATTGCCGAGGCTGGGATATCACCCAGCAGGATCCGCAAAATCCTAATGGTCATTCGACCGATGCCAATCCGTGTTGGCGACCCCGATGGCAATAATGGCCACACTTCTGGGACTCTCAAGCATGCGACGACGTTTACTGACATCGCCGACCAGGCAGGGCTTGATGCAGAGGTACTGAACGCTGCAGAAAAGACCTCAACAACTCGCCGTAACCGGCGGGTAGGGTGGTTTGAGTGGGATCAATTTCGCAAAGCTTGCGCTCTCAACGCGCCTACTGACATCGTCCTAACTTTCGCGGATTATCTGGATTCAACTAACAGCAAGGCACGCAGGTTTGAGCAACTCCATGCGGACACCATCAAGTTCGTGGAAGAGTTGGAGCGCGTCTCGCAAGCCCCAGTCTCGCTTATCAACACGAGATTCCCCAAAGACCCCCATACCAGCGACCTACGATCGCTCATCGATAGGCGCAACTGGACTGCCCGGTCTGACAGGAGATAACAGATGGACTTGAACAAGCTGATCGAGCTCTATCCTCGGGTGTACCACATGGCTGAGCGCGGAGCGTGGGACAGCATTCGTGCCCACGGACTGATGAGCGCAACGGCAGTCCTTGATTATCTCGCCATCGAAGGAAATGCTCGCTCCCGGTTCGAAAGCGAGAACCGACATATGAAAATGGATGTGAAGGTAGGCCACCCTTCCAATATTGTGCTTCGTGATCAGAAGCCCATGCCTGAAGGGAGGTTGATTCAGGCTCTCACGGATGGAACAACACCACGACAGTGGTATGAACTCATCAATCACAAAGTTTTCTTCTGGGCTGAAGAAGCAAGGCTCCATCGTCTGCTGGGCGCTCGCGATTACCGCAGACTGGAACACGATGTCCTGACTCTCGACTCGTCAACTTTCATTCCGGCTTATGCCGACGCTATCTGGCTGTGCCACATGAACTCGGGCAACACCTGGCCCATGCCACATCGTCGGGGCACCGAGATATTCCGCAGAATTCCAGATTATCCAGTTAAGCATTCAGGCAAACCCGACAAAACCGTGGTCGAGTTAGTTGTCGATTACGCTGTACCCGACATCGCGAGCTTTGTCTTGGAGGTTCGACGGATGCGGGGCAGTGAGGTCTTGGGCGTTATAGCTTAACGTCCATCTGGGGAGAAATGATGCCGCGACGCCGCTTAGCCTCACGCATCCTGTTGATCAGCCTGATTGACCGTTTGCTACTTTTCAAGATCGAGTACAAGACCGGCGTCTTGGCAGGGATGAGCTATTGGGCTACACCCGGCGGGCAACTCAGGATGGACGAATCGTTCGAAGCGGCTGCGATGCGGGAGCTCAAGGAAGAGACCGGGGTCGAGCTTCAGTCCGTTAAACTATGCATCGCGCGAAGGGAATTCCCATGGCAAATGCCGGACGGGGAGTATGTACTCGCGATCGAAAACTACTACCTTGTGCGGGTAAATACCGAGCAGTGCTCCTCTGCCTCATGGAGTGGGCGGGAGCGCGGCGCTATCAGCGAAGTCAGGTGGTGGTCGCAGGCTGAACTGGCCGGATGTGACGAGGATGTATACCCGCCGGATCTGATTAGCCTGTTTGTCGAGGCCCTGGGCGTGGGCGCTGAGTGAGCTCAGCAGACAGGCGTTTGCACTGACCGTAGGACTATTCAGTGGCTTTGGCGAAACCAAAAGCCTTGTCCTTCTGGTTCACAAAGTAATCATGGGTGAACGAAATGATATCCAGTGCATCTTCATAAACGATATGCAACTGGTTGCTGTAGTGTTCAGAACGAGGAAACACTCGCCAGTGAGTTGGTGTCCCTGGGAAAACGTCGAGGCGACCATCGCTACGCAACACCATTATCTGATTTTCTATTTCCAAGACGGTACCGAACGCCGTAGTGCCTGTCGCAATAATCTCGGATACTGGGCTGAAGGTGAATTTTTCAATCCGCAGCGCAGCATACTTACCCGGTCGCTCCTGGAGGGTACACAAACAGGTAGATTGCCGGTCGGCGTCGCTAATGAGGTGTTACAGCCGCTTTGTTATGATGGCCCACGATCGCCCTCCTGGAATGTCAAACGCTTGATCCAGAAGGCGCGCCTAGGTCTGTTTGACGGCATGAGCCGAAAAAGCTAGGGCCGATATCGCTGTCAAGCCAGAGCAAGGGATCTGCGTCCCTCCAGGATTTTGAATGCGAAAGTTCATCTACCGGTACAAGTACCTGCCTGACATGATCGGCATCGAGGGCGTCATTGCCAAAGGCACGATCAAATTTACCCATCCCGCCAATTTCAACGATCCATTCGATTGCATGCCGCGCTCGAAATTTGGCGATTACTCCGGGCTTAAAGCCAAAAACCCGAGGATGTATAGCGTCATAGGTGGTGAAATCCAGCACCCCGTGGACCGACTGAAGGCGACAAGCAGGACGTTAAGGATGTTGGAGCAGAAAGTAGTCAAAGGAGAGATGGTCACTGATTTGCTGAGCGATGCATCCGTGCTGTCCCTTTCAAGAATTCCCGACAGCATCCTAATGTGGTCGCACTACGCGAAGTACCACACAGGGGCGGTTGTTGAATTCAAGATTCCTATCGATACTGGTTACGAACGCCACTGCGAAACGTATTACAACCTCCTTTCGTTCGACGTGAAGTACTCAAAGGCCCGTCCAACCATGGAGTACAGTGCAAATCCTACTGATTCCGAGACGATCGTCGACACTTTGTTCATGACCAAATCAGATGTCTGGGCGTATGAACAGGAAAGTCGAGTGATCAAAAACTACGGCGGTGAAGGGGTCTTTGAGTACAACCGCAAGCACTTGAGTGCCGTGATCATCGGGGCCAAAAGTAACGAACTAAAGCAAATCCATGCCATGGTGAAGAAAGCTTCCGCAGAGATTGGTCAAGAGGTGGGCTTTTTCAGGGCCGTGTTCTGCGACAAAACGTATTCGATCAAAATCCCTAAATTCCGGAAGAAAAAAGATCCTGAGTGATGGTGTTCAATCACCGTTGATTTTGAGCGCCGCCCTTGGTAGCAGTCGCTGATAAAGGACAGAGGTACCCTCGATCGTATCCAGTCGTGTGTACCTGCTGCGTTGAACATTCGAGCCTTTAACGCCACAAAGATCTTTGAAGGAGTCCAAGATAATCGCCTGCAGCTAATGTGGCGCTATGGCGCGTTCCAAAACCTTGGGATAGGTGCGACGTGAGGAGCGCCGTAAGAGAGGAGTGCTCGGATGCCAGTCAGCCCGTGGGAAGAGGGTAAAGCCGGTCTCATCGCGAGGCCATCTATCCGATCAAAAAATGGCTAAATTGCCTGAAGACTATCTTTGTCAGTATCCCTGCATGAGTAGGGAGAGGGTAGTCAGGTCGCACGAACATTCGTCCCTCAAGGCCACCCACCTTATCAACTCGGGAGTCACTAATACCGCTCCCGAAGGAACAGGTGTGCCATGAGCGAAGTCAATACCGTCCATTCACAGCCGGCCAGCCCCGATTTTTCTCCCATGCGAGCTGTTTGCCAGTTCGTGTGTTTCAGTAGGCTGAAGGACGGCTTCTAATTTATTTGAAAAGTATAGGGCTGAAGCGTTAACTGGTGAGTAACCTGAGAATTCACAGTCGTCGAAAATACGGGCGGAGGCGAACAGCGGATGAGGTAAAGGCTTCATTGGGCTTTCCAGAACCTGATGGGCTTACGCCCATCATAGGGCGTAGGTGAATCGCAGAGAGCGCAAAATCAAGTAGATAAAAGGTTAACGGGAAGGGTTCCTACCGCACTGAGCCTGCAGGAGGCCGCCTCGCTTGAACGCTGGGCCACGGATAATTGGTACAGGAGAGCGTGCTTGAGACTTGAATAACGATCTAACTCTACTAAATAGTCATTTAGTGGAGTTAGCGTGTTTTAGCCGATTTTAGCATCACAATAGGGGCGATTTCTGCGCGTTTACACTCGGGTCTATTCATATCGCTAACGCCGACTGGCTGATCCACACCAAGCTGGTAGCATTCAGGCGGGTAGCCATACAAGCGGCTGAATCAGAAAACCGCCCAGTCTCTCGGCGTAAAATTTCAGCTGGCCTGACCAGCACTGTTGGTCAAGGGTTGTTAGTGTTGTATGGAACGAACAGTCCTCAACGTTCGTCAGCTGGCTGATCAACGCATTGGGCTCGTGTTGTGAGCGATTGCGCATGGCTTAGGCTCATCCGGTTCAGGTGTCTGATAACGCATCCTGTAGCCTGGCGGGCATCGTTGGACGAAGCTGAACAGACGGTGTGTAGTATGGAAACCTGCATGTCCTGGCGGACAGGCGATACTCTCAGATCGCGCATTACTAGCTGGTTGATTAACACGCGAGGCGTGGATTGATTTGCAGATACGTATTGTGAATGTGGGCATAGAACGCTTGCACAGGTGAAAAGCCTTCAGGCAACCAGGAGGGTTCAGCCCAACAGCGTCTAGTGAGCGTAGTTTCCGCAAGCCAAGGGATGGACGTAGCTGGACCGCACGAATGGCAGGTTCATGGCAAAAGCCGATCCCTGGCTTGCAGAGCCAACCCTGCTGTCGAGATTGCAGGATGCTGTATTACGCATAATGTATATTATGTTAAATCGCATAAGTGTAGGCTTTCTATGAGGAACTGGCTTACCGTTCAGCGCCCACTCGTCATGAGTCTCCACGATGAATCCCCCATGACGTTTTTAGGCCCTCTGCACTGCTCCGGCTGACCTGGCAGCCATGACTTGGTTACTTGGCTAACCCAGCAGACTGGATTCCAAGATCGTCACCACAAGATGCTTTGCCCGATCATAGAGTCGATGATGCACTGGAGTTGGTTAATCCGAAGGATAGCCTTGGCTGATTGGGGCAGCGCCGACGCATGAGCTTTTATAGAGTTCATCATGAGACCGCCCATTGCCTGGGTCACGACACCGGGCTGTAGTCGGTATTCCAAAAAGACTCGGGGGAATTTTGCAGCCAAGCCTCTTGATCCGCTATGGCGTCCGATCATCCGACAGACTCTCTCTGGCGATGATCCAGGTCTGAGCTCTAAACACCATCGGATTTGATGCGCGGCGTCGATGCTTATGGTTACGGCAGCCTCATCGAAAAGAATCGGCAAAGCGCGCAGGTCTTATTCCCAACAGCTTCGTCTCGCAGGATGTCGGGTCTAACGACAGTGTTTGGCCAGATATCGGTATTTGCCAAGACATATCCAAATTCCACTGGTTTCAGACTTACTGAGGTGTACAGAGTAGATTGTCAAAGCATGGGAACCGAAGCGACTGGTTCGCCTCCTACCGTGCTATCTGAGCCTATGGCCTGGCACCCTCCTCTACGTCGGCCGCAGTGATGGATCAATGAGGCGCCCCCCCAAGGGTCGCTAGCGTGCACCTAGCTTTTGAATAGTCGATCTGAAATCCATTGGACGTTCCGGGCCGCCAGCGTCATTACTAGGAAGTTTGACGACAGAAAGGCCCCCTGCCCGTTTACCGCTTGAGCTTCAACGCTAAATCCTGCGCGCAATGGGTGATTTCGCCAGCCCTTGGGGTGTTTTCTACCGCCAGCATCAGCTTGCCTTTGAAAATGGTAGACAAATCCTCCACGCGAGAGAAATCCTGAACGGTTTCCGCCCACTCGTAGTTCGTTTCAGTCGGGTATTAGTTCTCGCCATGAATAAACACGCAGTCCTGGGCGTGGTAACCGGCACCGAGATCTAGCGAGCATCGCGCAAGCCAAGGGCGATGAGGGGCCTTTCTTTTGGCACCGTCCAGATAACTGGGAAACGAGGGTGTGACGGTGCCCCGAAGAAACACCGTCAGGCGCTGAAGAACGATTAACGGTTGATGGTTTTCATCATTTGCGCGGTATAACGCTCACCTTGTACAGGCACCTCGGCCAGAACCTCACCAAGTTCGCGAAGGTCTTCTACGGTCAACTCCACGGTTGCTCCGCCTACGTTCTCTTCAAGGCGATGCAGCTTGGTAGTACCTGGTATAGGCGCAATCCACGGCTTTTGTGCCAGCAGCCAAGCCAGCGCAATCTGGGCGGGGGTGGCTTGCTTGCGGTGGGCGATTTCACCGATCAGAGTGACGAGATGGTGGTTGGCCTCGCGGGCACCGTCAGCAAAACGAGGCAGATTGTTCCGGACATCGCCGTTGGAGAAGGTCGTGCCGGCATTAATTTTCCCGGTCAAAAAACCTTTGCCCAATGGACTGAAGGGAATGAAGCCAATCCCGAGCGCTTCGAGGGTTGGCATAATTACCTGTTCAGGCTCACGGGTGAACATTGAATACTCACTTTGAAGTGCCGACAGCGGCTGCACCGCATGGGCGCGACGGATAGCATCTACGCCGGCTTCACACATGCCAAAGTACTTGACCTTGCCTTCGGTGATGAGGTCGCGCACGGCCCCGGCAACATCTTCCATAGGCACGTTTGGATCGACGCGATGTTGGTAAAACAGGTCAATGCAGTCGGTCTTCAAGCGCTTGAGTGATTCTTCCGCCACTTGGCGGATGCGCTCAGGTCGACTGTCCAGCCCTGCGGCGGGAGTGCCGCCCTTAAAACCGAATTTTGTCGCAATGACGATCTGCTCGCGAAATGGTTGAACGGCTTCGCCAACCATTTCTTCGTTGACTTGCCCATAAGCTTCTGCCGAATCGAAGTGGGTGACGCCACGCTCAAAGGCCGCCCGGATGAGTTTGATTGCGTCCGCTTTGTCAGTGGCGGTGCCATAGCCGAATGTCAGGCCCATGCAGCCCAGGCCAATGGCTGACACTTCGAGGCCGTTGCTGCCGATTTTGCGCTTATGCATCATCCATCTCCTTTTGTGGGTGTTGGAAATCAACCCACAAATTGTTTGGTTATTGGGGATGCAGCGACTTTATAAACATCTCCCCCATTAAAGAAGTGGCATACTGCGATAACCGGTATGAGATTAATTCATAATGCCACAGAACGATTTCAACAGCCTTGCGGTGTTCATCACCGTTGCGCGCGAGCGCAGTTTCACCAAGGCTGCGGCCCATTTGGGCGTGTCCCAATCTGCTATTAGCCATAGCATTCGCAGTCTTGAGGAACGTCTTGGTATTCGCTTGCTGGCTCGAACCACACGCGGCGCGTCGCCGACCGAAGCCGGCGAGCGATTGCTTGTGAGCCTTGTGCCCTACTACGAGGGGATAGAAGCCGAAATTGCCGCGTTAGGAGAGCTGCGTGACAAACCGGCCGGAACTATCCGGATCACCTCGCCCGATCATGCGGCATCTACCATTCTCTGGCCGAAACTCTCTAGGTTGCTGCCGGAATATCCCGATCTGACTCTAGAGATCAACATCGGCTACCGGTTAATCGATATCGTCGCTGAACGCTTCGACGCCGGAGTGCGTATAGGCGATCAAGTGGCAAAGGACATGATCGCAGTCAGGATTTCCCCTGACTTTCGAATGGCTGTGGTGGGGGCGCCGAGTTACTTTGCTCATCGTGCGAAACCACAGATTCCCCAAGACCTGACAACTCATAACTGCGCGAACCTGCGTTTGCCCACTCATGGTGGTTTGTATGCCTGGGAGTTTTCCAAGGCCGGCAAGGCGCTACAGGTTCAGGTGTCTGGCCAGATGATCTTTAGCAATTCACCCCAAATAATGGCCGCCGCTCTGCAAGGATACGGGTTGGCATATGCACCGGAGGATCTTGTCCAGGCATATGTCGAGGATGGTCGGTTGATCCGTGTTCTTGAAGACTGGTCGCCAACTTTTCCTGGATATCACCTATATTATCCGAGCCGCAGGCAGTCATTGCCAGCCTTTGCACTGATAGTCAATGCGCTCCGCTACAAGAGTTAAACGACTAAGTATTTGCCTGCGCCGCCAATTGAGCGTGTGGCTCACTCAGTTCATGTAGCGCAGGGTTCGCGCATCATCGAGGCAGTGCGTAGGCCACCACGTAATCCCCCTTTGAAGTCGTGGCGGAGTTTCCGCCCGCGCTGATAACCACAAATTGCCTGCCGCTTTTCGGAGAGATGTAAGTCATCGGCGTTGCTTCCGCGCCAACAGGCAGGCGCCCTTTCCACAACTCCTTGCCGGTGCGCACGTCAAACGCGCGGATATAAAAGTCTTGCGACGCTGCAATGAACACCAGACCTGTAGAGGTTGTTATCGGCCCTCCACGTGTGGGCATGCCGATAGGCATGGGCAAGTGTGTGGCGATCCCCAGAGGACCGGTGTCTTCAGTCGTTCCTAGCGGCGTTGACCAAGCGACTTTGCGCGTTGCCAAATCGATAGCGCTGATTGTCCCATAGGGTGGCTCCTGGCAAGGAATGCCCAAGGGCGACAGGAAACGCCCCATCTCGATACCCCAGGGCGTGCCTGCCTGCGGAGCGTTACCCTCGTGGCCGCCATTTTTTACGCTTGCTTCGTCGTAGGCTTTGCGGGGGATCATGCGATTCCAGATGGCAACCCGAGTGTCATTCACAATCAGATAGCCGAGGTTCTCAGCGATTGAAACCGAACCCCAATTCATACCACCCAGCCAGCTCGGGTATTGAATCGTCAGGCGCTCACTGGGCGGCGTGAACTCGCCCTCATAGCGTGCTTTACGAAACTCGATTCGGCAGATGAGTTGATCTACCGGTGTGAGGCCCCACATGCGCTTTTCACTAAGCGGCTCAGTGCCGATTGCGGGCATGCCTACTGAATAGGGTTGGGTCGGTGAACTGCGATCATCCGGTACACCCCCCTGAGGAACAGGGCGCTCCTCAACGCTGGCTATCGGAGTACCGGTGCGCCGGTCAAGCATGAAGATCTGCCCGCGCTTGGTCGTCTGGATCAACGCCGGCACCATAGCTCCATGGCCGTCCGGAACATCATAAAGGGCTGGCTGGGAGGGCACGTCATAGTCCCATAGATCGTGATGCACGGTCTGAAAGTGCCAGCGCTCACGGCCTGTAGCGATGTCAAGTGCGACGATGGACGACGAATACTGGTCATCAGCGGGAGATCTATGACCGCCCCAGAAATCAGGCGTCGCGTTCCCCGTTGGCAGATAGATCAACCCCAACTCATCGTCAAACGCTGGTATCGACCACACGTTCGGAGTACCTGAGGTATAGCTTTGTCCTTCTGGAGGCTCGCGTGTAATCGTGGGGTTACCCAAGTCCCATGCCCAGACCAACGCGCCTGAGCGAACATCGAAGGCACGCACAACACCGGACGGTTCCCCCGTTTTCTGGTTGTCCCACACAAGCCCACCGACCACGACCAGGTCTCGGACAACGGTGGGTGCTGCGGTCGGAAAATAGAGTTCCTTGTCCGGGCTCCCCATGCCAATCCGCAAGCTGACGCTGCCATTGTCACCAAAATCTTTACAGGTCTCACCCGTCTGAGCGTCCACCGCGATCAAGCGGGCATCCACCGTTGTCGCTATGATCCGACGCGCGCAAGCCGCCACAGGTACTTGGGTGTCCGTCGTTGCTACATCAGCGGTGTCCTCGTAATAACCCACACCACGACAGCGTGGGTACACGTTATTGGCCTCAACCCTGGGGTCATGGCGCCAGATCTCCTTCCCCGTCTCATCGTCTAGGGCGAATAACTGGCTGGACTGAGTGCAGCCGTAAAGCATGCCGTTGACGTGCAGTGGCGTCACGACATGGGCCTCTTTAGCCTCCTTAGGAATCTCGCCCGTTCGGTATGTCCAGGCAACCTTGAGCTCAGCTACGTTCAGCGGGTTGAGCGTATCCAAAACAGCGTGCCGGGTGCCGGAAGGTGTACGCCCAAAGTGCCGCCAGTCGGCGGCAGGTTCGACTATGCCAACCGCTTTACCGGGGACTGGACTCGGTGCAGCGTCAGCAGTCTGAATAGGCTGCGGCTGCAGTGCTGCATAGAATGTTCCCGCGAGCGCGACAGCAACAACAAACGCGCCAGCGTATGAAAGCCTGGCCACCAAAGGCGTGCCACCAGAAAGTAGCTTTGGGGTGCCTAGCAGTATCAGGAAAGCCAAGGCAGCCAGCGCCATCAACCTTGAAAACAGAGGCCAAAATGCGAAACCCACGTCCCATACCGACCACGCTATAGACGCAATGAACAGGGCAAGATAAAGCAACGATCCTGACAGACGCCCACGTAAAAGAAGTCCCCCGGATGCGGTCATGCCCAAGCCTGCCACGGCAAAGTACCGGGAGCCTCCCAAGTTAATCAGATAGATTCCAGCGATGAGCATGAACAACCCTGGTAGCAAGGTAATTACGCCCAGTGCGATAAGCAGCGCACGGGGTGTCCTGGACAGCTTCATTTCTGGCATAGATCATTTCCTTGATACTGGGGAGAGCGTTGGCACTCGTGGCATTGAATTGCTACAAGTGGGCGTGGCGAAGCTCGGAGGTCAACGCATGATGAAACCGCCGTCCACAGAAATGGATTGCCCTGTCACATAGCTGAGCGAACGCGTTGGCAGTTGCCCAACCAATTCCAGAGCCTGCACCTGTGACCAGTGCAACTTGGTTTTCAAATGAAAAATTCATCGAAGATCCTCAACTTTAAAGGTGATCAGATACAGGACGTACCCACAGCACGCAGGCTGCGGCGAGCAGACAGCCAAAGCCACACATGCCCACGACCGAGCCCATGGGCCAGGGAGTGCCATCGGCAAACCGTGCCACCAGTGCTGAGCCCAAAATACCGGCTCCGTACTGCATAGCGCCGGCGAGTGCTGATGCAGTGCCAGAAAACTGAGGAAGGCAGTTCAATGCTCCCGTGATGGCGTTGGCCAGAACAAAGCCTGTGGCAGTGACGAACACGAAACAGCCACAGATGAGCAGCGGCAGTCCGCCCCAGTCAGCCCAGGTGGTGAATGCGATCAGGGCTCCGGCACTGGCCGAGATGACCCCGCCCACAAACAGCACTGCGTCGGCGTCATAGCGATTGAGCAATCGAGCATTGAGTTGATTGGTGACCATAAGCCCAATGATGCCGGCGCCGAACAGCACGCCGTACCACTGCGGATCAACATGGTGGTAAGCGATGTACGCAAAGGGCGAGCCCGCGATGTAGGCGAAAGTACCCGCGTAGAAAAACCCGCCAGTGGCAACGTAGGCCAGAAACCTGGGCGTGCGCAGCAGCAATCCATAGCGCTGGATGATGGTTTGTAGCGAAGTGTGGCTGCGCCGGGAGGCTGGTAAGGTTTCGGGTAAAAGTACCAGACTAGCTAGCGTGGCCACCCCCAGCACTACCAGGGTCCAGAAGATGGCTTGCCAGGAGAACGAATGCAAAATCTGCCCGCCAACCGTAGGGCCCGCCAGTGGTGCGACCGCCATGATGGTCATCAAGGTGGACATTTTCTGGCCGGCTTGCCGGCCTTCATAAAGGTCACGCACCATGGCCCGTGCGAGAACCACATTGGCACAGGCCCCTAATGCTTGCACCACACGCCAGACGACCAGGGTGGTGCCATCACTGGCCAGCGCACAGCCGGCGGATCCCGCGATGAAGAGCAAGCAGCCAAGCGCGACAGGCAGCCTTCGGCCATAGCGGTCACTGAACGGCCCCCAGAACAGTTGCCCTGCGCTGAACCCAGCCAGGTAGCCGCTCACGGTCAGCGCCATCGTGCCGCCGTCTGTGTGTAAAGAGGTCGCCATAATTGGCATTGCTGGCAAATAGAGGTCGGTAGAAATCGACGCGAAGGCCAACAAGGCGCTAAGGATCAACAGAATCCGGATGCCGTGCCGCGGTTCGTGCCCCGTTTGCGCTTCTCCAGAACGAGGCTCAGCCAATGCTATTTCTCTCACCGCGCGTTGCCTTCAGGAAAAATTCGAAGAGTCGCAGCTCGCGAGCGCTCGCTGATCATAGGAGCCAGATAGCTGCTGGTGCTGTACTTGGCTCGGTAGGCGTCGTCGATGGGATCATTGACGTCACCGCTAACCGGTTCAAACCTGACGTCGATCGTCTTGCCGGCTGTGATAATCCTACCGGCCCTTTGTTCAAGTGCAGCCTGGTACCAACGGGACTGAACGCCGCTGTAAGCACGCACATAGAGGTCACCTTCCACCTCAACGCACCATATAAATGTCGGCGTACCGTAGTTCACCATGTCCTGTCGAAATACCGAGATATGTAAGTCGTCTGCTTTGACGATAGTGCCAAGCTCACGCTGATCCCACTTCATGGGTGCCTCCTTTTGCTGCGATGTGCTGACCGCATCCGCGCTTGCGGCGTCAGTGCTGAGGCCACTGCAGATAAACAACGAGCTCAATGCCATGCCTGGAAGTAGTCGAGTGCTCATATTTGATTCCTCCTCAGCGACGGTTGCGGTGGCTGACATGCGTATAAAATTCGAGTGTGCTAAAACTAATCACTGAGTCAGCCCTTGAATACCGGGCTTAAGTAGGATGCTCTACTGAGCAGCACTCATTAATGTTAGGAGAGCCGGGGTAGAGCGACCGCCCGGATAACTTTCGGACTGCTGAGCTCGGCTCACCGGATCATGTTGGTTTTGGTGGTAGTACAGAAGGCAATGCTGATCTAGCTTGTGCGCTTGAACGCCCACTAGCAGGAGCTTGTCTATGAGAGGATTTATCAAGACGTCTTCGTTGGCCGTAGTGATGTGTACCGCCATCTCTGCTCATAGCGCCGAGATTCCAAACGATCAGGTAATGGCCGTCACCCGAAATGGTGAACAACCTTCGATGATGGGAGCGCCAGCCAACTTTGTTGGAAACGCGCGCATCGACCCTCTCTTTCCGGCACGCGCACCCTCGACTGTCTCGGCAGGCGCAGTCATTTTCCAGCCCGGAGCAGGAGCAGCCTGGCATACCCACCCCAAAGGCCAAACCTTGATAGTCACGGCGGGTACCGGCTGGGTACAACAGGTAGGCGGAGAGAAGATCGTTATCAAACCAGGCGACGTCATCTGGACACCGCCCGGCGTCAAACATTGGCATGGGGCTACCGCGATTACAGGGATGACTCATATGGCCATCCAGGAAGCTGTCGACGGGAAAAACGTCGAGTGGATGGAACTGGTCAGCGAAGCGCAGTACGAGGCTTCCCGATGAGCTGGGCAAAAGCAGGCGTCGCCTGCCTGACCCTATTACTGGTCGCGTGCTCGACCAAAGACCCCATGTCCGCACATCGCTCTCCGGAAGTGCCGACTCTTGAGGACATGCGTGCAGTATCTCCCGCGCTGGCTCATAACACTGAGATCACCCTCCTGGGTGAGGTGTGGAAACGCCCGGGCTTATCGCCCCGCGATCGCAGCCTAACCACACTGGCGGTGCTGATTTCCAAGCAGCAAACGGTCGAGTTGGCGTATCACCTGAATCTGGCACTGGACAACGGCGTCAAGCCTTCGGAGATTTCCGAAGTCATCAACCACCTGGCGTTCTATACCGGTTGGGGCAACGCAACCGCTACGATTCTTGTCACCAAAGAGGTATTCACCCGGCGCGGGATCACGCCGGATCAATTGCCGCCTGCCTCACCTCCCCTACTCGCTATCGACCAGGCTTCCGAAAAGGTTCGTACGGCGTATGTCGATAAGAATGTAGGGCTTGTGTCTGCGGGTCTTGTTCATTACACCAGCGCTTCTCTGTTCCACGACTTGTGGTTGCGCCCAGGCCTGGCCCCACGTGATCGAAGCCTCGTCACCGTAAGCGCCCTGATCGCCACGGGACAAGTCGCTCAGCTGGCCGCTCATCTCAATCGCGCGATGGATAACGGACTGACGCAGTCTCAAGCCTCGGAAATGTTGACTCAGTTGGCCTTCTACGCCGGGTGGCCCAACGTGTTCACCGCCGTGCCGGTAGTGCATGAGGTGTTCACGAGCCGACAAAAACCTCAGATGCAAAGGGATGGGTAAAGATAGCTGGTCGGGGCTTGCGAACGTGGGCCGCCGTAAAATGATACTGGAAGGCGGAGCGTTGTAGCGGCGCCTTTTTGTAGCCTACGGCAGATTTAGTCCTGCAGTGTCTGCCACGCAAAAGCAGTCATGTGGCTTTAGTATTACTTCCTTCCCCAGCGGCCGCGTTGAACACGAGTGGCTGCTCACGCGGCGCCTGGGTTAGGAGTGAGTTATTGGGCTGGGACTCCCTCAATCAAGTAAACATCTGTGTTAGCTGATCGCTGGCGGATTTTCCTGAGTTCGGTGTACTCCGCAGAGTTGTACCAAGCCTGGGCCTTTTCGATGCTTTCAAATTCGATAACAACGCGTCGCCGCTTCGGCGCTACACCCTCAAGCGAAATAGTCTTGCCGCCACGCACGACGAAGTGCCCGCCATAGGGTTTGAAGGTGGCTTCAACCCCTGCGCTGTAAGGCTTCATACCTTCTGGATTGGTAATTTCAAACTCGCCGACATAGTAGGCCGGGGCATGTGCGTACGAAGCCTCAGACGCCATTACCTGAAAACTATTCATTGAGACAAACGCAAGACCCGCTGCTGCAAGCGCCATCACTCTTAAACTCTTCATCACATTTCCCCCATTTGAAAAAAACTTGGCTCTGCGCACGACTCCCTAATGACCCGTCAGTTCGAACAGATCTATCATCGACCCGGCTGAATGCTGAGTTAAACCGGGAAGGTCTCGATCAACTCTTTAGACAGGATCATCGACTGAGTCGTTTTCACGTATTCTTGAAAATGCGGTGAAGCAATATGGCTTTGATATGCCGCTCCATCCGATTAGATTGCAAAGAAATGGAGCCTATTCGGGTGTCCTTTTTCTGCAACTGAGTAGAGAGTCAGCACACCCAGTTCAAGACGGACGGAGTCGGCCATTTCCTCTTTGACGGCAACTTGACAAGCCGCCAGTTGAGAAGGATCGATGACAAGCTGCGCAATACGCACAATTTGCTCAGAAGGTAGTGCGGCAACCGCTGATCCCACCCAAACACCACTAAAAAAACATGGCCTTGAGGATTGATATTCGCATTTATACTTCTCTGATGAAGGACTGCGAAGCCTTGCCTCAGCCATCGCTCACGATTGTCCCTGATTAAACCAGATAACCGTTAGGAGTGGTCAAGCCGCGGCCGGCAGCTGTATTCAATCCCCGATACCTTAATACCCGCCAATTCCGGGCCTTTGTGGACATTACTGAGCGCTACTCATGGATTCATCCTTAAAATCGCAGTTATCAGCTAGAACGCAGTGCCATAGGCTCTAGTCATGAAAATACGGCACTGCGTGCCGTCATTGCCCTCACATTAGACGTGCGCCGGTAAGTCATCAGTAACTGATACCCGCTTATGCCACACACATTGCGATCGGAGACGTTCATGAACCCCGAAAATCCCACCGCATCCGGAGCGGGAATAGAGATGTCCCGCCGACAAGTGCTCATTGGCACCGCAGGCACTGCGGTCACTGCGGTTTTGGCAAAGGTCGATCACGCCCAAGCGACCGCCAATATCAAATCGACAGCGCAAACTCCGCCAGTCAGTCATGTGACGTTTACCCTCAACGGGCGGCGAGTTGCCCTGGATGTCGACAACCGCACCACGCTTCTGGACGCCCTTCGAGAAAGGCTGCATCTGACGGGCAGCAAGAAAGGCTGTGACCACGGCCAGTGCGGCGCCTGTACGGTGATCGTTGAGGGTCGACGAATCAACGCGTGCCTGACACTTGCGGTCATGCACGAAGGCGACAGCATCACCACCATTGAAGGCCTCGGTACCCCGGACAACCTGCACCCACTGCAAGCAGCGTTCATCAAGCATGACGGATACCAGTGCGGGTACTGCACGCCTGGCCAGATCTGCTCGGCAGTCGCGATGCTTGAAGAAATAAAAGCCGGCATACCCAGTCACGTCAGCGGTGATCTGATTGCCAAGAGCCAAGTCAGCGCCGTCGAAATCCGGGAGCGCATGAGTGGGAATATCTGCCGTTGCGGTGCGTACTCCAACATCGTCGACGCCATCCAGGAATCAGCAGGAGGCGAGGCATGAAGTCCTTCACGTACGAACGCGCCGCATCTATGCAGCAAGCGGTTAACGCTTGCGTAAGCCACGAGGGAGCCCGATTCATCGCCGGTGGTACCAATTTGCTCGATCTGATGAAACTGGAGATCGAGACCCCGCAGCATCTGATTGATGTAAACGGATTGGCGCTCGACAAAATCACCGCGACGAACGAAGGCGGGCTAAGGATTGGCGCCATGGTGCGCAACACTGATCTGGCGGCTGCGCCACAGGTGCGTCGAGACTATGCCGTCCTCTCCAGGGCGCTGCTTGCCGGCGCGTCAGGACAATTGCGCAACAAAGCCACGACGGCAGGCAATCTGTTACAGCGCACCCGGTGTGCGTACTTCTACGACACTAATCAGCCCTGCAACAAGCGTCGCCCGGGAACTGGCTGCTCTGCAATGGGCGGTGCCAGTCGGCAACAAGCGGTCATAGGTGTCAGCGATGCCTGCATTGCCAGCCATCCCAGCGACATGGCGGTGGCGATGCGAGCATTGGGCGCCAAGGTAGAAACACTCAATTCAGACGGTCACGTCAGAACGATTGAGATCGACCACCTCTACAGTGCCCCAGGGAGCACCCCTCATATCGAAAACGTCCTTGGGCCAGGCGAGCTGATTACCGCTGTGACCTTGCCCAAGCCTGTTGGCGGCGAGCACATCTACTACAAGGTTCGTGACCGTGCGTCTTATGCGTTTGCGCTGGTTTCACTCGCTGCGATCGTGCTGCCCGATGGGACGGGGCAACTAGCCCTTGGGGGTGTCTCATACAAGCCCTGGCGAAGTGAAGCGGCCGACGCTTTTCTGCCTGACGGCGCTAAAGCCGTAGCAACACACTTGCTGGCTGGCGCTAATCCAACTACCCAAAACGCTTTCAAAATCAAACTGGCGGAACGGACGATCGGTCTGGCTTTGTCCAGTTCGTCTTCTTCACAACGGCCTCGCACGGCTGCGGTCGATTGACCAGGAGTATGCCTAATGAAGTTTGATACGCCCGCGAGCACAAACCCGATAGATCAGATGAAGGTGATCGGTCAGCCAAAGGATCGTGTTGAGGGCAAACTGAAGACGACCGGCACAGCCACCTATGCTTACGAACAACGAGCCGCACTAAGCCCTCCCGCCTACGGCTATGTTGTCGGCTCGGCAATCGGCAAAGGTCGGATATCGTCTATCGATTCAAGCGAGGCACGGCAAGCCAGCGGTGTCATCGCCATCGTCACCCACGAAAATGCAGGTCAATTGGACAGGGGTGAATTTTACGTTGATCGGGCACTTGCCGGGCCGAAAGTCGATCACTATCACCAAGCCGTAGCAATCGTCGTGGCAGAGACGTTCGAACAAGCCAGGGCGGCTTCGGCATTGCTGAGGGTCTACTACGTCAGAGAAACTGGCGCCTACGACCTCTCAGCACAGCGAGCGTCTGCCACTACGCCAGCGGCGGGCGCGTTTGGCCCTCCCCCACACACTGAGATCGGGGATTTTGAAGGCGCATTTACGCAGGCCGCAGTGACACTCGACGGCCATTACACCACTCCGGATCATGCGCACGCGATGATGGAACCTCACGCTACCATTGCTCAATGGCAGGGTGACAAACTGACGCTTTGGACGTCGATCCAACAGATGAATTGGGGCGTCAGAGACCTGGCTAAAACACTGGGGATTCCCAAAGGGAACATTCACCTCATTTCGCCCTACATCGGCGGCGGCTTTGGCGGCAAAGGCACTATCTTGTGCGACGCGGTATTGGCATCTCTTGCCTCGAAAGAGGCTGGACGCCCGGTGAAGGTCGCACTTCCCCGACCGCTTATGTTCAACAACCTGACCCATAGGCCTGCGACGATTCAAAGAATCAGGCTCGGTGCCAACTCCGACGGCAAGCTCACTGCCGTTGGTCATGAGAGCTGGTCGGGCAATCTGCGAGGTGGGCGCACTGAAGCCGCCACCGCATCGACCCGAACATTGTATGCGGGTGCTAACCGCATGACCCGCCTCTATCTTGCCCAACTCGACCTTGCTGAAGGGAGCGCCATGCGTGCGCCCGGTGAAGCGCCGGGCATGATGGCTCTGGAGATTGCCATGGACGAGATGGCAGAGAAACTGGGGATGGATCCCGTAAGATTTCGTGTTATCAACGACACCCAAGTAGATCCCGAGCAGCCGGATCGCCGGTTCTCTCAACGCCAGTTAGTAGAGTGCCTGAATAAGGGGGCTGATCATTTCGGCTGGGCGCGACGTAACACCCATCCGGCCAAAGAACTCCGTGACGGATGGTGGGTTGGCTTGGGAATGGCCTCCGCGATCCGAGGTGCACCTACGACAAAGTCCGCTGCTCGAGTCCGGCTTGACCGCGAAGGCATAGTCACCGTCGAAACTGACATGACCGACATCGGCACCGGCTCTTACACGATTATTGCCCAGACTGCTGCGGAAATGATGGGCGTGGATATGGACAAGGTAAACGTAAACTTGGGCGACTCGCACTTCCCGGAATCATCCGGTTCGGGCGGTCAATGGGGCGCTGCCTCATCTACGGCAGGCGTCTACGCTGCTTGTGTGAAGCTCAGGGAAGCCGTTTCGATGAAGCTGGGCCTTGATCCGACCCTCACCGAATTTGTCGCTGGCCACGTTCGTCAAGGGTCGATAAGTCTGCCATTGACCACTGCGACAAAGAACGGCGAGCTGGTGTCCGAAGACTTCATGGAGTTTGGCGACCTCGCCAAGGAGTACGCTCAGCAAACATTTGGCGCCCATTTCGTTGAGGTTGGAGTAAATGCTGCCACTGGCGAGATCCGTATTCGTCGTCAACTGGCAGTGTGCGCAGCGGGCAGGATACTCAATCCAAAAACGGCACGAAGTCAGATCATCGGGGGAATGACCATGGGCGCCGGTGCTGCGCTCATGGAGGAAATGGTCGTGGATCATCGCCTAGGTTTTTTTGTTAATCACGATCTGGCCAGCTATGAAGTGCCGGTACATGCCGACATCCCCCATCAGGAGGTTATTTTCCTGGATGAGGTTGATCCCTATGCCACGCCGTTGAAGGCTAAAGGCGTCGGCGAGCTAGGTATTTCTGGCGCCGCTGCGGCGATTGCCAACGCTATCTATAACGCGACCGGCATTAGAGTCCGTGACTATCCCATTACGCTCGATAAGCTGATTGACCACTTGCCGGAAGTCGGCTGACCTTAACGCTTTACCATCGGAGTCATCAATGCAGCTGAGCCGCACGAACCTGGCAGATATCATTTATTTCCTTGCCATCGCTCGGCACCAGAGCTTCAGGAAAGCTGGGCTGGACGTGGGGATCAGCGCGTCTGCGCTAAGCCATGCCATGAAAGGGCTAGAGACACGGTTGGGCGTTCGACTGCTTAACCGCACAACACGAAGCGTGACGCTTACGGCAGCTGGCGAAGAGCTGCAGGGCCTCATCAGCGCGCCGGTAAATGATATCGGTCAGGCGCTGGAGGCCCTGAACCGGCTGCGCGACGAGCCTGCCGGACGCATCAGACTAAACGTCTTGAGCGACGGCGCGAAACTCATCCTCGGCCCGGTCCTCCCAGTCTTCGTTGATCGCTATCCGGATATAGAGGTTGACCTCACCGTCACGAATCGAATGGTAGATGTCATTGGTGACGGCCATGATGCGGGGATACGTTACGGCGGGACGGTGCCCGAAGACATGATCGCCCAGCGACTCTCTCCCGATGTCGCTTGGGCCGTCGTTGGCGCGCCGGATTACCTGCAGCGTTTCGGAATTCCGATGCATCCGGACGACCTGCACCATCATCGGTGTCTGCGTGTGCGCCTGGGCAATGCACGCATCTACCACTGGCAGTTCTCGAAAGGCGGTCAGCAGATGGAGATAGATGTGCCGGGGCCCATCACTATTGATGAGGGTCGCGTCGGTGTGGCGATGGCTATGCGCGGCGTAGGCTTGATGTACGTCCCGCAGAAGGTAGTCGAGCGGCAGATTGCGGAAGGATCTTTGCAGCGGGTCCTTGTGGATTGGACTCACTATGACCCAGGCTTTCACATTTACTACTCAAGTTTCAGACAGATACCTGTTGGTCTGCGCCTGCTCATTGACCTCATACGTGAGCTTGAGCCGATGGGGCCACTCCCCTAGCCGCTACTCGTTGATCCATAGAGGATAAGTCGTGCTTGATACTCGACGAAAGCTCTTGGAGGTCACTGACTGCTTGTACCGACTCTTAAGCTATACAGGGATCTACTTCTCCACAAAATGACTGACACAGGTTGGGCAAAGCATTGATTCAGGAGCATCCAGAAGAACGGCGGCCTGCTCAATCCCAAGAAGGCGCTGTTGGTCAGATCCATACTTTTTACCTGGCCTATAGAATCGACCAAATTGCCCTTGTGCCTACCGATGACTTGCTTTAGCTTAGCTCGTGTGATGGCTACGGGCCATGCCTCTTCGGCATGACACCGGGTAGCAATACTTACAACGCCCTGGACTACCCATGAAAAGATTTGTCGTACTCGACAGTTTCCGCGGCCTCTGCGCGGTTGCCGTCGTGCTGTTCCACACTTACGTGGTGCAAAGCATTGCCGAACTCGAGTTTTTCAAGAACGCCTTCCTGCTCGTGGAGTTCTTTTTTATCCTCAGTGGTTTCGTGTTGTTTCACACCTACGGCCAGCGTTTGAACAACGCGACCGATTATAAAAATTTCTTCATCAGTCGCACGGCTCGCCTGTATCCCCTGCATCTGACGATGTTGGGCGTTTACCTGGTACTGGAAATGGGTCGTTCGCTGGCTGAGAGGAAAGGCTTCAGTTTCAACGAACCGGCATTCAGCGGTGCCACTTCGATGGACGAATTTCTGCCCAACCTGCTCCTGCTGCAATCCTGGCTGAACAGCGCCATGACCGGCTCGTTCAATTACCCCTCCTGGAGCATCAGCATCGAGTACTACCTGTACTTGATATTTGGCGTCATGGCAGTGCTGGCGCGCACCAGCAAGGTCAAGGTCTTCGCAATGGTGTCCCTGGCGGCCTTCATCACTTTGTGGAACGGTGAATCCTGGCTGAAGCTGGAAATCTTCCGCGGCGCTTCGTGCTTCTTCGCCGGTGCCTGCCTGTATGTGCTCTACGATCGCATCAAGGACCTGGAGCTGGACGCCGTGGACTTCAATCTGCTGGAGATTGCCCTGGTGCTGGGCAGCTATCGTCTGCTGGTGTCGAACATCGATCACAAGGGCGTGTATGCCAGCCTGCTGTTCTGTGTCTTGATTCTGGTATTTGCGTTCGAGCGCGGCGTGGTTTCGCGACTGCTGCACCAGCGCTTTTTCGTCTGGCTGGGCGCCCTGTCGTTCTCCATCTATTTGACGCACGCAGCCATTCTCTTCGTGTTCAAGAGCGCCGTGATCGTGCTGTCGAAAGTGCTGCACACCGACCTGACAGAGACCCTGCAAGGCCATGACATGCCCAACATGGTCAAGTACATTTCGACCCACAGCATATGGCTCGACAACGCCATTGTCGTCTTGCAGTTGGCGGCGGTACTGCTGGTCTCGACATTGACCTACAAGTATGTCGAGATGCCGGGCGTGCAATTAGGCAAGCGACTCACTCGCCGCAAAGGCGCAACGCCTGGCCCTACTCTGCAAGGCACCGTGCAGTAACCTCCCAGGTATCCTCCGGCCGTGCCTCTTAAGGGACGGCCCATGTGCCACGACAACCCACTTAACCAACCCCATCAGCTTTTCCCAGGCCACTCCATGCCAAGGACCTTGTAAACCTCGGCAACCACCTGCATCGCTGCCTGTTCGACACCGCCGTCATTACGGCAGCAAACCCAGCCGTGATCTGCAATCGCCCGCTCGAAGGCTTGCGTACAATCGACATGTTCTTGCAGGGTATGGATCACCGTACTGCTGAGTCCGCGCCGTCGTGCAGCTGCCCTCGCCCATGAAATATCCGGGTCTGTGACAACCCCGACATGCAGGTCCGGCACTCGCACGTTTCGATCGATGTTAAGCTGCAGAATGTCTGCGAATGGGACCATCCGGCGAAAAGCGGCCTCCGATGGGTACCAGCGATCGATCAGGATGATGCTGTCGCGTGGCTGCCGGGTCAGCACGTGCTGCGAGATCCAGGCCCGGCTCTGGGCAAAGCGCTCACAGATCTCCCACTCCAAGTCCTGACGGGGACTTCTCGCAAGTTGGTTGACCAGGACCATCGTTTCACCCCTGAAGGGATCGCTCTTGCGCTCGCATAACCGGATCACTTTTTTGTCGTCGGCCCTCAATAATTTAGTTACGGCCTCCAACAGCGTGGTTTTTCCGGTGCCCTTGGGCCCGTCGAGAGAAACGAATAATGGAAGATTCATTGTTCACGTAACGATTCATATAGGGTTTATTTGCGCGATGATGTCACTGCCCATCATGCCGGGGTCAGTCTCGAAGTAATACTGTTGAATAGCTGTTGCTCGGTAAACAGTTGGCAAATATATACCCGAATCAGAGCGGTCTATTCCATTGTGATCGTTGCGATGGCTTTTATAGTGCGATTCAATCTAAGGACGCTGCACTTCGACGCTCGTTTGTCTGGTTGAAAACCCTGAATGGCAAGCTGCGTTCGAATGCGTTCTTCGCGATTGCTCGGTCGTGGGTTTGTGACTGAGTGTCCACTACAACACAGCCATCATTTGGCGCTCTGGTGAATACAATGGCAAAACACATTCAAATCCTCGACGGCGGCATGGGCCGAGAGCTGTCGCGAAACGGTGCACCGTTTCGTCAACCCGAGTGGTCTGCGCTGGCGCTGATCGAAGCCCCGGAATATGTGCGCCAGGCACATGACGCGTTCATCGCTGCCGGTGCGCAGGTCATTTCCACCAACAGCTATGCCGTGGTGCCCTTCCATATCGGCGAAGCGCGGTTCGAGAACGACGGCACCGCTTTGGCGCAGCGGGCGGGCACCCTCGCCCGCGCCGCTGCCGATGCCAGTCCTTACGCCGTTCGCGTCGCCGGGTCGCTGCCTCCCCCGCTTGGCTCGTACCGCCCGGATCTGTTCGAGCCGGTGCAGGCTGGCAAGGTCCTGCGGGTGCTGATCGACGCGCTGAGCGAGCATGTCGATCTATGGCTGGCAGAGACGCAAAGCTCCATTGCGGAAGTCAGGCTGGTGGCCGAGTTATTGAAAGACGACCCGCGACCACGCTGGTTTTCCTTCACGCTGGATGACGCGCTGGACGCCCAGGGCAAGGCTCGCCTGCGATCTGGCGAAAGCATCACCGACGCCGTGTTGGCGGCAGTCGAACTGGGCGCGGCTTCCGTGCTGTTCAACTGCAGCCCGCCGGAAGTCATGAGCGCTGCCTTGCTCGAGGCTGGCGCACACAGCAGTTTACCGCTCGGCATCTATGCCAATGCCTTCGAACCGTCGGACCATAAACGGGGTGCCAACGTCGGCATCAGCGCACTGCGCCGCGACACCCAGCCGGACAATTACCTGCGCTGGGCGCGTGAGTGGGTCGATCAGGGTGCCAGTATCGTCGGCGGTTGCTGTGGCATCGGTCCGGAACACATTCGCGCACTGTCGACCGCCCTCGCCGGCTCCGACTTCGTACCCGTTGCCCAGGATGCCCTGCATGTTTGATCGTCGCTCGTTCATCAAGGGTACCGGAGCGGCCGCGATGACAGCGGCCATGACCTCCGCCTGGCCGTTGGCCAATGCCTTCGCGCAGGAGCCACAGGGTCCCAGAAAAGGCGGCCACCTGACAATCGGCCTGGACAACGCGTCGACCACAGACCGCCTGGATCCGGCCTTCTGGTTCGAAAGCTGGATGTATTTCACCGGCAGTCAGCTGTTCAATGCTTTGGTTGAAGTCGACGATAGCGGAGCAATCGTGCCTTCACTCGCCGAATCCTGGTCCAGCGATGACGGTGGCCGCAAGTGGGTCCTGAACATCCGCAAAGGCGTGCATTTTCATGATGGACGCGCCTTGAGTGCAAAGGACGTGGTCTGGTCGCTCAACCACCACCGCAACGAGAAGTCGTCCTCCCCGGTCAAGGTCTATCTGGACCCGGTCACGAGCTTGAGAGCCACTGCGGATCACGAGGTCACTGTCACGCTGGCGGAGCCGAACGTCGAGTTCATCGCCTTGTTGTCAGCGGTGCATTTCGTGATCACAGCCGAAAACGAGGCGTTCGAAAAAGCCATCGGCACCGGCGCCTTCATTCTGGAAAGCTTCCAGCCGGGCGTGCGCATGCTGGTCAAGCGCAACCCCAACCACTGGAACCCTTCACGCGGCCATGTCGACTCCGTCGAAACCCTGGCCATGAATGACTCGACCGCCCGGGTCGCGGCGCTGGTCAGCGGTTCCGTGCAGATCATCAATCGGGTCAATCCGCGGATAGTCGGGCGCATCGAGAAGCTGCCCTCGATTCAGCTGGTGCGGGACAAGGACAGCCAGATATTCACCCTGCCCGGCCTGGCCAACGTGGCGCCGTTCGATTCCCTCGATGGGCGTCTGGCACTGAAATACGCGATAGACCGGCAACAGTTGATCGACACGGTCCTGGGCGGGTATGGCTCGCTGGGCAACGACAATCCAGTCTTCCCATCGAACCGGTACTTCGCGCAGGATATTCCCCAGCGACCTTACGACCCTGATCTGGCGCGCTTCCACTGGCAAAAAGCAGGGTTCGCAGGCCCGCTCACGCTCTTCGCGGCAGACGCGGGCTTTCCAGGGGCGGTGGATGCGGCTCAGCTGTATCAACAGTCGGCGCAAAAGGCTGGCATTCCCCTGGGCATCGAACGGGTGCCAAACGACGCATTCTGGACCGATACCTGGCTGAAAAAGCCGTTCTGCACCTCCAATTGGGGGGCGCGCCCCACTGCCGATGCATTGCTGTCCATGGTGTTCACCAGCCAGGCCCCCTGGAACGAATCCGCTTGGCGCGTCCCGGCTTTCGATCAATTGGTGAAAGCGGCGCGTGGCGAAACCGATGAAGACAAACGCCGGCAGATCTACCACGACATCCAGGTGATGCTGGTCGAGCAGAGCAGTGAAATCATCCCGCTGTACGCCGATGCGCTGGCAGCCACGCGCAAGAACGTCAAGGGTTTCACGTCGGTGCCTGGGGTGCCCCTCAGTGGCAACCGAGCCGCCGAGAAAGTCTGGCTGGAAGGATAAAGTCGATGTCGGTGACACTTTCGGTTATCGCTCGCGCGGGGGGGCAAGGCGCGCTGGCAAGCATGATTGCGCGGCGCCTGGCGGTCGGCATGGTCATGCTGCTGGCGACTTCGCTGTTGATTTTCATCGGCCTGAACCTGCTACCGGGCGATACGGCAACCGCAATTCTGGGTCAGTCCGCAACCCCTGCGGCGATCCAGGCCCTGAAGCTGCAACTGGGCCTGGACCAACCGGCCGGCTGGCGTTATGTGCAGTGGCTGGGTGGGGTGCTGCAAGGTGAGTTCGGCGTCAGCCTGAGCTCTCGGGAAACCATCTCTACGGCCCTCTTGGAACGGCTGCAAAACACCCTGTTCCTGGCAGGCATCACCGCGTTGGTCGCGGTACCGCTGGCGCTGATCATGGGGTTCGTTTCGGTCCGTTTCCATGGCGGCTGGGTCGATGGCCTGTTGAGCCTGGCAAGTCGCACCACAGTGGCCTTGCCCGAATTTTTTTCCGGCTACCTGCTGATCTTCATCTTTTCGATGACCCTCGCGTGGTTGCCCAGCAACAGCAGCGTGCAGGCAGGGATGCCGTTCTCGGACCGATTGACAGCCATCGCACTTCCCATGGCCACGCTGGTACTCGCCGTGCTGGGCCACATGAGCAACATGACCCGAGCGGCGCTGCTCAATGCCCAGCGCAGCAGCTACGTCGATACCGCCGTGCTCAAGGGGCTTTCACCCATGCGGGTTTTGTGGCGGCACGTCTTGCCCAATGCCTGGGGCCCGATCATCAACGTCATCGTGTTGAACATGGCCTACCTGATGGTGGGCGTGGTGATCGTGGAAAACGTTTTCGTCTATCCCGGCCTGGGCCAATACCTGGTCGACAGCATCGGCAAACGGGACGTGCCTGTGGTCCAGGGTTGCGCGCTGGTGCTGGCAGCCATCTACATCCTGCTGAATCTGTTCGCCGACGTGATCGCCTTGTTGACCAACCCCCGTCTACGCCACGGAAAATAATTCATGCCCGCACCGAAAATCGTTCACCTGCCCGGCATCGTCGGTCTGGTTCTGTTCGTGGCCGTCGCCCTTTTCGCGCCCTGGCTGGCTCCCCATGCTCCCGACCAGGTGATTGGCACAGCCTGGGATGTCCCCTCGGCGCTGGCGCCTCTGGGCACCGACAATCTGGGCCGCGACCTGCTGTCGCGGCTGATCTGGGGCACGCGCACGTCGCTGTCGGTGACTGCCGCCGCAGCCTTGGTGGCGTTCGTCGGGGGAACGACGCTGGGCTTCATCGCTGGGGCTGCCGGGGGCTGGATCGACCAACTGATCTCGCGTATCAACGACGTGCTGATGGCGATACCGACGTTGATACTGGCGCTGGTGATTCTGGCAACGCTGCCCAAGACCCTGGCTGTGATCATTCTGGTGCTCGGGCTGCTGGAGGCCACTCGCATTCTGCGCGTGGCACGTGCCTTGGCGGCGGATATTGCAGCCATGGAGTTCATCGACGTGGCGCGCATGCGCGGAGAAAGCATGGCCTGGATTCTGCTGCGGGAAATTCTGCCCAATGCCCTGCCCATCCTGATCGCGGAATTCGCCCTGCGCTTCGTTTTCATTCTGCTGTTTCTGTCCGCGTTGTCTTTCCTCGGGCTGGGCATTCAGCCCCCTACGGCAGACTGGGGCGGATTGGCCCGGGATAACAAGGACGGCGTGTTGTTCGGTGTGTGGGCCGCGTTGATACCGGGTGCAGCGATTGCCGTGTTGGCGCTGTGCATCAATGCGCTGGCTGATTGGCTGCTGAACGGCAACACACGCCAGTGGGGAGCGCGCAACCATGACTGATTCGACCCACGCCTCTGCACCTCCACTGTTGTGCGTCGACCAGTTACGAATTGCCGCCAGAGGCGAGCCTGGGCAGATGCTGGTCGATAACCTGTCCTTCACGCTCAATGCCGGAGAAGTGCTGGGTCTGATCGGCGAGTCCGGAGCGGGGAAATCCACTGTCGGCCAGGCGATCCTGGGTCATCTGCGTGAAGGCATGACGCTTGCCGACGGGCGAGTCCTGTTCCATGGGCAGGACCTGCTGCGCCTTCCCGAACCTGGCTTGCGACGGATACGCGGCAGGCGCATCGCGTACGTCGCACAATCGGCTGGATCGGCCTTCAACCCGGCTCTGACCATCGGTGCCCAGGTGATCGAAGCTGCGCAGTTGCACGGGCCCATGGATGCGGCCACGGCCAAGGCGCGGGCACTGCAGCTGTTCACCGAGTTCAGTCTGCCGGAGCCTGAAACGTTCTACACACGTTACCCGCATCAGGTGTCGGGCGGGCAGCTGCAGCGCGCGATGATCGCCATGGCGCTGTGCAGTTCGCCCGAGCTGATCGTCTTCGACGAGCCGACGACCGCACTGGATGTCGTCACGCAACTGGGCATTCTTCAGGCCATTGCGCAGGTCATCCGCCGGGCAGGTGTAGCCGCCATCTACATCAGCCACGACCTGGCCGTGGTTGCACAACTGGCCGACCGCATCATGGTGTTGCGTCATGGCCAATGCGTGGAGCACGGGACGACGCAGCAGATTCTGCAAAGGCCGACGCAGCGCTACACCCGGGATCTGCTCGATGCCGGATGCACTTCTCGCGGTCCAGGCGTTGTTCCATCGGTGCAGAAAGAACTGCTGACCATCCGCTCACTGAGCGCCAGGTATCACCATCGGCCGGTATTGGACGACGTTTCCCTGCGTCTGTGGCAAGGCTGCACGCTGGCGCTCATCGGTGAATCAGGATCAGGTAAGTCGACCTTGGGTAGAGCCATTTGCGGATTGCTCACGGACGTTGGCGGGTCGATGACGCTGAACGGCAAGGCGCTGCCGTTGACGCTCGGGAAGCGTGCCCACCAGCACCTGCAGCAGGTCCAGCTGGTCCATCAGATTCCCGATAGTGCGCTCAATCCCAGACTGTCGATCGGCGATCAGCTCGATCGCGCCGTGCAGAAATTTACCGGGTCAAGCCGACAGCTGCGGCAACAACGGGTGATCGCATTGCTGGGCCAGGTGGGCCTGCCTGCAGACATCGCAAAGCGACTGCCGCACACGCTTTCCGGGGGGCAGAAACAGCGCGTATGCATTGCACGCGCGCTGGCTGCCGAGCCTGCACTGATCATTTGTGATGAACCCACTTCGGCGCTGGATCCGCTGGTTGCCCAGGAGATTCTGGCGTTGCTGCGGCATCTGCAAGCCGAAACGGGCGTGTCGTACCTGTTCATCACCCACGACCTGCACGTCGCCAAGCAGATTGCCCATGAGGTGGCGGTGTTGCGCAACGGCCGTATCGTTCACCGAGGACCCACTGCTGAAGCACTCAGCGCACCGTTTGATGACTACACACAGAGCCTTGTCGAATCGGTACCGCAAATGCGGCAAGACTGGTTGGCGCAGATGACCGGTTGATAGCGCGTCGTTTTTCCCAGAGTGCGCCAGGTGTTCAGCTGGGCCTGGCTTTGAACGTCAACGCAAAGCCCAGCAACACCACCCCGGCGAAGCCCGCCGGGAACAGCCAGATACTTTTCCAGTCATGTTGCATGCCCGTTGCATAGTGATCGGTCACCTGCCCCGCTACCCAGAAGCCAATCAACATGCCCAACCCATAGGTGGCCAGGGTGATCAGGCCCTGTGCCGAGCTGCGGAAGCGTTCAGGCGTCTTGGCGTCGGTGTAGATCTGCCCGCAGACGAAAAAGAAGTCGTAGCAGACACCATGCAACGCGATGCCGATCAGCAGCATGGCGACTTCTTCCCCGCCGCTGCCATAGGCGAACAGCAAGTAGCGCAGCACCCAGGCGAACATGCCGACCAGCAGCGCGATCTTGATGCCGAAGCGGGCAATGAACAGCGGCAGCAGGAGCATGAACAGCACTTCGGACACTTGCCCGATGGCCATCTTCGCGGTGGGATTGGCGATGCCGATCTCGGCCAGGAACGGGTTGGCATTCTGGTAGTAGAAAGCCAGTGGTATGCAGATCAGGATCGAGGCCAGGAAGAAGATCAGGTAGCTGCGATCCTTCAGAAGCCCCAAAGCATCCAGGCCCAGCACTTGACTCAGTCCCTTGCGCTCGCTGGTGGCCTGCAAAGGTGCCGTGCTGGGCAGGGTGAAGCTGTAAAGCCCCAGGAGCAGCGAAGCGACGGCCGACATCAGGAAAGTATTACGCAGTGCGCCACCGGCGATACCTTGAGCAGAATCCCAGGCGAAAACCATGCTGATCACCACGCCGGCAACGATCCAGCCGATGGTGCCCCATACCCGGATGCGGGAAAACTCGCGAGCCGGTTCTTTCATCTGGCGGAAGGCAACCGAGTTCACCAAGGCCAGGGTCGGCATGTAGGCCACCATGTAGGCCAGGACATAGGGATAGAACGCGGCGAAATCCGCTGCTCGATAGAGTTGATACAACAGCACCGCGCCCAGCAAGTGCAGCACGGCAAGGATACGTTCGGCGTTGAACCAGCGGTCGGCGATCAGACCGATGACGAAGGGCGCAATGATCGCTCCCAAGGATTGCGTCGAGAATGCCAGCCCGATCTGGCTGCCGCTGGCACCCAGGCCCGTCGCCAGGAATGTTCCCAGGGTAACGAACCAGCCACCCCAGATGAAGAACTGCAGGAACATCATCACGCTCAGTCGGGCGTTCATCGTTTTCATTGCGCTCACCGTTTTATTGTTATGGCAGGTGTCGGTCGAAAGCTTGGGCGGTTCAGTCTTCGAGCAAACCCAGTAATCTTCGGTTGGATTGCACGTCGGCGGACACGCCGGCGAAATCATCGAAAGCGCGTTGCGTGCGCTTGATCATGTGTCGCTCGATGAAGGCAGCACCCTCACCTGCGCCTTGCGCCGAATCCTTCAGGCAGCATTCCCACTCGAGCACGGCCCAACCGTTGAAGCCGTACTGGGTCAACTTGCTGAAGATCGATTTGAAGTCCACCTGGCCGTCACCCAGCGAGCGGAAGCGGCCCGGCCGATCGACCCAGTCCTGGTAGCCGCCATACACGCCGGAGCGGGCATCGGGACGGAACTCGGCGTCCTTGACGTGGAACATGCGGATGCGCGCGTGGTAACGATCGATGAAACCCAGGTAGTCCATCTGCTGCAGCAGCAGGTGGCTGGGGTCATACAGGATGGCGGCGCGCGGATGGTGGTCGACTGCCTGCAGGAAGCGCTCGAACGAGGCACCGTCGTGCAGATCCTCACCGGGGTGAATCTCGTAGCACAGGTCGACACCGGCCTCTTCGAAACAATCGAGAATCGGCAACCAGCGCCTGGCCAGCTCGGCAAAACCCTGCTCGACCAGACCATTGGGCCGCTGCGGCCACGGGTAGACATAGGGCCAGAGCAAGGCGCCGGAAAAGGTCGCGTGGGCGGTCAGGCCCAGGCGTTGGCTGGCTTGTGCGGCAAGCTTGAGCTGCTCGATGGCCCACTCGGTGCGGGCTTGTGGAGCATTACGCAAATGCACCGGCGCGAACTCGTCGAACACCGCGTCGAAGGCAGGATGCACGGCGACCAGTTGACCCTGCAGGTGGGTCGACAGCTCGCTGATCTGCACGCCGGCTTTGGCGCAGACGGCATTGAGCTCGTCGCAGTACGCCTGGCTTTGCGCTGCACGCTCCAGGTCGATGTAGCGGGTGCCTAGCGTGGGCAGTTGGATCGACTTGTAACCTTGTGACGCAGCCCAGCCAGCGATGTTGGCCAGGTTGTCGAAAGGCGCTTCGGGCGACATGAACTGCGCCAGGAATATACCTGGGCCACGCAGCCCCGTCTCGGCAGGAAGGTTCATTGTGCGGTACTCCGTGAGGAAGATGGGCAGATCAGTTCGGTCCACTTGGCGTCGCCGCGGTGGTTGATGATGGCGGCCTCGATGAAGGCCATCCCGCGCAGGCCGATGTGCATGCCGGGTACGCCGGGCACCTGGTCGCCGGCCCCGCCCGCCTGGATGGCGTCGGCAAAATCCACGTACAGATTGGCCATCGCCTCCAGGTAACCTTCGGGATGCCCTGCGGGCAAACGCATCCGGCGCGTGGCGGCGGCACTGAGCCAAGGTTGGCCAAGACCCGAACGCAGGATGCGCATGGGCTGGTCCAGCGAACGGTGAATCAGACTGGACGGTTCTTCCTGCCGCCATTCCAGCCCGCCTAACTCGCCATAGACGCGAATCTTCAACGGATTCTCTTCGCCGGCGCAGACCTGGCTGGCGATCAGAACTCCGCTGGCCCCGCCGCTCATCTTGATCAGCACACTGACGTCGTCGTCCAGTTGGCGACCTTCGACATGGGAGCCGAGCATGGCGCTGAGGCAGTACACCTGCTGGTCGGCAACGAATTCAGCCAAACTAAACGCATGCGTACCGATGTCGCCGATGCAGCCGCCAATGCCGGATTGTTCCGGGTCGTCGCGCCAGTCGGCCTGCTTGTTGCCCTGGCTGGCGATGTCCTGGCTGAGCCAGCCTTGCGGGTATTCGACGATGACTTTACGCACGGCACCGATGAGGCCATTACGCACCAGCTCGCGGGCTTCCCAGGCCATGGGGTAACCGAGGTATACGTGGGCAAGGCCATAGAGTCGGTCACTGCCGAGCAAGGTCTGGTCCAGCGCCTGCAGCTCGGCCAGGTTCAAAGCGGCGGGCTTTTCGCTGAACACATGGAAGCCTGACTGGATCGCGCGCTGTGCGACGGGCGCATGCAGATGATTGGGCGTGACGTTGACCAGCAACTGCATGCGCTGGTCTTCGGGGAGGCGCGCTTCGGCCTCGATCATCTCCCGCCAGTCGCCATAGACACGCTGTGGCGCGAGCCCCAAAGCGTTTCCAGTGCGCTGATTGTTGAGCGAATCGCGACTGAAAGCGCCGCACACCAGATCGAATCGCCCATCCAGCGCCGCCGCCCGCCGATGTGCCCGGGCAATGAACGACCCTTCCCCCCCACCGACGAAACCCATTCTGGTTTTTTGCATGACATCCAGCCTCTAGATCCTTGTCAGCTCAGCGCTGGTCAGATCAGCAATCAATGACCTAGCGATGTAACCGGTTACATTTGTTCAAGGAATCTAGGCGTCAACGCGTCCCCTGTCAAACACCACCGGGCGGATCATCGCGGTACCGGAGGCAGTGGCAAACTGAGGTAAGCTCTGCGTCGGGATTACCGGGAACGAGGTAGGCGTGTCGAATATTCGTGAAGTGGCGCGGCTGGCCGGCGTTTCGGTGGCTACGGTATCGCGTGCGCTGAAATCACCTGAACGGGTACTGCTGGCAACGCGCGAGCGGGTCAATACTGCGGTGGAACAGGCCGGGTACCGGCCAAACCTGATGGCCGTGCAGTTCCGTTCGCGACGCACGTTCAACCTGGTCATCCTCGTGCCGCATATTGCTAACAGTTTTTTTGCCCGAGTCATCAGCGGCGCGCAGAAAGCTGCCCAGTCGGCGGGCTATCGCGTATTGCTGTGCGACACGTTGGGCTGCGAAGCGACCGAGCGCGAATATGCCGACCTGGTGCACGCCCATCAAGCCGACGGCGTACTGCAGCTGCGCGCCTACGATCCATTCGCGTCGACTACCGACGCAGCCGACCTGCCCCCTATCGTCAACGCCTGCGAAATACTCGAGGGGGGCCGTCATCCCACCGTCAGTCTGGATAACCATGGCGCTGCGCGAGCGGTCACAGAACACCTGCTTGCCCTGGGCCACCGACGTGTGGGTTTGATCAACGGGCCTGCCACCAGCCCGTTGACCCGTGATCGGCGTGCGGGCTACGAGGCAGCCTTGCGTGCAGCGGGCATCACACCCGATGCCAAGTTGATTTGCCCAGGGGATTTCAGCCTGAAAGCAGGCTATAACGGAGCACTGCAGTTGCTCGGCATGCCCGAGCGTCCTACTGCATTGTTCTGTGAAAGCGATGAGATGGCCATTGGCGCATTGAAGCGCATCAAGGAAATGGGCCTGCGAGTTCCCCAGGACGTTTCCCTGGCCGGCTTCGACGACATCGAACTGGCTGCCTATTGCGACCCACCGCTGACGACCATCGCTCAGCCAGCCGAGTGCTTCGGCCAGCACGCGGTGGACATGCTGATCAGTTTGATCGAGAAACGCCCTCTTGAAGTGCGGCACGTGACGCTGCCCCACAGCCTGGTCGTTCGGCAGAGCACCGCTGGCGTGCCCAACGGTGATATCGCTAGCGGGTGACAGACACGGGCTTTGAAACATCAACCACCGGGAACCGGCTTCTTCTGCCGCCTGCAACGTTCCGAACAATAGCGGACCTCGTCCCAACAGCGCGCCCATTTCTTGCGCCAGGTGAACGCAAGCCCACAGGTGACGCAGTGCTTTACCGGTAACTCACTTTTCTTCAAGACCCTCTCCATGGCAACGTTCACGGACTAACTGGGTAGCCAACCGACAGAGCTGTATAAAGATACAGTGCTCAGCTAGAATAGCGCACCTGCCCATTATCCGGACATACGCATGGATCTTCATCTCAGCCAGACCAGCGCAGCTATCGCTATGGTCAACAGGCTTCAGGCCGAACTGACCGATTTGGGCGAAGTATTGCGAACTGCAGCAGACCACGTACGTGTCGATGCCATGTTTGGTCTGGATTTCAGGCCTGAGGACGCGGTGCGCAACGAACCGATAGAAGTACGTGTACTGGAAGGTGACGAGGCGGTACAGGCGGCGTTCGAGGCCTTGACCAGTATCTGGGTCAAAGTGGGTCAGCACCCGCGGGAAACATTGCGCGTGCCTGGTGCCATCGCCCTGCCCCGCACTGCCATCGACAAGATCCTGCAGACGAATGCGACGCGTGTCGAACTGGGCAAGTTGATCGGTGCCATCGACAAAACCAACGACCGTCGCAACGTGTGGAACCGCTTCAAAGGCAGCGGAAATGGCATCGTGCCCAAGCAAGCCCTGCGTCTGACCAACGTGCTCACTGCGCCGTCGAACATCAACTTTTATTGGGATGACACCGGTTCGTCCGGCGCCCGCAAGATGGCCGGTGATCTTCTGCAAGAGTGGCACGAGCTACTCGATCAATATCATGACAAACAGGCAACGGTGCAACACTCCTCGGAAGCCGCTGCCGAGAATGCTCTCGTCTACGGCATCGACATGCTGGGCAAGCTGGACCCGCAGGAACAGGTCGCCATTCGCCGCTTGGTTCAGCCTCATATCCGGGCACGAGTCAGGAACGGCGACTCGAAGGTCAAACCCATCATCGCGCCAGTGCCCTTCGTGTATGAAACGGGTATCGCACCGCCCAAGATAAAGCGGCTCCCGAGTTACGAACCCAAAGTAGTGATCCGCAAGAACACCCGCTTGGCGTTGCTGGAGGAAGAGCCTTATGTGGAGGCAATGAATCTCTATCGTTATAAGGATAGGCATCGGGTTTATGGACCTCTGCAAAAAAAGTCAGCTGAAGAGGGCTAGGGAGTTGATGCTTGAAGCCAGCTAGCAAGGAAGGCTGACGCCGTGCTGTCTATTAATAACATCATCATAGGGTAAAGATTTTTACTTAGCCCCTTCCCTCTCGACGTGGCCACATTGAATTAAAACCTGCGCCTGGCACCTTGCCCCGCTTGGTGATTACTAAGTTGATAATACGGAAATGAAAGCAACTCGTAGCGGAGCCTTGTCATGATGTTATTGTTTATGGCTAAAGGCATCCTGGTGAACGCAGCAAAGCAGCTTGGTGCTCGTTACTGATCACCTTTGCGGAAGGTTCACGGAGGAAAGCATGTGCGACGACGTGTCATGATGTTATCTATAGTTTTCCAATTAATTCAGCGAGGTTGCCGGCCCCTTCTGCATCGCCTATAAAGCTGCTCTTCACTTTGATCAGGCTCTTCAAGTGTCCGCCGCCGCCCTCTCTGCACGAGAAACTTGCCAACTGCTTCGTGACGTCGCTCTAGGTATTCGCACCTTGCACCGTCTCGACGAAACGGATTGGGCCGATCCCTACGGCACAGCGATGACCGTCGGCGCCGACGGCTGGATCATCACCTTTCACAACCATGAAAACGGGCGCTTTCATTGCGAGCGTTGTGAAAGCCCGGACGGCCGCACCTACCTCTTCGATTCATCCCACCACTACGGCACCGACCCTATCGAGCTTCTAAGTACCTGGGAGCACACCAGGCTGGCGGAAATACTGACGACTATCTAAAGCAAGGCTTCGAAGCCAGCAACTGTCAATGCGAATCGTTTGCGGATAGAATCCGCTGCCATTTCGCTAGCCTCCCCTGCCTGGAACGATGAACCCATGCGTCGCACGTTACTTTCGCTGTGCCTGCTGCAAGCTGCCCTGGTGTTTGCCTGGGCCTTTGAACCCGTCGAAGCCAGCGGAAACCTCCAGCTCGAAGCGGTGAACATCGAGGCCGACAGTGATTATGAACGCGCGGATGGTCCGGTCACGGGTTACAGAGCCACCCGCTCAATGAGTGCGACGCGCACCGACACGGCCCTGCACGAGACGCCGCAGTCGATCAGCGTCGTGCCCCGTGACGTATTGGAAGACACCGCCTCCACTCGCTTGCAGGACGCGCTGGATTACGCAGGGGGTGTCGGCCGCGCCAACAACTTCGGTGGTCAGGGCCTGACCACTTTCACCGTACGCGGCTTCACCACGGGCGAGTTCTACCGCAACGGTTTTCCAATCAATCGCGGCTACCCCAATGCGCCGGACGCCAATACCGTGGAACGCCTGGAAGTGATCCGCGGCCCGGCGACGAGCCTGTATGGCCGCGGTGATCCGGGCGGCACTTTCAACGTCGTCAGCAAGCAACCGCTGGCCGAGCGCAAGGTGACGATTGGCAGCCAGCTGAACGATCAGGGCATGCACCGCGCCACGCTGGATGCCGGCGGGCCGCTCAGCGAGGATGGGCGCCTGGCCTATCGGCTGAACGTGTTGGGCGAAGGCGGCGAGAGCTTTCGTGACCATGTGGAAACCGAACGCTACGACATCGCGCCCGTGCTCAGCTGGCAAGCCAGCGACGCTACCAAAATCGTCTTCGAAGGCGATTTCATGCGCAACAACCATCCGCTCGATCGCGGCCTGACGCGCTACGCCACCCAGCGGGGCAGCGCTTCGCGCGACACCAATGTTTGGGAGCAAGGCCGTGACAACCTGCTGCACAACGACAACGACATGGCCCAACTCAGGTTCGAGCACCGCCTCGATGACGCCTGGACCCTGGCCGGCGGGATGCAGTGGCTTGACGGCAGCCTCAAGGGCAATGCGGTCGAGGCCAACGCAGCCCCGCTGGATGGACGTACCCTGCAGCGCAACTTCAACTACCGCAAACTGGAATGGACCGACCGCGACTATCAGCTGAATCTCACCGGCCATTTCGATACCGCAGGGTTTTCCCACACCTTGCTGGCCGGCGTGGAGTATGAAGACTACGACTACCGCTCGATCATCCAGCGCTCGTCGGCCGCAGCGGGCACCTACCCCATCGACCTCTACAACCCGGTGCTGGGCCAGCCACGCCCAGCCCTCACCCGCACCACCACCCACGACACGGAAAACCTGAAAACCTGGGCCGCGTTCATTCAAGACCAGGTTGCCTTGACCGAGCGCTTCAAAGTGCTCGCAGGCGTGCGTCTGGAGCGCTTCGAACAGGACTACGACAACCGCTTGCCAGGCTCTGTGGACTGGAACGCCGCGCAGACCTCGGCAACACCACGGCTGGGTTTGATCTACGACCTCACCGATACACTGGCGCTGTACGCCAACACCGCGCGGTCGTTCAAACCCAATAGCGGTGCAAGCCGCGATGGCGGCGGCTTCGATCCGGAACAAGGCAAGTCTTACGAGTTGGGCATGAAGTGGGAAGCCCTCGATCAGCAGCTGAGCATCGACGGCGCCGTCTACCATATCGTCAAGGAAAACGTGCTCACCCGTGATCCGGTCGACCCGACCTACAGCGTCGCGGCCGGCGAAGTCACTAGCCGTGGCCTGGACATCACCATCGCCGGCAACCTCACGCCACAATGGCGGATGATCGGTGGCTACGCCTACGTCGATGCGCGGGTGACCGACGACAACAACCTGCCCAATGGCACCCGCCTTGCCAACATTCCGCGCAACAGCTTCAGCCTGCTCAACACCTACGAGTTCCAGGACGGCGCAGCCAAAGGCCTGGGCCTGGGCGTGGGCTTGAAATACATCGACGACCGCGCCGGACAGACCGCAGCCCAGACCTACACCATGGAGCGCTACAGCGTGGTCGATCTGCTGAGTTTCTATCAGGTGAACGATCACGTTCGCCTGAATTTGGAACTGCAGAATGTGTTCAACAAGGGCTACGACGAAGGCGCGTTCAACACGTACGCGTATCCTGGCGCACCGCGTACGGTTCAGGCGGGCGTGGCGTATACGTTCTGACCAAGAGCGATGACTGCCCAGGGCGAGATTTTCAGCTCATCCAATTGCCGCCATCGACATTATAGGTCTGGGCCACGACGTAGTCGCTTTCGTCGCTTGCCAGAAAGAGCGCCATGCCCACCAGGTCCTCGGCCGTGCCCATGCGACCGAAGGGGACTTCCTGGCTGACCAGACGCTTTTTCTCGCCCAGTGGGCGATTTTCGTACTTGGCGAACAACGCGTCGACGCCATCCCAGTGTTCACCCTCGACCACCCCCGGGGCGATGGCATTGACGTTGATCCGCTCCTTGATGAGATTGAGGCCGGCGGACTGGGTCAGGCTGATCACAGCCGCCTTGGTCGCACAGTACACACCTACAAGAGCCTCACCTCGCCGTCCTGCCTGACTGGCCATGTTGATGATCTTGCCCCCGTGCCCCTGGCCGATCATCTGCCTCGCGGCCGCCTGCAGGGTAAACAGCGTTCCCCCGACGTTGATCGCAAACAGCCTGTCGTAGCTCGCCCGGGTGATTTCGGTGATGGGCGCCAGGTCGAATAGCGCCGCGTTGTTGATGAGAATGTCCAGCTTGCCCGCGCGTGTCACCACACTGGCGATCGCTCGGTCGATGGAAGCTTGTTGGGTGACGTCCATTTCCACCGCGTAAGCCTGGGGACCGAGTTCGATAGCCGTTGCCTGGGCTCGGTCCAGATCAATGTCGGCGATCGCGACAATGGCACCTTCACGTATGTACGCTTGCGCGAACGAGCGACCAATGCCTCGCGCAGAGCCAGTGATCAGTGCACTTTTACCGTTTAGTCGGTTCATCGAGTCAACCTTCGAGTTCGTGGAAACAAGGGCTTCAGGGCTTGGGATAACCGGCTCGCTTCATGTCGCGCTCGGTCGTTGACTGAGCGGACGCCAAGGCCTGATCCACGGACATCTGTCCGGTGAGCGCGGCGGAGAACAGCTTGCCGACCGATGTACCGATCGACTGGAACTCGGGAATTACCACATACTGAATGCCCACGTATGGAACGGGCTGGGCGGAAGGCTGCGAAGGATCGGCATGCTGCATCATCTGCAAGGTGACCTGAGCAAACGGCGCCGCTGCCAGGTAGGCGTCGCTGTAGGTCGACATGCGAGTGCCCGGCGGAACGTTGGTGATACCGTCCTTGTCGGTGACCAGCTGGATGTACTGTTTGGACGTCGCCCAGGTGACGAACGCCTTCGCCGCGTCCTTGTGCCGAGAGGTGGCGGGAATCGCCAGCGACCAAGCGTACAACCACGATGAGCCCTTGTCGGTCACCTCAGTGGGCGCCGCAGCGAAACCAACACTGTCCACTACCCTGCTCTGCGCTTTGTCGGTGGTGAAGGAACCGGCCACGCTGGCGTCGACCCAGATCGCGCACTTGCCGCTGTTGAACAACGCCAACGTCTCGTTGAACCCATTGCTCGAAGCGCCGGGCGGCCCGTACTTCTTCAGCGTTTCGACATAGAACGTAGCAGCCGCCTTCCACTCGGGACTGTCGAGTTGAGGCTGCCATTGCTCGTTGAACCAACGCGCACCGAAGGCATTGGCCATGGTACTGAGCAAGGCCATATTCTCGCCCCAGCCAGCCTTGCCGCGCAGGCACATACCGTATTGGCCCTTGGATGCATCGGTCAACCTGGCCGCGAAACCGCCTAGCTGTGACCAGGTTGGCGCTGGCGGCATGGTCAGCCCGGCGGCCTTGAACAGGTCGGTCCGGTAGTAGGTGACCGTACTTTCGCCGTAGAACGGCAACGCGTACAGCGTGCCGTTCACCGAGAGGCCTTGGCGGACGGCGGGAAAGATGTCGTCTACGTCGTAGTCGGCTGGCAGATCCTTCATCGGTTCCAACCAGTTTTTTGCGCCCCACAGTGGCGTCTCGTAAGTACCGATCGTGAGCACGTCGAACTGGCCACCGTGCGTCGCGATATCGGTCGTCAAGCGTTGCCGCAACACGTTTTCCTCGAGCACGACCCAGTTAAGCGTGATGTCGGGGTGCTGTTGTTCGAAGAACTTGGACAGCCGCTGCATGCGGATCATGTCACCGTTGTTGACGGTGGCAATGGTCAACGTCTCAGCGGCCTGTCCGGCGACGGCGAATGAAACACTCGCGGACAGGATCAACGCATTGGTAATCTTCATGAAGTTCTCCGCGTCCAGCCGGTTCGACCGGAGCCGTTGTTATTGTTCTGGTGCGCCGAGCCGTTGGATCGGCGACAGGTCGAGTAAAGCAGCTGCCCGATCTGTACTCAAACGAACGGCGAATGGGCGATCGGTACTTTTTTGATCTTTTGCACCGTTGGGTTTCGAGGCAAAAAAGTATCGGAACGCTGTCATTGACGGGCTACCGATGGCGCGGGATTTCAGAGTATGGTTGAACCCGTCGACCTGCAGAATCATGAAAAAAACAACGATAAAAGGGGCACTCGATGCCTGATGACCGCGCCACTGTGTTCGAGTACCGTCAGCCAGATCTGGAAGTGATCCTGGCACGACCAGACCAGACCTTTCGCTGGTACGAGCATGACTACCCCTATTCCCTGGCACGCTGGAACCATCATCCCGAGTTCGAAATTCATTTGATCCGGCAAGGCAGCGGCAAGCTAGTGGCAGGTGATTACATCGGCCCCTTCGGACCCGGTCACGTCGCACTGATCGGCCCCGGTTTGCCCCACGATTGGATGGGCGATCTGGCAACGGGTGAACGGTTGGTCGCTCGCGACGTCGTACTGCAGTTCGACGGCACCACGCTGCTGGAGTGTCGTAGTGTGTGGCCCGAACTGGCGGAGCTCAAAGGCCTGTTCGACCGAGCTCAGCGCGGAATCGAGTTTCACGCGGCGACAGCGGTCGAGGCAGCGGTCCTGCTGGAACGTATAGGGCAAGCGAATGGCCTCAGGCGCCTGACGCTGTTCCTGCAGCTCATCGATACCTTGGCAAACGCGCCGGCCAGTGAATTCCGCGTTCTGGCCAGCGCCTGTTATTCCCCGTCCCTCGACGAATACAGCACACAGCGTATCAATCAGGCGTTCGACTACCTCACCCGGCAACTGACTGCCGAGGTACGCATGTCGGTGATCGCCGCGCAGCTGGGCATGAGCGAGGCGGGTTTCTCGCGTTTTTTCAAACGCATGACCGGCCATGGTTTCATCGACCTTATGCGCAAGCTGCGGGTCCAGCGAGCCTGCAGGCTGCTCGCCCAGACCCAGCGATCGGTGGCCGATATCTGCTTCGAAGTCGGCTACGAGAACTTGTCCAACTTCAACCGGCACTTTCGCCACGAGATGCAGCAGACGCCCAGCGAGTATCGACGTCTTACAGCCGTCTGACCCATACAGGAGCAAGAATCGACATGCAGTTACCTTCAGTGGTGGTGTTCGGTGAAGCACTCACCGATCTGGTCCAGACCACGCCCGGTCGCTGGCAAGGCTATCCGGGCGGCGCGCCGTGGAACGTGGCGCGGGCGATGAGCCGATTGGGGGTACCGACGGCGTTCGCGGGGTCGATCAGTACCGATTCGCTGGGCGATGAGCTGTACCGACAGTCCGAAGCTGCCGGGCTGGACCTGCGTTACCTGCAGCGCGTCGAGGCCGATCCACTGGTGGCGATCGTGCCTTCCAGCCACCCTCCCCGTTATTTTTTTGCCGGTGAGGCCGATCTGCATTTCGATGTGCAGCTGCTGCCCTCGGGGTGGCTGGCGGCTGCGCAGTTGTGTCATTTCAGCTGCATCAGCCTGGCCCGACAACCCCTGGGTGACAGGCTGGTCGAGGTCGCTCGGCAGGTGAAGCAGCACGGCAAACTGATCAGCTATGACCCCAACTGGCGCAACCTGATGGATGCTCGATACCGCGAGGTGACGTTCCCCGCGATGGTCGCACTGGCGGACATCATCAAGCTGTCGGATGAGGATCTGCGGCAGATCTATCCTGGCTTGAGCGAAGAGCAGGCCCTGCAGCAGTTGCGCGAGATGAATGAAGGGGCACAGGTTCTGTTTACCCGCGGCGCCGAGGGCATGGTGCTGTTTACGCTAGACAGCAAGGTCGAACAGGCGGCAATCGCCGTGGAGGTAGCCGACACCGTTGGCGCCGGCGACGCGAGCATGGCCGGCTGGCTGGCGTCGAGCCTGCTGGGTATCGAAGCCCCCCAGGCACGGCTGGCGTTTGCTGCGGCCTGTGCCTCGGTGTCCTGCGCCAATGCCGGGGCCTATGCGCCCAGCCGCGCAGAAGTTGAGCAGCTGCTGTCGCGTTGAAGCGGTGTGTCAGGTAGACCGGGGTGCGCGCTTCGCGGCCACGGGCCGCTCCTACAGGAGGGCAGCGTGGTGTGTCAGGGTAAAGGCCGGCGCGGTATATCAGGCTGAAGGCGCTGGAAGGTATTCGGATATCTCGACGAGGTTCAGGTCTGGATCGCGGACGTACACCGAGCGAATGGGGCCGGTGGCACCGGTGCGCTTGACCGGCCCTTCGAGGATGGGCCACGGATGACCCTCAAGCCGTTCGATCACCTGCTCCAGGCTGCAACTGGCGATGAAACACAGGTCCAGTGCACCGGGCACAGGCAAGTGCGCCTTGGGCTCGAACTCATGCCCACGCACATGCACGTTGATTTTCTGATGGCCGAAGACAAACGCCACGCGCCCTTCCCCAAAGCTTTCCAGTCGCATGCCCAGCACGTCGATGTAGAAACCCTTGCAGGCCTCCAGATCGATGGTAGTGAGGACGATGTGGTCAAGGTGATCGATCATCTAGGGCCCTTTTCATTTACGGTACCTGACTCAACGATCCAGCGCATCGCGCTACGCTGGCCCGCGATTGATCAATCATGCCGAACGCGTTGAACCCGTGCAAAGTCAGTGCGCAGGTTACATCCCTGCACTTGATGTCTACCAATAGACCATCGCCCGCCACAGCCGTTTAATCGACGTTCACCGGCGGCGCGGTGAACGTCCATGGGCAGCCTCAACCGATTGGCAATTGACCGGTGACGATGGCCGTGACCAGGAAGATCCCGAACATCGGCAACGACCACTTGAAGAACTCCTTCTGGTATTCGCCGAAGGTCATTTCGGTGCGGTTCATCAGCAGGAACAGCCAGGCCACCGTAGGGCTGGCGTAGCGTAGCGCCTGGCCCATGAATGAGGCGACGCCGATTTCAGTGGGCGTGATGCCGAAGCTGTAGGCAATGGGCGCGACCACCGGCAGGATACCGAAGTAATAGGCGTCCACCGGCAACGCATAGCAGGCCAGGGCGCCGAGGAACGCAAAGATCAACGCCGTATGGCTGCCCATCGATTCGGGAATCAGGCTGGCCATGTGCTCGGCCACCGCACCCGCCATGCCGCTGCCGTTGAAGATCCCAAGAAAGCACCCTGCCGCCAGAATGATCGACGCCACCGCCACCGCATCGCCGCCATTGGCAGTGATCCGCTCACGCTGTTCCACTGCGGTGTAGTTGACGGTCAGCGCCAGCGCCGTGCCCAGCATGAACACCACCGCGCCACTGGCCCAGCCGGCGATCAGGATCACCAGCATGCCCACCGTCAACGCCAGGTTGAAGAGAAACAGCTTGGGCCGTTTGAGCTCTTTGTCGTGGTCTTCGATGACCGTGACCATGTCGGCAATCTGTTGCGGGGTAACGATGACTTTCTCGCCAGCGACGAAGCCCAGCCGCTTGCGCTCCTTGATGCCCATCAGGTACGCCATGCCGAACACATAGATGAACGACACCCCGAGAATCGGCAGGATCGCCACGAACAGCGTGTTCACCTCAAGGTTGAGCACTGCGGCAGCGCGCGCCAGCGGCCCGCCCCACGGCAGGCAATTGCCCAGCCCGCAAGGCAGGATGATCAGCATGGCCAGGTTGGACAGCTTCATGCCCATCTGTTTGTACAGGGGCAGAAAGGCGGTGGTGATGATCAGGATGGTGGTGGTGCCGTCGCCATCCAGGGTCACTACCGACGAGGTGAACGCGGTCACCAGAATGATCTTCAGCGGGTCGCCGTTGGCCTTGCGGATCAGGTAGGTACACAACGGATCGAACAGCCCCACGTTCATCATCAGGCTGAAGTACAGCACCGCGAACAGAATCATCACTGTAGGGTTCACGGTCCCCAGGGAGATCTTGCCGTCCGCTCCCTGGGAATAGAACAGGCCTTCCTTGATCCACTTGATGATCATGTCCAGCGGCACGCCGCTGAGCAGGCACACCAGCACGCCGACCGCCAGCGAAACCACGATCAGGCCGGTAAAGGGCGAAAGTTTTTGCTTGATCACCAACAGCAGGAACGAGGTGATCAACGTATAGCCCAGAATGGTCAGCATCCGAACGTCTCCACATATTATTTTTATCGAGAGAGGCAGCGTCTGTTGCGCAGGCTCGGTCTTGGCCACCGAGCCTGCGGGGCCCTACCGGCCCTGCAACAACTGGGTCACCCAATCAGGGGCCAGCTCAGGCAGTGGCTCGCCGTTGTCGCGGCAGCGGACGTACTGGTCGATCACCTCGCGACGCTGTTTTTCATAGATGCCTTTCTTTTCCGACGCTTCCAGCACTTCCAGCAGCCGCGCACGGGGGACCACGGTGACACCGTCGTAGTCACCGAACACCAGGTCACCGGCGGCCACCTCCACACCGGCACAGGTGACGGTGGTGTTGATCTTGCCTGGCCCCTGCTTGCCGGGGCTGCGCTGCATGAAACCCTTGGCATACACAGGAATGTCGAGCTCGGCCAGCGGCAGCTTGTCACGCACGCAACCATCGATGACCAGCCCGGCAAGGCCAACGGCCTGCGCCGCCCCCGCCATCAGATCACCGATGTACGCACGCCCGGGATAACCCTTGCCAGCGACCACCAGAACATAGCCAGGCTGCCCCTGGTACACCGCCACGTGGATCGGAAAGTTGTCGCCATCTTCGGTGTCCACGGTGTAGGCGGTGCCGAGCATGATCTTGCGGTCGTCCAGCGGCATCAGATCGGCGTCCATGGCGCCGTTGCGGGCAATGCCGAGCTTGGCCATGCCATCGCACAGCTGTGCGGGGCTGAGCTTGCGGAATCGGTCGAGCAGGTCCTGGGGAATCAGCTCGGGCAGGGGCAGGTAGTGTTCGGTATTCATGGCGTCTTCCTCAGGAATGTCTGACCAGCTGGCGAATGGCGTCGCGGTAATCGAGATCGCTGCCATCGGCACCCAGCAGGGTTTGCCAGTCGGTGGCGGCGAGCTTTTCCAGCTGCTGGTGGCTGGCCCTGGACATGGTGGCGTCGACCCCGGCGTCTTCGAGGGTGGTGACCACGTCGTCCATCTCGGCGCTGCGCCGTTTGGCGTGGATCAGCGTGCGCGCAGTGAAGGTGTTGGCCAGTTGCTCGACGGTCTTGCCGTTGAGCGATTCGCCGAGGGAATCGACGAGCGTGTCGAGCACTCCGAACTTCTCCCCTGCCTGGAAGGCTTCGAGCAGCAGTTGCGGCAGGCCTTTCATCACCACGCTTTTCAGCATCTTGATCGCCGAAGCGGCGCCGGCCTCGGCGTCCAGCACGGTTAGTTGCATGCCATAGGGAGTGAACGCGTCGGCGAACGCACGTGCACCCTCGCCGGCCAGCAGCATGGGTACGCGATGGTTGTTGCCAGGCACCGTGCCCATCACTGCAGCGTCGCAGAAGGTCACGCCGGGGGCCTTGGGCAGCGCGGCGATGGCTTGCTTGACGGTGGGCGCGGCCGAGTTCATGTCGACATAGGTCTGCCCGGCCACCAGCAGCGGCAACACGCGCTCGGCCACGGCCAGTGCGCTGCTGGCACTGGTCAGGCAGGCCACGAAACGTGCGCCCTGGCAGGCGCTTTCCAGCGAATCGAAGAGTGTGACGCGAGTGTGCTCGGCGCGCTGGCGGATCGTCGCGCCGCGCTGGGGGTCATCTGCCTGGGCATCGAAGGCGCCAATCTGCAGATCGCCCTGGGTGCGCAAGCCGGTGGCAAGGTGGTAGGCCGCTTCGCCAAACCCGATGAAAAGCAGTTCCATCAGCGTGTTCCTTGTTTGTATTGTTATTGATGGGGCTGGAGCAAGGCCTGTGCCAATTTCTGAAGAGAAATATTTTGCAATTTAAAATCAATGACTTGCAGCAACAAAGTACGAGAACGGTTTAACGACCGCATTGCAGCAATGTTGCATTTCATTGCAAAATCTTTCATCAGCCTTTAGCGTGCAATGACTACGCTCCAACAACTGCCCATCCACCAGGAGCGATTCCATGCTCGGCAAACTGGCTGTCATTTCTCCTTCCACAACCCTCACCGCGGTGATGAATCAGGTGCTGGAGAAACGTGGACTGCGCGTGGCCGTGGTGGAAGCCGCGCAGCATCAGGCGATACTGATGGCGCAACGGGCGATCGACGAAGGTGCCAGCGTCCTGATCAGCCGTGGCAAGACTGCCAGCGTGCTGCGCGAGCACTTTCAGGTACCGATCGTGGAGGTGCGCCACACGTTCTTCGACTGCATCAATGCCTACCACAAAGCCTTGGCGGTGTCGGACCGCATCGCTTTCCTGGCCACCTCCGACGGCTATGCCGCGATCCTTGCGAAGGCAAGGCCGTTCATGCCGGCGGTGACCATCTGCCCGATCGACCCGTTCGGCAGCGCGCAAAGCACCGACGCGCAACTCGACCGCTTGCAGGAACAGGGTATCGAGGTGGCTATCGGCGGCTTGTCCCTGGAGCAGGCCGTCAAAGCTCGCGGCCTGCACTACATCATGTCCGACGCCGATGCCGACGCCGCCTTCGATGCCATCGACGAAGCCCTGCACCTGCTGCGCATCGAGCAGGAACGACTGCACAAGCGTCTGGAGCTGCAGGGACGCTACGAGATGATCCGGTCGATCCTCGACTGTGTCTCCGAAGGCATCTTCAGCATCGACAGCCACGGCGTGATCACCAACATGAACAGCGTTGCCACCCACTACCTGGGCAGCGTGCGTTGTGGCGACAATGTGGCCGGCCTGCTGGCGCAGGACTACTTCGGCCGCGTGCTGGGCAAGGCCGAAGCGGTGCGCGGTGCCCTGATCAACCTGGGGCGCCTGTCACTGACCCTGAGCATCGCGCCGATCACCTTGGGCGACCAGGTGATCGGCGCCGTCGCAACCCTGCAGAAGCAGACCGAAATCAAGGCCATCGAGCAGAAGATGCGCCGTCAGCTGGCGCGCCAGCACGTGGCCGAGAATACCTTCGCGTCGATCATCGGCAGCAGCCCGGCACTGGCCAAGGCCAAGCGCCTGGCGCAGACCTTCGCCGCAGTGGACAGCACGGTGATGATCGAAGGCGAAACCGGCACCGGCAAGGAGTTGTTCGCCCAGGGTATCCACAACGCCTCGAAGCGACGCCATGGCCCGTTCGTGGCGATCAACTGCGCGGCGTTCGCCCCCGGCGTGCTGGAGAGCGAACTGTTCGGCTACGTAAAGGGGGCGTTCACCGGTGCCTTGACCGAGGGCAAGGCCGGCGTGTTCGAGCTGGCCCACACCGGGACGATCTTTCTCGACGAGATCAGCGAAACCTCGGCGGAAATCCAGCTCAAGCTGTTGCGCACGCTGCAGGAGCGCAAGGTGGTGCGTATCGGCGACGACAAGGTCACGCCAGTGGACATTCGCATCATCACGGCCAGCAACAAACGCCTGCCGCAGTTGGTGGCGCAGGGGCTGTTCCGCGAGGATTTCTTCTACCGCATCTGCGTACTCAAGCTGCAGCTGCCTGCCCTGCGCGAACGGCGCCAGGACATTCCCGAACTGGTGGCCCACTTGCTGGCCAGCTTCGGCATGCCAGCCGCCGCCCCTGGAGCAGCCCTGCTGGCGCGCCTTAGCGAGCATGAGTGGCCAGGCAACATTCGCCAGCTGGGCAACATCGTCGAGCGCCTGGCGGTCATGGGCCAGGGCCGCGAAATGACCGGAGCGTGGGTGGAAGAAGCGCTGGAAGACCTGCCCTCGCCCGCCCAGCCTCTACCTCAAGCGCCGCCAATGCTGAACCGCAGCGAACGGCAGGTCCTGCTCGAGGCGTTGCACAGCGTGCGGGGCAATCGCGAACAGGCCGCCCGCTTGTTGCAGATCAGTACCACCACGCTGTGGCGGCGCATGAAGAAGTACCAGGACCTGGACCCGGATGCATTCGCGGTGACCCGTCTGTGCGGGTCCCAGGATGCATCTGCCTAGCGCCAGGTTGCGGCGCTGGAATAGCTCAGGAGTAGGCTTGGGAAACCTGCCCCACCGGCTGTTTGTGGCGCAGCGTCTGCTGTCGCGCCAGCTGCGCCTGGACCGCGGCGACCGCCTCGAGCACGCGGTGCGTCCAGCTCTGGTCATCCGGGCGCACCACGACCACGCGAAAACCATGCTCGTGGCCTTCGCTCTGCACGCCCTCGGAGTCGTCGACGTGCAGGTCGATGTCGAAGGCCGGCGGAAACTTCGACGGCGAGAGGCTCATGCCATGGCTGGCCAGGGCACGGCTGTGGACTTCGCTGTTGACCACGCCGTCCACGCGAATACCGTGCAGCAACAGCCAGCGCTTGATATAGGCCGGTGTGCGCCCGGAAGAGGTATACACCCAGATGCTGCAGCCCTGACGACGCAGTTCCCGCGTCAGCGAGCGGGTACCGATGCGCAGCGGCTCGCCCAGCCAGCGGTGCACGAAGCCCGGCAGCCAGCTCTGTTCGGCTTCGCTGTGATGGGGCAGGCAGGCCAGGGTATCGTCGATGTCGAACGAGATACGCACGCGCGGACGGTTGAACGGATTCATCGGATCGAGACCTGTGATCGCTTGCCACATCGGATTGGGCGACGTTTGGGTTGAAGCGCTGCGGTCGCATCGGTCAGCGCGGTGTGTCTGGTTCATCGACCCCTGCCCTCGTGCAACGCCAGCTGCTTGTGGCTGAGGAAGAATTTCTTCGGGTCCGGTGCCTGCTCTTCGAGGAAGGCGGCGTATTTCTTCTTGATCTTGGGCAATTCGTAGAGCGCCTTGACGCCATGCTTGGCGGAGTTGCGGATCACCGACGAAGGGTTGAAATAACCCTGCGCATTATCCAACGACAGCACGAAAGGCGGTAGCCCGGCGCGGATCAGCAGATAGCTGACGATCAGCGAACCGGTGCGGTTGTTGCCTTCGATGAACAGCTGCGGCTTGCTGAGGATGCGCACGTAGACGCCGGCGGCGCGCTTCCACACCGACTCGCTGCGGTACGTGCAGTACCAGTTGTGCAGATCCTTGATGCCACCTTCGGTGTTGTTGAAGAAATGCTCTTCGGTGGCGGCCAGATGCTGGGCAAACTCCACACGCCGCGCCGGGTCACGCCCGCACAGCACCGTGGCATTGATTTCCAGCATCAGGTTGACCTGTTGCAGGTCGAACAGGTCAACCCCTGCTGCCACGTATTCGTCGACCAGGGCATAGCCGGCCAGGACGTTCTCCACCACCTCGTCCGTCAACGGATCACGCTGCTCGGTGAAGTGCTCGCTGAGCTCGGCGAAGCGGCCCTGCACTTCGCGCAGGGCTTCTTCGATGGCGGGCAGATCAAGACGACGCGTTGCAGACATGAATATTCCTGGACTCGATGGGTGAAACGGCATCCTGCCGCTGGCTAGCTGAACTTGCCGCTGATGTAGTCGCCAGTCATCTGTTCGCGCGGGTTTTCGAAGATCTGCGCAGTCGAGCCCATCTCCACCAGGTAGCCGGTGCGGGTCCCCTGGGAAATGTCCACCGAAAAGAACGCGGTGGTGTCGGCGACGCGTATTGCCTGCTGCATGTTATGGGTGACCAGCGCGATGGTGTAGTCCTTCTTGAGCTCCACCATCAGCTCTTCGACGCGGCGCGTGGCGATCGGATCGAGGGCCGAGCAGGGTTCGTCGAGCAGCAGCACTTCAGGCTCCGTGGCAATCGCGCGGGCGATGCACAGGCGTTGCTGCTGGCCGCCGGACAGCGACAGGCCGCTGACCTTGAGCTTGTCCTTGACCTCGTCCCACAGCGCCGCGCCCTGCAGCGCATGCTTGACCCGATCACCCAGGTCGCCCTTGTAGCGGTTCAGACGCAGACCGAAGGCGACGTTGTCGAAAATGCTCATGGAAAACGGGTTGGGCTGCTGGAAGACCATGCCGATGTAACGGCGCACCACCACCGGATCCACGCCCTTGCCATACACGTCCTGGCCGAGGAAATGCACGTGGCCTTCGAAACGGAAGCCCTTCACCAGGTCGTTCATGCGGTTCAGGCTGCGCAGCACGGTGCTCTTGCCACAACCCGAGGGACCGATGAAGCCGGTGATCTTGTTCTTCTCGATCGGTACGTGGCTGTCGCGCACGGCCATGAAGTTGCCGTAGAAAATCTTGTCGAGCTTGCAGTCCATGACCACAGGTGCCTGGGTCGCGAACGGGACGGCTTTTTGCACGGATAGTACACTCACAATATAGGTGCTCCCATTCTCAGAACTTGGGCTTGCCGAAAACACGACTGACAATGTTCACAAACAGCACGATCATCACCAACACGAGGGAGGCCGCCCAGGCGAGCTCCAACTGGTTGTCGAAGGGCATGCCGGAAAAGTTGTAGATCAGCACGGCCAGCGACGCGGTGGGGTTCATCACCGCCAGGTTGCCTTCGTGGTAGATCCAGTAGTTGCTGAACAGCGCGGTGAACAACAGCGGAGCGGTTTCGCCCGCAGCCCGTGCCACGGCGAGCATGACCCCGGTGAGGATTGCCGGCATGCCGGTGGGCAGGATGATCTTCCAGATCACCTGCGAGCGCGTGCAACCCATGCCATAAGCGGCGTCCTTCATCACCTTGGGCACCATCTTCATGGACTCCTCGGCGGTCAGCACCACGATCGGCAGCATCAGCACGGCCAGGGCCACCCCGCCCGCAGGCGCGGAATAGGTACCGGTAGTCATCACCACCAGCGCGTAGGCGAACACCCCGGCCAGAATCGACGGCAGGCCGGTGAGCATCTTCGCCGCGAACCGCGCGGCGTTGGCCAGTTTGCTGTCGGGCCCCAGCTCGGCGAGGAACACCGCTGCCATGATGCCGACAGGTACCGCGATCGCCGCCGCGATACCGACCATCACGAAGGTGCCGGCCATGGCGTTGCCGAAGCCGCCGCCGGTTTCGAAACCGGTCGGTGGCAGCTCGGTGAACACTTCCAGGCTCAGGCGCGCGCCGCCACGGGTGATCAACATGTACAGCACCGACAGCAGGGGCACGCTGGCGATCAGCGCGCCGCTCCAGACCAGTGTGGTCAATACCAGGCTGCGCAGGGCGCGGCCTTCGAACTTGCGCTGCAGGCTGGGCAACGCGGCGGTAGGCGTACTCAGGCTTGTCATTATTTGCTACCCCGTTGCGCGTAGACCATGAGCATGGAGCCGATGAGGTTGACGATCAGGGTGATCAGCATCAACACCAGTGCCGCGTACATCAGCACTTCGATCTCGCTGGGCCCGGCCTCCGGGAAGTTCAGTGCCAACAGCGCTGCCAGGGTGTTGGCCGGAGCGAACAGCGACAGCGAGATGTTGTTGGCGTTGCCCACCAGCATGGCCAGGGCCATGGTTTCACCCAGGGCTCGACCCAGGCCCAGTACCAGCGAACCGAAGATACCGGTTGCCGCCGAGGGCACCATGACCTTCAGGATCGCTTCCCAGTGGGTGGTACCCATGCCGTAGGCGGCTTGCTTGGTTTTCATCGGCACGGCGGTCAGGGCGTCCTGGGACACCGCGGCGATGGTTGGCAAAATCATGATGGCTAGCACCAGCGCAGCCGGCAGCAGCCCGGGCCCGCTCAGTGATGTGCCGAAAAAGGGAATCCAGCTCAGTTCGGTGTGCAGCCAGGTGGTCAGCGGGCGGATGGCCGGAATCACCACATAGATGCCCCACAGGCCGTAGACGACGCTTGGAATGGCCGCGAGCAGTTCGACGATTGTGCGGAATACCGCCGCCAGCTTGGCAGGCAGGAAATCCTGGGTCAGGAAGATCGCCATGCTGATGCCGAAGAAACCGGCGATGACCAGGGCGATCAAGGCGCTGTACAGCGTGCCCCAGATGGCCGGGAGAATGCCGTACTTGCCTTGGTTGACATCCCACACGGTGCCGAACAGCACGTCGAAGCCGTGTTTTTCCATGCCGGGCAGTGCCTTGCGCCCTACTTCGAATACCAGGGCAAATACCACGGCCAGAATCAGCACCACACCGACGCGCGCAAGCGCACGGAACGTGCGATCGACCAGAAAGTCCTTCGTCGAAGGCGGCTGGCAGGCTGAGTCCGGGTTATCCGGTACAACGAAAGGGCTGTTCATTGATTAATTCCGGGGTGTGGAAGTAGACCTCGCCCGACCCGGCAGCGAAGCCAGGACGGGAGAGGTCTCGCGCATGTCACTGGATATTGGCGCTGGCTTTGCGAACCTGCTCCACAACCGACGGCGGCAGCGGGATGTAGCCCATCGAATCGGCGATCTTCTGGCCTTCGGTCAGGCTGTACTCGATCATGTCGCGCATGGCCTTGGCCTTGGCCGGATCTTCGTTCTGCTTGCGGAAGATCATCCAGGTGTAGGTGGTGATCGGGTAGGACTTCTCACCTTCTGGATCCGGCAGCCAGGCCACCAGGTTTTCCGGCATCTTCACCGCGGCCAGGGCCTCGGCACCGCTTTCGGCATTCGGTACCACGTACTTGCCGGCCTTGTTCTGCAGTTCGGCGAAGTCGACCTTGGCCAGTTTGGCGAAGCCATACTCGATGTAGCCGATCGCGCCAGGGGTCTGGCGAACGGTGGCGGTCACGCCGTCGTTCTTGGGCGACTTGATGAACTTGTCACTGGCAGGCCAGTTGACGGTGTTGCCCTCGCCCAGGGTCTGCTTGAACGCCGGGTTGATGGTTGCCAGGTGCTTGGTGAACACTGCGGTGGTGCCACTGGAGTCGGCGCGCACGACCACGGTGATGGGCATGTCGGTGAGTTTCAGATCCGGGTTGGCAGCGACGATCTGCGGATCGTTCCACTTGGTGATCTTGCCCAGGAAGATGTTGGAGTAGACTTCACGCGGCAGTTTCAGGCCCTTGGGGCTGCCCGGCAGGTTGTAGGCCAGGACGATTTCGCCCGCGGTCATCGGCAGCAGTTGCGCGCCTTCGGCCACCTTGGCGATGTCTTCATCTTTCATGGCCGAGTCGCTGGCAGCGAAATCGACGGTCTTGTTCAAAAAGTCCTGTACGCCCGCACCGCTCCCCTTGGACTGGTAGTCAACGGTAACGCCAGCGGTTTTCTTGCTGAAGTCCTTGAACCAGGTGAGGTAGATCGGGGCCGGAAAGCTGGCGCCGGAGCCGGTCAACCGGACGCTTTCGGCAGCGAAGGCCATGGAGCTGGCGCTGAGCGAAACGGCAACGGCGAGCGCGGCAGACTTCATCAAACTTTTCATCTAAGGAACTCACTGAGATAAAGGGCAACGGAACTGTGCACAGCTTTTGTTACGGTTTGATGAATCCGACGACCGGCAGTGACTCTTTCGCGGACGACGCGTGCGTAAATCTCATCGAGTTGTTGTAACCTCGCCCGGCGCCAGCGCAGGCGATGCCTGCTGCCATGGCTCAGGCCTTCATCATTTTTACGCCTGGTTGCTCGCCGGAGCTGGCAACCGCTCAAAGAGAATCCGAACATGCGGCATTCCATGATCAACCGTTGGTGCATGGGCTTGCTGGCCCTGTGCCTGTGGGCCACCCTGCCCGCCCATGCCGAGCCTGCCCCGGCACCGCCGGCCAATACCGCCAGCGCCCCGGTCGAAGTGCTGGCCACACCCGCACAGCTCAGCGACCAGCTCGACCAGATTCGCCAGAAGGTCTCGACTGCCGCCAACGATGACCTGCTTGCCAGCCTGCGCCAGGCAGCGCTGCAGGTGCAGCGTCAGGCCGATGCGTTGCTGGCTCGCCAGGGCGTGGACATGGGGCATCTGGATGACCAGCTCAACGTGCTTGGCGCAGCGCAACCGGAGGAGCCGCAGACCCTGACGGCCCAGCGCCGCACGCTGACCAACCAGAAGAAGGCCTTGACCACCGACCAGGCCGACACCACGGCGCTGAGTACCTCGGCCGGTGACCTGGCGATCCAGATTCTCAACCTGCGGCGCAACCTGCTGGACACCCAGATCAGCACCCGGTCCGCCAGCCCGTTGAGTTCCGCGTTCTGGTCCAGCCTGATCCAGCCCACCGATGACGACGTCAGAAAGCTGGGCAGCCTGTGGCAGGACGTCTCTCAGGTCTTCGACAGCGCCCTGGCACCCGGCTCGCGCGGCACGTTCATCACGATCGTGCTGGGCGCCCTGCTGGTATGGGTGGTGGCCCGACGGCTGATCGAGCGGCTGCTGGTGCGGGCCATGATCCGCTGGTTCCCCGAAGGTCGGCTGCGCCGCAGTACCCTGGCCCTGGCCACCGGGCTGACCACGGTGCTGACCATCAGCGCGGCGACCTCTCTGCTGCAGTGGGGCATCGTCAGCCATTCGCAACCCAGCGCCAATGTGTTGAACCTGATCGAACAGGTGCAGACGCTGATCCTGTTCTGCGCCTTCATCGTCGGCATGGGCCGCGCCCTGCTGATGCTGCCCAACCCGTCCTGGCGCCTGCCCAACATTCCCGACCCGATCGCCAGCGCCATTGGCAACTTGCCAGCCGTGCTTGCCCTCGCACTGATGTTCACCGGCACTTTCGAACGGATCAACAGCGTGATCGCCAGCAGCCTGGCGCTGTCGGTCGCGGTCAACGGCCTGACCGCGCTGCTGGTAGCGTCGATCTTCGTCTACGGCCTGGTGCGTGTGCGCCAGACCCGTCGCCGCTTCGCCCTCGAGCGCACCGCAGGCTTCGTCGGCCTGATCCCGTTCATCCTCTCGGTGTGGATCGGCATCATCGTGCTCGGGCTGTTGAGCGGTTACCTGACGCTGGCCTATGTACTGACCGTCAAGTTGCTGTGGATCAGCCTGGTTACCTCGACCGCGTACCTGTTGACGGTGTTCTTCGTCGACATCTGCGAAACCCTGCTCTCGCCCAAGCAGTCCGGCGGCCAGGCCCTGGGCGCCATGCTCGGGCTGTCGCCACGGCATCAGGCCCAGGCCAGTACCCTGCTGGCCGGCGTGGGCCGAACCTTGCTGCTGTGCGTTGCGCTGATTCTGGCCTTCATGCCGTCGGGATCGAACCCCAGCGAACTGCTGGCCAGCTTCGCCCGGCTGGACGTGGGCAGCAAATCCCTCGGCGCCTTCAACATCGTGCCGGGCGATATCCTCATTGCGGTGCTGCTGCTGGTCGGCGGTCTGTTCAGCATCCGTGTCCTGAAGAACTGGCTGGGTGACCGCCTGCTGCCGGAAACCAACATGGACGCCGGCATGCGCGCCTCGCTGGTGACCCTGGTCGGCTACATCGGCTTCGTGCTGTTGGGTATCGCGGTGCTGTCGACGCTGCGCATCAGCCTGACCAACCTGACCTGGGTGGTCAGCGCGCTGTCGGTCGGTATCGGCTTTGGCCTGCAGGCAATCGTGCAGAACTTCATCTCCGGGTTGATCCTGCTCACCGAGCGGCCGGTCAAGGTCGGCGACTGGGTCAGCCTGGCTGGCGTGGAGGGGGATATCCGCCGCATCAACGTGCGCGCCACGGAAATCCAAATGGGCGACCGCTCGACGGTGATCGTGCCCAATTCGCAGTTCATTACCCAGAACGTGCGCAACGTGACCATGGGCAACGCGCTGGGCGTGGTGGGCATCACCCTCACCCTGCCGCTGGACACCGACGTGCTGAAGATCCGCGAGCTGTTGATGACTGCCTATGCCGAGCACGAAGCGGTCCTGGCCGAGCCGGCTCCGTCGGTCACCTTCAAGGACCTGACCAGCGCTGGCCTGCTGATCAGCGTCAGCGGCTTCGTCAACAGCCCGCGTTCGGTGGGAACCGCGCGCAGTGACCTGCTGTTCACCATCCTCGACCGCCTGCGCACCATGGGCGTAGCGCTTTCGGCGCCACAGAGCATGCTGCTGATCAACGAAAAAGGCGAAGCCAGCCCCGCCCCGGAGAATGGCTCGATCAGCTGATTGTCACCCGGTAGTGGACAGTGAAACGCTGTCCACCCGATTTATCCTCCCCAGGGTCGAAGCTAGTCTAGCCTCAGTTTCAACACACCCCCAGCGAACCGAGAGGACCCGACCATGACCCACACGACCTACAACCGCCTGAACAAAGACGATGCCGTAGTTCTGCTCGTCGACCATCAAACCGGCTTGATTTCGTTGGTGCAGGACTTCACGCCGAACGAGTTCAAGAACAACGTTCTGGCCCTGGCGGACCTGGCCAAGTTCTTCGAGCTGCCGATCATCCTCACCACCAGCTTCGAACAAGGCCCGAACGGGCCGCTGGTGCCAGAGCTCAAGGAGATGTTCCCGGACGCGCCCTACATTGCGCGTCCCGGCCAGATCAACGCCTGGGACAACGAAGACTTCGTCGCTGCCATCAAGGACACCGGCCGCCGGCAGATCATCATCGCAGGCGTAGTCACCGATGTGTGCGTCGCATTCCCGACCCTGTCGGCGCTGGCCGAAGGCTTCGAGGTGTTCGTCGTCACCGATGCGTCCGGCACCTTCAACCACACCGTGCAGCAGGCTTCCTGGGCACGGATGTCGGCAGCGGGCGCACAGTTGATGAACTGGTTTTCGGTGGCGTGCGAGCTGCACCGTGACTGGCGCAACGATATCGAAGGCCTGGGCAACCTGCTGTCCCAGCGCATTCCCAACTACCGCAACCTGATGAACAGCTACTCGGCCCTGGCCAACAAGTAAGGCAAAAAAAAAGCTCCTCCTTGGCATAGGGCTAAAGAGGAGCTTTCGTGCATCCGGAGTTCGGGTTATCAGCTCGGATGCTGTACGAACAACGCGCTTACATCCGACGTAAGCTGGTTGGTGGCGCCCAGGTAATCGATCAATTCTGCGGCACGGCTGCCCCGCAGGCCTGCCGTGGTGATCTTGCCGTCATGGACGTACGTGTACACCCCCGACACGGCGAACGCCTTGAACTGGGCAATGTGCCGAGCCTGCTCGGCCTGCGATTGCTGGAACTCGTCACTCTGGAAAAACCGTCGACGCGCCAGCGGGCTGGCGAAGGCGATCTCCAGCACGGCCAGCTGTTCCCGCACCGGTGTCGCCTTGTGCGCCACATCCGGGGCCGGTGGGTGCATGCCATCGTTCTCGAAGGGCGCACACAGGTGCAGGCGCACCTTGAGCACCGCAGCGCTGGCTGCCAGCAGCGGGCCCAGCTTGTCGTGCAGGTACTGATGCAGGCTTTCCAGGGTGCCGCGCGGGCTCAGGTGCAGGTGAATGCGATCGGCCTGATCCAGGCCATTCATGACTTCGTCGCCGGTGCGATTGACCAGATTGATCGAGCCTTCGGGCAGATCATAGGCCAGGGTTTCCTCGAACATGTTCTGTTCGTCGCTGAACAACAGCGAGCTGGCGTCCTGGAACTGCTTCTGGTCAGCCGCAGACAGGAAACCGATCTCTACCCCGCCGTCGAGCTCGTAGTCGCTGATTTCCTGGATACCTTCGGCCAGCGGCCACAGATGGGCATCCTGCTCGCGGGAAAGATGGTGCTGGATGTACAGGCCCAATCCCGGCAGCCGTGCGCACAGCGGACCATGCACGTCGCGCCAGTAGTGGGCGAATATGTCGTGCGGTACCCGTGGTCGACGTTTGACGGTGGTGTAGCTGTTGATTTGGATCATGGGGCACCCGTGGGATTGAAAACAGTGTCTGTTCAGAGCCCGGTGACGCCGCACGGGTTCAACCTGACTGGGTGCAATGACGGGCGAACGGTACGCCGCTAGGGATTGGAAATCCGGTTGACGCTGGTGATCCCGCCGTTCCAGATCATTTCGTAGTGCCCCGCCTGAATGATCGAGGCAACAGGCCTGGGCGTCATCAATGCCCAGCAATGGTTGCCCGGCGAGCGTACAGAATGGTAGAGCAAGCCCGTGGCGCCCAGTTGCCGAACGTGCGCACCCAGCGCATTGGCGGCGCTGTAGTCGTCCGGGGCATAGACCGGGTCTTGCAACGACAGCCCGGTGGCATCGCGGCAAGCGGCATCATTGAAAGCGCAGACCAGGCTGCGGAAGACGAAACGCTCGTAGTTCAAGCCGGCCACCTTTGCCCAGTAGCGGTTTTGATGGTGATGCACTTCGGCAATCGCCGTCTCCACCGTATCGGCCAGGTACAGCACCCCATAGCTGCCATCACTGAAGCGCGAGCCATCGGCATTCACATGGGTGAACGGCGCCGTGGCGTAGGAACAACCCACGATGCCGAATGGAATCTGATCCAGGGGGATCAGCTGCAGCGCGCCGACCTCGTTCTGCAGCCTGGGATTGGTCAGCGCCTGGAGCCGATAGAGCATGTCGAACTCATCGGCATCGGCGACATCGTCGAACAGCGCGATGGGCGGAAACCGCGAGTTCACCAGGCGATAAGCCTGCACGGCAGCACCGGCCACGGCAGGCAATCGAGCGGCCGTCACCATTGCGCGCCACGCAAGGCGTCCACTCGACGAAAGGTTTCGTAGAGTGAGATGAAATCGCCCTGGGCCATCACCTCGAGCGGTTTGCGGCCGTTGAAGAAAGCGTTGGCGTTCTCCATGTTGGCAAAGCCATAGACGTTTTCCGGGTTATCGAAGATCGTGCGCAAGGCCGCGTGAATGTTCAGAACGAAGCTGATGCGATGCATCTGGTCCATGTCCAGGCTCACCGACCATTGGGCATCGCCCTGCCGGCCACGGCTATAGGTGCTGCGCGAGATGCGCAGGATCTTGCAGGCCTGCTCGCCCGACGCATTCCATTTGTCCAGAATGCGCAAGGCGGTGCGCAGACCCGCCACGCATTGGTCGCGGGTGAACTCGGCGGTTTGCAGCGAGGCAGTCATGGTCAGGCCCTTTTTATGATCTACAGAGCAAACATTAGCACTTATAGGTCTGCAGAATCAATCTTCGCACTCCATGTCCGGATATAAGCTCATGGCGATGGCAGCTTGTCGATGTCATCCAGTGCCCGGTAGACCTCATCCACCCCGTGCTGCCAGGCTTCGCGCGGCAGCGGCCACGCTTCCAGGCGCTGCTGCAGGTGCTCTGCGGCATCGGCCAGCATCAGCGCGCCCGCCATGCGCGCGGCCCCCTCCATGCGATGGGCCAGGCCGATGGCCGCCTGCAGGCGCTGCTCGTGCAAGGCCTGGGTCAGCTCGCGCAAATCGTCTCGACAGGTCGTAACCAGAAGCTGCTCAATCGTTCGCCGGGTCGCTGCATCGAGTGCCGGCGCAAGCGGCGCCACCGATCGCTCGGCGACCCTCAGGAACTGGCCGCAGACCCGTGCCAGCTCCGACAGCTGCAAAGGTTTGAGCAACACATCGTTCATGCCGCTGGCATAGCAGCGCTGCACGTGCTCGGGATCACTGGCGGCGGAAATGGCGACGATGGGAAGGTGCCCGTAGCCGCCGGGTATCTGCCGGATCTTGCGGGCCAGGGCGTAGCCATCGAGGTCCGGCAGCTGGCAATCAAGCAATACCAGACCCAAATCGTCATGCGCACTGAGGGTGCCCAGGGCCTGCGTACCACTCCCGACCACTTCGCAGCGATAGCCCAGCAATTCCAGTTGCTGGGCGATGACACGTTGATTAAGCACATGGTCTTCGACCACCAGTACCGTCTTGCGCAGCGCCACCAACGTGTCCACCGCAGTGGCAGGCAGCGCCGTTGCCAGTGTCGGCGACAGCGCTTGCAGCGTCACCGGCAACCGGCAGCTGATTACGGTGCCGCAGCCCACTTCGCTGTGCAGGGCGATGCTGCCACCCATGAGCTGGATCAGCTCGCGGCAGATGGCCAGACCCAAGCCGCTGCCCCCGTAGCGCTCGGTCGTGCTGCCATTGGCCTGGGTGAATGCTTCGAACACAGCGTTGTGGCGATCCGGCGCGATGCCGACACCACTGTCGCTGACGCGGATCTCGAGCCATCCGCCTGCGCCCTTGGCCGTGGCCGTGGGGCGGCATTCGAGGGCCAGGGTGACCTGGCCATGGTGGGTGAACTTGACCGCATTGGAGAGCAGGTTGGTGAGAATCTGCCGCACGCGCAGGCGATCGACTCCGAGCAGCGTGTGATCGAACCCCAGCGCGCGGTAATCCAGGCGCAGGCCTTTACGCTCGGCTTCCAGGCGGTACAGCTCGGCGACGCTGCGGCCCAACGCGGCCAGGTCGGTGGGCTGCAGGTGCAGACGTACCGCGCCGGCGTCCAGGCGCGTGATCTCCAGAATGTCGTCGAGCAGCTCCAGCAGATTCACGGCCGAATCGTTGGCCAGGCCAACCCACTGCTGTTCACGGGCACCCAGATGGCTGCGGGACAACAGTTCGATGGCCGACAGCACCGCATTCATCGGCGTGCGAATCTCGTGGCCGAGCATGGCCAAAAAGCGCGCCATGCGCCGTTCGCTGCGTTGCGCGCGGCGTTGCGCCACGCGGGCGCGGCGGGCCAGCGTGGCGAGCAGCAGCAACAGCCCAAGTCCCACGACGATTTCCAGCCAGTAATACTGCGCCAGGGTCTGCCAGGTGGGTGCGCCGAAATCGGTCTGCGCCAACCAACGGTCATAGATATCATCGGTGGCCTTGGAGGTGAGGCTGTCCAGCGCCTTGTCGACGATGGCGCGCAACAGCGGCTCGCTGGGTGTCACGCCCATGGCCAGCACCACCGGCATGTCGGCCACCACGCCGGCCAGGTGCAGGCGACCGGCATACTTGCGGCGCAACACCGGTTGCAGCACGGCGTCCAGACCGATTGCCACGTCCGCGCGTTGTTCGGCCACCGCGGCCAGGGCCTGTTCGGCATCACCGAGCAACAGCAGGCGAACGTCGGGATGGTGCTGGCGAAGGTAGTGTTCATAGCCACCACCGCCTTTCACCGCCACGGTCTGCCCTGCCAGGCGGCCGGCAGTGAACAGCATGGGCTTGCCGGCGCGGGTGATCGCCACCGTCGCGCCAAAGAAATACGGCTGGCTCAACAACAACTGGCTGCGTGGCTGTGCGTCGAGCAAACGCTCGGACACTGCCGAAGCCAGCATCAGTCGGCCGCTGGCCAGGCTCTGCTGCGTTGACTGCCAGTCGGGACTGGGCACGCGGACCAGACGCAGGCCGGTGGTGCGCTGGATATGATCGATGTAGTCACGGGTCAGCCCCTGATGCTGGCCATTTTCCACGTACTCGATGGGCCAGTAGGGATCCACCGCATACTCCACCACCGGGTGGTCACGAATCCAGCCGCGCTCGGCCTCGGTCAACGCCAGCGTTCGAGCGTCGAGCGAAGCGCTGTAGCACAGCGCGATCAGGGGAACGGCCCAAGCCTTCATGGTGCAGCTGTCCGTGGGGTGCGTACGGGCAGACTAGCAGGGCCGAGACATGACAGGTTTTTAACGTTTCGGGGGAATGTGAACGGTTATTTTCAGCGCCGAAGCTCCCCTCCCAACAGCCCGTGGCGACGGCTATTGGCGTTGCACCACCGCCACCTCGGCAACCGGCGCCAGGCGCGCCGCAAGGTCGACGGACAGCGCCTGAGCCGCGCTCCAGCGCAAGTGAATGGCATCGACGAAGGCGGTTTCGCTGACCTGGTATTCGGTATCGGCGTTCCACAACTGCGCGCCACTGCGATCCAGGGTCTGGCGCAGGGCACTGTCGAACGCGGCCAGCAGGCGACCGTCGCCATCGTGTTCGGCCTTCCACTGCGGATGCAGCGGAGTCGCCACCACGGTCAAAGGCCGCCCTTCGCGCTTGAGACGCTGGGCCAGGCTGTCGAGCGCGGCGAAGCAGGTCGGGTCGAGCGCGTCGGGCTGGCCGTACAGCAGCGCGCGAGAATTGCGGGTGTCCAGCGGCCCGTCGCCGTAACGGTTGAACACCAACGGGTCGAACTCGACCTGCCCGGCGCGCTGGGCCTTGACCGTGCGTGCGTTGCGCAGCAGCGAGCCGGGGGTGAAGTAGCGCATGTAGGGCAGCCAGGCCGAGCCCTGTCCGTACACATAGGCATCGGCGTCGCGGCGGTCGAACACGGCCGCGGCAACCGTGCTGCAACCCGCGAAGTCCAGTGGGTCGACGATCATCAGCACTTGCTCGACGGTGGTTTCGCGGTCCAGCAGCCAGTTGGCGACGTACACCGCCTGGTTGGCGCGCAGTCCGCAGAACGCACCATTGAGAGGCCGCACCCCAGGGGCCTTGTCGGCGACCGTCTGGCCGTCGAAGTGCCGCCACGCGACCGACGAACCCACCACCAGCAGGTTCGGCGCCTGCGCCGGGTGCTCACGCATGAACGAGAGCTTTTCGTCCGCACACAGGCTGTTGGAAAACGCCGGCGGCGGCAGGTTGCCGGTGGCGCGCAGCCCCAGAATCAAGCCGGCGAAAAGCGCCAGACTGCCGAACAGCCCGACACCCATCCAGATCAGGTAGGCAGGGCCCATCGCGGCGCCCGCAGGCGGCGATGCGTGTGGCTGTGCGGTCGTTTGCATCGGTCAACTCCCGGAAAGTTTGCTTTCGATCAACTGAGTGAATTGGCCGACGTTGCGCAACGACTCCAGTTCCGCGGTGCGGAACTTGATGCCGAAGCGCTGCTCGGCGGCGACGATCAGCATCACGTGCATCTGGCTGTCCCAGCCCTCGACCTGATCGGCCGTGGTGTCGCTGCTCAGCACCAGGCCTTCGTCGTCGAACAGGTCACGGAACAGGTCGGTCAGTTCGTGCAACACAGTAGTGGTTTCAGTCATGGCGGATCTCGATGTGATGGTTGAACGTGGAAGACGCGTTCAGTGGGTAACGCCACAGCGTGGCCGGCGAACTGGCATCGGGGTTCGGCGCATGGACGAAGCCCAGCTGCGGATAATGTTCGGCGACCATCGCATTGCGCTCGCTGGGGCGGTATTCGCCGATCAACGCGCTGTAGCCGGCGGTAGCGGCGTATTGGGCAAGTACCTGCAGGGCCGCCTGTTCGGCCTGGCGGCCCAGCACACGGCAGCTCATCAGCCAGGTGTCGATGAACAGCTCGTCGTCGGCACAAGTGGTGTCGGGGCGCGCCAGCACCACGCTGATCAGGCCGTTGTCGCCGAACTTGTCGGTCAGGCGCAGGCTCAAGGCGACCGCGCCGGGGGTGTCTGCCAGCTGTTGCACCTGCACCTCGCTGTAGCGCCGCGTGCTGAGGTTGAACTGGTTGGTCTTGTTGATCAGCTGCGTCGCCCGCGCCAGCTCCGCAGTGCCTATGGGCCGCGCCTGCATGACCATTTCCAGGCCCTTGAGGTAACCGGCCATGTCAGTGGCCTGACCCAGCGCCGCCTGGCGTTCGCCGTTGGCCCGGTAGGTCTGGACACGGGCGCTGTCGTCGGCAGTGAAGGCAATGGCCTCGAAGTAACCCGCGGCAGCCACCCGTGCCGGGTAGTCGGCGACGTCATCGGGCAGTTCCGGGACCGCCACCTGGGGCAATTCACGGCGCACGATGTCGCGCTCGGCAGGGTTGTCGTCGACGAACACCAGGCTGTCCAAGCCGATGTTCAATTGCTCGGCGATGCGCCGCAGGTTGCTCGCCTTGTCTTCCCAGTTGGCCACGAAGGCGGCGATGTCGCTGCGCTTCAACGCCATTTCCGGATGATCGAACGCCGCCTCGGCTACCTGCATGTCGTTCTTGCTGCACACCGCCAGGATCACACCGCGGCGCGCCAGCTGCGCCGCGTACTGCTGGAAAGCGAGGAAGGCTTCACCGGTGGCACTGCCCTGCCCCAGGCACAGGCCGTCGACCCCGTCGTCACCCACCACGCCGCCCCACAGGGTGTTGTCCAGGTCCAGCACCAGGCACTTGCGCGAGCGACCCACCACCGCGGCAGCGATGCGCGCCAGTTGGTCGCCGTACAAGGGTGCCCAGATCGGACTTACCAGTTGCTTGGCCTGATGCCAGCGGACCGGGTTGGCCAGGCCGTCGCCGTACTGGCCACCGGCCGCACTCCAGGCCAGGTCCATGAGCAACACGCCGTCTTCGCGGGCGGCACGACGGATCTCGTTGTTCAGCCGTTCGAGCAAGGCGCGCGGCGAGCCTGGCACCAGCGCGTCGAAGTGACCGAACAGCGCCGGGGTCGCGGGCACCAGGGTTTGCTGGATGACCTGCGCAGCGTAGCGAGCACGGGCCTGGCGCCAGAGCAGGCGCAGTTCTTCAACCCGCGCCTGCACGGCGTTTTCGGCCTCTTCGGCACTGGCATGCAGGGCGCAACTGGGTGGCGAATCCATGGCGTCGAGGGCGAGCAGAATGACCTGCGGGGCAAACGCCTTCAGCGCGGGATCATCACCGAGCAACGCCTGGCGATACTGGCCATAGGGCGCCAGGTACACCGACACGCCGACCTGACGCTGCAGCGCGGCGACGCGGATACCCGGCAGCAAATGGTCGACGGTATGCGACGCCAGCACGGCCATGCGCAACGCGGTGAAGCCCGGTACGCTTTGTTCACCTTCACCAACGAGCAGCTCGATGCCCTGCTGCGCAAGGCGATCCAGCCGCAGCGTCTGGGTGAAATCGCGACGGTAGGCGGCCAGCCTCGCCGTTTCATGCAGACGCGCCAGAGGATCGCTCAGCGACTTGGCGTGGGAAATCGCCGCACCCAGGTCAGGGTGTTGGGCAAGCCAGGCTAACTGTTCCATGGTCGGCACCTTGTGATTGATCAGAACGGGGTGATTGATCAGAACTGGAAGTAAAGGAATTCGCTGGGGGCAACCGAGAACGCCGTGGCCAGCGCGAAGAAGCCCAGCACGCCGATGCCCACGCCAACGGTGGCGCTGGGTTGCCAGGCACTGGCCGGCACTCGGCGCTGCAACCAGTGAAGCTCCGGCTTGGCGTTGAGGGCGGTGCGCAAATGGCCCATCCATTGCTGGATGTTCGGCAGCGTCCAGACGAACGCCAGCAAGGCGGCGATCATGATCAGACTGCGCAGGTGGTTGGCCGCCAGTTGTGCCGGCAGCTCGCTCAAACCGAGCATGCCGCCCAGTACCGCCAGGGCACTGGCCAGGGTCGGCGCGCGGAAGAACACCATGGCCACCACCACGCAGGTGAAGGTCAGCAGCACGGCCGGTATCCGGTGCATCCAGTGATCACTGTCCACGGCCCAGCCCCGGCGAGCCTTCCAGGCGCGCCAGCCGTGTGCCACCACCAGGTAGAAGCCGTGCACCAGGCCAAACGCCACGAACTGCCAGCCCGCGCCGTGCCACACGCCGGAAATGAACATGGTCAGCACGGTCGGATAGGCCACCACCATGCAGAACGTACCCAGGCTCATCTTGCCGCGCTTGGGCATCGGCAATCCTGCCGCCATGCGTCGACGGGCGATGCGCAGCACGATCGGGTTGTAGATGTAGCTGGTGAGAAAGCGGGTCAGGGTCATGTGCCAGCGCGACCAGTAGTCGATGACATTGCGTGCCTTGAACGGGCTGTTGAAGTTGGCCGGCAGGCTGATGCCGAACAGCAGCCCCAGGCCGATGGCCATGTCGGTGTAACCGGAAAAGTCGAAATAGATCTGCAGGGTGTAGCTCAACGCTCCAATCCAGGCCTCGTGCAGGGCGGGTACGGTTCCGTCTGCCGCCATGGCGAATACCGGAGCGGCCTTCTCGCCCATGGGGTCGGCCATGATGACTTTCTTGAACAGGCCCATCAGAAAGATGCTGGCGCCAATGGATAGGTTGACCAGCCGCGGACGAAAGTTGTCGCCATGGCGAAACTGCTCGAGCATTTCCCGGTGGTGAGTGATGGGGCCGGCAATCAGATGCGGAAAGAACGTGATGAACAGGCAGTAGTTGACGAAGTCATGTTCAACCACTTCGCCGTCATGGGTGTCGACCAGGTAGGCAATCTGCTGGAAGGTGAAGAACGAGATGGCCAGCGGCAGAGTGATGTTCTGCAGTGTCCAGCCCAGACCAAACGCTTGGTTGATGTTGCCGAACAGAAAACCGGTGTATTTGAAATACAGCAACAACGCCAGGTTGGCGCTGACACCCATGATCAACAGTGCTTTGGAGCGCGTACGCAGTAGTTGCCCGGCCAGTACATAGTTGAACGCGATGCTGCCCAGCAGCAAAGGGACGTTGGCGGGGTTCCACCAGCCGTAGAACACCAGCGACGCCAAGGTCAGCCATATGGCAGCCAGGCGCTGACGTCCCGTTCCGGCAAGCAGAAAGAACCCCAGCAAGACCACCGGCAGAAATCCGGCGATGAATACCATCGAGTTGAACAACATCGGTAATACCCCACGCGTGGCGCGACATTGAAAAGTCTTTCGGAACAAACGGTCGTCCAGATGCGCACACGGCCAGACGCCCCACGCACATGTCCGGCCGGTGGCAGATTCATGAAACGGGGCAGTAGGAAAACGGTACTTTTAACGGGGCACGAAGAAAGTTCACTGCCCCTGACGAACGGAAAGAAGAATGTCGCAAACTTATGCGCTGCGCAAGTCCTCCAATAAGAAGATAGTTCTTATCGCAAGCCGCCCTGTTAAAGCCGTTGAAATACAGCCAATTAGTTTTTTGACGCGCCTGATTTGGCGCACGGATTCTTGACAGACGGCCACGACAGAACATTGACTACTATATAAATCAATGACTTACGCGAAACACAAGGCAAATGTAAAATTTTTGTCAAAAATCATGATTCGCTGCATTGACTTACATGCCAGCACCACCTTAAATTCGCTTCAACGCCCATGAAACCTCGTTCCAGAGACTTTCCGAAGGCAAGAAGAGCGTCTAGCCGGTTCCGGTGAAAGCGCCATTCAAATAAATGAAACACCACGCCCACTGCGTTGCATGGACCGGCGGTAGCTTTAACTTCTGATTGACGGATTCAGATTGACGGATCCGGATTGACAGAGTTGAACTCGAAATGGAATGGGGCACAGAAATGTCGAGCACAAGTACAGAACATGCAGAGTTTTCGCCTCGCTTGAAACTCGTTTCAATGCGCTCCGCTGCAGCACGCGGAAAAAAGCATTAACCAACGGGCGGTGCAAACCTCCTCCTCTTTTCAAGCGAAGGCATCCACATGGTCGATACTCGGCAGCAACACTCGACAATCCTCATTGATGGATACTCCTACCTGGAAGTGTTCTCGGGTGCGGAAAAAAGCCCCAAAGAGGGGACGACCATCGTTACCGTGACCTACGGCGATCGCCTGGGTTACCTCGAGCAATTGGTCGGCGATGCCTTGAGCTTTGCAGAAATCGACGAAGTGCTGATCGTCAGCAACGCTGCAACCGCCCCGGTGGACCAGCTCGCCGAACGCTGGCCGGGACGCGTGCGGGTCATACAGCTGGCGGAAAACAGCGGCTCGGCCAACGGTTACGCAGTGGGCATCGAAGCCGCGCTGGCCAATGGCGCCGAGTACATCTGGATGATGGACGACGACAACACGCCAACGCCGGCCGCAGTCGAACTGCTGCACGCAGAGCTCAAACGCCTGGAAGGCGTGCACGGCAGCAGCCAGGTCGCCGTGCTGGGCTTCCGCCCCGGCCAGCAGGAGGACATCGCCCAGGGCGTGCCACTGCGTTTCGCCACGCAGCGGCCTTCGAGCTACTTCGGTTTCCACGTTGCGCAGATCCCTTACAAACTGTGGCGCCGTCGCCCCTGGGGCAAGCGTCGCAGCAAACCGGCGGCCATGCTCAGCCTGCCCTTCGCGCCTTATGGCGGCATGCTCGGCCATCGCAGCCTGTACGAAAGCATCGGCGTGCCGCGCCGCGAGTTGGTCCTGTACGTGGACGACACCGAATACACCCGGCGTATCACTGCCAACGGCGGGCACCTCTATCTGCTCACCGATGCGGTCATCGACGAGCTGGAGGATTCCTGGAACAACAAGGCCAACACTCGCAACATCTATGAATCGTTCCTGCTGGGCAACTCGGATTTTCGCGCCTACTACTCGGCGCGCAACCAGGCCTGGTTCGACAAGCACGTGTGGCTGGCATCGCCGCTGATGTACCGCCTGAACCGCAAGATCTTCAATTCGCTGCTGACTTATTTCGCTCGTCGTCGCAATGCCCAGGATCGCCTGGCGCTGCTGCAGCGAGCCATTCATGACGGCGAGAACTCGAAGCTGGGCATGAGTTCGACGTTCCCGCTGCGCTGATGACGTTTTACCCGGATTTTGCTTTGCCCTGATGGACCTGCACACCCCAGGCGCCGTCCCTGACCAAGGATCGCGGACGGCCTGCTGTGCCTAGCTGTTTCCTGCTGTTCAACTTTTCGAGAGTGCGCCCCATGGACAAAACGACTGTTACCAGAATCGGTGTTAGCGGTACCGGCATGATTGCACGCGCGCTGGTTCTGCTTCTGGCCAAACATTACAAGGACGTACAGGTGACGCGGGTCCTGACCCGTCGCCCGGTGCGTGAGCTGGCGAATTTTCCGTTGGACGGCGTACTCACCAACTCGCTCGACGACCTGATCGACCACAGTGACCTGATCATCGAATGCAGCGGCGATGTGTGCCACGGCACCGTGGTCATCGAGCGCGCTTTCAGTGCCGGCCTGCGGGTCATCACCGTCAACGCCGAGCTGCAGGTGACCACCGGTTCGTACCTGGCCGGCAAGGGTTTCATCACCGAAGCCGAGGGCGATCAGCCCGGCTCGCTGGCAGCCCTGCGTGAAGAGGCCATCATGATGGGCTTCGAACCGCTGGTGTACGGCAACATGAAGGGTTACCTGAACCACAACCCCAGCCACGAGGACATGGCCTACTGGTCGTCGCGTCAGGGCATCAGCATCGAGCAGACCACCTCATTCACCGACGGCACCAAGGTGCAGATCGAACAGGCGCTGGTGGCCAACGGTTTCGGCGCGACCATCACCCGCCAGGGCATGGAAGGCCTGCCTTCGACCAATCTCGACGAGAGCTCGGCCATACTGGGCGCCCTTGCCGACAGCCTGGGCCAGTCGATCGTCGACTACGTGATCCCCAGCGGCTACGCTGCCGGCGGTGTGTTCCTGGTCGGTCGCCATGACCGCGTGCAAAGCCAGGCGCTGCAGTACCTCAAGCTGGGTGCGGGCCCCTACTACGCCCTGCTGCGCCCTTTCCACCTGTGTTCGCTGGAGGTCGGCAAGACACTGCGCCGCGTACTCAACGGCGGCGGCATTCTGCTGAACAACTCGACCAACCCCACCGTTGGCGTCGCTGCCATCGCCAAGCATGCCATGCCGGCAGGCGAGCTGATCAGCCGCGGCATCGGCGGTTTCCAGCTGCGCGGCGAGAGCGTGATCATCGACCGTCACGAGGACCACGTACCGATCGGCCTGATGAGCCACGCGGTCATGAAGCGCGCCGTCGAGCCGGGCCAGATGATCACCTTCGACGACGTCGAGCTGCAGCCCAGCCGCGCGCTGGACATCGTTCTGCAACAACGCAGGGGCACACGCATCCTGGTCGAGGACCTGTCCCTGGTCACCGGCCGCTCTGCTGCACAGCCGCTGTTCACCGGCGCCGAAGCCGTCCTGGGCTGACACGCGCCCCGCTGCAACCACAAGAACCCGCCTCGGCGGGTTTTTGCGTTTCCGGGCCTGCCGAAACACCACTGCTGACTCGGCATGAATCATTGCGAAAGCGGATCAAAAGCGCATGATTCATGCAATTGCGCTGACGCCGTTTAGCGTTTTCGGCATGATTTTGCCTGCGCCGCGCCGTAGCATTGGTTTCAAGGGGTCTGCATTGCGAGCGGTCGGCAAACGCCGACTAGACTCAACCCCAACGCTGCACCCACAACAACAAGATCAAGGGTAGTGACGACGTGAACGACTATCTTCCCCTCAGGCTGCATGTGCCTGAACCCAGCGGCCGTCCCGGCTGCAAGACCGACTTCTCCTATCTGCAGCTGAGCGCCGCAGGCGCTGTGCGCAAGCCCGCCGTCGATGTCGACCCGCAAGCCACCGCCGACCTGGCCGCAAGCCTGGTGCGGGTGCTCGACGAGGACGGCCAGGCGCAGGGGCCGTGGGCCGAAGACATTCCCGAGCAGGTGCTGCACGACGGCCTGCGCGCCATGCTCACCACGCGCATCTACGACACGCGGATGGTGACCGCCCAGCGCCAGAAGAAAATGTCTTTCTATATACAGAGCCTGGGCGAAGAAGCCATTGGCAGCGCCCATGCGCTGGCACTGCGCGCCGACGACATGTGCTTTCCCACCTACCGCCAGCAGAGCATCCTGATGGCGCGCAAGCTGCCGCTGGTGGACATGATCTGCCAGCTGTTCTCCAACGAAAAAGACCCGCTCAAGGGTCGCCAGTTGCCGGTCATGTACTCGTACAAAAACGAAGGGTTCTTCAGCATATCCGGCAACCTGGCCACCCAGTTCGTCCAGGCGGTAGGTTGGGCCATGGCCTCGGCCATCCAGGGCGACACGCGCATCGCGTCGGCGTGGATCGGCGACGGTTCCACCGCCGAGGCCGACTTCCATACCGCCTTGACGTTCGCCCACGTCTACCGCGCGCCGGTCATTCTCAACGTGGTCAACAACCAGTGGGCGATCTCGTCGTTCCAGGGTATCGCTGGCGGTGAAGCCACCACCTTCGCCGGGCGCGGCGTGGGCTGTGGCATAGCCTCGCTGCGGGTGGACGGCAACGATTTCCTCGCGGTGTTCGCCGCCTCGCGCTGGGCCGCAGAGCGCGCACGGCGCAACCACGGGCCGACCTTGATCGAATGGGTCACCTACCGCTCCGGCCCCCACTCCACCTCAGACGACCCTTCCAAATACCGCCCTGCCGACGATGGCCAGCACTTTCCGCTGGGCGATCCGATCGCCCGCCTCAAGCAGCATTTGATCGTTACCGGGATCTGGAGCGAAGAGCGCCACGCCGCCCTGGAAAGCGAGATCGAGGCACAGGTCATTGCAGCGCTGAAGGCGGCCGAACAATTCGGCACGCTGGTCAGTGGTCGGGTCGCAAGCGCCGCGACCATTTTCGAAGACGTGTACAAGGACATGCCCGAGCATCTGCGTCGGCAACGTCAGCAGATGGGAGCCTGACATCATGAATATGCCTACAGAAACACCGGTCGAGAAAGCAAACAGCACGGCCATCATGAGCATGGTCCAGGCCATCCGTTCGGCCATGGACGTCATGCTCGAGCGCGACCCCAACGTGGTCGCCTTCGGCCAGGACATCGGCTATTTCGGCGGGGTGTTCCGCTGCACCGAAGGGCTGCAAGCCAAGTACGGGCGCTCGCGAGTGTTCGACACGCCTATTTCCGAGAGTGGCATCGTCGGCATCGCGGTCGGCATGGGCGCCTATGGCCTGCGCCCGGTGGCCGAGATCCAGTTCGCCGACTACGTCTACCCCGCCTACGACCAACTGGCATCGGAGGCCGCGCGCCTGCGCTTTCGCTCGGCCGGGCAGTTCAGCGCGCCGATGACCGTACGCATGCCCTGCGGCGGCGGCATCTACGGCGGCCAGACGCACAGCCAGAGCCCGGAAGCGATCTTCACCCAGGTCTGCGGTCTGCGCACCGTCATGCCCTCCAACCCCTACGACGCCAAAGGGCTGCTGATCGCCGCGATCGAGAACGACGACCCGGTGATTTTCCTGGAGCCCAAGCGACTCTACAACGGCCCCTTCGACGGCCATCACGACCGGCCCGTGACGCCGTGGTCCAAGCACGCCGCCAGCGCGGTACCCGAGGGCTACTACAGCGTGCCACTGGACAGCGCCGCCATCGTGCGGCCGGGCAGCGAAGTCACGGTGCTGACCTACGGCACCACCGTCTACGTGGCGGTCACCGCCGCCGAGGAGACCGGGATCGACGCCGAGGTGATCGACCTGCGCAGCCTGTGGCCGCTGGACCTGGACACCATCGTCGCTTCGGTGCAGAAAACCGGACGCTGCGTGGTGGTCCACGAAGCCACCCGCACCTGCGGCTTCGGCGCCGAGCTGGTGGCGCTGGTGCAGGAACATTGCTTCCACCACCTGGAGGCGCCCATCGAACGCGTCACCGGCTGGGACACGCCGTACCCGCACGCCCAGGAATGGGCCTATTTCCCAGGCCCTGCGCGTGTCGGCGCTGCCTTGCAACGTGTGATGGAGGTCTGAATGGGCACGCATGTAATCCGTATGCCGGACATCGGCGAAGGCATCGCCCAGGTCGAGCTGGTGGAATGGTTCGTCAAGGTCGGCGACACCGTCAGTGAAGACCAGGTATTGGCCGATGTGATGACCGACAAGGCGACCGTGGAAATTCCCAGCTCGGTGGCCGGCACCGTGGTCGCCCTGGGGGGCGTGCCGGGTGAAGTCATGGCGGTAGGGGCCGAGTTGATCCGCATCGAGGTCCAGGGCACCGGCAATCATCACGAGGCCCAGACCCCGGTAGCCGTGGACGCAAGCGACGACGTCGAAGTGGCGGTTGCGGCTGTACCGGGCAGCGCGCCGACAAACCCCGTACCGATGGCCAGGGCCGCTTGCAACAAGCCCACCGCCGAAGCGCCCTCGCGGCCTCTGGCCTCGCCGGCCGTGCGTCAGCGCGCGCGCGACGAAGGCATCGACCTGGCCGGGCTGCGCGGCACCGGCCCTGCCGGGCGCATTCGGCATGCAGACCTGGACGCATTCCTGAGTGGCAGCCGCACCGCGCAACAGGCGACAACCGGCACGCCGCGAATCGACGAGGAACGCATCCCCGTCATCGGCCTGCGGCGCAAGATCGCCCAGCGCATGCAGGAAGCCACGCGGCAGGTGGCGCACTTCAGCTATGTCGAGGAGATCGACGTTACCGCACTGCTGTCGCTGCGCGCCGACCTCAACGCGCAGTTCGGTGAGAGCCGCGGCAAGCTGACCCTGCTGCCACTGTTGATCCGGGCATTGGTCGTGGCGTTGCGCGAGTTCCCGCAGATCAACGCGCACTACGACGATCAACAGCAGGTCATCACTCGCCACGGTGCCGTGCACATGGGCATCGCCACGCAAAGCGACAACGGTTTGATGGTGCCGGTACTGCGCCATGCCGAAGCTGCCGACCTGTGGTTCACGGCAGGGGAAATCAACCGCCTGGCCCATGCCGCGCGCAGTGGCAAGGCGGCGCGCAACGAGCTGTCCGGCTCGACCATCACCCTGACCAGCCTGGGTGCCCTGGGCGGCATCGCCTCGACACCCGTGATCAACCGGCCTGAAGTGGCCATCGTCGGCGTCAACCGCTTGGTGGAACGGCCCATGGTCGTCAATGGCCAGATCGCGATCCGACAGATGATGAACCTCTCCAGCTCCTTCGATCACCGCGTGGTCGACGGCATGGACGCGGCGCGCTTCATCCAGGCGGTCAAACGCCTGCTGGAGCAGCCGGCGATGCTCTTCGTCTAGCGCTGCTGGCGTGAACTATGCCGGGTAGCGGCGGGTCGACATCCCCATCGACTCACCGCTATCAGGAGCAACCTCCCATGCCACATGCACCACTGATCACCCTCAACGACGGCGTGCAGATTCCACAACTGGGTCTGGGCGTCTGGCAGCTCGATGACGATCAGGCCTACGCGTCGAGCGTGGCCGCCCTCAAGGCCGGCTACCGCCACATCGACACCGCCATGATCTACGGCAACGAGGCCGGCGTCGGCCGCGCCGTGGCCGAAAGCGGACTGGCACGCGACGAAATCTTCATCACCACCAAGCTGTGGAACACCGACCAGGGCTACGACAGCACCCTGCGCGCGTTCGACGCGAGCATGGCCAAGCTGGGCCTGGAGCAGCTCGACCTGTACCTCATCCACTGGGCGCTGCCCAAGAAGGCCGCCTACCGCGACACCTGGAAAGCTTTCGTACGGCTCCAGGAAGAAGGCCGCGTGCGCTCTATCGGCGTGTCCAACTTTCATCCAGAGCACCTGCAGCACATCATTGCCGATACCGGGGTGACGCCGTCGGTCAACCAGATCGAACTGCACCCCGATTTCGCCCAGATCGAGTTGGTCGAATTCTGCAAGGGCCTGAACATCGTGACCGAGTCGTGGAGCCCACTGGGCCAGGGCGGCGCCCTGCTCTCCCAGCCGGTGCTGTCGCAGATCGCCGAGAAGCATGGCAAGAGCGCTGCCCAGGTGATCCTGCGCTGGCATGTCCAGAACCAGCACGTGGTCATTCCGCGCTCGAGCAACCCGGAGCGCATTGCGCAGAACCTCGACGTGTTCGATTTCGTGCTCGACGAGCAGGACATGCAGGCCATCGCCCACATCCCGCAGACCGGGCGGCTTGGCCCCAACCCCGACACCTTCGACATGGGCGCGTGACACGGGCGCTCGACAGACACACCCCGCAACACCTGTTAAACTGATCGTCTCCCAAAACAAGGCTAGACACACCCCACGGCTGCCAAGCCGCGGGGTGTTTGTGCTGATAGGTATTGCATGTCCTTGACCGATATTCGCCGTAACGTACTGGCTGGCCTGACGTCCTCGTTCGCGCTGGTGCCCGAGTGCATCGCCTTTGCCCTGGTGGCCCAGGTCAACCCATTGATGGGTTTATATGGCGCCTTCATCATCTGTACTCTCACCGCGTTGCTGGGCGGCCGACCGGCGATGATTTCCGGAGCTGCCGGGTCGATGGCCGTGGTCATCGTGGCGCTGGTGGTACAGCACGGCGTGCAGTACCTGTTGGCCACCGTCGTGCTCAGCGGCCTGATCATGGCGATTTTCGGCGTGTTGCGGCTCGGCAAGCTGGTGCGCATGGTGCCTCACCCGGTCATGCTGGGCTTCGTCAACGGGCTGGCGATCGTCATTGCGATGTCGCAGCTCGAACACTTCAAGACCCACGACGGCCAATGGCTGCCGTTCGGTGAGCTGGGCATCATGACCGGGCTGGTGGTGCTGACCATGGCCGTGGTCTACCTGCTGCCGCGGCTGACCAAGGCCGTACCCGGCGCGCTGGTGGCGATCATCGGCGTCAGTCTGCTGGTGCAATGGCTGCACCTGCCCACGCGCACCCTGGCCGACATGGCGACCATCGCCGGCGGCCTGCCCAGCTTCGAGTGGCCCAGCGTCCCGCTGGACCTGGCGACGCTGAAAATCATTGCCCCCTATGCCCTGCTGATGGCCATGGTCGGATTGCTGGAAACCTTGCTGACCTTCAACCTCACCGACGAGATCACCGAGACCCGTGGCCAGCCCAACCGCGAATGCGTGGCGCTGGGCGTGGCCAACATCACTTCGGGCCTGTTCGGCGGCATGGGAGGGTGCGCGATGATCGGGCAGACCGTGATCAACCTGAGTTCCGGGGGCCGCGGGCGGCTGTCCGGGATCGTCAGCGGGGTGATGATCCTGCTGTTCATTCTGTTCCTGTCACCGCTGATCGAGCGCATCCCGCTGGCCGCCCTGGCCGGGGTGATGTTCGTGGTCGCGCAGCAGACCTTTGCCTGGGGTTCGGTGAGGGTGCTGGGCAAGGTGCCCGCCAACGATGCCGTGGTGATCATTGCGGTGACCATCATCACCGTGTTCACCGACCTCGCCACTGCCGTGCTGTGCGGCATCCTGATCGCGGCGCTGGCCTTCGCCTGGCAGCACTCGCGCGACATGCGCAGCGATGTCCACGACAGCGACGAGGCACGCGTCTACACCCCGCATGGCACATTGTTCTTCGCCTCGACCACGCATTTCCAGGCACTGTTCGACCCGCAGAACGACCCGGACCAGGTCTACATCGACTGCCGTCATCTGCACCTGGTGGATCATTCGGCCATCGCCACCATGGAGAATCTCGCCGCCCGCTACAGCAAGTTCGGCAAGCAGCTTCAGCTGCGCCAGCTGTCCTCGCGCAACCAGCGCCTGCTGGAAAAGGCTCACGCCGCCGTGACCATCGGCTGAGTTCATCTGCGCCGTTCAAGCGGGGTACCTCTGTCCGGCTTTCCTACAAGGCTCGATCCTTGAGCCATGAGAGTCGCCGGGCGAGGATGGGTCCAGTGCCGCTGGTTGCGGCTCCAGACCCGAGGCGAGGTGCCAAGTGCTTGAACAATACGGATCGTGCCATTGCGACGAGTCACCGGCCCCGGGGGACGCGTCATGAACCAGGACACTCTGGTCGCTGGCGCCGCCGCGGCATCGGGCCTGGCACTGGGTGCGTCAGCTTCCTGGCCAGCCTTCGATAACCTGCTGGGCGCGGCACTGGGCGCCTGCCTGGTGATCAGCCGACAACAAGGCGCGAGCTGCACGCGCAAATTGACCAACTTACTGCTATCTGCCGGCGTCGGTCTGCTGTTCGCGCCAATGGTGCACGATCAGGTACCGCAACTTACCGGGGGCATTGCCGCTTTCGGCTGCGCACTGCTGGTGATTCCGCTGAGCGTGAAGTTGCGAGACTGGGTTCGGGGGCTGGACATCGAGGACATTCTGCGCCGTTTCAGAGGTTCCTGAGCCCGTCAGTTCGAGCGCCGCAGGCTGGCAACTTCCCGTTCCAGCTCACGCAGCCGTTTGCGCTCGAGCGCAACCTGGTGAACATGCTCCAGGTCCTGGGCACACAGCCCTTGCAGGGTGGCCAGCACCGCAACCACCGCATCGTCGGCGAGCAGGGTCTGCGGTTCGAGCAGCATGGCACCGCGGCCCAACAGCAACCAGTCAAGGGAAATGCCGTCGGTGCGCGCCAGGTCCATGCACAACGCGTAAGGAATGCTGCAGCGAGCGCGCCAGCTGGCCAGGGTTTGCGGGCTGATGCTCAGGGCCTTGGCCAGCGCTGCGTCGTTGGAAGCCGCCAACAGATGCTTGAGCCGATTCAGCACTTCGGTTGTTTCAGAGGTACACACGTTGGGAACTTCCGCTTGACCCACTCAATTTGAGTATATTAATTTATTCGAATTGCATATTAATATTAACCCTAGTTCATAAATCAAGGATATCCAAGATGCAGCCCTACAGCTTACATACATCATAACGAAATTTCCTACATGGCGTGGCTACTCAGACTCAATGTATTTAGCCGCCCGTTGTGCAAAGGCAAGACGCAGGTAGCGCCAGCAGTTCACTCAAGGAAGACTTACTTAAAATTTTGTAGTTGATCCCGGTGTCTCGGTGGTACGAGCGGCGCGGGTCATAAGGTTTGAAGAATGAGCACTTACAAGATGGTTTGCCCTCACTGCAAGAACAGAATGCGCATCCGCACCAGCGAGGGCACCCATGTGTTCCTGCGCGTGGCGTACCTGCAGTGTACGAACGAGATCTGTGGCTGGTCGGTGCGGGCGGAGTTCGAGATGACCCATGAGTTGTCGCCCAGCGGGGTGGCGAACCCTGATATTCATTTGCCCAGCGCGCCCATCGCCCTGCGTCGCGCGGCGAGCAAACCGGCCGAGACGGCTGGCGCCGCCTGACCGTCTGCCTGCGCCGGGCACCCGATCAGGGCGGCCGGCGCCGGTGCAAACAAGCAAACAAGCAAACAAGCAAACAAGCAAACAAGCAACCATCGGCATGCCCGCGTTGCGCGGGCAGCTTTCGGATGTGTATCAGCCTACCGGCGTCAGCACTTTGCGCTCGTCGTGAAAATAACCCTGAATATTGCTCCACACCAGGTCGCCCATGGCCTGGCGTGTCTCGTGAGTGCCGCTGGCCAGGTGTGGCAGCAGGACGACGTTGTGCAGGTCGATGAGCGCCTGGGGCACATTGGGCTCGTCTTCATAGACATCCAGGCCGGCGCCAGCAATCCGACCCTCGCGCAGCGCCTCGATCAGCGCCGGTTGGTCGACCACGCTGCCGCGGGCGATATTGACCAGGAACCCCTTGCTGCCCAACAGGCCGATGCGCTTGGCATCGATCAGGCCTTCGGTGGACTTGCCACCGGGCACCGCCAGCACCAGCACGTCACAGTCGGCGATCATCGTATCCAGGTCGGCGTAGTACTGGTAGGCGACACCGGCCTTGGGTTTGCGATTGTGGTAGAGCACCTGCATGTCGAACGCCGCGGCGCGCCTGGCGATGGACTCGCCGATGTTGCCCAGGCCGACGATGCCGATCTTCTTGCCGCCGATCTTGCTGGCGAGCGGAAACTTGCCTTGGGTCCACTTGCCCGCGCGCACGAAGCGGTCGGCCTCGCTGTAGCGGCGCATCACATCCAGGGTCAGGGCCATGGCCGTATCGGCTACGCAATCATCCAGCACCGCCGGGGTGTTGGTGACCACGATGCCGCGGTCACGGGCGGCATCGACGGCGATCGAATCGTAGCCGACACCGAAGCTGAAGATGGCCTCGAGCTTGGGCAGGCGGGCGATCACTTGGCTGCTGGCGCCCAGGGCACCCGAGGTGACGATCGCCTTGATTCGCTCGCCGTGCTGCGCCAGCCAGGCGTCCTGATCGGGCAGTTCCCAAAAGCGGGTCGCGTCGAAGTGGGTTTCCACGGCCTCCTGCAGGCTGGGCAGCAGCGCGCCAATGATCAAGACGGGAACGTCGCGGGTCGATGGCTGTGTCATGAAACCTCCTGTTTGCATCGTTGAAATTGTTATGGAAGCCAAGCGTGGCGCAACGACGCCACGCAGCCCGTATGATGGACGACCAAGGTCATCGTACAACCTGCTCCAAGGTGATTACAACCACACAGGCCTGCGTCGCAGACAGCGGTTGTATGCTGAGCGTAACCCACTAGACTGCACCTACCTGCCGATCAAGAAGCCCCTGATGCCAGACGACGCACAGTATCGACCCGCCCTGAAGTCCGACAGTTCGGCCCAGCGCATGGCTATCCTCTTCGTGGCGCTGGTAGTCGTCTCGCTGATCGTGCTGGATGTATGGCAGACCCTCACCGCGCGCGCGCAGGCCATGCATGTCAGCGAGATCACCACGTCCAACCTGGCCCGCTCGCTGGCCCAGCATGCCGAAGACACCATCAAGCAATCGGACACGGTACTGCTGGGCCTGATCGAGCGCATCCAGGTCGACGGCACGGCGCCTGCCGAGGTGCAGCGTCTGCGCAACCTGATGCAGGGCTGGACGCGCTCGATGGAGCAGTTGCAGGGGCTGTTCATCTATGACAGCCAAGGGCGCTGGGTGGCCAGCTCCAATCTCGCGGATCCGCCAGCCATCAACAACGCCGACCGGGAATACTTCCGCTTTCACCAGGACAATCCCGACCCCGGGGTGCATGTCGGGCCGGTCATTCGCAGTCGTTCCACCAACGCCTTGGTGATTCCTGTCTCCAGGCGCCTGAGCAGTGCCGACGGCAAGTTTGCCGGCGTGGTGCTGGCTACCTTGAAAGTAGAATATTTCAACCAGTTCTACGCCGGCTTCGACCTGGACGAGCGCGGGGTCATCGCCCTGCTGCTCAACGACGGCACCATTTTGCTGCGCCGCCCGTTCGATGAGAACGTGATCGGCAGCAGCATGGCCAAGGGCAGGATCTTCAGCGAGATGTTGCCGCAATCCAGCCATGGCACGCTGATGCAGCGCTCGCTGGTGGACGATGTCGAGCGGATGTACAGCTACCAGGCGCTGCGCAATTATCCGCTGGTGCTGGAAACCGCCGAATCCAAGGCGTCACTGCTGGCCAACTGGTACGAGAACCTGCTGCGTTCGGCAGTCTTCGTGCTGGTGGTCGGGATAGCCTTGGGTCTGTGCGCGATGACACTGATCCGGCAGATTCGCCATGGCCTGCGCACCGAGGCGGAACTGCGCAATGCCCACGCCGCGCTGCAGAAGCTGGCGATGCAGGACGGCTTGACTGGCCTGGCCAACCGCCGCCAGCTGGACGCGGCGCTGCCCGACGAGATCGGTCGGGCGCGACGCAACGCCCGCCCACTGGGCGTGATCATGCTCGACATCGACCATTTCAAGCGCTTCAACGACCTGTATGGACATCCCGCAGGGGATGAGTGCATCAAGGCCGTGGGCCAGGCGGTGCTGAGCTGTGTGGGCCGTTCGGGGGACCTGGTGGTGCGCTACGGCGGCGAGGAAATTCTGGTGCTGCTGCCCGAGAGTGACGAGGCCGGTGCCTGGCAGGTCGCCGAGAAGGTACTGCTGGCGGTGCGCGCGCTGGCGATTGCCCATGCGGGCAGCGACCTGGGAATCGTAACCATCAGCGCCGGTGTTCACGTGTGGCGCAACAGCGACCCGGACGTACGCGCGCAGAGCCTGGTGGAAGCGGCGGATCAGGCGCTTTACCGGGCCAAGAGCTCGGGCCGCAACCGGGTCTATCCGCTACAACCGCTGGTGGTCTAGCGCAAGGCCGCTTCAGAGCATCTGCTGGTTGGCGGCCATGGACTCGATGACCATGCTTTTCTGATCTTCGGACAGCGCGTCCCAGATATGCACCTTGGCGTAAAAGCCCAGGCTGCCGAGGATATAGAAGCTCAGCACAGCGATGGTCAGCAGCGTCAACCACGACCAACGGCCACCCTCCTCGGCTTCTTCATAGGTCGAGTAGGCGTTTTCGATGCGCTGATCGCGCATGGAGGCCAGGCTGGTGGTGACGCGTTTGTAGCAATAGGACAGCAACAGCAGAAACAGGCGCAACATGGAAAAAAGGCCTCGGTGGGTGGCGATGTGTGAGCGGCAGCCTGGAAAAAGGCGCGCTGAAAACGCAAAAAGCCCGTCTTGGACGGGCTTTTTTTATGGGTAGCGCGCTGTCGACCGGTCAGGCCCCGACGCTTGGGGTGAATTTTAGGCAGCTGCTTGGGCGCTGTAAACCGCACGGAGGCGCAGATGTATGACAACCAAGCCCGCTCGTCTGCGCAATCGCACGGCCCAGAGCGGTGCGCGGTGGCACTGCGGCACGCTGTCACACCGGCCACGACAGGCCTCCTGTGGGAGCGATCGGTGGCCGCGAACCGGGGGCCGAGGTGCATCAGCCCATCGGCGGCGCCTTTTCGCGGCCGCTGACCGCTCCTACGGGAAACACATCCTTGGCAACCATGGACAACCTCTGTAGGAGCGGTCCGTGGCCGCGAACCGGGGACCGAGGTGTATCAGCCCGTCGGCGGCGCCCTTTTCGCGGCCGCTGACCGCTCCTACGGGAAACGCATCCTTGGCAACCATGGACAACCTCTGTAGGAGCGGTCCGTGGCCGCGAACCGGGGACCGAGGTGTATCAGCCCATCGGCGGCGCCCTTTTCGCGGCCGCTGACCGCTCCTACGGGAAATGTGCGAGCACTGATTCCCCGCGCGGCGCTTCTTGCTAGGCTTTTTGCAAAGGCAGCCTTTATCATGGCCACAGTTCCACACCAGAGCCGACCATGAAGTTTGCCATCGCTGTCTATTCGCCCGCCCACTCGCCGGCCTCGCGGCGCGCGCTGCTGTTCGCTCGAGCGGTCTTGGCTCAAGGCCATCAACTGCTGCGGGTGTTCTTCTACCAGGACGGCGTGCACACGGCTTCCAGCAACATCGTCACCGCCCAGGATGAAACCGACACGGCGGCGCAGTGGCGCGCTTTCGTCGTCGAACATCAGATAGACGCGGTGGTGTGCATCGCCGCGGCCCTGCGGCGCGGCGTGCTCGACGAAGAAGAAGCACGTCGCTACCAGCGCACGGCCGCCAACCTGAGCCAACCCTGGCAGCTGTCCGGGCTGGGGCAATTGCACGAAGCCGCCCAGCAGGCCGATCGGCTCGTCAGCTTCGGGGGACATTGACATGGCCAAGTCCATGCTGATCATCAGCCGCCAAGCCCCCTGGGCAGGCCCCGCCGCGCGCGAGGCGCTGGACATCGCCCTGGCCGGCGGTGCCTACGACCTGCCGCTGGCCATGCTGTTTCTCGACGACGGTGTCTACCAGTTGCTGGACACCCAGGCGCCGGCTGCCCTGCAACAAAAGAACCTGGCGGCCAATCTGCAGGCGCTGCCGCTGTTCGGTGTCGACGAGGTATTCGTCTGCAGCGCCAGCCTTGCCCAACGTGGCCTGACCTGCTCCGGGCTGGCCTTGCCCGCGCAGGCGCTTGCAGATGCGCAATTGCGCGAGCTGCTGGCGCGCTTCGACCTTGTGGTGACCTTGTAATGAGTACTCTTCACGTATTGTCACACTCGCCTTTCAGCGACCAGCGCCTGCACAGTTGCCTTCGTCTGCTGGGCGACGACGACGCCATTCTGCTCAGCGGCGATGCGGTCTACGCCCTGGCGCCCGGCAGCGAGCCCTGGGCAGCGCTGGCGAGCGCCGGCGTCGCCGTCTTTGCCCTGGCCGAAGATGCGCAGGCACGCGCTTTGCCGAACAACCCCGGGGTCGAGCTGCTCGATTACCCGGCGTTCGTCGAGCTGACGCTGGCCTATGAAAAGGTCAATAGCTGGCTATGACGACACTCATCGTCGACGGGCGCAGCATCGCGCTGGATCAGGACGGCTACCTGCAGTCGCTCGCCGACTGGAGTCCGCAAGTCGCCCAGGCGCTGGCCGGCGCCGAGGATCTGCAGCTGACGCCCGACCACTGGCAGATCATCGAACTGCTGCGCCGCTTTCATGCCCAGTACCAGCTGTCGCCCGCGACGCGGCCGCTGATCAAGTACGTCGCGCAGCAGCTGGGCGCCGACAAAGGCAACAGCCTGCACCTCAATCGCCTGTTCAACGGCACTCCTGCCAAACTCGCTGCGAAGCTGGCGGGCCTGCCCAAACCGACCAATTGCATATGACCGACTACCCTGCACTGATGCTGGAAACCCCCGAAGAACACCCATTCGCGCAATTCGTGCGAGCCTTGGGCAAGGGCAAGCGCGGCGCACGCAACCTCACCGGTGAAGAGGCCCGCGAGGCCATGGGCATGCTGCTCGATGGGCGGGTAGAAGACGCGCAGCTGGGCGCCTTCCTCATGCTGCTGCGGCACAAGGAAGAAAGCGCCGAGGAACTCGCCGGTTTCACCCTCGCCTTGCGCGAACGCTTGCAGGCGCCGGCGTTGGCGGTCGATCTGGACTGGCCGACCTACGCCGGCAAGAAGCGCCATCTGCCATGGTACCTGCTGGCGGCCAAATGCCTGGGCGGCAGCGGCCGGCGCATATTCATGCACGGCGCGGGCGCCCACACCGCCGGGCGGCTGTACAGCGAACAATTGCTCGGCACCTTGAACATCGCGCTGTGTCGGGACTGGGATGCCGTCGGCCAGGCGCTCGACCAGCACGGCCTGGCGTTTTCCCCGTTGATGGACTGGGCAGCGCCACTGCAACGCATGATCGACCTGCGCAACACCTTGGGCCTGCGCTCGCCCATTCATTCGCTGGCGCGGATTCTCAACCCGCTCGGGGCACGCTGTGGCCTGCAGAGCATCTTCCACCCGGGCTACCAGGCAGTGCATCGCGATGCCAGCAGCCTGCTCGGCGACACGGCGATCGTGGTCAAGGGTGACGGTGGCGAAATCGAGATCAACCCGGACAGCGCCAGCCATCTCTATGGCACCGGCGACCACCTGCCCTGGGATGAGGAATGGCCTGCCCTGGCCGCCCAGCGCCACGTGAAGCCGCCGACTCTCGAAGTCGGCCACCTGGTTGAGTTCTGGCAGGGTGAGCGGCAGGACAGCTACGGCGAAATGGCCTTGATCTCCACCATGGCCCTGGCCCTGCGAGGGCTGGGCAGCTCCCGCGAGCAGGCCTTCGACGAAGCCCGCGCGCTGTGGGCGGCACGCGACCTGGCGGCGTGTACGAAGAAGAGCTGACAGCGCCCTCTGTGGGAGGTCTGTGGCCGCGAAACAGGCCCTGCGGCTTGCCTGATCCATCGCGGCGCCAGTTTCGCGGCCACTGACCGCTCCTACGGAGAATCGCGGGGCGTATGTAGCAGCGGCGCAAGCCGCGTCGGCGGCACACGCGCTGTGCCCTGATTACGCGTGTAGCAGCGGCGCGAGCCGCGTCAGCGGTACACGCGCTGTGCCCTGATTACGCGTGTAGCAGCGGCGCGAGCCGCGTCAGCGGTACACGCGCTGTGCCCTGATTACGCGTGTAGCAGCGGCGCGAGCCGCGTCGGCGGTACACCCGGTATGGGCCGCTGCGGCGGAGCAGCGTGATACAGTTCGCCGATACGCACTCGGGAGACGACCATGGGTTTGCTGATCGAAGGACGCTGGCACGACCAGTGGTACGAAAGCAGCGAGGACGGCGCGTTCCAGCGCGAAACCTCGCAGCGCCGCCATTGGGTCACCGCCGACGGACAACCCGGCCCCAGTGGCCAGGGCGGCTTCAAGGCCGAAGCCGGTCGCTACCATCTGTACGTCTCGCTGGCGTGCCCGTGGGCCCATCGCACCCTGATCGTGCGCAAGCTCAAGGCCCTGGAAACGCTGATCGACGTATCGGTGGTGAGCTGGCACATGGGCGAGCACGGCTGGACGTTCGACAGCCAGACAGGCTCGAGCGGTGATCACCTCGAGCCTTTGCGCTACCTGCACGAACGCTACACCCGCGACGATCCGCGCTACACCGGCCGGGTCACGGTGCCGGTGCTGTGGGACAAGCAGCAGAGCCGTATCGTCAGCAACGAGTCGGCCGAGATCATTCGCATGTTCAACAGCGCCTTCGATGCCCTCACCGGCAATCGCCTGGACCTCTATCCCGAGTCGCTGCGCCCAGCCATAGACCGCGTCAACGACGCGGTCTACCCGAATGTGAACAACGGCGTCTACCGCGCCGGCTTTGCCACTTCGCAGCAGGCTTACGCCAGTGCGTTCGACGATGTATTCGCCGAACTCGACCGCCTCGAAGCCACGCTGGACACCCAGCGCTACCTGACCGGGGAGTCCCTGACCGAAGCCGACTGGCGCCTGTTCACCAGCCTGATCCGCTTCGACGCGGTGTACCACGGACACTTCAAGTGCAACCTGCGGCGCATCGCCGATTACCCGAACCTGTCGAACTGGCTGCGCGAGCTGTACCAATGGCCGGGCATCGCCCAGACGGTGGACTTCGAACACATCAAAGGCCACTACTACACCAGCCATCCGACCATCAATCCGACCGGTATCGTGCCCAAGGGGCCCGCGCAGGATTTCAACGCTGCGCATGACCGTGAGCGCCTTCACGGCCGGGGTATCTGGCAACACGGCGAGGGGTGAGCCCGGTGCAGTCCTCACTGTTCGATGAGCCACAACAACCCAGTCGTCGCGAATCCCTGGGCGAGCAAACCTTCGTCCTGCGTGGCTTCGCCCTGCCCTGGCTGGACGGCATCCTGCCGGCCTTGCGCGAAGTGCTCAAGGCAGCCCCGTTTCGGCGCATGGAAACGCCCGGTGGGCACACCATGTCGGTGGCGTTGAGCAACTGCGGGCAGTTCGGTTGGAGCACGGATGCGCGAGGATATCGCTACGTCAGCGACGATCCTCTCACCGGTCGCCCGTGGCCGGTGCTGCCCGAAGTGCTGCGCACGCTGGCTCGGGAAGCAGCGGCAGCGGCCGGTTTCGATGATTTCATACCCGATGCCTGCCTGCTCAACCGCTACGTGCGGGGCGCCAGGATGTCCCTGCACCAGGACCGCGATGAACGTGACTACGGCGCGCCCATCGTTTCGGTTTCACTGGGCCTCGCGGCGATGTTCCAGCTCGGTGGCCTGCAGCGCAGCGACCGCCCGCTGCGCGTGCCCCTGCTGCACGGCGATGTAATGGTATGGGGCGGTGTCGACCGTCTGCGCTTTCACGGCGTGCTGCCGCTCAAGGAAGGCGTGCACCCGGTGATGGGCCCACAACGGATCAATTTCACCCTGCGCAAGGCTGGCTGAGCGCAAGCAGCGGAGTGTCAGTGCCCGCAGCAACGGCTAACATGGCTGCTTCGACGATCCACGGAATCGCGCCATGCCCACCCCCACCGCTCACCACAGCCAACTGGTTGCCGCCGCTTGCCGCCAGATCGAGGCCAGCGACGCTCCGCCCGAGTTGAGCGCGCTGGCCGAACGGGCCGGCTTGAGCCCATGGCACTTCCACCGGGTGTTCAAGGCCGTGACCGGGCTGACGCCGCGCAGCTATGCCAGTGCCCGACGGGCGCAGAAGGTCCGCGAGCAGCTTCAGCAGGGCAAATCCGTCACCGAAACCCTGTACGCCAGCGGTTTCAATTCATCCGGGCGGTTCTACGAGGCCGCCAACGGCATGCTCGGCATGACCCCGGCGGCCTTCCGCCAAGGGGGCAGCAAGGCTTCGATCCATTTCGCCCTTGCCCAATGCAGCCTTGGCGCGGTGCTGGTGGCCTGCAGCGAGCGCGGTGTGTGCGCGATCCTGCTGGGTGACGAGCCGCAAGCCTTGCTCGATGATCTGCAACGGCGCTTTCCCAAGGCAGCACTGATAGGCGCCGACTCAGACTTCGAAGCGATCGTGGCCAAGGTGCTGGGCTTCATCGAGGCGCCGAGGGCGGGTCTGGACTTGCCCCTGGACATTCGCGGCACGGCTTTCCAGCAACGGGTATGGCAAGCACTGGGCAAGATCGAACCGGGCACTACCGCCAGCTACGCGCAGGTTGCGGCCAGCATCGGCGCGCCGAGCGCGGTACGTGCGGTGGCCGGGGCCTGCGCGGCGAACGCCCTGGCCGTGGCGGTGCCCTGTCATCGAGTGGTACGCACCGACGGTGGGCTTTCCGGATACCGCTGGGGTATCGAGCGCAAGCGCGAACTGCTCGAGCGCGAGCGTCGGCCTGACACGCCTTGACGCCGATCTCGTCAGTGGACTTCTCGCAGGCTGCGGACACCAGCGTGCAAAACTGGCAAAGCGCTATATATTTTGCTATATGACGGTAGTCTTTTTTCTCACAGAGCGCCGCCCAATGAAGTTTACCACCCGCCTGCTTGCCCTCGGCGCCGCCATGGCCCTCAACAGTGCGTACGCCGATGAGGTACAGGTGGCTGTCGCCGCCAATTTCACTGCCCCCATACAGGCCATCGCCAAAGCCTTCGAGGCCGACACCGGGCACAAGCTCGTCGCCGCCTATGGCTCGACCGGCCAGTTCTATACCCAGATCAAGAACGGCGCGCCGTTCGAAGTGTTCCTGGCCGCCGACGACAGCACCCCGGCAAAACTGGAAAGCGAGCAGGAAACCGTTCCGGGCTCACGTTTTACCTACGCCACCGGCACCCTGGCGCTGTGGTCGGCCAAGCCTGGCTACGTCGACGCCGAAGGCGCCGTGCTCAAGGGCAACAGCTATCAGCACCTGTCCATCGCCAACCCCAAGGCCGCACCCTACGGGCTGGCGGCGACCCAGGTGTTGGCGAAGATGAACCTGACTCAGGCCACCCAGCCCAAACTGGTCGAAGGGCAGAACATCACCCAGGCCTTCCAGTTCGTCTCGACCGGCAATGCCGAGCTGGGTTTCGTGGCACTGTCGCAGATCTACAAGGATGGCAAAGTCGAACAAGGATCGGCCTGGATCGTCCCGGCCGCCTTGCATGATCCGATCAAGCAGGACGCGGTGATTCTCAACAAAGGTCGTGACAGCGAAGCCGCCAAGGCGCTCATGCAATACCTGAAAGGCCCGGCAGCTGCGGCCATCATCAAGTCGTACGGCTACCAGATCTGATGCCGCTGGACGCCAGCGACCTGGGTGCGATCTGGCTGACGGTGAAGCTGGCCAGCCTGACCACGGTGATTCTGCTGCTGGTCGGTACGCCCGTCGCCTGGTGGCTGGCGCGCACCGCGTCGCCCTGGCGCGGTGCTGTCGGCGCAGTGGTCGCCCTGCCCCTGGTATTGCCGCCGACGGTCATCGGCTTCTACCTGTTGCTGCTGCTGGGCCCCCACGGTTTCATCGGCCAGGCAACGCAAGCGCTGGGTCTGGGCTCGGTGGTGTTCAGCTTCACCGGGCTGGTGATCGGTTCGGTGATCTACTCCATGCCTTTCGTGGTCCAGCCCCTGCAGAACGCTTTCAAAGCCATCGGCGAGCGACCTCTGGAAGTGGCGGCGACCTTGCGTGCAAGCCCTTGGGATTGTTTCTTCACCGTGGTGCTGCCGCAGGCCAAGCCTGGTTTCGTCACGGCCAGCATTCTCGGCTTTGCCCATACTGTGGGTGAATTCGGCGTGGTGCTGATGATCGGCGGCAACATACCGGACAAGACGCGGGTGGTGTCGGTGCAGATCTTCGACCATGTCGAAGCCATGGAATACACCCAGGCGCACTGGCTGGCCGGCGCCATGCTGGTGTTTTCCTTCGCCGTGCTGCTGTTGCTGCACCGCGGCCGCCAATCGCGCTCGGCGTGGAGTTGATGGAATGATCCGTGCCCGTATCGACATGACCTATGGCGCGTTTTCGCTGGACGTCGACCTGCAACTGCCCGGACGTGGTGTCAGCGCGCTGTTCGGTGACTCCGGATCCGGCAAGACCACCTGCCTGCGCTGCCTGGCCGGGTTGGTGAAAGCGCCCGATGCCTGCATCGAAGTCAATGGCGAGGTCTGGCAGGACAGCGCCAGGGGAATTTTCCTGGCGCCGCACAAACGTGCGCTCGGCTATGTATTCCAGGAAGCCAGCCTGTTCGAGCACCTGTCGGTGCGCGGCAATCTTGAATACGGCTGGCGGCGGATCAAGCCTGGTCAACGCAAGGTCGCGCTCGATCAGGCGTGCGACCTGCTTGGCATAGAACATCTGCTGGAACGCCAGCCGGCCAACCTGTCCGGCGGCGAACGGCAGCGCGTCGGCATCGCCCGCGCGCTGCTGACCAGCCCCGGGCTGCTGCTGATGGACGAGCCGCTGGCGGCGCTGGACAGCCGCCGCAAGGCCGAGATCCTGCCCTATCTGGAACGGTTGCATGACGAACTGGACATTCCCGTGGTGTACGTCAGCCATGCCCAGGATGAGGTCGCGCGACTGGCCGACCATCTGGTGGTGCTGCAGGAGGGCCGCGTGCTGGGCAGCGGGCCGCTGGGGCCGACGCTGGAGCGCCTCGATCTGCCCATGGCGCGCGAAGCCGACGCCGGTGTGGTAGTGCAGGCCACGGTCCGCGGCTACGATCCGGTCTATCAGCTACTGTCCCTGCAACTGCCGGGGGCCGTCGAACCGTTGCGCGTCGCCCATACCCCTCGGGCGGTTGGCGACCGCTTGCGGGTCAAGATCCAGGCCCGTGACGTCAGCCTCAGCCTGAGCCCGGACGACGCCAGCAGCATCCTCAATCGTTTCGCCGTCACCGTCGAGCAGGTGTCGACAGCGCACAATCCGGCCCACGTGCAGCTGAGTCTGCGCGCCGGCGAGACAGTGATCCTGGCGCGAATCACCCGTTATTCGGCGGATCAGTTAGGGGTGGTGGCGGGCCTGCAGGCGTGGGCGCAGATCAAGGCCGTGGCGGTATTGGCCTGAGCACTGCAGCGCACCCGGACGCGGCTTGCGCCGCTGCTGCAGACCGCGATCCCCTGTAGCAGCGGCGCTAGCCGCGTCATCGGCGCACGCAACCCACCTGACACCCCGCAGCGCACCCGGACGCGGCTTGCGCCGCTGCTACAGACCGCGATCCCCTGTAGCAGCGGCGCTAGCCGCGTCATCGGCGCATGCGATCCAGCTGAGACTCCGCAGCGCACCCGGACGCGGCTTGCGCCGCTGCTACGGACCGCGATCCCCTGTAGCAGCGGCGCGAGCCGCGTCATCGGCGCATGCGATCCACCTGACACCCCGCAGCGCACCCGGACGCGGCTTGCGCCGCTGCTACAGATCGCGATCCCCTGTAGCAGCGGCGCGAGCCGCGTCATCGGCGCACGCAACCCACCTGACACTCCGCAGCGCACCCGGACGCGGCTTGCGCCGCTGCTACAGGTCTTGCGCACGCGGACGGGGCTACTCCCGGCGTATCGGTTGCAGCGTTTTCGGTTGCTGGAGACGTTCGCGCAGCGCGTCGGCGCTCAGCGGCTTGGCGAAGTAATCGCCCTGTCCGCGCAGGCAGCCGAGGTCGAATAACAGCAGATGATGCACCGCACTCTGCACCCCCGCCACCGTCAGTTCGATACCCAACGTGCGCGCGGCGACCGACATGTGCTGCACCACCGCCAAATGGCGCGACTGGTGCGGGGCTTCCAGCAGAAAGGGTGACGCCAGACGCAGCTGATTGATCGGCCACTGACACAGGCGCTGCAGCGAGGCACCGCCGAAACCGAACCCCTGCATGCCCAGGTCACAGCCCATCAACCGCACGCGCAACAGGGTTTCCAGGTATTCCGCCTTGGGCCGGGCCAGGCCGACATGGCTGAGCTCCAGTGCCACGCGGTGCTTGCCGGTCAGGTGCCCACGCAATATGCCCAGCAACTCGTTCATCAGCGGCTGGTGACCGAGTTGTTCGAGCCGCATACCCAGGCTCAGGCCCACCTGCAATCCGGCTTGGGCAAGCTGCTGCTGCACCTCGACCGCCTGCTCGGCCATGTACAGCAGCAACGCATTGCCCAGCCCGGCCCGCTCCACCGCCGGGCAGAACTGCGGCATGGCCAGCAGGCCGTGGCGTGGATGCTGCCAGCTCAGTTGCGCATCGACGCTGCGGATGCGTCCGTCGGCCACCGTGCAGCGCGGCAGGAAGCACACCTCGAACTGGCCGCCAGCGATCGCCGCCTGCACCTCCACGCGCCCGATCCGCACCTTTGCAGGCGCTGGCACCAGCGCGCCGCGAGGCGTGTTCAAGGCTTCGAAGAATCGCTGCAAGCGGTTGAAGTCCAACGGGCTGCCAGCGTCGACCAGGTACTCCAGGCCGAGCATCGACACCCACTGGTACAGCCCGGTGCGCACTTCCGGCTCGATCCCGCCGCCGATCAGCACGGCGCGCACACGCTTGCGGGTAACCGCTTCCTGGATGATGCGCAATGCACCCACGCCCAGCACGTCGACGTTGCACACCAGCACATCGATCGGCTGGTGCTCGCGCAGCAACTGCAGCGCCTGCTCGCTGGTCTGCGCCTGGTACACGCACGAGCAACCCAACTGGCTGAGCATCTGCACCGCGATCGCACGCTGGAACCCATGACTTTCGACGAGTAACACCGTTGGCTTGATGTCTGACACGATCACTTCCCCTGTTTCTTCATGCCTATGTTCAACTCCGTGCAATGACCGGGATGCAGGCAATTTCCCAATACGCATCGGAAAATTCCTACGGTTTGCCGGATGTGCCGTGCCGTGCCAGGTAGTCATCGAGGCCAACCATGGCCGCTGCCAGATCGTCGACGCCACGCCGCATCCGCTCAACCGAAGAGCTTGCCGTGCAGGCCTGCTCCAGGGCTTCGCAGGCCGCCAGCAGGCGTCGCGCCCGAACGATGCGGGCCCCGCCCTTGATCCGGTGCACCAGGTCGGCGACTTCGCCGGTCTGGTAGGGCTGAGACAGCGAATGCAGGCGCTTGAGGTCCTGCAGGTTGCTCTCGGCCAAATCATCGAGCAGGCGCAGCAACAGGCTGGCATCGCCGCCGGTGAGCTGATCGAGACTGCCCAGGTCGACGTCGTCTTCCGGCGCACCGAGCATGCGACGGGCGCGGTGCGGGTCCAGGTGCAGTGCCAGGGTTTCCAGGCTCAACGGTTTGAACAAGCAGTCATCCATGCCTTGCTGCAGGCAACGGCGGCGCTCGCTGATCTGGGCATTCGCCGTACAACCGAGGAACAGGCACGGTTCCTGATGCTTGCGCCGTTCGTGCTCACGCACCGCCTTGACCAACTGATAGCCATTGATGCCGGGCATGTTGCAGTCGCTGATGACCACGTCGTAGGCGCCGCGCAACCAGGCGCGCAACCCGGCAGCACCGTGCTCGGCTACCGTTACGCGGTGGCCGAGGAATGTCAGTTGGCGCTCCAGCAGCACCCGATTGGCGGGGTAGTCGTCGACCACCAGCACCTGCAACGCCGGCAGGTCAATGCGCGCAGGCTCGCGAGCGGCCGACGGCGGTGCGTTCGCGCCAGGCACCGCGTCGAACTGCAGCTGCACCCGCGTGCCGCAGCCAAGCACACTGTGCAATTCCAGCCTGCCACCCATCAGGTCGGCCAGGCTGCGGCAGATACTCAAGCCCAGACCGGCACCGACGCGGCTGCCGCGGCCACCGGCGGCCTGTCGATAAGGCGCGCCCAGGCGCAACAGGTCGGCCTGGGCAATGCCCTGCCCGCTGTCCTCCACACTCAGTTCGACTCGCGCGCCGTGCGCCTGCGGCCAGACCCCGAGCACCACCGAGACCTGCCCCTCGCGGGTGAACTTGATCGCGTTGCTCAGCAGGTTGGCGATGATCTGCTTGAACCGCACCGGGTCGACGCTGAGCCAGGTGTCGGGGGCACCAAGCACCTCCAGCTTGAGCCGCAGGTATTTCTCCCGTGCCTGGGCCTGGAACAGCCCCACGGTTTCACCGGCCAGTTGCCCCAGCTGACACGGCGCCGGCAGCAGTTCCAGGCGACCGGCCTCGATGCGCGTGACATCGAGAATATCCCCGATCAACGCCAGCAGACCGTTGGCCGACTGCGAGGCGACCTCCAGCGCAGGCTTGTCGAGCATGCCCTGCTCGGCTTTCTTCAGGGCCAGTTCGAGCATGCCCAGCACGGCGTTCATCGGCGTGCGGATTTCATGGCTCATGGTTGCCAGGAAGGTGGTCTTGGCCTGGTTGGCCGCTTCGGCCTGCGCCTGGGCGTCACGGTACGCCTGGCACAGACGCTGGCGCTCGGTGATGTCGACCCACCCGGCGATCAGCCCCTGGATTCGTCCGTCGCCGCCGCGGTACGGCAGCATCCAGTGGTGAATGATCAGCACCTCGCCCGACGGCAAGGTCAGCGTGCGATCCTCGACCACTGGCTCGCCGTGCTCCATGGCTTGCAGATACGCGTCCTGGGCCAGCTGGGCGTGCCGTTCTTCGAGCAGGCCATAGCCGGTCAGCGGCTTGTTCAGGATCGCCTCGCGGGTGACACCCAGGGCTTGCAGGTAACTGGTGTTGCAGTTGATCAGGCGTGCCTGGCGATCTCGGATGTAGATCGGATGGGGTGTGCCGTCGATCATCACCCGCATGAACTCCAGCTGTGTGGTCAGGGCCCGTTCGGCATCGACCCGCTGGCGGATCAGACGCTTGAGGTAGCTGACCCAGCCCAGTGCCAGCAGCAACAATAGCGAGGCGGCGGCGAACCCCTGGATGATGGCCCCGCGGTAACGTTGCCAAAGGCCATCGGCGACGATCATCTCGGTGCGCCAATGGCGCGTCAGCTCGCTCATGTGTGGCGGCGGAATGTCCTGCAGGGCGCTGTCGAGGATCGACTGCAACACCTGGGCCCGGGGCGAGACGGCGAACGCGAAATGTACCGGCGCCACCGGCAGCGCCGCGCTGACGCGCAGCCGACCACGGTACTGCCGCGCGATCATGTAGCGCGCCGCGATCAATGGCAGCACCGCCGCGTCGGCCTGACCGCGGTCGAGCATGGCCAGGGCCTCGGCGGAGCTTGCGGCGCGCAGGCGGTTGATCGAGGGGTAGTGTTCCTGCAGCCACTCATGCAGCAGGCTGCCCTCCACCAGCACCACCCGCTTGCCCGCCGATTGTTCCAGCGAAACCGGCTCGCGCCCGCCCTCGCGCGTGACCAGCACCGGGGAGCTGCTCAGGTAGCCGCGGCTGAACGCCAGGCGAGTCTGGCGCTCCGGGCTGGGAATCATCGCGGCGATCAGATCGGCCTCGCCGCGCTCGATCATTTCGCTCATGCGCGTGAGCGAGGTGCTTTCGATCACCTCGATGGCGAGCCCGGTGCGCCGTGCGATCTGGTGCAGCACGTCGGCGGCCACGCCGGCGAAGCGGCCCTGATCGTCACGGTAGCTGACCGGCACGAAGCGCGGATCCATCAGCACCCGCAGTTCGGTACGCCCGGCCAGCCATTGGCGCTGCGTGGCGGTCAGGGGCATTGCGGCCGGTTCCGCCACGCGCGGGCGCTCGACGCTCCAGCGCCGGGCGATGGCCGCCCGGGCCTCGTCGGGCACCACCGCCAGGGCCTTGTCGAGCAGGCGCAGCAGACGCGCATCGCGTGGGTTCACGGCGAAGCCGAAAGCATTGCCGCCAATGCCCTCGGCCGATTGCAGGCGCAGGCCGGGCAGCTGGCTGCCGTCGGCCTGGTGGAACACCGCCAGCGCGCCACCGACGAACAGATCGGCCTGCTGATAGGCCACCGCTGCCAGGGCGTTCGAGGGTGTCGGATGCAATTGCAGCTGGGCCTCCGGAAAGCGTTCGCGGACCTCGCTCGCCGCGACGTGATCGCGCACCAGGGCAACGCGCAGCGGCGCAGTCGCGTCGAGCGACTGGCCGGGTCGCATGGCGAGCACGGGCCGATCCTGTATGTAGGCGTCGGAAAGCAGCAGGCCGTGGCGCAATGCTTCACGGCGGCTGGTGGTGCCCAACACTTGCACCTCGCCCGCTTCGAGCGCGGCAAGCGCAAGCTCGCGGGAAGGATAGGCCTGCACCTCGACATCCAGTTCGAGCAGCCGAGCCACCAGCGCCAGGTAGTCGGCGCTGATTCCCTCATAGCTGCCGCCATTGGCGGAAAGGTCGAAAGGGCCGTAGTCCGGACGGCTCACGGCGACGCGCAAAACGCGTCGTGCGCGCAGCCACTGTCGGTCGCGGTCGGCCAGTTGCATGTGCAACCGCTCGAACCAGGCCGGCTCGGGCTGCGAGCGTCCGTGCAACGGCAGCAGCTGGGCATGGGCGAGTGCTGTGCCGGCCAGCCACACCAGCACCCAGCGAGTGCTGCGGCCGACCCACGCGATCAGGCTCATCACACCAGGAAGTTACGTTTGGCGAGCTCGGCCAGTTCCACCAGCGAGCTCATCTGCAGCTTGTCCATCAGGCGGAACTTGTAGGTGCTCACGGTCTTGTTGCTCAGCAGCATCAATTCGCCGATGGCCTTGTTGCTCAGCCCGCGAGCCAGGTGCTGGAGGATGGTCAGCTCGCGATTGGTCAGACGCGCAATGCATTCGGTTTCGCTGCCCAGCCCGTCACTGCTGCGCACCGAGCTGAAAGCCACGACCGGAAAATAGGTGAACCCGGAGCCGATGGCCGTCACCGCCTTGCGCAGCTCGTTGAGGTCATCACGCTTGGACACATAGCCCATGGCGCCCAGCTTCATGCAGCGCAGGGAGAAGTGCTCGGCGGCCTGGGAAGTGAGAATGACGATCCGGCTGCTGGTTCCCAGCTCCTTGATTCTGGCGATGACTTCCATGCCGTCCAGCCCGGGAAGGGAAATATCCAGGACGATCAGGTCGGGTTGGTGAGTCTTTGCCATCAGGACTCCGTCGACACCGTCCTGGGCCTCCGCCACCACGCTGAAGCGTTCCTGTTTGAGCAAGAGTTTGACGCTCGATCGAATGAACGGGTGATCATCGATTATCAGTGCTGTACGCATGTCTTTCTCCTGAGTGCGTGAGCGCGGGACGGCGCTTGCATGCCCGGCGCGGGCTTCCTTTGCAGCGTTCTGCATCGACTCTGTTGGTTCTGGATCAGGAGACAGCTGTCAAGCGCAGACGAGGCTATCTACCGTAGGAGTGTTCCGTAAATTCAGGCCGAAGTCGGTCGTCAAATTCTGAATTAGCGATGGGAAGGTTCCGGGATACCTGAAGGAAATTTTCCCGCACACCGTAGGATGTCCGTGCCCGTGTCGCCCTCCTTGTTCGGCGGCGGCAGTATTGCCGCGCCGGGATGACATTGAAGCCGGACATTTCCCAAGCTTTCGGCGAAATCTCCTACGGAGCCGACCGTTTCGGCACGGGGCTCAGATCAATTCATGACGCCTGGCCAGGTCCGTCATTTCCATCACCGAGTTGAGCCGCAGCTTGCGCATCATGCGCATCTTGTAGGTGCTGACGGTCTTGTGGCTGAGTAGCATGGTGTGGGCGATGTCCTGATTGCACAGGCCTTTGGCCAGGTTCACCAGCACCAGAATCTCGCGGTCGGTGAGGCTGGAGATTCGTGCCGCCTCGGTGCTGTCACTGTCCACGCGGCCCAGGGACACGTCGGTGCAGTCCGGAAAATAGGTGTATCCCGATTGCACCGCGGCGATTGCCTTGCGCAGTTGGTCGAGCGCATCGGATTTGGAGACGAAAGCGGTCGCACCGGCTTTCATGCTGCGCATCGAGTAGTAGCCGGGAGGCATGGAGGTGAGCACGATGATCTTGCCCGGCGAGGTCGATTCCCTCATGCGCCTGAGCACATCGAAGCCGTCGAGACCGGGCATCGACAGGTCGAGGATGACCAGGTCCGGCCGCTCGTCGCGATACAACCGCACCCCGTCGGTGCTGTTGCCGCTTTCGATGACCTGGTACTGCAGCTCCTGAGCCAGCAGCGTCCTGACACTGGCGCGGATAAACGGATGGTCATCCACGATCAATGCCTTGCGCATGGAACACCTCCTTGGAGTGGGTGAGTGTTGTATAGCGCATCGGCCAGTGGCACAAATCCGGACTTTTCCGCTTGCGATGTAGGTAGATGCTCCAGTGTGCGCAGGGCGTTTCCGACTGTGTGCACCCTACCCTTCACTGATCACCTTTCGCCGCGCCTGACCCTCGATCAGCTCGAAGCTGTAGGTGCGCCCCGGTTGCTTGTCGAAACGCCGTTCCAGGCCGGGCAGTACGTGATGCAGGGTGGCGGTTGCGCAGCTTTTGCCGCTGCGATCGCAGTCGTTGAAGTGGTCCATCACGATGGTGGCGTTGCCGTCATTGCGCACCTGAAGGCTGCCGGGGGTTTCACGGATATCGGTGGCGTACCGGGTGTCCTGCGGCTGTACGAAGAGCAACGCACCGTAACCGGAAAGCACCTGCACGCCGGCTCGCAGTGACTCGCGATACTGCTGCGCCTGCTGGTCGGTCATGGCGAAGTCGTCGTTGCCGGTGGGCATCACTGGCATGAAGCGCACGCGAAAGTAGCGTTCCTGCTGGCGCTCGCCGCGGTGCAGCAAGCGCACGCTTTGCATGCCGTTGGCCGGCACGATCAACCGCGCCGGGCTGGCGATCAAGGGCCGTTCGGCCACGGGCAAGCCTTCCAGGGATCGCTCCAGATCGGGCTGGCCCGGGCGATGAATGATTTCAACCACTTCGACCTTGACGAATGCGGTGGCATCGCCGCCGTTGCGCACGCGCTTGACCAAGGTACTGCGCGGGCCTTCCAGATAGTCGTAGAAGGCACCGATATTGAGCTCGGGGCCGGCGAGCACGGCGCTACTGGCCATCATCAGGGCCAATGCCCCCAGGGTCTTGTGCATGGGTTGGATCTCCTTGTTTACAGTTGTGCATCGAAGACAATCCGCACCCAGCCTTCATAACGAGCTCCGGCGCGCTGCATCATCTGCGCGACGTAAGGCTGCACCACCTGGTAATGCAGCATGCCCGGGCGATTGAGCAGCGGTGCCTGGGCGTCGAACTCCAGGGCGTTCACCGCCTCCACCGGCAGCGCAACTCGCCGCGCCGGTGCGCCGTTGTGCTCGGCGCCGCTGGGCAGAGACAGAGCGACCTCCACGGGCACCCGGTGGTCGTCGCCGGGGTTGCGGATCGCACACTGGCCAGCCATGGGAAATTCACACAGGGTATGCACCTTGAACGGGCCCGCCGACCACAGTCGCAGGGGGTGGTCGCGGTACAGGCGCGGTGGCGTCCGCGAGCCGCCGCTCCAGTTCAACCAGCCGCCCTGCGGTTCGAGCACGGCCAGCTCGGAACCGGGCGGGGTTTCCACGATGAAGGGGTGCTGCACGTCGAGCTGGAACTTGATGGTGAGGGTGTCGTCGTTGAGTTCGGTCACCTGGTTGCCCAGGTCGATCTGCCCGCCGTTGCCCACGGTGAAGGTGACTTCACCGGTGTAGCGGCCGTTCTTCATTCTGAATGGCGAAGGGGTTTGAAGGGTATAGAGGATGCCGAACTCGGTGACCCTACTGCTGCGCAAGTCTCCGGGACTGCCTCGGTGACTGCTCGAATAGCAACCGGCGCCGCTGGTGGTGCTGCGCAGCCGCCAGAGCGCAGCCGCCCAGGTGGTATCCGATGCCACGGCGTTGATGGCGCAACTACTGTTGTGCGGGGTGGTGTTGGGAGGGCCGTCTGGTGAGGTCCGCGTGTGGTGGCTATGGCGTGTCGTGGTGAACACCACATCATGCGTATCGCCTACCTGATTGCGCAGCTGTACCGTCACCGGCGTAGGCATGCGGATATAGAACTGGTCGCGGACGTCGGGCGCCGAATGCTCGGTGCCCTTGCGATACGTGATAGGCAAATTAGCCGATGCGCTTGAGAGACACATTCCAGGAAATCGCGAGCAGAAACGCGCAACCGGTGTGGTGGTCCTGAAGCCTTGCTGTGTAGCGTCGTAGACAGCAGAAAGCACAACGTCGGCAGCCCACGCAGGTGCTGCCAGAACCATCAGGGCCCAGGCCAGCAGGGCACGTGACCGATGTTTTGCGACAATGCCGTTCATCCGGCCTCTCCTGTCGGTTTCGGTGTCGTCAGGGCGGCAACGCCCTCGGCGACGCATGCAAGATCACCCAGCAGCAGCACATCCTGCTCGCGCTTGCTGGTGTGGGTGTCGAGGGTCAGCAGGCAGCGCTGGACGCCGCCCTGGCGGATCTCCAGGGTCGGATTGCTCTCGCTCATTTCCAGTGCGAAGAAGCCATCGGCTTCGGTCACGCTGCGGCTGGCATGGTTGATCACCTGCGCCCCTTTCAGTGCCCTGCCCTCGTGGTCGACGACCCGACCCAGTACGGTGACGGTACGCACCACCTTCAACTGGCGGTACTGCACCGCGCCTTTGTTGAGGTGGTAGTCCAGGGTCGGCGGCTGGATGTCGGCCGCCAGGTGGTCCTGCTTGTCGAAGCCCAGCTGCACGTGACCAGCGCGATAGGCACCCACCGGCAGCACGTTGCGCCCGGGACGCAGCAGCGCAGCGCCGCCCAGGTGGTCATCGGCACGCAGCTCGAGCCCGGGGACGTCCGACTCCAGGTCGACGATCAGGCTGGCGTCGTGGGGCATGACTTCACCACTGAACGCAGCCTTGCCATCACCCAGCGCCAAGGTGCTCTCAAGGTTCAGGCCCGAAGACAATTGGCCGTTGTAGGACGAACTGAGCGCAAACGCATCGCCGTACAGGGCGCTGTTCTGGAACCCCGCGTTGACCCCCAGCCCGGTGCCGTAGCGGTCGGCATTGAGGGTCCCGCCCAAGGTACGCAGCGTGCCTTGCCCCATGTCCTGCTGGTAGCTGAGCGAGGCATTGCGATCGCGTTCGCCGTCGCGCCCGGTGCGGGTGCCCAGGCTGGCAGACAAGCGCTTGCCCGGCCCACCCAGCGCCATGCTCAGCGTGAGGTTGATACCGCGGTTGCGCTGGTCGTCGGTGCTGGCGGTGCCGGGACGGTCGAACAGCGAAACTCGCCAGTTGGCGTCGGTGCCCATGAACTGGCCATAACGTGCCCAGCCCAGGTCCAGTGCATTGCCGGCTTCAATCCCGTCGGTTCGGCTGAGCCGGGCGGTGAGCGTGCTGTTGCGGGTGAGCCGATGGCTGACCGACAGCGAGGTCTGGGTGGTGAGCCGAGCGGGCTCGCGGCGGTCCACGTAGTAGCTGTCGCCGCGTTCGCGCTGGGGGTGCAGCCAGGCACGGTTGTGGTTGACCACCACATTGCCCGAGCCATGGCTCCACACGCCCTGCAGGTCGTAGCCATTGCCGCGACGGTCGGTGCGGTACAGGTTGCCATACAGCTTGAGGCGGTCCAGGGCATCCCAGTCCAGTGACGTGCCCACTTGCGTCTGCGTATCGACCTGCTGCGCCGAAAGCCCCACGATTGCCCGGGGATGCATCAGGTAGTTGGTCATCACACCGGCAGCCAGCCCGCCGTTCGGGTCTTGCTCCCAGTTACTGAACAGCGTGCTCTGTCGACCCACGTAGGCGTTGTAGCGCCAGCGCTGTTCCGGGTTGCGCCAGGCACTGGGCTTGTACACGAATTCGTTGCTGCGCGACGTCACCTGGCCGTCCTCCAGCAAGCGCACTTCCACCGCGTAGATGCCGCCGGGCAAGACCCGAGTGTCCAGGGTCTGCAGGCCCGGCTGCACCGCCTGGGTGTTGATCAGCTGGCCATTGCGGTAGATCTCGACCGTACCGGGCCGGCTGGGCGTGACATAGATGGGCGTGGTACTGGTTGTGCCATTGTCGATGTACAGCGTGTCGCTGCTGCCGAGCATGACCCCCAAGGCGGTTTGCGCCGTGCTGCCCATCAACCGCGGCTGGCGTATCAGGCCTTGGGCGACCGGGTCGAAATACCCCAGGCGCAGGAAACGATCGCGCTCGATGCGTTCGGCATAGAGCTGGTCCACGCGATGGCGCAGGCCATGAAAATTGGTCTTGTCCATCTGCAGGTTGGCCTGAGTGCTCCAGTCGCCGACACTGCCCACCCCTTGCACGGCGTAGCGGCCAACGGTTTCATCGCCTGCCTGGCTGAGGTTGAGCTGGTTGCGCAGGATCAGCCCGTGCTCGGCCTGCTCGGGCAAGGCATGGTAGCGCTGGACATCGGTGGTCTGCTCGACGGCGCGCGTCAGCAACGAGAGCTGCGAGTTGACCAGGCTGTAATGCACGGCCACCAAGCCATCGGTGCACTGTGTCGTGCAGCTGCCCAGACTCACGCCCTCGCTCAACCGTTGTGCCCAGCGTTGCCGTACCACCGGGGTCTCCCGGCTTTCGCTGGTATCGGTGTACTCGAGCCACTGCAGCGTGTCGTCACGGCCGAGCACCACCAGCGCCTCGCCCAGCAGGCGGCCGTCCAGATCGACACGCACCGCCAGCGGGACATCGAAGAAATGCTCGGCGAAATCTGCCGGCAGGCCCTGGGCCTGGCCGAGGATCCCCAGGGCAGGCGGCGTGTTGGCGGCGTGCGTCGGCACGGGTCCGAGCAGCAGCCAGCCCGCGCCTAGCGCCACACCGATGGCGTTGGCCAATGAGGTAGTCTTGAACATGCAGGTCTTTTCGTGAACGCGCTTCGCGGCCCAGCACGAGTGGATGGCCAGGAAGCGCGTGGGTGGTGGGGTCTATCCCGGGTCAGGGCGCAACGACTGGACCGGGCTCGAACATCATGTTCACTTCACCCTGGTAGTTGCCTGCGTTCGGTGCGGTACCGGCCGCCAGTGCCGAGGCGATCTGGAAGTCCACCACGGCGCCGTTGCCGGCCTGGGCATCGGCCTGGGTGACCACCAGCTGCGCAGTGGTGTGGTTCAGGCTCTTGCCGCCTACCGACACGGTGAGAGGGATCTGGTCGGCACCGCTGACGATCACCGCCGGGCGCATCAGTTTGGCGCTGATACCGCCGGCGGCGGTGTTCTTGGCCTGCAGCTGCTTGCGGATCGGTGCGAAGGTCTTGGTGAACGAGTTGTAGGCCATGTCCTGTGGGTCGTTCATCCAGTTGCCGCCGATGGGCTCGACGAAGAAGGCAGCGGTGGGAACCGTTGCGGTCACCGTGACCTGCTTTTCGATTTGATCGGCAGCCCACACCGGGCTGGCCAGACAACATGCCAATGGGAACGCGGCGTAGATTTTCTTCATGGGGACTTCTCCAGCTTGGGCATAGGGACGATGGATCGAATTGGCCGCAGCGTTCACGGCTGAGCGGCGTTCAACTCGATGGGCGACATTGTCCCGAAGCCTCGCTGGCTTGGCTGTCAGACAGGTCTGACCGATGAAGTGACGAGTCTGACAATACGGGCGATCTGTCTGACTGCACGGCGAAAGATTCCTACTGTCTACAAGGCTAAGTACCTTCACTGAGCCGAGCCATGCCTGACATCGAAGACGACCTTCAGACCGTTGTACTCCCGCCAGACCTGCATTACGTGGACGACAACCAGCCAGGGTTGCGCCGCAAGACCCTGCGCGGCAAATTTGCCTACTTCGATGCCAGCGGCGAGCGCATCACCGATGCCGACGAGATCAAGCGCATCAATGCACTGGTGATTCCACCGGCCTATACCGATGTGTGGATCTGCGCCGACCCCCAAGGCCATTTGCAGGCCACCGGGCGCGATGCCCGCGGCCGCAAGCAGTACCGCTATCACCCGCGCTGGCGCGAGGTGCGCGACGAAGACAAGTATTCGCGCATGATCGAGTTCGGCAAGATGCTGCCCAAGGTGCGCCGGCAGCTGGAAGCACATCTGGCTGCGCCGGGCCTGGACCGCAACAAGGTGATGGCCGCGGTGGTCTCGCTGCTCGACAACACGCTGATCCGGGTTGGCAACAGCCAGTACGCCCGGGACAACAAGTCCTATGGACTGACCACGCTGCGCAACAAGCACGTGGAGGTCAAGGGGCATACCATCGCGTTCCAGTTTCGCGGCAAAAGTGGCGTCGAACACGCCGTGACGGTGAAGGACCGTCGGCTGGCCACCATCGTCAAGCGCTGCATGGAGCTGCCTGGGCAGAACCTGTTCCAGTACCTGGACGAGCATGGTGAACGCCATAGCGTCAGCTCCCATGACGTGAACGCCTATCTGCACCAGATCACCGGCGCGCATTTCACCGCCAAGGACTACCGCACCTGGGCCGGCAGCGCGCTGGCGCTGGCCATGCTGCGCGAGCTGCACTGGCAGCCCGAACCCGATGCCAAACAGCACATCGTCGACATGGTCAAGGCCGTGGCGAGGCAGCTGGGCAATACCCCCACGGTGTGTCGCAAGTGCTACATCCACCCCAAGGTGCTGGAGCATTTCGTCATGGGTGAGCTGGCCAAGTTGCCCAAGCCGCGTCAGCGCAAAGGGCTGCGCCTGGAAGAAGTGGCCCTGGCCACGTTCCTGGAGCGGCTGGTGGCGGCGGCCTGAGCGAGCGCTGCAACGACCACCGGAATTGTGCGCGGCCACTGCGGTCGGTTATAGCAACGCTCATACATTCCAAGGCTTTTCATGAAACCTACCGCTCCCAGCGGCTACGTCCAAGTGCGCGGCGCGCGCGAACACAACCTCAAGAACGTCGACGTCGATATACCCCGCGATGCCCTGGTGGTGTTCACCGGGGTGTCGGGCTCGGGCAAGTCGTCTCTCGCCTTCGGCACCCTGTACGCCGAAGCCCAGCGGCGCTATTTCGAATCGGTGGCGCCCTACGCCCGGCGCCTGATCGATCAGGTCGGGGTGCCCGATGTCGACAGCATCGAGGGGCTGCCGCCGGCCGTGGCTTTGCAGCAGCAGCGCGGCACGCCGAGCACACGCTCGTCGGTGGGCAGCGTCACCACCCTGGGCAGCCTGGTACGGATGCTCTATTCGCGGGCCGGCGCCTATCCGCCTGGCCAGGCCATGCTCTACGCCGAAGATTTCTCGGCCAATACGCCACAGGGGGCATGCCCGCATTGCCACGGCCTGGGCCGGGTGTACGAGGTCACCGAAAAAACCATGGTGCCCGACGACAGCTTGACCATTCGCCAGCGCGCGGTCGCGTCCTGGCCGCCAGCCTGGCAGGGCCAGAACCAGCGCGACATCCTCGTGACCCTGGGCTACGACGTCGACGTGCCGTGGCGTGACCTGCCGAAAAAGCAGCGCGACTGGATTCTCTTCACCGAGGAAACCCCGACGGTGCCGGTGTACGGCGGGATGACCCCGGCGCAGACCCGCGACGCGCTAAAGCGCAAGCTGGAGCCCAGCTACCAGGGCACCTTCACCGGCGCACGGCGCTATGTGCTGCACACCTTCACCCACTCGCAAAGCGCGCTGATGAAAAAGCGCGTCAGCCAGTTCATGATCGGTGCCGCGTGCGAGGTCTGCGCCGGCAAGCGGCTCAAGCCGGAAGCACTGAGCGTGACATTTGCCGGGCTGGACATTGGTGAGTTCTCGCGACTGCCGCTCACCCAGCTGGCGCAGAAACTCAAGCCGGTGGCAGATGGCAAGCAAGTCGGCAAGAAGCTCAGTGAAGAGAAGCGCATGGCCGCCGAGCAGCTTGCGCAGAACCTGCTGGGTCGCCTGAACACCCTGATCGACCTTGGTCTGGGCTACCTGGCGCTGGAGCGCAGTACGCCCACCTTGTCCTCGGGCGAGCTGCAGCGCTTGCGCCTGGCCACCCAGCTGGGCTCGCAGCTATTCGGCGTGGTCTATGTGCTGGACGAACCGACCGCCGGCCTGCACCCCGCCGATGGCGAATCGTTGCACGCCGCCCTGCAAGGGCTGAAAGCGGCAGGCAATTCATTGTTCGTGGTCGAACACGACCTGGACACCATGAGCCGCGCCGACTGGGTGGTGGATGTCGGGCCACTGGCGGGCGAGCAAGGCGGCCAGGTGCTCTACAGCGGACCGCCCAAAGGGCTGGCCCAGGTCGACGCGTCGCAGACCCGTGCCTACCTGTACGGCAGCGCCGTGCCGCTGCCGCGCCCGCGTCGGCCTACCGCAAGCTGGCTGAAGCTGGCCGACGTCAGCCGCAACAATCTGCACAAAGTCGCTGCCGACTTTCCCCTGCAGTGCTTCACGGCCGTTACCGGGATTTCCGGCTCGGGCAAATCGAGCCTGGTCAGCCAGGTGCTGCTGGAACTGGTGGGCGAGCATCTGGGCCAGGCTCGCGAAGACGTCGAGGACGTGCTCGAAGACGCCGTACCGCAGACCGAATCGGGGTATATCGTCGAAGGCATGCACAGCATCAAGCGCCTGGTGCAGGTCGACCAGAAGCCTATCGGTCGTACGCCGCGTTCGAACCTGGCCACCTACACCGGGCTGTTCGACGCCGTGCGCAAGCTGTTCGCGGCCACCCCCGATGCGCAGCGGCACGGTTTCGATGCCGGGCAGTTTTCTTTCAACGTGGCCAAGGGACGTTGCCCTGAGTGTGAAGGCGAAGGCTTCGTCAGCGTCGAGCTGCTGTTCATGCCCAGCGTGTTCAGCCCCTGCCCGACCTGCCATGGCGCGCGCTACAGCCCCAAGACCCTGGCGGTAAAATGGCAAGGCCGCAGCATTGCCGACGTGTTGCAGCTCACGGTCCACCAGGCGTGCGAGGTGTTCGCCGAACAGCCGGCAGTGCTGCGGCCATTGACCGTGCTGCGTGACATCGGCCTGGGTTACCTGCGCCTGGGCCAACCGGCCACCGAACTGTCCGGCGGTGAAGCACAGCGCATCAAATTGGCTACCGAGCTGCAGCGCAACCAGCGGGGCGCCACGCTTTACGTGCTCGATGAGCCGACCACGGGGCTGCACCCCAGCGACGTCGACCGGCTGATGCAGCAACTCAATCATCTGGTGGATGCCGGCAACAGCGTGATCGTGGTGGAGCACGACATGCGCGTGGTAGCGCAGGCGGACTGGGTGATCGACATCGGCCCGAAGGCCGGTGACGAAGGCGGTAAAGTCGTCGCAGCCGGGCGCCCGGAAGACGTGGCCAAGGTCAGCGCCAGCCGCACTGCAACCTATCTGCAAAGCGCACTGGCGGAACCTGTATAGCGGCTGTCCACCGAGCACACATAGCGGCAGCCCCAGCGCGCGGGGCTGCCCAGGGTTGCTTCAACCGACCGGCTTGCTCTGGCCTTCGTCGGACGGGCTGCGGGCCTTTTCGCCCTGTTGGTTGGCGCGCTTGTGTTGCTCACCCACCTTGCCGGCATTTTCCGGCTTGTGGTCGAGGTCTTCACGCTTGGATTCTTTGTCCACGGTGTCTCTCCTGGCAGGGGCTGGACGGCTCATCGAGCCGGTACTTGATTTAGGCAGCTGCCTTCGGCATTCGTGCCCAAACGTTTCTGCGCTGAACTCCCGCACCGCATCGCCAGTCAGCATTGAAACGCCATTATTGGAGGATCATCCCGGATGCAGATTTCATTGGACAAACAGGTTGCCCTGGTCACCGGCGCCAGCTCCGGCCTGGGCGCCGCTGCCGCCAAGGCACTGGCCGCCGCCGGGGCCGCTGTGGTCGTCAACTACAATTCCCACGCCGAGCCCGCCGAACGCCTGGTTGCAGAGATTCGCGAGGGGGGTGGCAAAGCCATTGCGGTGGGCGCGGACGTGTCGAAGGAAGACGACGTCGAGCGGCTCTTCGCCGCCACCATCGACACCTACGGCGCACTGGATATTCTGGTCGCCAATTCGGGCCTGCAGCGTGATGCTGCCACGGTCGACATGACCCTGGCCGACTGGAACAAGGTGATCGAGGTCAACCTCACCGGCCAATTCCTCTGTGCCCGCGCTGCCCTGCGACAGTTCCAGAAACAGGGCCCGCGCTCCTGGCTGTCGCGGGCGGCCGGCAAGATCATCCACATGAGCTCGGTGCACCAGTTGATTCCCTGGGCCGGCCATGTCAACTACGCCGCCTCCAAGGGCGGCATCGATCTGCTGATGCGCAGCATCGCCCAGGAAGTCGGCGAGCAGCGCATTCGCGTCAACTCGATCGCCCCTGGCGCGATTCGCACCGCCATCAACGAAGAAAACACCCAAGGCGACGCCGAGAAGAAGCTGCTCGAACTGATTCCCTACGGCCGTGTCGGCGAGGTCGACGACGTCGCCAACGCGGTCGTCTGGCTGGCATCCGATCTGAGTGACTACGTGCACGGCACCACGCTGTTCATCGACGGTGGCATGAGCTTGTATCCGGGGTTCCGAAACAATGGCTGAAGACGTCTGCAGCACCCTGCAAAGCCCGATCGAGGCCCACGGCATCATCGGCGACATGCGCAGCGCCGCGCTGGTCGCGGACAACGGCAGTATCGACTTCTGCTGCTGGCCGGAATTCGACAGCCCTTCCATTTTCACGGCCCTGCTGGACTGCGAGCGCGCAGGTGTGTTCGAACTCGCCCCGGACCTGCCCGGCGCGCGTCGCCAGCAGATCTACCTGCCCGACAGCAACGTGTTGCAAACCCGCTGGATCGACCAGGACGCAGTGGTCGAGGTCACCGACCTGATGCCGGTCGCCGCAGCGGCCGACGCCCTGCCCCGGCTGATACGTCGGGTAGAAGTGCGCAACGGCACTGCCACCATCCGCTTGCGCTGCCGGGTTCGGCACGACTACAGCCGCGCCGATACCCAGGCCCACGCCAGCGGCGAGGACGTCTGCTTCAGCGCCGAAGGCCAGCCCACCTTGCGGCTGTCGGCGACCCAGGCTTTGCGCATCGAGGCGCACAGCGCCATCGCCGTGTTCGAACTCAAGGAAGGCGAATGCGCCGAATTCATCCTCGGCGGCGCCGAAGACCCGATGGTGCGTGCCGGTGAAGGCCAGGCCTGCCTGGACGAAACCCTGGCGTTCTGGCGCAACTGGATCGGCCACTCGAACTACAAGGGTCGCTGGCGCGAGATGGTCGATCGCTCTGCACTGGCCTTGAAACTGCTGACGTCACGTCGTCACGGCGGGATCATCGCCGCCGCGACGTTCGGCCTTCCCGAAGCGCCCGGTGGCGTGCGCAACTGGGACTATCGGTATACCTGGATCCGCGATGCATCGTTCACCGTGTACGCCTTCATGCGCCTGGGTTTCACCACCGAGGCCAACGACTACATGCGCTGGGTACGCGACCGTGTCGGCGAATGCTGCGACGAGCCAGCCCGGTTGGGCGTGGTGTATGGCCTGGACGGACGCGAAGAGCTGCCAGAGTCCGAGCTCGATCACTTGAGCGGGCATGGCGGTGCCAAGCCGGTGCTGGTGGGCAACGGCGCCCATGATCAGGTTCAGCTGGATATCTACGGCGAACTGCTGGACGCCGTGTACCTGGCCAACAAGTACGGCGAGGCGATCTCCCACCAAGGCTGGAAACACGTCACCCACATCGTCGACAAAGTGTGCAGCAGCTGGCATCAGAAGGACGTCGGCATCTGGGAAATGCGCAACCCGCCCGAGCATTACCTGCACTCACGCCTGATGTGCTGGGTTGCTCTGGATCGGGCCCTGCGTCTGGCCGAGAAGCGTTCGCTGCCAGCTCCATTCGAGCGCTGGGACAAGGAACGCCAGGCGATTCACGACGACATCTGGAATAATTTCTGGAACGCCGATGCTGGGCATTTCGTACAGAAGCTGGGCAGCGTCGAGCTCGACGGCTCCATGCTGTTGATGCCACTGGTGCGTTTCGTGGGTGCCAGCGACCCGCAATGGCTGAGCACACTGGAGGCAATCGAGCGCACCCTGGTGCGTGACGGCATGGTCTACCGCTACCGCCAGGATGATGGCCTGCCGGGCGACGAAGGTGCGTTTACCGCCTGCTCGTTCTGGTATGTGGAGTGCCTGGCACGGGCTGGCCAGGTGGAAAAGGCGCATCTGGAGTTCGAGCAGTTGTTGCGCTATGCCAACCCGCTGGGGCTGTTCGCCGAGGAGTTCGATCGGCATGGCCATCACCTGGGCAATACCCCCCAAGGGTTGAGCCATCTGGCTCTGATCAGCGCCGCCAGCTTTCTTGACAGGAAGCTGAGTGGCCAGCGTACCCAGTGGCAACCCTAGGGTTTCGTTTCAGCGATGGTGGCAAGAGTGCCACTATCGCCCCGATAAACCAAACGTAATGCCAATCTGCTAGGCGCCTGTACAGAACCACGCCATACTGGCGCCTAGTGCCACTCGTTGTGCCATGACTGCCGCGTATCCACAAACAGGGCGCTTCGAGGGAATTAAATTTGTCACGTTGCGTCCGTATTCAGGTAGCAATCGACACCCCACAAACACCGGATAAATTCTAAGCAAAGGAATCAAGGAGCCGTTCATGCTGATACTCACCCGCAAGGTAGGCGAAAGCATCGTCATTCATGACGACATCAAGATCACTATCCTTGGCGTGAAAGGGATGCAGGTGCGAATCGGCATCGATGCGCCGAAGGATGTACAGGTACATCGCGAAGAAATCTTCAAGCGTATCCAGGCAGGCAGCCCTGCACCGGAAAAGGGAGATGGCCAGGCCTGATCGGCCACTTGCCGCGGTCCTTCGAACGCCGCCATGCAGCTGGCTTCAGCCAAGCTGCACAGCGGCGCGAAGTCACCGCTCACACGGTCAGACAGGCGTTGCCTGGTGATGATTGTCGTCTGGAGCCCCTGCCCCACCCCCTGCATGACGCTTTGCCTTGTCCGTGGCGAACGCCAGTGCATCCTTGGCACATGTCAATCCATCGCGTATTTCGGTCTGTTCCTTGATCACCCGGCCATCCACGCCGTAGGTGCCAAAGAACACCGAGATTTTGTCTTCGCCGATCTTGCGCGCACGCACCACGATACGGCAGCCGTTTTTGAGCGTTTCCTCATGGCGAACTTGCTCGTCCAGATAGTTCGCTGACAAGTCTTCCCATTCCATGAACTGCTTGGTGGTTTCCAATTCTACATCTGTCATATGCCTACCTCTTGTGGGTAATCAAGGCGATGCCTTATATAACCGACCCTCTACAAGCGCCGTGGTTCAGTACAACCCAGCGGTAGGAAATCTCGCCGACGACAAATGCGCATCGAAGGGAATTATTCCCACACGGCATACGTCACTAATCAGAGATGCCAGGAACGAAATCCCTCGAGCGCAAGGATTCCATCATGCTGATATTGACGCGCAACACTGACGAAAGCATCGTTATCGAAGACAATATTCGTATCACCATCATCGACGTCAAGGGCGGTCAGGTCCGCCTGGGCATTGACGCGCCACGGGATGTGGCGGTGCATCGCCAAGAGATCTACGAGCGGATCAAGGCAGGCGTGCCGATGGTACCCAAAACGGCCGGCCGCTGAATCGGCAGGCATCGGTCGCTAGGCACGGAAGGCAGCGCTGATCTTGCTCGCCAGGTCCTGCTCGCGAAAGGGTTTCTGGACCAAAGGATAGTGCTCGGAATCGAGGCCATCGAGCTCGGCATAACCGGTCACGAACACGATCGGCAATCGTGGGTGACGGCGGCGGATCATATGCGCCAACTCGCCGCCGTTGGTGCCAGGCATGGCGAAGTCGGTCAGTACCAGGTCGACACTGGGGTCCAGCTTGTTCAGCGCCTGCTCGGCACTGTCGGCCTCGATCACACTGTAGCCGAGGCTCTGCAACATGGTCGCCGTCACCTCGCGCACGCCATGGTCGTCGTCGACCAGCAGGATGGTCCGTCGCTCGCCTTCGTTCTGAGCGACTGCGATATAGGCAGGCTCGTCTGCGTGCGCCACAAGCTGATCCGGAACGCCCGGCAAGTAGACCTTCACCGTGGTGCCGTAGCCCGGCGAGGTCATGATCGCCACGCCCCCACCCGACTGTTTGGCAAAGCCGAACACCTGAGCCAGACCCAAGCCTGACCCCTTGCCCACTTCCTTGGTGGTAAAGAACGGCTCGAAGGCCTTGGCCACCACCTGCTGGCTCATGCCAGTACCCGAATCCTGGATCGACAGCACCACGTAGTTGCCGGGCTCCGGGTCTTCCGGACGCTGCGCCGCCATGCTTACCGTTTCGTTGGCCGTGGACAGGCGCAAGGTGCCGCCACCGGGCATGGCATCGCGGGAGTTGATCGCCAGGTTGAGAATGATCATCTCGGTCTGGGTCGGATCCACCAATGCATTCCACAGGTCGGGCGCGGTGTCGGTTTCGATCCAGATGCTGCCACCCAGGGTGCGCTGCAACAGCTCGATCATGCCTTCCACGGTACCGTTGAGGTTCACCGCCACCGGCTCGAGGCGCTGGCGGCGGGAGAAGGACAGCAACTGACCGGTGAGCTTGGCACCGCGTTCGCCCGCCTCCTTGATGTTCTGCAGGCGGCCCTGAATGCGTTCGGTCCTGCCCTTTTCGAAATCGCGGGCAATGAAGGTGGTACTGGCCAGGATCACCGTCAGCAGGTTGTTGAAGTCGTGCGCCACACCCGCCGTCAGCTGGCCGACCGCTTCCAGGCGCTGCAGCTGGTGCAGCGTGGCCTCGATGCGTTGGCGCTCGTCGATCTGCTCGCGCAGCTGATGGTTGGCACCGGCCAGCTCATCCAGCACTTCACGCTCACCGGTGATGTCGCGCACGGCGGTGTACATCAGCCCCTCGTCCGGAACGATGGTCCAGGACAACCAACGGTAGTTTCCGTCGGCGTGGCGCATGCGGTTGACGAAGCGGGTCGAGACATTGCCGTTGGCGATGTTCTCGGTCTCGCGGCGGGTCGCGGCAAGATCGTCGGGATGAATGATCTCCCACAGCTGGATACTGCCCAGTTGCTCACGGGTCCAGCCCAGTGTGGATTCCCAGGCAGGGTTGAGCGACACCGGCGACATGTCGAAGCGCATCACGCCCAGCAACTCGCGGGACAGCTCCCAGGTGCGGTCGCGCTCACGAGTGCGCTTGACCACCCGCTCACCGAGCATCTCGTTGAGCTGCTCGAGGGCCTGGGTGGCTTGCTTCTGCTCGGTGATGTCCTGAATGACGCCGGTGAAACGCACGCACGCACCCTCTTCGAAGAAGGCCTGCCCGTGGCTGGCAATCCAGCGCAGGGTACCGCTGGCCAGACGCACGCGATACTCGATGTGAAACAACCGCCCATCGTCGACCGTCAGGGCCGCAGTCATGCGTTCCTGAACCACGGGCAGATCTTCGTCGTGGCAGTAGTCGAGAAACAGCGCCAGGTTGACTTCGGTAGCGGGGTCAAGCTCGTACAGTGCCCGGCAGCGTTCGTCCCAGAGCAACGTATCGCTGCGCGGCGCATAGTCCCAGACCCCCATGCGCGCCGCGTTGGTGGCGATGTGCGCACGTACTTCGGCATGCTGCAGGGAACGTTCCGCGTCGCGCCGACGATGACGCTCGTGAACTTCGTCCATGGCGCGCTGGATGGCGCGGGGCAACAGGCTCAGGTTCTGTTTGAGCACATAGTCGATGGCGCCCTGGCGCATCATCTCGACCGCATGCTCTTCGCCGTAGACCCCGGACAGGAAGATGAACGGCGTCATCGGCGCCAGGCGCTGCGCTGCCTGCAGCACCAAAGGGCCGGATGAGCCTGGCAGCATGTAGTCACACAGAATCAGGTCGAACGCACCGTCCGCCAGCGCCTGCTCCACACCCTGATGATTGAACACCAGGGTCGACTCGACGGCCACGCCCGCGCGCTCAAGGGTCATCAGCGCCAGTTCGGCATCGAGGGGGCTGTCTTCCACGAACAGCAGTTGCAAAGGCTTGGGCGGCATAGAGATCCGAATACGTGGCTGGAGTGTGGAGCGCTTAGCGCCGTCCGTGCGCCATTGGGTGGGGCACGCTGGGTGTGGTTGGTCTCGACCGTCACACAGCGCGAGCAGGACTCAAGAGCCGGGACGACGAACGATTCGCGACGAGCCGGGTGGGGGCTCGTTCAACACCGCCCAGAAAATACCCAGGTCGGAGATGGCAGACACGAATTCCTTGAATTCGACCGGCTTGACCACGTAAGCGTTCACTCCAAGTGAGTAAGCCCGTTCAAGATCCGGTTCTTCCCTGGATGAGGTCAGCATGACCGTGGGAATACTGCGCAACTGTTCGGTTTCGCGGACCACCTTGAGCACTTCCAGCCCGTCGACCTTTGGCAGCTTGAGATCCAGCAGCAGCACCGCCGGGTTGCCCGCGTCACGCGCCGCATGACTGCCACGGCGCAGCAGATAGTCGAGCGCTTCGGCACCGTCACGCATGACGATGACTTCGTTCGCCAGTTGGCTGCGCTCCAGCGCCACCAGTGTCAGCTCCAGGTCTTTGGGATTGTCCTCGACCAGAAGAATAGGTTTGAGCATCGCTTACCTCGGTAGATTCGTGCCGGCGGAATGTGTACGTCGCGGCAACGCCATGTAGAAAGTGGCGCCCTGATCCAGGGCGCCTTCGGCCCACACCCGGCCGTCGTGTCGTTCGATGATGCGGCGCACACTGGCCAGGCCAATCCCGGTGCCTTCGAACTCTTCCATGCGGTGCAGGCGCTGGAACACGCCGAACAGCTTGCCGGCATAGGCCATGTCGAAGCCGACGCCATTGTCACGCACGAAAATGATCGTCTCGGCATCCTGCTGGTAGGCGCCCACCTCGATCACCGCATGCTCGCGGGTGCGGCTGTACTTGATGGCATTGGACACCAGGTTGCGCAGCGCCAGGTGCACGAACGCGGCATCGGCCACCAGGCGTGGCAGTGCTGCCACTTGCCATTGCAGATCGCGACCTTCGTAATCGGGCTGCATCTCCAGGCGGATGGACTCGACCAGCGCGTTGAGGTCGACGTCGGTGAAACGCAGGGCCGAACGGCCCATCTGGGAAAAGCTCAGCAGATTGTCGACCAGGGTGCCGGCAAACCGCGCCGACTCGCCGATGTGTTCGAGAAACCGCAAGCCTCGCTCGGACAGCTTGGGGCCTTCGAAGTCGGCCAGCAGTTCGGCGTAGCCGGCAATGTGGCGCAACGGTGCACGCAGATCATGGGACACGCTGTACGAGAACGCCTCGAGCTCCTTGTTGGATTTCTTCAGTTCGCCGGCCAACTGCGCCAGTTCTTCGGCCTTGCGCAGGACGATGCCGAGCACGGCAGTGCGCAGTTCATGAACGCCTTCGATCTCGAGTGCATCCCAGGGGCTGGAAAAGCCGCTGACTTCCTGTTTCCAGCTGTCGAAGCTGGCGCGTGGATTGAGCACACCGGCGCTGTCCAGGCTTTTTTCTGCCCGTCCCGCCCAGGTCACCGTGTGCGCTTGCTCGGGCTTGAACCAGATCAGGTAGTGGGAATGGATCTCGGAAATGGCCACGGCCAGCACACCGCCGCAGTAACGCGCCAGTTCGGGCAGCTCGGGCAGGTCTCGACCGACGTTGTCGCTGTGGAATATCTCCTGCCCGCCGCGCTCGGCCAGCCACACCGCCAGGGCATCAACCAACGCCTGCGGGGGCGTGTCACCCAGCAATTCGCAGCGCGCCTCGGCGATGATCGCCGCACCACTGGCGCGGACGAAGCCCAGAAAGGTCTCGGGCAGCGTCAGCAGGCCGGCACGCACGCTGTCGCTGTCGGCCATGGCGGAGAGCAACTGGACGATCTGCCGACGCAGTTCGAGCATGCGCTCGTTCTGCGCATGGACGGCTTTGGTTTCGATCTGCAGCGACAGGACGCTGCCCAGCAGCTCACAGGCGGTACGGGTCTGAAAACCGACCGCATGAGGCTGGTCGTGGTGACAGGAGATCAGACCCCAGAGCCGACCGTCGACCACGATGGAAATCGACATCGACGCCATCGTCTGCATGTTGCGCATGTACTGCACGTGCACGGGTGAAACGCTGCGCAGTGCTGCATGACTGAGGTCCAACGGCTCGCCGGTCAGGGGGTTGTTGGCCGGCATCAGCGGCGATGCCTGGTAGTTGGCATCTTCGATCACCCGGATGCGGTTGATGCAGTACAGTTCCCTGGCCTGACGCGGAATATCGGACGCCGGGAAGCATAGCCCCAGGTAGCTGGGGTAGCCCTCGTCCCGTGCCTCGGCCAGCACGGTGCCGTTGCCCGTCTCGTCGAAACTGTAGGCCTTGACCCGACCGAAGCCGGTCACGCGCTTCACCTCGACCACCGAGCGCTCGCACAACTCGAGAATGTCCCGGGCGTTGTGCAACTGGCCAATGAACGTCCGCACCATTGGGTACAAGGCGCCATAGGCATGGGCCTCATCGGCAGCGGGCTCGAACTCGGCGACGATCACCCCGTCGACGCGGTGCACCATCATCGCCGTGGCAATCTGGCGACGGCTGCCCTGGGCGAAGCGCACATCGGCGAAATGAAATGGCTGCTGTTCTTCCCCGGACCAGGCGGCCAGGCGCGCCGACAGTGCCGCACCTCGCTCGATCAGGTCGGCGACCGGCGTTTCCAGCAGGTGCGCAGGCTCGAGCTGCAGCCAATGGCGGACGTTGTCGCTGACCTGCAGCACACGCTGGGCGGCGGCGTCGAGCACCAGCATGAAACCCTGCGGCTGGATGCTGCCCGGCGTACGTATGGGCTCGCTCGCGCACTGCTCGATGGCAGCGGCGAGCAGGACCGAAGTCTCGCGTGATGTCACAGTGAATCTCCTGGCGGCCTATCAGCGCGGCGCTGCAAGCCATTGCATGGTCGCCAACCGTGGCATATGAAAAACTTACAATCGGCTACCACCTTAGCAAATTAGGACGCGCCATGTAGGCTTTACGTTCATTAATGGCAAATTGATTTTAGCCACTGCGGGTGCATGTTTTGCAGGCCGCGCCATCGAACCATTAGCGCATGACATTTCTCAGCCTAATCAGTATGATGCGCGACTGTGCGAGGTTGGCGAAATTGGTAGACGCATCAGACTTAAAATCTGACGACCTTTGGTTGTGCGGGTTCGATTCCCGCACCTCGCACCATCTTGATTTCTCCCCCCTCTTCCCAATCTTCGGGAACTCCTGCCCTCTCAGCTTGCCGACTTCCTATACGCCACGCATTTCGCCTGGTGACACAAGGAGGCCCGACCCATGCCTGATGCTCAGGGAAAAATTCGTTACGCCGTGGTTGCAGGTGGCTGGATTTCGCAAGGTGCGTTCATGCCCGGTGTGGACCAGACCAGCAATTCGGTGATGACTGCACTGGTAACCGGCGACCCGATCAAGGCCGATGAACTGGCCGCAATGTATGACCTCAAGAGTTATAGCTACGAGCAGTTTCCCGAACTGCTGGCGTCTGGCGAGATCGACGCGATCTACCTGGCCACGCCCAACTTCCGTCATCGCGAATTCGCCGTCCCGGCGCTCGAAGCCGGTATCCATGTGCTGCTGGAAAAGCCCATGGCTGCCAGCGAGGAAGACTGCTTGGCAATCAATGCGGCTGCCGAGCGTGGCAACGCCAAGCTGATGATCGCCTACCGTCTGCATTGCGAGCCGGGCACCGTGGACATGGTCCAGCGCGTGCGCCGCGGCGATATCGGTGAGCCACGGCTGTTTACCGCCACCTTCACGCAACATACCGATGCCGAGAACCACCGGATGAAAAGCGGCTTCTGGGCGGGCCCAGCGGCGGACATGGGGCCCTACCCGCTCAATGCCGTGCGCAACCTGTTCGGCGGCGAGCCGCTGGAAGTGCATGCCGTTGGTGCGCAAACACCCGGACGGCCGATCAACACGCCAGACACCGTCAGTGTGACTCTGCGGTTCTCCGAGCAGCGTCAGGCTACGTTCACCGTCAGCTACAGCCTGCCGGCAACCGAGCGGTTCCAGTTGATCGGTACCAAGGGGGAGTTCGAGGCATCGCCTTGCTTCGGTTTCGGTGAAGGCGTCGCCATTGCCTATCGCGCGATCATCGACGGCGAAACGCAGGCTCATACCTTCCCGGTGGTCGATCAGTTCGGCGGCGAGACGGAGTACTTCTCTCAGTGCATTCTCGAAGATCGCCAGCCTGAAGCGGATGGTGACGAAGGTTGGCGTGACGTGCGAGTGCTGGCCGCTATCGAGCGCTCGCTGCAGACCGGCGAGATCCAGAAGCTCGAGCCGCTGGCTTCGCGCCAGGGCATTCAGGCCGATCAGGCGCGATCGCTGACCCTGGCCAAGGTGCCGCCGTACGTCAATACCACTGAACCCAACGACTGAGCAGTGCGCCGATCTGCCTGAATGACCGCAGCGCCTGCTTCGCGGCCGATGACCGCTCCTACGAAGATTGGGGTTCCCCAGTAGGAGCGGTCCGTGGCCGCGAAACGGTGGCTGCGGTCTGTGGGCTGTACCGGGTCCTCTTTTCACAGCCGATAACCGCCCGAAAAGAGGAACCACAATCCCTGTAGGAGCGGTCCGTGGCCGCGAAGGGCGCGCTGCGGTGTGGCGGGTGCACTACGGGTTCAGCAGCGGCTCAGCAGGGTCGTTGCCAGGCGTTTGGCCTGCGCCGCGACGTCGGTCACAGCGGTACTCTCCCACCACATCCCCCGCAACGGCGGGCCCATGGCGAACAGTCGCTCGGCGACCAGCCCTTGGGCGTCCACGACAGCACCATCGACGTCAGCCTCTATGCCCAGGGCCAAGGGTCCCGGCCGGATCAAGCCACGCGCCAGAAGCTGGCGCGGCAACGGCTTGTCGACCCGCCGCCAGTCATATTCGATACCACTGGAATTGATCAACGCATCCCCGTGCAGCTGCACCGAGGCAGATTCGCCCCGCCGGCGGATGGTCAGGGTCGTGCCGTCGGCGCGCTGATAGCTGGCCGCCTGAAGGGTCAGCCGTCCCTCGCGTATCAGCCTCTGCACCAGCGCGTCGCTGGGCGGCGGTGACCGATGGTGGTGGCTTTCCCACCAAGGCCGTACATGGCGTACGAACTGGCGTTTCTGGCGTTCGCTGGCCTGGCTCCAGAGCCGGGCGATATGCGCACGCACGGTGTCCAACGGCGCCTGCCAGTCGACGCCTTGCTGCAGCGCCTGGCGGCATTGCTTGCGCACCTCGGCCATGAGCTGGCGCGGGCTGCGCACATCGTCGGCCGCTGCCAGGAAATCCGGCCAGCTCGGCGGCTGGCGACGAACATGAGGCCACAGACCGTGCCGCGAAATCACCGTGATCGGCCCGCGATGGCCGGCCTGGTCGAGCGAAACCACGGCATCGACCATGGTCAGTCCCGAGCCGATGATCAACACCCGGGCCTGACGGTCAAGGCCACGCATGGCCTGCACGTCCCACGGGTCGACCGCCCCAGCGTTCAGCCCACCCGGCGCCTTCAAGGCGGTGCGCGCGGCGGGAAACATGCCCGTGGCCAGCACCGCCTGGCGCCCGAACCACACTTGGCCGTTATCCAGGGTGATCTCGACCTGCTCAGGATGGGTCTGCAGATCGATCGCCTGTGCGCGCACATGCTCTGCCGTGGCCCCGTACTGGGCACCCGCTGCACGTGCCTCGGCCAGGCGTTGCTGGGCATAGAGCCCGAAGATGCCGCGCGGCGGGAACAGCTCCGCCACCGGCAGCGACTGCTCGGCCGACTGCGGCCACCCGCCGTCGTCGATGAACCGGGTGAGCCACTCGGTCAGGTCGTCGGCGTTGTCGGGGTCGACGCTCATGCGCGCCGCGTTGCCATTGAGGGTGTGCCCCAACTCAGTGGCACTGTAAGCCTCACCTCGGCCGAGCTCGGGGCGCGGCTCGATGATGACGATCCGCCGTGCGTGAGATTGCCTGAGCAACTGCACCGCCAGCAGGGTCCCGCTCAAGCCGCCACCGATGATCACTACATCGGCGTGCCTGGATACAACATCGGTCATGGGTAAGTTCTCAAGGACGATGGCGCCGATCATACGTCATGCAAGGCACCCGGCCGCTGCGACGCCGCCACGATGCCCCGGCAAGCCGCCAGATCCAGATCGTGCAGTGCTGCGGGCCGGGCGAAGTAATAGCCCTGGGCCTGGGAAGCACCCATCTCGCGCAACAACTGCAGGGTGGCAAGGTCCTCCACCCCTTCGGCGACGACCGTCAGCCCGAGCGATTCGGCCATGCGCACGATGGCACGGACGATCGCCCGGCTGCGCGCGCTGCTGGTCAATTCGAGAATGAACGACTTGTCGATCTTCAACCCGTTGAATTGGTATTGGTGAACGTAGCTGAGCGATGAAAAACCGGCTCCGAAATCATCGAGCACCACGCTCATGCCGTGCTCGGCCAGCTGCTGCATGGTCCGCTGCGCCATGGCCGGCTCGGCCACCAGCGCGCCCTCGGTGAGTTCCAGGCAGATTCGCGACGCCGCTACGTGGTGCCGCGCGAGCACGGCCAGCACTTCGTCGGCGAACCCGCTGCGGGTAATGCTGTAGCTGGAGCAGTTCACGTGCACCGGCGGCCAGTCTGCGTGCGCCGGCTGGGCGAGAATCTCCGCTACGCAGGTCAGCATGTAGAGGTCGAGGCGGCCGATCAGCCGCAGGCCTTCGAGCGCGGGCAGGAAATGCCCGGGGGCGATGATGCGCCCGTCCGGCTGGTGCCAGCGGATCAAGGCCTCCAGCGCCCGCACCTCGCCGGTCTGTACGTCGACGATGGGCTGGAAATAGGGCAGCAGTTCGTCGCTGCGCTTGAGCGCATTGCGCAACGCGCCCTCCTGTTCGACCTGGTCGGAGACTTCGCGGCGCAATGCCTGGTTGAACACTGCGTAGCTGTCGCGACCGGCATTCTTGACCCGGTACATCGCCTTGTCGGCGTCACGCAGCAAGTCGGCCGTCTCGCTGTGGAACTGGCTGTCGGCGCCGACGATGCCGATGCTGCACGAAGAAAACACCTCGTGGGCATTGATGAAAAAAGGCCGGTCGAACGCCACCAGAATGCGCTCGGCAATTTCCACGGCAGCTTCCAGGTTCGAATCCGGCGCCAGCACCGCGAACTCGTCGCCGCCCAGGCGGGCCAGCAGGTCATCTTCACGCAGGCAACTGCGCAGGCGCGCACCGGCTTCCCTGAGCAACTGGTCGCCGAAGTGATGACCAAAACTGTCGTTGACCATCTTGAAACGGTCCAGGTCGATGAACATCACCACCAGTTCTCGGCCATCGGTGCAGTACTGGTCCCAGGCCAGGGCCAGACGCTGCTGCAGGTGAATGCGATTGGGCAGCCCGGTCAGTGCGTCGTGGGCGTTTTCGTACTGCAGCTTGGCGTTGGCATGGTCAAGCTCGCGCGTTCGACTCTGCACCCGCGCTTCCAGCCGCAGGTTGGCTTCGTAGATGGCTTCGGCAGCGCTGCGGCGCGACAGCGCGGTGTCGATGTGGCGCGAGACGAAGGTCAGCAGGTCCTGGTCGCGCAGGGTGTAGTGCACGTCACTGGCGTAGCTCTGCACCACCAGTACGCCGCGCACGCGATCATCGTCGAACAGAGGAACACCGAGCCAGGATTGCGAGCGGACCAGCTCGCGGCTGTCTTCGATTTCACCCTGGATCATCAGACGCGTCGCGGCGTCGAAGTCGATCAGGCAGGCGCAGCGCTGGCGAATCACGTACTCGGTCAGGCCACGCCGCCCCCGGCGCGGCTGCGGGCGGCCGGTGAGCTGCTCATCGACATAGTAAGGAAAGCTGACTTCGCCGCTTTCGCCGTCGAAGATCGCAATGTAGAAGTTGCGTGCATACAGGAGGTCGCCGACGATCACGTGCAGGCTGTGATAGAGGCCGTCGATTTCGCCTGGCTTGCTCGACAGCTCGGCAATCTGGAACAGCGCGACCTGCAGGTGCTCTGCGCGCTTGCGCTCGGAGACTTCCAGGCGCAGCGCGGCATTGAGCTGGGACAATTCCTGGGTACGCCGCGACACCGTTTCTTCCAGGTCGGCACGATGCAGAATCCGATCCAGAGCCATGGCAACGTGCCGGGCGACCACCAGGAACAGGGCACGGTCTTCCGCACTGTAGGCCCGTTCGACGTCGTAGACCTGCATGGCGATCATGCCGAACACTTCATCGCGGGCGTTCTTGAGCGGCGAACCCATCCAGAATTCGGGGATGTGCCCCACGCAGTGGAAACGCCCCTGCCGCCCTGCCAGGGCGATACCCTTGGCGTCGATCAGCAGGGGCTGGCCGCTGGTCAGTACCTGGCCGGTCAGCGACAGATGTTCGGGGGTCAGGTACTCGTAGTTTTCCGCTTCCAGCGCTTCGACGTCGATGACGTCCACGTAGTAGGGGTAGGTGATCTTGCCGCTTTGCGCATCGTAGAGCGCGAGGTAGAAGTTCTCTGCATCGATCAGGCTCGCGAGGAGCTTATGTACACCCACTAGAAAAATCCCGCGGTCGCGGGTCGAGCTGGCCAGGTAGGTGATTTCGTAAAGTACGCGTTGGGTGATCTGCGCGCGGGCCAGAGCGTCGGTCTGCACCTGGCGGCCGATGGCAGCGGCCAGGTCTGCGAGGGCCCCGTCGTGGGTGACGTGCACAGGGGCCATCAGCCAGCCAAGTACCCCTTCGCCCTGCCCGGTCGGCCACAACTGGAGGCTGCAGCTTTCGCAGAAACGCTGCAGTTCGTGGTTGGCCAGCACCAGGGGCCAGTGTCGCTGCAGGTCGCCCTGGCCTTCGAGATGCAGCTGTTCGCCCGCCCGGTACCACGCCCACGCAGTGCTGTGGGGCCATTCACGGGCCTGCTGCAGAATCGCTTCCAGCGATGCTGCCTCGAGCATGGGCGTAGAGCCCTTGCCGAACTCGGCAAAGGTCGGGGAATCGGAACTCATAGACGCTCCATGCCAGAAAACCAACGGCGTACATCTTCGAGCCTATGGCCATCTAATGGCAAGCCCCACGAACGGCCCTGACGTTTACGGCAAACCTTTGTGTCGCAAACCCCTTGTCCCGCCACAAGCGACACAACATCGACGCTCTGCTGGCGGATCCGCAGGAGCGGCCTGTGGCCGCGAACCAGGCGCTGTGGTGTGGCAGGTACACGGCGGCGATTCTTTCGCGGCCGATGACCGCTCCTACCGGAGGGGTAAATGCAATCTCTGTAGGAGCGGCCTGTGGCCGCGAACCAGGCGCCGCGGTGTGGCGGGTACACGGCGGCGATTCTTTCGCGGCCGATGACCGCTCCTACCGGAGGGGGTCGGGTTTACAGGCCGCCGCCGACGTCCAGCAGGGCGCCGGTGGTGTAGCTGGCCTGATCGCTCACCAACCACATGATCGCCTGGGCAATCTCATCCGGCTGGCCACCGCGGCCCATGGGCACGGCGCCTTCCTTGCGCGTAACCCGGCCCGGTTCACCGCACAGGGCATGGAAATCGGTGAAGATCATTCCGGGACGAACCGCATTGACCCGTATGCCCTCGCCGGCCACCTCCTTGGCCAACCCGATGGTGAAGCTATCGATAGCCCCCTTGGACGCCGCGTAGTCGATGTACTCGTCCGCGGAACCCAGCCGAGCGGCAATCGACGACACGTTGACGATCACCCCACCCTGGCCGCCATGCCGCCGCGACATCCGCCCTACCGCATGCTTGGCGCACAGCATGGGGCCGACTACGTTGGTCGTCATCAACCCGAGCAGGCGCTGCTCGGACATCTCGTCCAACCGCGCCCTGGGGCCGTTGGTGGCCGCGTTGTTGACCAGCGCAGTGACCCGGCCCAACTCGGCATCCACCTGGCTGAACAAACGGAACACGCCATCTTCGCGGCTGACGTCGGCACGCACCGCGATCGCCTGCACGCCCAGCGCCCGCACTTGCTGCAGCACATCCATGGCCGCTGCGTCGTCACTGCGATAGTTGATGCACACACGATAGCCCTGGCTTGCCGCCAGCAGCGCGGTCGCAGCGCCGATACCTCGGCTGCCGCCTGTGATGACAATGACTTTTTCCATGAAATACCTAGCCTCCAAAGACGGATTCAGGCGCGGCTGGCGCTCTTGACCTGCCTGGCCGCCTGAATGTCGTGCATGAAACGCTCGGCCGGAAGCGGATGGCCAAGCAGATAGCCCTGCAGGGAATCACAGCCCAGGCGGGTCAGGAACTGCTGTTGATTGCTGGTTTCCACCCCTTCGGCCACGATCCGCAGGCCCAGCGCCCGACCTAGCGCGACGATCGCCGACACGATGGCGGCATCGTCGCTGTCCTGCTCCAGATCGCGGACGAAACCGCGGTCGATCTTCAGCTCGTTGGCCGGCAGCCGCTTGAGGTACATGAGGCTGGAATAACCCGTGCCGAAATCGTCGATGGACAGATCGACACCCATGTCCGAAAGCTGCTGCAGCACGTTCATACTGGCGTCGGCGTCGCTCATCGCCGTGGTTTCGGTGATTTCCAGGGTCAGGTTGGCCGCGTCGAGCCCGTGCCGATCCAGGGTGCTGGCTACCCCGCGGACCAGGCCGGCATGGCCGAACTGCAGGGCGGAAAGATTGACCGCGATGCGCCAGTGCCCGAAGCCCTGGTCGACCCACTCGCGCATCTGCCGACAGGCCTCGTCGAGCACCCAGCTGCCAATGTCGATGATCAGCCCGGTTTTCTCCGCAAGGTCGATGAAGGCGGCAGGCGCCAGCAGGCCCATTCGCGGGTGCTGCCAACGCAGCAGCGCTTCGGCGCCGATCGGCTCGCCGCTGCGGGCACCGAACTTGGGCTGGTAGAACAGACGCAACTGCTGCTCGGTGACTGCCATGCGCAGTTCCTGCAGCAGCTGCAGTTGCTTGCGGGCATTGGTGTTCATCGAGCTTTCGAAAAAGCTGTAGCCGTTCTTGCCGATGCTCTTGGCGTGGTACATGGCCGCGTCGGCATTCATCAGCAACTCGTTCTGATCGACGCCGTTGCCTGGGTACAGGGCAATACCGATGCTCGCTGAAATCTGCAATGTGTGCCCTGCCACCTCGAAAGACTGACCGATAAGATGCACCTGCTGCGCGGCGATACCCTTGGCATAGGCCGGCTCTTCCAGGCTGACGAGCAGGACGAACTCGTCGCCGCCGATCCGCGCCAGGGTGTCCTGACCATGCAGACCGCCGCGCAGACGCGAGCCCACGGCACGCAGCAACTGGTCGCCCATGTGATGGCCGAAGGCGTCGTTGACGGGCTTGAAGCCATCCAGATCGATGAACATCACCGCCAGGTAGCCGCCGACGGCATCGACCTGGCTGATCGCCTGGCCAATGCGGTCGGCCAGCAGTATGCGGTTGGGCAACCCGGTCAGGTTGTCGTGCAGGGCCAGTTGCGTCAGCTCCTGGTTGGCCAGGGTCAGCGAGTTGGCCAGCGCCGAGGTACGCGACTCCATGCGCGCATCCAGTACCGACGTCAGCAGGGTCATACCCAGCACCGCCAGGGTGGTCACCAGCACCAGATAGTCGAGGCCGTCGCCGGTCAAGCCGTTCAGGGCCCCGCCGCAGACGCTGCCCGCCGGGAATTCGGCCGCAGCCATGCCGGTGTAGTGCATGCCGACGATGGCGATGCCCATCACCACCGAGGCTCCAGCACGGGCCACGCGTACATTGGGACGATTGCGGCGCAGGCGGAAGGCGATCCACAACGCGGCACCGGAAGCCCCTGCGGCAATCGCCAGCGACGCAACGAACAGCACAGGGTCGTAGACGATGCCTGGCTGCATCTGCAGCGCCGCCATGCCGGTGTAATGCATGCTGCTGATACCGGCGCCCATGATCAGTGCGCCGACGGCCAGTTGCGGCCCCGGCAGCTGCGGCTGGCTGACCAGCCACAGGGCAAAGCCGGAACTGAGCACGGCAATGAGCAGCGAAGCTGCCGTGAGGCTGAGGTCGTAGCCCAACTGGATCGGCAGTTCGAAAGCGAGCATGCCGATGAAATGCATCGACCACACGCCGATGCCCATGGCCAGCGCCCCGCCGCTCATCCACAGGTACACAGCCCGGCCCTGCGCCGTGGCAATACGTCCGACCAGATCAAGCGCGGTGTACGACGCCAGAATGGCAACACACAGCGATACGACGACAAGAGCGGAAGAATAAGTACCAATTAGCATCGATATCTCGACAAGGCCGTGCGGGGTTTCAAAGGGTGACGTGACTCTGCGCAGCCATCCTGTAGCAGCGGCTCAAGCCGCGTCACGAACGCCATGGTGAATCCGACGAAAGGCGCCCACCGTTGACGCAGCTTGCGCCGCTGCCAGGGACGTGCGCGTGACAAACCCGCTATTGTGCCGGTTCCTGCCAGCCGCCGCCCAGCGCCGCGATCAACTGCACGCTGGCGACCAGCCGACTCTGCATCAGCGTCAATACGCTGCGTTCGTTGCTCAACGCCGTGGCCTGCACGTTGACCACATCAAGATAGCCAATAAGGCCGGCTTTGTATTGGTTCGATGTAAGTCGCAACGACTCCCGCGCCGCCTGCAGCGCCTCGTTGCGCACCGAGGCTTCCTCGTCGAAGACTTTCAACTGGCTCATGTAGTCTTCCACTTCGCGAAAGCCATCGAGCACCGTCTGCCGATACTGCGCGACGGTCTGGTCATAGGCCGCCTCGCTGCGGTCCACTTCGGCCGCACGCTGCCCACCGTCGAACAGGGTCATCGCCAACTGCGGGCCGACCGACCAGAAACGATTGGGCAACGATACCCAGTTGCTGAAACTGCTGCTGCTGTAGCCGCCCGCCAGACTCAGGGTCAGGTCGGGAAAATAGGCCGTCTTGGCCACGCCTATTTCGGCATTGGCGGCCATCACCGAGCGCTCGGCGGCGGCGATGTCGGGACGGCGCTCAAGCAGTTGCGATGGCAGCGCCAGGGGAATGGCCGGCAACGACGGAATGTCGGTACTGCCGGCCAGGCTGAATTCCGAAGGTGCCATGCCGATCAGCACCGCGATCGCGTTCTCCAACTGCGCCCGCTGCCAGACCAGATCGATCAGGTCGGCCTGGGTCGATTTCAGCTGGGTTTGCGCGAGGAACACCGCATCCTTGCCGGAAATGCCCGCGCGGTACTGATTCTGGGTCAGGTCGAGGGAGCGCTGATACGCCTGGACGGTCGCTTCGAGCAAGCGCTTCTGCTCATCGATCACGCGCAACTGCAGGTAGTTCTGTACCAGCTCCGACTGCAGGCTCAGGCGCATCGCCGCCAGATCCGCCAGGCTGGCCTGGGCGCTGGCGCGGTCGGCTTCCAGCCCGCGGCGCAGTTTGCCCCAGATGTCGGCTTCCCAGCTCACGCCCAACTGCGTGTTGTAGGTGTCGCGGATACCACTGCTGGATTGGCTCAGGCTCGAACCGCTGCTGCCGGTGCCCTGGCTGGAGCGGGTCTTGCCGGCGCTCAGATCGACGGTGGGAAACAGCGCCCCGCGCGTGCTGCGGACCAGCGCCTGGGCCTGCCGGTATTGCGCTTCGTACTGGGCGACGGTCTGGTTGGAACGGTTGAGCCTGACCACCAGCGCATCGAGTTGGCGATCACCGTACAGTTCCCACCAGGCGCCACGCGCCAGGGCATCGCTGGGATTGGCCTGGCGCCAGCCATCGGCCTGTTTGAATGCCACCGGCGTGGCGATGGTCGGGCGCTGGTAGTCCGGGCCCAGGGTGCAGGCACTCAGCATCAGGCTGCACAGCGCCACACTGGCAAGGCGCGAGACGCGCGGAAAAACGGAGTCGGTCATAGCGGAGTGTCCAGAGCGGCATCGGTACGCACGCCGCGCCACGTGTTGAAGCGGTGGCGCAGGCGGTCCAGATAGAGGTAGACCACCGGAGTGGTGTAAAGCGTGAGGATCTGGCTGAACACCAGGCCGCCGATGATGGTCAGGCCCAGCGGCCGGCGCATCTCGGCACCGGCGGCGGTGCTGAACATCAATGGCAGTGCGCCGAGAATGGCCGCCATGGTCGTCATCAGGATGGGGCGCAGGCGCAGCAGGCACGCGCGGCGGATCGACTCGGCCGGGCCCAGCCCCTCGTTGCGCTCGAGCTGCAGCGCCAGGTCGATCATCATGATGGCGTTCTTCTTCACCACGCCGATCAACAGAAACAGGCCCAGCAGCGAGATCAGGCTGAACTGGCCACCGGTGAGGTAGATGCTCAAAAGCGCGCCCACCCCCGCCGAGGGCAAGGTCGACAGAATGGTCAGCGGATGTATGTAGCTTTCGTACAGAATGCCGAGCACCAGATAGACCGCGACCAGCGCGCCGAGAATCATGAACGGCTGGCTCTTCTGCGCCGCCGCGAAGGCATCGCCGGTGCCGGCGACCTTGACGATGATGTCTTCGGGCAGGCCGACTCGCACCAGCGCCCGCTCGATCAACGGCGTGGCGACGTCGAGGGTCACCCCGTTGACCAGGTCGAAGGAGATGCTCTCCGAGGCGAACTGCCCTTCATGGCTGACACTGTCGTCGGCCAGGCTGTTTTCGTAGTGGGCGATGCTCGACAGGGGTACGCGCTTGTTGTCCATGGTGATCACCTGCACCTGCTCCAGGGTGATCGGGTCCTGGGCGTACCTGGGGTTGATTTCCATCACCACCTTGTACTGGTTGAGGCTGTCGTAGATGGTGGAAATCTGCCGCTGGCTGTAGGCGTTGTTGAGCACCGAGGTCACAGTACTCATGTCGATGCCCAGGCGCTTGGCCTTGTCGCGGTCGACGATCAGCGTCACCTGCGCGGCGCCACGCCCTTCGCGCGCATCGATGGCGGTCAGTTCCGGCAGTGCGCGGAAGGCCGCGACGATTTTCGGGTACCAGGTGCGCAAGGCCGACAGATCACCGCTCTGGATGATGTACGAATACTGCGAGGTGCTCTGCTCGCGTGCGCCGCCGAACTGCAGGTCCTGGTCGGCCATCAGCATCAGGCGGCCGCCGGGCACCTTGGGCAGTTCCTTGCGCAGCCGTTCGATGACCTGCTGCGCGTTGATCTTGCGCACTTCGATCGGCTTCAGGCGAACCAGAATGGTCGCGTTGTTGCTGCCGTTGTTGCCGCCAATGAAACCGGCCACGCTGTCGACCGCAGGGTCGGCGAGCAGCGCGCGGCGATAGGTTTCCATCTTCGGCTGCATGACCGAGAACGACAGGCCGTCGTCGCCACGCACGAAGCCGATCAACTGGCCGGTATCCTGTTGCGGCATGAAGGTCTTGGGCACCACCACGTAAAGTGCCACGTTGCCGACGATGGTCAGCAACAGGCTGAGCAGGGTCAGCCGACGATGACGCAAGACCCAGCCAAGGCTGCGGTCGTAGCCGGCGACCATGCGCTGATTGATGCGGTTGCTCAGGCGCTGCAAGCGGTTGTCGTGCTCGGGCCGATGCGGCTTCAACCAGCGCGCGCAAAGCATTGGGGTCAGGGTCAGGGAAACGAACAGCGAAACCACGATGGCCACGGCCAGGGTGATGGAGAATTCGCGGAACAGGCTCTCGATGATGCCACCGATGAACAGGATCGAGAGGAACACCGCCACCAGCGAGACGTTCATCGACAGCAGGGTGAAGCCCACTTCCTGCGTGCCCAGGTAGGCGGCGCGCAGCGGCGGCACGCCGTCGTCAATGTGCCGGGAAATGTTCTCGAGCACCACGATGGCGTCATCCACCACCAGCCCGGTCGCCAGGATCAGCGCCATCAACGACAGGTTGTTCAGCGAGAAACCCCACAGGTACATGATCGCGAACGTGCCGACCAGCGACACCGGAACGGCCAGGGTGGGAATCAGCGAGGCGCGGAAATTGCCCAGGAACAGGAACACCACCAACACCACCAGCACCACGGCGATGAGCAGGGTCATCTCGGCCTCGTGCAGGGTGGCGGTGATCACTGGCGAGCGGTCCATGGCGATGTTCAGCTCGACACTTTCGGGCAACAGCGCTTCCAGGGCCGGCAGCTGTTCCTTGATCTGGCTGACGGTCTGGATGATGTTGGCGCCAGCCTGACGGTTGATCACCAGCAGCACGGCCGAGTTGTCGTTGTAGAAGCCGCTGTTGTAGCGATCTTCCACACCGTCGGTGACCTTGGCCACATCGCTCAGGCGCAGCACCGAGCCGTCCTGGTAGCGAATGATCAGTGGCTTGTAGTCGTCGGCCTTGTCCAACTGGTCGTTGGCCTGCACCTGCCACTGGCGCTCGCCGTCCTCGACGAAACCGATGGGCCGGCGCACGTTGGTGCCGTCGATGGCCGTGCGCACGTCATCGAGCGAGACGTTGTACTGGTTGAGCAACTGCGGTTCGAGCTCGATGCGCACTGCGGGCAGCGAGCTGCCGCCGATCTGCACCTCCCCTACCCCGGGCACCTGGGACAGGCTCTGCGACAGGATGGTCGAGGCCAGGTCATAGAGCTTGCCCTTCTCCAGCACATTGGAGGTCAGCGACAGGACCATGACCGGGGCTTGCGAGGGGTTGATCTTCTTGTAGGTCGGCATGCTGCGCATACCGCTGGGCAACAGGTTGCGCGAAGCGTTGATCGCCGCCTGCACTTCACGGGCCGCGCCGTTGATGTCGCGGTCGAGGTCGAACTGCAGAATGACCCGCGTCGAGCCCTGGCTTGAGCGGCTGCTCATGGTGGTCACGCCCGGAATCGCCCCGAACGAGCGTTCCAGGGGCGTGGCCACGGTCGAGGCCATGACCTCGGGGCTGGCACCGGACAGGTTGGCGGAAACCACGATCACCGGAAAGTCCATGCTCGGCAGCGGCGACACTGGCAGCAGGCTGAAGCTGACCCCGCCGAGCAGCATGATCGCCACGCTCATCAGGAAGGTCGCCACCGGGCGGCGGATGAAAGGTCCGGACAGGTTCATGATTCAGCCTGTTCCACGGCGGCCGGCTGGCGTCCCCAGCGCCGCCCCAGGCGGTCGAAGTATAGGTAGATGACAGGGGTGGTGAACAGGGTCAGCACCTGGCTCACCAACAGCCCGCCGACCATCACCAGCCCCAGCGGCTGACGCAGTTCCGCACCCGAGCCACTGGCAAGCATCAGCGGTACCGCGCCGAACAGCGCGGCCATGGTGGTCATCAGGATCGGCCGGAAACGCAGCAGCGCGGCCTGGTAGATTGCGGTTTCCGGGTCCAGACCCTGATTGCGCTCGGCCTCCAGGGCGAAGTCGATCATCATGATCGCGTTTTTCTTGACGATGCCGATCAGCAGGATGATGCCGATGATGGCGATCATGCCCAGGTCGTTGCCGCTGATGAGCAATGCCAGCAGGGCCCCCACCGCCGCCGAGGGCAGCGTCGACAGAATGGTGATGGGGTGGATGTAGCTCTCGTAGAGCACACCCAGCACGATGTACATGGTGACGATGGCCGCCAGCACCAGCAGCAAGGTGCTCTGCAGCGACGCCTGGAAGGCCTCCGCCGCACCCTGGAACTGGGTCTGCACACCCAACGGCATGCCGATGTCGCGCTGCACCTGCTCGATCACGTCGACCGCCTTGCCCAGGGCCACGCCCTCGGCCAGGTTGAACGACATCATCACCGCCGGAAACTGACCGATGTGCGCGATCGCCAGTTGCGCCTGGCGCTGTTCGATGTGCGCCAGGCTCGACAGGCGCACCTGGGTGCCGCTGGTCGCCGTGGTGTCGCTGTCGGCGGTCTGGTTGGTGGTACCGGTGCCGTTGACACTGGCCTTGACGTAGATCTGCTCCAGCGCCTGCGGTCCCAGGGTGCTGGCATCGGTGGCCTGCAGCACTACGCGGTATTGGCTGGACTGGGTATAGATGGTGGAAATCTGTCGTTGACCGAAGGCGTCGTACAGCGCGTCGGTGATATCGGCGACGTCCACTCCGACCCGCTTGGCAGCATCGCGGTCGATCACCAGGTACACCTGCAGGCCTTTGTCCTGCAGGTCGCTGGCGACATCGGTGAGCTCGGGTCGCTGCTTCAGGGCGTCCACCAGGCGTGCGCTCCAGGTGGCGAGCAGGTCGGCATCCGGAGACGACAGGCTGAACTGGTACTGGGTGCGGCTGACCCGGTCTTCGATGGTCAGGTCCTGCACGGGTTGCATGAACAGGCGCATGCCCAGCAGCTTGTCGACCTCCGGCTGCAGGCGCGCAATGATCTGGCTGGCCGTGAGGTCGCGCTCGCCGTGGGGCTTGAGGTTGATCAGCAGCCGGCCACTGTTGAGCGTGGCGTTGTCGCCGTCTACCCCGATGTACGAAGACAGGCTGGAGACGGCTGGATCCTGCAGGATGATCTTGGCCAGGGCTTGCTGCCGCTCGCTCATGGCCTTGAAGGAAATGGATTGCGGGGCCTCGGAAATGCCCTGGATGACCCCGGTGTCCTGCACCGGGAAAAAACCCTTGGGGACCACCAGGTACAGCAGCACCGTCAGGCCCAGGGTGGCAACCGCCACCAGCAGGGTCAGCGGCTGGTGGCGCAGCACCCAGCGCAGACCGCCGGCGTAGCGCGCGATCAGCCAGTCGATCCAGGCGCCGCTGGCCTTGTAGAAGCGGCCCTGCTCCTCTTCCTTCGGCTCGCGCTTGAGCAGGCGCGCGCACATCATCGGCGTCAGAGTCAGCGAGACCACCAGGGAAATGAGGATGGCTACCGCCAGGGTAATGGCGAACTCGCGGAACAGGCGCCCGACCACGTCGGCCATGAACAGCAGCGGGATCAGCACCGCGATCAACGAGAACGTCAGCGACAGCAGGGTGAAGCTGATCTGCCGCGCGCCCTTGAGCGCAGCCTGCATCGGTGTTTCGCCTTCTTCGATGTGGCGCGAGATGTTTTCCAGCATGACGATGGCGTCGTCGACCACGAAGCCGGTGGCCACGGTCAGCGCCATCAGGGTCAGGTTGTTGATCGAGAACCCGGCCAGGTACATCACGCCGAAGGTGCCCACCAGCGACAGCGGCACGGCGATGGACGGAATCAGGGTGGCGCTGAAGCGACGCAGGAACAGGAAGGTGACCATCACCACCAGGGCAATGGCGATAAGCAGTTCGTGCTGCACGTCGGTGACCGAGGCGCGGATGGTCTGGGTGCGGTCGGTCAGCACGGTGACGTCGAGCCCGGCCGGCATGGTGTCGGTGATGGTCGGCAGCAGTGCCTTGATCCGGTCGACCACGTCGATGACGTTGGCGCCCGGCTGGCGCTGGATGTTGAGCAGTACCGCCTGGTTCTGATTGGCCCAGGCAGCCAGCCGCTCGTTCTCGGCGCCGTCGACGATCTGCGCGACGTCACGCAGGCGCAGCGGCCCGCCATTGTTGTACGCCAGGATCAGATTGGCGTATTCCTCGGGGGAGCGCAGCTGGTCGTTGGCGTCGAGCATCGACACCCGCGTGGGCCCGTCGAAGTTGCCCTTGGGCTGGTTGACGTTGGAGGCGCCGATCAGGGTGCGCACGTCGGACAGGTTCAGGCCGTTGGCCGCCAGGGCTTCAGGGTTGACCTTGATGCGCACCGCCTGGCGCTGCCCTCCAGCGATGCTGACCATGCCCACGCCACTGATCTGAGCGATCTTCTGCGCCATGCGGGTGTCGACCAGGTCGTTGAGCTTGGGCAGCGGCATGGTCTTGGAGCTGATGGCTATGGTCAGCACCGGGGTGTCAGCCGGGTTGACCTTGTTGTACACCGGCGGCGCGGGCAGATCGGACGGCAACAGGTTGCTCGCCGCATTGATCGCCGCCTGCACCTGCTGCTCGGCGACGTCCATGTTGATTTCCAGGCTGAAGCGCAGGGTCAGCACCGACGCGCCGCCCGAGCTGGTCGAGGCCATCTGGGTCAGGCCGGGCATCTGCCCGAACTGGCGTTCGAGGGGGGCGGTGACCGCACTGGTCATCACCTGCGGGCTCGCGCCGGGATAGAGCGTCATGACCCGAATCGTCGGGTAGTCGACCTGCGGCAGCGCCGACACCGGCAGCAAACGATAGGCGAGCACGCCCGCCAGAACGATGGCGAGCATGGTCAGCGTCGTTGCGACAGGCCGCAGGATGAACAGCCGCGAGATATTCATGCGCCGGTCTTGCCCGTCGTTCCAGGCACAGCGGCTCCGTCCTGCCCCTGCAGGTGTTGCCCAGGCGAGGTCGGCACCTTGGCGCTGTCATCGACCACTTCGACACGGCTGCCGTCGCGCAGGCGGTCGGTGCCTTCGAGCACCACCCGGTCGCCTTGCGCCAGGCCCTGCTCGACGACGGTATTGCTGCCGTCGGTCGCGCCCACCTTGAGCTGGCGAATCTTGACCTTGTCGTTGCCATCCATGGCGTAGACGAAGGTGCCGTCGACGCCATACTGAACGGCCGCCGAGGGCACCAGCACCACGCCCTTGAGGGTATCGGACAGCAGCCGTACGTTGACGAACTGGTTGGGGAACAGGGCTTCGTCCTGGTTCTCGAAGCGCGCCTTGAACTTCAGCGTGCCGGTGGTGGTGTCGATCTGGTTGTCCAGGCTGCCAAGCACACCGGTGGCCTGTTTGCGCGTGTCGCCTCGGTCCCAGGCCTCAACTGCCAGTTTCGCGCCGCTGCGATAGCGCGCCAGCACCGGGGTGAGCTGGCTTTCAGGCAAGGTGAAGGCCACCGTGATCGGCTGCACCTGAGTGATCACCACCAGCGCATTGGTGTCGTTGGCGGCCACCAGGTTGCCGATGTCCAGCTGGCGCAAGCCCAGACGGCCGGCAATGGGCGCGCGGATGCGGGTGAAGTCGAGGTTGAGCTTGGCGTCGTTGACCGCAGCCTGGTTGGTCTGGATGGTGCCCTGATATTGGCCCACCAGTGCCTGCTGGGTGTCCAGGGTCTGGCGGGCGATGCTGTCTTCGGCGAACAGACCCTTGTAACGCTGCAGGTCGATCTGCGCGTTCTTCAGCTGTGCCTGGTTCTGCGCCAGCGTGCCCTGGGCTTGCTGCAGGGCGATTTCATAGCTGCGCGGGTCGATTTCGGCCAGCAGGTCCCCGGCCTTGACTCGCTGCCCTTCCTGGAAGTTGACCTTGATCAGTTCGCCTGCGACACGGCTGCGCACATTCACGGTATTGGTCGCCGTCACCGTACCCAGGGCCTTGTAATACACCGGGAAGTCGCCGGTGATCACCTCGGCAACACGCACCGGGGTGGGCTCGGCAGAGCCGCCGAAGCCGGGCCGCGCGGCACCTGCATTGCGCCCGGCGGCGGGCGCCGAGGCCGCGTCGTTCTGGGAATTCTTGGTGGCTGGCCAGAACCACCAGCACAACACGGCGACAACCACCACCATCAACAGGCCGAACAGCCAGCGACGCGATTTACGGGGACCTGGGGACTGCATTGAATGATCGACCATTGTGCGGGTGGGCTTCTACTTTGAGGAGGCTGAACGATAAGGAGTCGGGATGCATAAGCAAAGCGCCTTTACGGGCAATTTACCTTGGCAGGAAATAACACGCCCTGTAGCAGCGGCGCGAGCCGCGTCGTGGCTTGCGCGCAAGCATCAGACACATCGCAGTGCTCCCGGACGCGGCTTGCGCCGCTGCTACAGGAGCGCGGTGCTGCCGGACGCGGCTTGCGCCGCTGCTACGGGAGCGCGGTGCTGCCGGACGCGGCTTGCGCCGCTGCTACGGGAGCGTGGTGCTGCCGGACGCGGCTTGCGCCGCTGCTACGGGAGCGCGGTGCTGCCGGACGCGGCTTGCGCCGCTG